>CAYZGP010000048.1:17313-18434 GCA_964478065.1 uncultured Pirellulaceae bacterium
AAATGGATTCGCCTAAAACCGATGGAAAAACAGACGACGAAAACTAAATTGCATCACTGTTGTTAGTTCTGCATTTTTTCAATCCAATCAAACTTGGAACGCTTTCGCCGCGTGCCAAACAAACACGGCAGGCTTCGACCTGCCTTTATTTGTTTTAAATTGTTCTCAGTTTTCAAACTCGCCCATAACAATATCTCACGATCCCTGGAGTTAACTTTTGTTACTTAGCATGACCGGTCACGGACAGGCCACCGTCCAGGATGATCAGGTCCACGTGGTTGCCGAGTTGAGAACGGTCAACAACCGGTTCCTTAAAACCAACGTCAACTGCGACCTCGATGCGGCCCATCAATCCAAATTGGAAAACCTCGTCAAGCAACACATCAACCGAGGCAGTGTCAATCTGCGCATCAAGACTCAGATGCTCGGTTCTTCTGAACAATACAAACTCAACGAGCCAGCCTTGCGTGCGTATTGGCTGCAACTTTCTGAGATCGCCGAAGGCAGCGTCAACATTGAATCCTTATTGAGCCTGCCGGGCCTGGTGACCGAAAATGTCCACGAAGGCATGAACGAAATTGCTTGGCCAGCCGTCGAAAAAGCCACTCTCGAAGCCCTCGCCAGCCTGAACCAAATGCGTTCAGTCGAAGGGGCGATGATGGAAAAAGACATGCTGTCCAACCTCAGCACAATGAGCGAGCAGCTAGAGCAAATCAAATCCGGTGCACCTCAGGTCATCGAAAAATACGCTCGCAAGATGACCGACCGAATCAATCAACTTTTGAAATCACATGATGTCACCGTGGACGCTTCCGACGTCATCAAAGAGGTCGGGGTTTTCGCGGAGAAATGCGACATCTCCGAAGAGACTGTCCGGCTGGGTAGCCATATCGAACAATTCTCCAAAGTCCTCAAGGACGATGAAAGTAACGGGAAAAAGCTCGACTTCCTTGTTCAGGAAATGCTCCGGGAAACAAACACCATTGGCTCAAAAGCCAACAACTTTGACATTGCAAACCATGTCGTGGAAATCAAGACAGCAATCGAACGAATTCGCGAAATGGTTCAAAACGTAGAGTAGAATAGCCACCTCGACTTGGCCTCAAATCAGCCTTGTTGCC
>CAYZGP010000048.1:18534-37649 GCA_964478065.1 uncultured Pirellulaceae bacterium
CAAAACGTAGAGTAGAATAGCCACCTCGACTTGGCCTCAAATCAGCCTTGTTGCCGCCCCAACCAACACCACCTCCGCCCATCATCCAACCATGAATGAACCAATCAATAAACCTGGAAAGCTGGTTATCATTTCCGGCCCGTCTGGCGTTGGGAAAACAACGGTCTTGCAAAAGCTATTTAACGAGTGTCCTTTGCCGCTTGTCGAAAGCGTTTCCGCAACAACCCGACCGCAACGCCCTGGTGAAACCGAAGGTGTCAGCTACTACTACCTAACCAAGGAGAAGTTTGAGGAGCATCGCAAAAAAGGCGAATTCCTCGAATGTTGCGAGGTGTTTGGCTACGGACACTGGTATGGGACCTTGCACGGCCCCGTAACCACTGGTCTGGCCGAGGGCAATTGGATAGTCTTAGAAGTTGACGTTGAGGGCGCCGGTAAAGTCTTGAAACATTACCCAGAGGCAATCACAATCTTTATTCACCCGGGTAGCCTGGAAGAACTTGAGCGCCGATTGCGTGGACGAGGAACCGAGTCTGAAGAGGTCCTGAAACGAAGGCTGGACGTTGCCAAACATGAGCTTGATGCATCGCCGATGTATCGCCACATCATCATCAATCAATCGGTCGACCAGACCGTTAACGATATTTGCCAGAAATTGCTTGGAGAAGAAACTGAATGTATGACGCGCTAAAAGAAGAAGAAATCGTCCGCAAAGTTGGCGGTCGTTTCAAATTGTCAACTTTGATTCAAAAGCGAATGGTTCAATTGAACCAAGGCGCTCGTCCATTGGTCGACACGAAACAGGAAGACAAAATGGCGATCGTTCTTGAAGAAATCCTTCAAGACAAAATCTTCCTCGACACTGCCGCAAACGTTGGAATTGCCGAGTCACCAGATTTTGGTGACACACCAGAGTTGAACCTCGACGACCTATAATATCGTTCGCACGGTCCAGATTCCTGGCAATCCAAAATTAGTTTCTGGATAACGTCAAATTGAGTTGACGACGGGTGAGCATGCCCGTCGTCAACTTTTGCGCCCAGTGATTCTTGAGAAAGAGATCGTTTAACCAATTCATTTTACAATCACTCTTTTACACAAACCGAGCCAATTTGTTCGAACGTTTGATTTGATGCAGACCCAGCCAGCAGCGATCCAACCTGCAACGCCCAAATTAGGAACGATCCAAACTAACCAAGCGATTGAAAATCATGCCTGAAAAAGAAGTCATCATCGCAGTCACAGGTGGGATCGCCGCATTCAAAGCAGCCGCGCTCACCAGCCAATTGGTTCAAAACGGTTTTGCAGTTCGCGCCGTTCTGACTCCCAGCGCTCAAAAATTTATCGGCGCCGCTACGTTTGCCGCACTCACTAGCCGAAGCGTTGTGACAGAAACTTTTGATCCTCAGTTTCCACTTGGCAGCCATATTGAATTGGCCCGCTCGGCAGACGTGCTTTGCGTCGCACCAGCAACAGCAAACTTCCTCGCCAAAGCAGCGTCTGGAATGTCGGATGATTTGATCAGCACACTTTACCTTTGCTTCACCGGTCCGATCATCGTTGCCCCAGCCATGAATTGTGAGATGTGGGAAAAAGCCGCCGTCCAACGCAATGTTGAGCAACTTAAATCCGACGGTGTAAAATTCGTCGACCCCAAAGAGGGATGGCTGAGTTGCCGAACAAAAGGCATGGGACGAATGGCTTCTCCCGAAGAAATCGCAGAGGCAATTCAAAAAGAACTTAAAACCACGAAATAAAAGCTGCCCGCTGCCTACTGCAAGAAAAACCCATGGCAAAAATCCTTATTACCTCTGGCCCAACACGCCAATATGTCGACCCCGTTCGCTACATCAGCAACGCGTCGAGCGGTCAAATGGGAAGTTGCCTCGCGCAGGCTGCACTTGATTTGGGCCACGAGGTCACAATCATCAGCGGTCCTGTCCTGGTTGAATATCCCAAACAAGCCACACTGATCGACGTCGTTTCCACCGAAGACATGCTGGAAGCCGCCATCGAAACTTTCGCCACATGTGATGGGCTGATCGGCGCGGCCGCGCCTTGCGACTACCGCCCGATCGAAGTCGCTGATCACAAGATTCGAAAAACGGGCGAAGTCCTACAACTGAAGCTTGTCGAAACACCGGACGTTGTCGCAACACTTGGTGCAAACAAGAAAGCGAACCAATGGACAGTTGGATTCGCGCTTGAAACTGAAGATGCACGTTTTCGAGCGTTGGCAAAACTCCAACGTAAAAGCTGTGACTTGGTCGTTCTCAATGGCGTAGCTGCGATTAACTCAACCGAGAACAGCATCGAAATCATCGAACCATCAGGCGATGTTCTCAAATCCGTATCCGGTTCAAAGCAAAAAGTGGCAGCTGAAATCCTGAGCGTAATCGGTAAACGTTTGATTCAGGCTTAACGAACAAACGCTTCCCGCCTAACCGTGCACTTCGCATGTTTGGCCAGGCCGCGTTCTATTTTGTGACTTTTTCAAGTCGCTCCAGCAGCATATCGTTGTAGGCCGATAGTTTGCTTTGGTCTTCGGGAAAACTGATGCCTGACAACAAACTTGCGTCTTGGGAAATCGCTTTAGAGATTTGTCCCATCATCGCGATTTGCCTCGGACTCAGTATCTTGCGCACTTCAGAAAGTTGCCCACCACGGCGAGAAGACAACACGTTAAGCTTGACCGCCTGCAATTCGTTCAATGGCAGATACGCCAACGTTGTATTTCGAAGATGGTATTTCTGTTCCGATTTCCTGACACTCCGTGTTTGCTGTGACGGTTTCCAAGGAATGATATTCGACGTTCCTGCTTGCTTGGCAATTTTCAGTTGATCGTCATCGTAAGTGTAAACGGCGGATGTACAACGCATTCGCTGTGCGCCGGCCAACAACTTACTGTAGTCAATGATTTTGGGATCGTAGGTAACGTGCACTACTTCATGATGACCTGCCCATGCTGATCGTGTCGAATAAACTCCATCTAGTGAGCCCAACTGGGCTTCTCCGGTCCAGTATCAGGACATCGCAAACGTTGCGCGATGCAGATTGCTTGCCCAGCTGCGAGAGACGGTTTTCAGGAACGCAGGAACATCGCGATTGGCGGCTTTGAGACTGGCAATCATGCGGTTGGCCAAACCAGAGACACTGTAGACTCCCGACTTACGAGTAATGATGTCCTTTCCATCCTTGTCGAGGAATCTTACCACTGGATTGTTCCATGAAGGCTCGTTGAACGCTTTCAAAGTGACCGAGTCTTCTGGCTTGTTGTTGTAAACAACGACGGGAATGAAATGGTCTTCAATGGCTTCGACGAGCAAAGGCTGTGACAACGGACCGTTGCCAAAATTTTTGCAAGTCGATCAGCCAGGGACTTCTTGAAAGAGCACCAAGATAGGTTTGCCACTTTCGGCCGACATTGCTTTGGCGTCGTCCAGATCGCGTCCCCAGTTAACCTGACCTAGTTCTTCGGTCTGGTTCTGAATTCTAGGTCGGAGGGGTGTATCGCCGTCGCCTAGCGATCCATATTGTTCGCCGGGCTGGTATTGCGCCGCGCAGGACGCCAAAAAAATGATCGCAATTGCGAAGCCAAGAATCGGTTTCATCGTTTCCCCTTTTGGTATTTTTTTGCGGACGTGTAAGTGTAGTACTCAGCAACGGGCGAGCCCATGGGAATCCGAATAAAGTGCCGAATTTTGTGAGCTGCATAGCGTTGTAACGTAAATATTCTTACGGTTCGTTACAGCGTTCAAACAAAATCGGCCAGACAAAGGTTGGGCTTTATGAAATTGCCGATTGATCGTTTCCGGCCACCAGCGACTCTGTCTTCAGTGCTTCACCAAGTTCAGCGAGACTTAGATCTATTTGCTGGCTCAATTCGCTTTCTAATTCGACTTCGCCAAAACGAACTTCATTGAACAACTCAGTAATTTCTTTTACCGTCGATTGGATCAATTTCGCAGCCGGATGTTTGGCAAAATGCGTTGAGACTTGATCTGCAAACTCGCGATGCGTTTGACTTGGGCTGCGTTTCAAATCCCGCTTGGCAAGCAAATCCGACATCCGTTTATAGAACGCAGTGGGTCTGTTTACATTGGCTCCCGCAATCACCCACTGCCCAAGCCCAGGTGAAATCAATGAAATTGCGCTGGCAAACAGTCGTCTGATACGGCTGACTTTTGCCAGATTCTTTGAGCCTTCATCACCACGTGAATGTAGACGCTTACGAATGTAGAACAGCATGAACAAGAATCCCAACACCCCACCCACAATATATTTGAATGAGGCTTCCTGGGTAAAACTAGTTGCATTTCGGATTTTGGATTCCCACGTCTCCATCTTCAATCCTTGAAGCAATTTGAAAAACGGACTTTGAGAAGGTCCTGAAATAGGTTCGTTGTCCATTCCAATGACATAGTCATCCCAAACGGTTCGGGCTAAATCAATTGCGTCTTCGCCAACGGTTGCTTCTACATCAGCCGAATAGGGAGTCGCATCGACAATGACCCAAGCACCCTCTGGCCCGGCGAGCCCCCGTTCAATCATGTCTGGCGTACAGTCTTCCGGGCGTAAGTAGGCTTCAACCCAAGCATGTGCGTGTTTTTCGCGAACCATATAGATCTGCGAAAGATCATTGAATTCCGCGCCGTGAAACCCGACCACCAATCGTGAAGGAATGCCTTGGTGGCGAAGCATTAATGTGAGTGCTGAAGCGAAAAGCTCACAATGACCGCTACGATGATTTCGCACAAAGTCTTCAACCGGATCAAGCGATTCATCTCGGATCACATTGCGAAAATCCAATGTGTACTTGAAACGTCCCGCCGCAAGAAAATAGCTTTCGAATTTTTTCAGCAGCCCCATTCGTGAGCCTTCCCAGTCTTTGGCCAGCTGCTCGGAGAGCCCAACAATTGTGGGATATCGCTCTGGATCCATATTCGTCAGCCACGCTTTTTGCGGCGGATCTTCGGACATGGGAACACGTCGATTGCTCGGCGTATTGGAAATGTACGGCCATGACTTACTGAATCCACCGTTGGCATCAAGCACCGTTGTTGCGGAATAAGGATAGGGTGCCATCCCGATTTTTTCGCCAGCGCGCGAGCGCGTCAAAGCTGAAATCTCGTGGCAGAACAGCATCTCTTGAGGCGTACGATCATTTCGGGCAAACGGCATCAGGCCGTAGATCAACGGATCAGCCGTCTCCTCAAGTGTTATTTTCTGAATTAGTTCCCTCGCGTTTGCGCCATACGTAGTGCTGGAACTCAACGATTGGTAAATACTGTCGTGGACGCGATCGTGAGGTGCACGCCAATTCGTTTTTTCATTTTCAATCACCAAATTCGAAAGCGCCAAACCGCGAAAGTAGGGCTCTGAACCGGAGAAGTCATACAACTCGTCCGAACCGGGCTCAAAAAGTTCGACTCGAAAAATCAACCTCGCTGACTGCGAAATGAGTCCTCGCTCATCCAAGTCCACAGCTTGGGAAACGCCTGTCGCGGAAACCTCGACGTTGTTGGGGCCAAACCAAGGTTGCGCATGTCGTGGAATCAAATAGAACATCACCGATGTGAAAATCGTTGCCATGCCTAGCCACATCATCAAATACATGCTCATCGTTCGCACGTTAGATTTCGTGGTCACTTGGGAGTCAAAAAACGCCAAGGGCAGGGCTGGTTGGCTGAGCGACTGTAGCTGCGATACGTTGATGGGCGCGCCGCTTTCAACATTTCCGCCTCCAATCCGGTTGGCAGAGGCTGTGTTCTGTTGCTCAACATCGACTGCGTCGGAGTAAACGGATTGCAACACCATCGCCAAACCAACGACGAAAAAGTAGAGTAAGAACAATAACCCAGCTTCGAAGTTCAAACTGAAAATCGCACCAACAACGACTTGAAGCAAACTAAGAACCAGAATCTGCCAGTTTAGACGTGGCGTTTTCTTTTGAAACATCAAAATGGTTTGAAGATAGACCAACAGATTGGCGACTGAAACCAGTTTTCCAACGCTATTCTCAGGAAAGAAATCTTTCATCGCCAAAACCAGAATCACAATCGAAGCGACATTAGCCAACACGCCTTCGATCCGAAAAAGCTTCAGCAAATCCGTCACCACAAAACCAATCGTCGCCCCGACGACCGCAATCATAATCAGACGATTACTTTCCAAACTCATGCCCAACAGCAGGCTGCTGATCAACACAAGAATGAATAACGTGAATTGAATTAGGCGTTTAACGTCTAGCATGGCTCGCCCATTTCGAGGAAAACTTTTGTAGGCTTGCCGCTTGAACGACATCCGGCTCCAGCGAAAACAATTGATTGAACAGTTCCGTTTCCGTTTCAATCCACCGCACCAATGGAGCAATCTGGCGAAGTCGCCGTCGCAGTTGAATGGTCTGGCGATCGCTCGCCGAATCGCCTGCATTTACGTCCAGGCCATCATCGAAATTGGGATCGAGAAATGCAGGGCAGCTACGCGAGCTGACGACATAAATCGGTGTGCCTCTGGAGACCAATCCTGATATTTGAATCAAAATCTCGGCGACCTGAGGATCGTTAGAAAATTGAGCAACGGACAACCGTCGCATGGCGTCATTCACAATCCCCTGTTGCGAACGGCTATGACAAATTTCTGTTTCCCGTCCACCGACTCCAATTGCAATCTGGCCTTGAACTGCACTGCCAATTTGTAAAACGGCGGTTGCGGCGAATTTCAAAGCCAGTTCACAGCGAGATGCCAGAATTTCATCGTTGTTTTCGCAAAACAAATCCAGCATCAAAGCAAAGTCTCGATTGTTTGGCTGATCATGCTGCTTAACAATCGGCTCGCCATATTTCGCGCTCGTTCGCCAGTGAATATTCTTTTTGCTGTCTCCCGATCGCCACGGCCGGAGTGCATAAAACTCATCTTCTTCGAGTGCCCGTCTCCGCTTGATCGCATCAGAACCGGTCGCAATCGATTGCACACGACGTTCCCAAGTCGGTTTAAGCTGGCCAGTTTCCGGAGCCACGAGAATCGTTTCGCGTTTTCGGTAATATCGGCGACTAACGATTAGACCAAACGGAAACGTGGTAGAAACTTCCGCGGGCCCAATAATGTATTTGCCACGTTTTCCAAAAAACGTTCGATAGTTTCGAACTTCTTCCTGTTGCGGATTGACTCGCAAAAAACCAAGTTTGACAAAGGAGGTATTCTCGTTGTTGGAACGTTTACGCGAAATCCGTTTCGTGACCTCACCAAATATCCGGGAAAACCAGGTCTCCGTTTCGTTCGCGGATTCGGTGTCGAAGTGCCCCATCGATTGGCCTTCGTCCGGGACACGGGTAATCGAATCGTTAACCACAACATTCCAAGCCGCCATCGACTCGCCAGTGTTTTCGCATGTCCACTGAACACTGGCTAATTCATTGGCGTGAATTCGTTTGGGACACCGCCGAGCAGCCTTGAGGGTTTTAAGCCGATAGACCCCCAGCCTCCAATTCAGAATCAATGGCGCATACATCATTCCGGCCATCAGAATCAGAAGGTTGACGTTTCGCAGCAATGAGCCAACGGTGATGAAGCACAGAACGATGAGAAAAACCCAACCCTCGGGCGTCAGCCTATTTTCAGCCAACGGTTTTCTCCGGCCTTTTTTGCCACCGGTTTTCTTCATAGCGCTTCTATTCAACAGTTTCGTTCGCGGATTCGATCACATTGATTCCTAGGTCGGCAAACCAATTTTGCTGGTAATTTCGTTGACGATCGCTTCAACATCATCTCGTTGCGCTCCTTGGATGGCGCCACGAATCTGAACTCGGTGACTGAGAACAGGCACAGCAAGTGTCTTTGCATCGTCAGGAATGGCGTAATTTCGCCCATCCAAAAACGCGTGGGCTTGAACGGCGCGGTACCAGGAGAGGACACCACGTGTACTAACACCAACACTTAACTCTGTTGACTTTCGTGTTTCGTGAACGATGTCCAGCAAGTACTGGGAGATAGAGTCTTCAATGGTCACATCGCGAACGACTTTTTGCATCTGCAAAACGCTACGCCAATCGCAAACAGCGGTAAGTTTATCAATTGGCTGACCGTTTCGATGGTTCTTGAGAATGTCAGCTTCGAATTCACGCTCGGGGTATCCCATCGAAAGCCGCAACAGAAAACGGTCCAGTTGACTTTCGGGCAACACATAAGTTCCCTCAGACTCAAACGGGTTTTGCGTCGCGATCACCATAAACGGCTTGCCCAATCGATGGGTTGTGCCATCGACACTTACCTGCGCATCACTCATCGCTTCCAACAAAGCACTCTGCGTGCGAGGCGGCGCTCGATTGATCTCGTCAGCCAGGACAAAGTTACTGAAGATCGGCCCTTCATTGAATTCGAATTCAGCTCGCTGAGAGTTAAAGATCGAACTACCGACGATGTCGCTTGGCAACAAATCAGGCGTAAATTGAACGCGACGGAATTCGCCATCAACACTGCGAGCAAGCGCCTTCCCCATCAACGTTTTACCGACTCCAGGAACGTCTTCTAAAAGCACGTGTTCATCGGCCAGCAGCGCAACCAGACAAAGTTTGGCCACGTCACGTTTCCCCAAGACAACTTGGGCGATGTTTTCTAAAAGCTTACTGGCATTCTGCTGCAGTTCGGAAACCGCCACCTTGCTTTCAGGTAGTTCATCAAAAATGTCTGAGTTCTTTTTGTCCAACGAAGTCACCGTCCTCGATCGTCTCAAATTTGGCAATCTAACGTTGCCGTGATTCCTCACTTCTCATCAGGCTTCATTCTAGCGGCAATCAAAGTAATTGTCTTGCAGCAGAGCCCGATTAAACCCATTCAAAGTCGTGATTGGATTGGTAATGGAACATGTCCGTAGACTAGGTAGGTCGTGAAGAGGCCATATGATGCGTTTGGCGCGGCCCAGTCGACTTCTAAAGAAAACGAGAACCACCAACGCAATAAAAAAAGACCCATGATGGGGCCTTTTAAATAGTGGTCAAATTTTGGATTGGTGTGACCATACTAACGAAACAAGCACGGTTGCCAACAAATCACTGGCTTAGAAACTCGTTAGTACGCCAAGGGAAACTGGCTGGAAAATCGCCGAACGTTCGGAGTTCAAAAAACAGCCGGAGCGTCGCCAAGGTCACAAACACCAACGCCAAAAATAGCATTAAGTCGAAAACGGTTAACGAGCTAAACAGAGATTTTTTCTGTTCCGCCGCTTCATCTGAAGTTAAACCAACCGCATCGCCAGCGGTTTCCACCGGATCGGCGGATTCTTCGACGAAGTCTTCACCACTATCAATGATATCGGACATAGAACAGGCCTTAAACTCAAACTTTACAGCGTCTTATGAATTGACGCCTTTGACTTAATTGTAATTGGATGCGTTAACGAAGAAGATAATTGTGGCAATAGTCAAAAACAAAACTGACAACATCAGCATCACGGTATAGATGCTGAATCCCTGCTTTCGGTATTGCGGCGGCAGTGGCATGTTTTGCTGCACCGCTTCTTCACCGACTTCTTCTATTGCATCGCCGAAACTATCGTCACCGAAATCAGAACTTAGTTGTGACACTGTCGCCCTCCCGAACTTCACCCAACATGAAATCTTTCTCGATTCGCAATGCCGAAATATCGTTTTTGGCGGTAACAACGATAGCTTTGCCGATATATCGGTCATCCCGATAGATGTCCATGACGTGCCCCGGATTAATACCATCGTCACTGCCAAGGCTAACCGCAAATGTGTCTTTGAGAATGCGTACCACTTTGCCATCGACCTTTGGTGCAATGTGGTCGATCAAAGAAGTTTCTGTCAGGCCATGTGCACGAAGCACTTTTACCTGCTTGGCATTTTCTTCTTCAAGCTTCGATTTTCGCTCCGCCAAAAGCTTGGATTGATTACGTAGTTCAAAGTTGTCGTTGGTCAAAATGCGTACGTTGCGAAACTGAGTGCGAATGCTATCGGTCAATCTCGTAACGTCGGCTTTCAAAGCAGTCAACTCGCCATCCTGCTGCTTCAATCGAGCTGTTGCTGCCTCAAGTTCGATCAAACGGGCTTGGCTGATTTCTTGTTCCTTATCATACCTCTCACCTTGCTCTCGAACATTGTCCAAAGCAATTTTCAATTGTGACTCAAGGTTGGCCAACTGGATCGCACGACTAACACGTTCACCTTGCAGCAGTTTCTCTTTTTCGGTCGTTGTACTTTTTGCAGCCTGCAAACGAGTAGTCGCTTGCCTCGCCTCGTTTTGCTTTGTAGCAGCAATCTCTTTCCAGTTACGATGCGTCGCACCCACCATGACTGAGATCACCAAAAAACAAATACTCATGAAGAAAATCAAAAGCGTGAAGATTTTTCCCATCAAGTTCATCAAGACACCTCTTTGAAGCCAAGTTGGCTGATTTGGAATGGACCAAAATTGTTAGTTACGTTTGGGATCGAAGATAGCGAACGGAGAAATAAGACCTTCTCCCGCACCCAAATTCACCCCAGTGATTTAATTATACTTACCGAGATTTTAGCTTGCCAATGTTTTACGGGAATATCGCCAAATGTCCGCGGTACGACATCTATTCTCTTAACATCGACAACCTGCTATCGCCATTGTGCATATTCCCCAATTTTTGCTTGCAAATTGCGGGCAGGACAGGGTTCTGACCCATTTCCCTCGAACGATCAGTGCAATCGATCCAGTGGTCATTCCGCGCAACCCGCATAATCACTTGGAGTTGCGAGACGTGATTCTCGGATTTCCCTCTGCTCAAGACGGGAGGCTGCCCATCGAGACGGCCAAGCTCGTTCACCGTTCAAGACTCGCAAAACTCTCGGATTCCCGAAACCGAATCCACCACAACATTAAAATCCTTCGATTGAAAAATCCAAAACCACTGCCCGATGATCCGACCCGACATCTGGACCGATCCGATGCTGTTGCACGGTAATCGCTGCTCCAGCTAACGCGTGATCGATTTTCAACCCACCTAACCATGTCGGAAAAACGTGCCAAGTTGGCTTCGATGAAAACCCTAAAGCCGTATCTCGCAGACCGCCGATCGTTTGGATTTTCTCGAACAAAGGCGACCAAGGCGTTAGGTTAAAATCTCCAACTACGATGTTGGCTTGAGTTGCTTGACCATCAACTGAATTTAACCGCGCGGCAATGTTGAAAAGCTGTTCATTGCGGCGGTTGAAGTTTTGTTCGCCAATCGGCGGCAACGGGTGCGTAGCAACGATACGAAGATCACCCAACTCGGAAAATCTGACGTCCATTGACTCCACGCCATCAGGATTGACTTGAAACACTTCCAGGTCAGCCCATTGGTGCTTTGACAAAAACGCGATGCCAAAATTGTCTTCTCGCGATTGGAATTTAGAATGGGAAAACCGATCATCCAAAACACCCAACGCTTCTTCCCAAGCTTGATTGACTTCCAACAAGACCAAAAAATCGGGATCCTCGGCTTCAATCAAGTCGATGACGTCTTGAACCCGTCGATTACTTGTCAACACGTTTAAGCTCATCAATCGAAACGTATTCTTATCCTCCAAAGAATCGACTTTACCGGCCACATTGCTGGCAGCAAGATCAGGTGGAAAGTAATAAGGCAAAAACTGGTATCCGCAAACCACCATCCCAACGCAGCCCAGCAACATCCATCTCCAACGACGCGTAAACGCAAAACCGATGACAACAACAATCCAACAAATCAACCATTGAAAACGAAGCTGGGCCAATAGATCGGCAACCCAATGACTTGCGCCCAAGCAACTGGCGATGGTGACCAACGAGCCAAGGACCGCAAACACTCTAAGCTGCGAAACAAATCTTGATGAAACAAAACTTGATGACTTACCAAGCGAATATTCGTGCTCTGGATTGAACGTCTCAATACGAGCTTTCGCATCGCTCATCTTAAATCGCCTGTCGCATGACGTCGGTATAAGCTGCGTACAGCGCGTCGGCTGCATCAAACAAATGGACAAGCAAAGCGGCACGAACCCACATCCCGTTTCGGGCTTGCCGGAAATACATCGCGCGTGGATCGGAATCAATTGCCGTTGGAATCTCCCCGACGACACTATCACGTGGAAACGGATGCATGATCGGTGCGAAGCTTTTCAATTTAGCGGCTCGGTCAGTAGACAACCGGAATGGCTCAAGATCAATCTCGCTAATTTCTTTTTCGGTTTGACTCGAGTTGTGTTCTCGCTGGATTCGCGTCATGTACAGACAATCAACCTGTGACAAAAGACTTGTCCCATTATGCTCGGCGTCGAGACTATTGAATTCCTCAACTTGAACGCCAGCGCGTTTCAAGCGATTCCTGAGTTTTTCATCCAGCTCCAAAACCTCGTGCTTGGGCGAAACGAAAAACAACTTTACACCGGGATATTGCGAAAGCACCGTTGCAAGCGACCTCACCGTTCGGCCACGTCCAATATCACCGCAAAACGCATAGGTCTTGTGAGCGGGCCCTTTGACTAAATCGGGATAGGACTCTCGCAGCTTCGCCAATCGCGATGGACGATCAGACGATTCATCAAAATCAAACGTTCGAATGATCGTATACATATCCAAAAGCGCTTGGGTCGGATGCTCATCGCTTCCGGCTCCCGCGTTAATGATTGGAACCGAACGTCGCTCTTGTTGCTCCAGATCGTTCATCAAGTACGCACAACACTCCGCAAAGTCATTGATCTGCGAACGCATGATAATCACGTCAAAGTAACTACTGAACATGCGAATCGAATCCATCCTCGATTCTCGTTTTACCTCCGAAGAGGTTTTAGGATCACGAACTTCATTACAAGTGATCCCAAGAATCTGACACGCCGCCATGAACGACAAAAACGTGCGAGTAGACGGCTGGGTGAAGTAAAGCATCGCCCGTTTGTGAGCCAGCAATTCACGCAAACGACGATTCCCGGCCGGGTTACGATTCATCCGACGGATCAAATCGGCAGAACGACAAAGTGTTTCAAGCAGTTCAATCGAGAGTTGATGACCAGAGATCAAATGCTTCAGCCGGCCGTGGCGTTGAAGCTCACGATTCTTCTCTTCTGGGGTTCGCTGCAACAGCGATTGAAACTCTGCAAAGTCTTGCATGTCTTAAAAAGCCAACGGTGACACTGGGGCGTGATTGAAACGCCCCCAATGTTATCGAATTTTCTCAAACTCGCCAGATGGCAACTCCAGCCGATCGTCGGCCTCCACGCGAGGTAGCCAGCTCAAGCGACCTGACCACAACGCTTGCGGCGGCTTAATTATCAATCACTTCCCGCTCCGCGATACTGCTCATCCCACGAAGAACCACAGTATCGGTTTGCTGCGAAAAGAACGTTGCCGAACCATCGGCCATTGAGAACAAAGCTCCGCCAGGGTGATTACTGTTAAAGCAATGAGAGTTGCGGGCCTGTACATCGCCAACATAGTTTCGATTTGTGTTAATTGGATCCAAGCCAAAGCTCTTGACTGCGAAAGTCTCAATCGGAATATAGCGCGGCCTTCCATCGAAATTTAAAATCTCTGCCTCGGCCCCGAACGTCCAACCAGTACGATGCGCGAGAAAGCCCTGTCGATTTTCCGTTCGTGAACTCTCCCCAATCGCAAATGTAGTGGACGTGCCATCAAGAATATCACTGAATTTAATCGACCGATTGGATGCGTAATACGCCGCACCAAAACTCCTGGATTGTACCGGTGAAAACAAGCCAGTGGTTCCAATCGCCCCGAAACCCGACGCCCCTGCCACGACCGTTCCTGGACTAAAGGCGTCATACGCACTTGTTGATGTGTCAACGCTGGGCCCGCAACTGCCAACGTAATGATTGGTCGAACCAAGCCTAATGTTATCATTCGCCTCGCCGTCCTCTTGCGTTGACGATGGGCATTGAAAACCTGAGCCATTGGACGTGAACGTAAAGGTTTGCGATACAGAAACGCAGGCGTCTACAATTTGTGTATTGGTTGACCCCGTGACCGTAAGCCGTAACTCATCGGCCACGTTCTGTTTCTCAAGGTACGGTAACAGCGGAACAATCCAACTGCCACTTTCGGTCGAAGCAACACCCGTCGTCAATGCTATTTCGCCGACTCCGGATGGAAATCTTGAATGAGCTCCTTCGTAGTTGTGACACGCCAGCGTCAGTTGCCTTAAATTGTTAAGACAATTCGTTCGCCTCGCCGCCTCTCGCACCATTTGGACCGCCGGCAAGAGCATGCCTACCAAAATGCCAATGATCGCGATTACTACCAACAACTCAACTAGAGTAAATCCAATCCGCACCTTGCACGAACCTATCCTGCTTCGACACTGTTTCGTTTCTTGATAGAACATAAGCTACTCCCAGTAAGTAAATTTCTGCGTTACAGACAGGGTGCCGAGAGACAATCTCAATTCGAAGTCATATTGCAACGAACAAAGCACCATTCTCGTGGTGTGGTAGACAAATGGAGACGCTGACTTAGAGGCATCGTGAAAGAGAAAAGAGCGAGAAAGCTAAAAAAAGCTCCCTCAGGCATTAGGCAAAACGCCAGAAGCAAATCCTGCCTACTCTTTTTTTATGAATACTTGCTGAGAAGCCACAAAAAAAAAACGACGCACTCAAGAAGAGCACGCCGTTAAAAATTTTGTTTTATTTCGCCAATCTCAATGACTAGCTTTGTAGAAAAGTCTCGCTGGCAACGTTTCTAAACGGTGCCTTGCAAACTCCTCCGTCACTGGCTTTTGAAACTAACGCTCAACAAACTGACGTTGTGGAAGTTGATTTCGCTTTACCGCCTGGGCACGAATTGCTTCTTTGCGTTGCTCCAAAGTCCGACGAGCCGTCAGGATTCCCAAACGAAGACCAGCGTCTTCCGATGGAGTATCCGATTCGGCACCTGTCTTAGCCGTTTCATGCACAAGCACATCCGCTTTGACGCCGACTTGACTGATCGGTTTTCCGGTTGGCGAATAAAACTTGGCCGTCGTCAATCGAACGCCGCCGCCAGAAACGCTCAGTGGGAAAATCCCTTGAACGCTACCCTTACCGTAGCTTTGGTTGCCGACAATGACGCCGCGATTGTGGTCACGAATCGCAGCCGCAAAAATCTCACTGGCACTGGCTGAGTTTTCATCAATCAAAACAACCAATGGCACACGCCACGCGGTGGCCGCATTGGCTCGGTGGGTAAAATCTTCCATTGGGTTTCTGCCGCGAGTCGAAACGATCACGCCAGATCCGACAAAACGATCAGCGACTTCGACCGACGCCGAAAGCAAACCGCCTGGGTTACCACGAACATCAACAATCAATGTTCGCATTTGGTCTTTATGAAGCTTCCATAACGCTGCGTCAAAATCACGAGCGGTTGTTTTTTGAAAATTCGTCAATCGGATATATCCGACGCCGGCTGATTTGTCGACGATTCCGACTTGGTCAACACTTGGAATCTCAACGCGACGACGTTCCAGCTCAACCCGTTGGGGACCTTGCCCACGATCGACGACCAGACTCACAAAAGAGCCTTCGACGCCACGCATCATGTCAGCGGCTCGTTCACTGCCAATTGAACCAACGTTTTTTCCGTCAACAGCGACAATTTTGTCTCCTTTGACGATACCGCCTTGCCCGGCAGACCCACCAGAAATGACGCTGACAATTTCAAGGTGTTCGGGATGCGTTCTTAACTCGACACCAAGACCGACAAAATTACCTTCGATCTGCGACATCGTTTCAGTGTATTGATTGGACGACATAAACGCCGAATATGGGTCGAGTGCTGAAATCGCTCCGCAAACGAATTCGTACATCGTGGCTTGAGGCTTGAGCCCGATCGTCTCATTGAGATGCTTAGCCGTATCGGTCGCAACCATGTAGGCTTCGTGGCGTGAACTTACAGTCGCCGACTCTAGCCGTTTTCGTGTATTCAAAATCGTGCTGCGAACTTGGGCTTCACTGATGTTGGGCAAATTGTTTGTGCGAAACTCTGGAGACATCAAAGCAACTTCGAGGCTCGTCAATCCGTAGCTTGCCAGGTCAGCCCAATTCGGCTGATCAACGTAGTAAGACTGGACCTTTAAAAGCACTTCGGCGTAAACGTTGGCTGACGTGTTAACATCCACCGTGTTAATCGTTTTCAGAAAGCTGGTATCGGAGTAACGTCGGTCGAGGTCAAAGTGAATTCTAGCTACAGCCCGTCGCGTTTTAATCGATTCGTTATCTGGATAGTCGCGAGTCGCTTGCTGGTAAAGACTAAGTGCCTCTCCCCATTGTGCATTTTTTTCCAACACAACTCCTCGCTCAATGATCGAAGCGGGAAGCTCGGTCGTTCGCGAATCATATTTTGCTGGTGCGGCCTGAACAGCTGCCGTTTGAGCATTACCAATTGTTGGTACCAAAAGAACGCATGTCACAATTGCGATGGAAGCGAGTGCCCCCAAACGCCGTACTGAACTGAGCTTTGTACAAATCGCTGAATAACGTTTGCGGCTCATGCTTGAAAAAATTTCCATACTAAGTTGCCATCCTACAGAGGTGACCATCAATGATCCTGAATGCTACAAATTTTGGAGCGAAGCATCAGGGTTTCTGGTCGATCAGGAACCGGCCCATTTGAGCGCCTATCGATGGCGCAAAAATCACATTACCTAAAGGCCGGTTAAACATTGATCACGTTTCTACTGCGGTCAAAAAAATTGAAACAACTTTCGGCCGCGCGATCCGTACAACCCGGGAAGACTAAGACCTGCGTTACGATGACAACGGTCTGTCAAAGTAAGCCGCCTTGTGGGTTGGTTGGTGCATCCCTAGCGACAACATTACGCAAGCAACTAAAAAGTGGTTCGGAAAAAAACGCAACTCTCAAAATCGCCAAGCTTTACCAAGCGAAAAGTATGCCTGCAGCGGTTGTAAGCAACAGAAAAACGTTGCGTTTTGGGAATCTAAATCGGCGCAATAGGTAGACAGAGTCGCCAGACTTCGGGGTAGATCCCTGGCCCTGAACTCTGGCGAGCCCAGCTACGGGTTTTGGACGTGTCTCGCCAACACCTAAACTTTGGAGTCCAGCTACCTCCCAGTCAGTGCCGGAGAAATGACGTTCACTGGCCCAAGCTTGCTGCAAGCGGCAGCGTTGCTCCTAATTCTTACTTTCCAGTCAGCGCATAAAAAAACGCCCCGTATAGTTGAGGCGTTACCGGGTTGGATTGCTCATCCCTAAGGATTGGACAAATTCCGGATTGGTTGTTTTGTTATCAGCTCAGCGAACTACATATTGGTTGGCATTTGAACTGGTGTCGCGACTGGCAGATTCGGTGTGGGAACTGCTCCGCTCGGCTGTGTACTCTTTCTACGACGTCGACGCTTTGTTTTCTGCAACGTCCACTCTTTCGTTAGCGACTCGAATACATCGGGTGACTCGTATCGCACTACTGTTTTGCTTTCTGGTAGCGGGCCTACCAAACCTCGAAATAATGGCATTCCCCGTAACGTTAAATCTGTGCTGCAATCGTCGATTCCGATTTGATCGTGAAGCTCAGAAATCTCATCGAAATTCTCGAAATCTTTGGTACGAAGTGAACCATCAGAAGCCCGCGTCACAACGCGGATCGTTTTTGTTGATGCCATGAATCTACCCTGTTTGAAGAGTGCGCTTGGTGTTGACCAATTTTTGGTTTCAGCGCCCCAGCTATCCATTTAGGGGGATTCGACTCCTTCGACTCACTGTACTTTTTCTGTTATCGGAAAGTGAAAGCACAATGGAAAGAAGTTTTGCCAGCACAGGTAATTCTCTGACAATCAACAGAACCGTCACACCCGCGTAGCTCACCGATAACGATCGGCTTTGCTCAAAACAACGCACAGGCAAAACTGGTTTTTCACAAAAAAACGCACAAGACCTTCAGGCACCAAAAAGTGAAAAATGGAATCCCGTTTTACCGATTAGTTCGATTTTAAAGGCCCAGTGCAACTCGAATTTGCACCGCAGGCGTTTACGCGCGAACCCGCACCTCTCCGACATTTTGCCTGAACATGCAGAACAACCCCCTCTTTGGCGGCAGGAAATTCCAAACGCAACGACGGGCAATTCTCAAACTCAAGACAGCTCGCGAATTATCGAAACCGGCTTATTAAGCGAGTTATTGAAACGACTTATCAAAGCCAGTTATCAAAGCGATTTGCGGCTATCGATAAATGCCTGCGCTGCCTTGGCTTGGTCTTGAAACCGCTCTTCTTTTTTTGCGAATTCAGCCGCTGCATCAGCTTCGCAAACTGACTCGATTTCTTCTATCGCCCTGGCGGCGCGCTGAGCGTTGTTCTTCACATCGCCCTGAACAATCTTCTTGAGTGCGGGCAAGTGCGCTTTTGCGTTGGGACCAAACGAAGAAATATTTGCAATCGCATTGAGTGCGATCCAATCGTCTTCGCCTTGTGCATTTCCCCTTGCAATCTCAGCGACCGTTTTCAAAGACTCAGCATCGTACGGATCAAGTCGGGCCAAGAATCCAATGCCCCAACCTGCAACATTTTTGTCGTCGCTCTTCAATCCATCGTTGTACCGGTCTTTGAGTTGGGCAAGCGAAACCAGCGTACACTCGGCCGGCACCTTGATCGCTTTAAGATCTAAACCGGGAGCAACATGGATCGTCAACCGCGGAGCATTCGGCCAAAAAACATCGCCTTTGGTTTTCATTGTCATTGCTGCCTTGGCTATCCCGCCGACCAAATGCATCTGGCAGTTAAACGGAAAACTTTTGCTTTTATCAAAAGTCGAAACATCTTCGCGCTGAGGAAGTATCAACACTTCTTTTTTCTTCGATGTCAGATTCGAAAAATCGGTCAGCAGTTGATTCACCTGTTCTACCGATGCCTGATAGTAGAAGCGTTCATCGCCATTGACCCACGTATGATAAACACGCGATGGATTATTGATGACCGGCATTAGTTTTGGCCACTCTTTATAATTGGCACC
The DNA here is from genome assembly GCA_964478065.1 of uncultured Pirellulaceae bacterium. Classification (GTDB taxonomy): domain Bacteria; phylum Planctomycetota; class Planctomycetia; order Pirellulales; family Pirellulaceae; genus Mariniblastus. Next base: position 37,498 of record CAYZGP010000048.1, read on the forward strand.
CGCAATCGGCGCGTTGCCGATCGTCTCGGTGCCCATCAAGTTTGAAGAGACGTTGGCAATCGCAACACCCGAAACCACAATCGAAACCAAAGCGAGCGTGCAGCCCAGAAGAACAAAATGCAAACCGCGAGTAGACAAATGGATCATAATCT
>CAYZGP010000048.1:37749-41757 GCA_964478065.1 uncultured Pirellulaceae bacterium
GTGCAGCCCAGAAGAACAAAATGCAAACCGCGAGTAGACAAATGGATCATAATCTCATTCCGTTTTCTAAACACTTAAATACTAACTGTGAAAACCCGGGCGCATCCCTCGCTTGCGTCGGGTTACCATTTCGCATCTCAACGACGATCAATCAACACCGATCGTTGCCACCGACTCCTTATCTCCAACCTTCTTCAATCGAACCGTTCGCCGCGTCAAACGCTCTTGATCCGTCCCTAACCCGCGATAGATCAACAAATGCACTTTGTTACGCAACTCCGTTCGATTTTGGCTGTTCGAATAATACTTCACCTTAACGTCATACTTACCCGATGGAGCACTCGCATTGCTGTACATCTCGGGGCCAAATCCAGTCGTGATATCGGACGTGATTTTTCCACCGGAGCGAGTGCTCTTGTTCTCGTAACTGCACTCTTCGCCGTTAGGTTCGATCACATGCAAATCGACATCCGTTTGATCGGTATTCCACAACATTGTGATCACCAAGTTCGCAGAATCAAAACCCAGGTTCTTCTTCAAAGAATCAATACGAGCCGAAGCAAACTCTTTGGCCGATGATTTCATCTCACCCGATTTAATTTTGCCCAACAAGTGCATATATTCCGCCGAGACAATCTGCTTAAACTCGGAACCCTGTCGCTGGAACGAACCGCCAAGTGCGATTTCATAGTAAACCAACGCCATGTCGGCTTCGCCCAATTGCGTCAAGCATTGGCCAAGTGCAGGATAAATGCTTCCTTCAAACGGCCGCGCCTGGGCGACTCGCCTGAGCAAATGGTAAGCCTGCGCCGGACGCCCAAGCTCCATGGCCGAAAACGCGACGTCGCGAGCGATAACGATGTCGCCAGGATTTCGCTCTACCAGAGAACTGTAAACTTTGACCGCATTGTCGACCGAAGTCGCACTTCGTCGCTTTGCCTCAGCCTCGATTTGATCGTAGTCGAGTTTTTCATTCTTCAAAACATCAACGTAGCCATCGGAAAGCTCCCCACTCAACGTCAGGGTACTATCAAGCGGTTTGGACACGGCGACGACTTCGATTTTCTCCATCACCAACTTGAGCGCGGTTGGCATTTTGAATGCCATACCGGGCATCGTCTCCAATCGCTCAAGCCACGCCTCCAATTGTGCCTTGGGGTCGGCCAACGCATCGGCCGATTTTTTCAACACATCTGCAACATACAAGTTCGCCGATTTTGCCTTAATGACAAACAAGTCTTCTTGCGGCTTGATATTAAAACGTTGATAGTCGGCTTCTGACTCAAGCATCAGCAGCGAACAAGTGTCACCCGTGACGCGAAAGTGTCTGGCATAAGAGGCCGCTACATCAAACACTTTCGCGCCCAGGCTTTCCAATTGTCCAACAGCCACTTGACCGTACAGCCGAGAAGCAAGTTCCGACTCAATGCCAAGAGGAGCAACCGAAACCGTTTTCGTTTCGCCTGCCTGTTGTAGATTCAGTTTAAGCTCGCCCGTAATTCTTCCACGCCCAACCACTGTAATTTTTTGACCAGGGTAAACCCACTGCACCCGTCCAGCAGTCATCAAATCGGTTGCACCGTCGGCCGTTACCGACTCAAGTTTCCACGGACGTTTACGGTGGGCAGTGGAAGCAACTTTTACCTCGTCTTCGTTCACAACGCTGAACACCGCGCCACCAGACTCACCAGCAAGGAATCGCAAACTTGAAATCGAAGTTCCCGTCATACCGGTTTGATAAGCAAACAAGCTTCCCAGTTGGTGGTCATTCAATTGACGCCCGATTAATCGCAAATTGGTTTCGCCCCAATTGGCGGCTCCGTCGCTGAGCAAAAACAAATCAGGACCCGGTCCGGGCTTAACAGAGTCGGCAGTTTCCGCAGAAGACTCCGCCGTTGCTTGACTTGATTCACTACTGGCACCCGAACCGTAAACCCATTCCGATTTCGCAACCTTGGCAATCGCACCGTAAAGATCCGTCGCACCTTCCAGCGCCAGCGTATCGCACATCGTCATCAGTTTCGTAACATTCTCAGGCGTGTTGTCGATGTAATTGTCTTGCCAAAAATGGCCATCGACATTGAAGAACAACACGTTGAATTGCTTAAGCGAATCACGATTATTGTTAAGCGTCGTTTCAAGCAGATTCAACCAGACATTAAATTTGTCAGGGTTACTACTAAGCGATGTGTCGAGCATAAAGATCGCTTTTGAATTGCCTGCGACCTTTTCAACAGGAAGTTCAGGAATGACTTGCATCCCAAAGAACTCGCCTTCAGTTTTGTCATTGGAAACCAAAGCGACCGCTTTTTTGTCGTCTTCCAATTTCGCCATCAGCCGAACACCGCCTTTTGGCTTGCCGTAAAAACGATAGCGGCGTGACGGCTTCCCTTTGGCCTTGCCACCCAGCGGATCCGATTTTGGCTCCGTTTGATAAGTAACACCTTCGACGTCTTGCACGTTCAAGTTGACTTGGCATTGTCCGACTTGTTCTGGCAAATCCAATTTGTATTCCCAACCGTTTTTGGTTTTCGTCAGATCGACGTCATAGCCAATTACGATTCGATGAAGCTTATGCGGTGCGAGCGGGAAAACACGAGCGTTGAAAACACCGGCTCCCGACCACTCCACCAATGCCGGATCGACTTTTCGTCGAACGGTTTCGCGAAACGCATGAGCAGCTTTTTCTTTGGGCACCATCCGAGCTTCTTTGACCTTTGACCAAACTTTCTCGCGAGCCTTGCGAATATCTGGAGCACCAAGCGAAACAAATTGGGTTTCGTCTCCGAGAAATTCTTCCTTAACGAGTGGGCCTTTGGGATCAAAGTCATACGCACTTTCACCAAACGCGAAATAGTAAAGCGATGAATCGTCGGGGAGGCGAAGTTTGAAATTGCCTTCCAACTGCTCAGCTCGATCGTTGTAGTAAAAATAATCGAGCAAGACGCGTGCGCGAAAGCCATCGACCTGAACGTTGACTTGCATGCCTGTCAGATCAAGCTCATCTTTGTCACCCACCATCAATCGAGTCGTATTGGGCGTGGCTTTGACACGTTTCCAAGTCCGTGTGCGGCGAACTTCGGCATTGCGTTTGCCAACCGCCGCGGCAAGCTGCTTCAACAGCACAGTCGTATTGAGACCGCTTTTCATTTTGCCGTTCAAGCCACCTTGATCGGCAACAAGCTTAAGCGCCTTGACCAGCTTAGTCGTCTCAGAATTTTCATTCGAATCGTTTTTCCCTTCGCCTAATTCTTTTGCGAGAACTTTTGAATCAAGCAACTCCTTTAAATTAAGTTCACGTTTCCCGTTCGGGTCAAGATTCTTTGCAAGTTGTTCAACAATGCGTTCTGATTTCTGCTTGCCCAACGATAAAGATTGCACAGGAACTTGAACTGTGTAATTCTGCGCAACGTTTTCGGCGTAAGGCACCGCCACTTGAAACGTCTCTTGAACGACTGAACCATCGGCTTGCGGGACGTTGCGGGTTCGGCTTTCCATGCGAGTACGCTGCACAGGAATGGCTCGCGTTTTCGTTTCATTGGAAAATGTGGTACTAAACGGAATTCCAAGTTCTCTCAATTTTTTAATATCAGCCAAACTTTCACGGTCTGATTGTTCTCCTGACGCTCCTCCAATCAATCCGCCGCCCATGCCGCCGCCGAGTCCACCTGCCCCCGTTCCTGCACCGCGACCGCCGCCCATTTCTCCGCGACCGCCGCCCATTCCTGCTCCGGGTCCACCCATTCCCCCATCAATGATGGCTCCTCCAATGGCCGCTCCACCCAATCCACCACCCGCTTTTCCACCCAATCCTTCTTCTTCACTCATTTCAGCATCGCCAACGACCATTCCGCTGCCGCTACGCCCCAGATACTTGTCTCCCTCGATGATCCGCCCGCCCCTGTCGCCGCTCGATTTCCCATCGTCGGCCAGCCTGATGCGTTCGCCTTCGGACATGAAAAAATCAGGGGTCGTAGCCCCAGCCGAATCTAACATTTTCTGTAACTC
>CAYZGP010000049.1:0-6261 GCA_964478065.1 uncultured Pirellulaceae bacterium
CCATTTGAGGCAATTCCATTTGCGGCAAGTCGCCGGAATCGGCGGTTGAACTTGCGGCGCCCTGCCCTTTGGAACTTTCCGATTTACCACTGTGGTACTTCTCAAGAATCGCAAAGTTTTTTTGTGGATCTTTGAGGAGACCTTTTCGGCAACCGTCGCAGCAGATCATGACGGGAGTGCCCTCAACATCGACTTTGATGGGAGTGCCCATTCCTAAGGTTCCCAAACGAACTTCGGTAACTGGACAGATGACTTGGTCTTCGGCCAGCTTGCGATCTTCCGCTGAAAGTGACGCAAAGGACTGTTTGATTTCCTTGGCCTCGGCGGCATCTTTGGCAAGTTGCGATTCGTTCTTGCGATCCGCACGGTTGGGATCAATCAGTGAAACTTTGCCTTGAATGTTGAAGGTTGAATCCAGCATGAACACACCCGAAGCAACGACTTGTTCGCCCGGTTGGATTCCTGAGGCGATCGAAACTTTGTCCTTCATGATCTCCGCAACTTCGACTTTGCGAAATTCAAACCTGCCGGGTTCCGTTTCGACATAAGCGACGCTGTTGGCTCCGTTCATCAACACGGACTCGCGGGGCACGATCACCATTTGTTCGACAGCACTTCGCGACGATTGAATTTTTGCTTTTCCAAAATCGCCGATTCGAATTAAGCCCGCATCATTGGGAATGACAACGCGAACTTTGACCGTTCGAGTTTTTGAATCAACCATCGGGTCAATGAAGGAGACGGTCCCTTCGAAGGCTTTTCCGACTTGAGACTGAATCGAGACGTTGACGGATTGCCCAAGTTTCAGGTTGGTCGTGTCGGCGGGGTACATTTCCAGCATCAACCAAACCTTGGACAGATCTGCAACTTTGAGAATCGGCATTCCCATTTTGACGTACTTGCCTTCGTCGACCATTTTTTCAACGACCGTGCCCGATGCGGGAGCGTAGATTTTGATTCGGCTATTCGCTTGCCCACTGGCTTCAATGGAGTCGACTTGTGATTCCGGAAGGCCCATTTCGACCAGCCGTCGCCGGGCGCTTTGGTAGAGACGTTGATTGGATCGGTTCACGCGATCATTGGACGATACCCGGCTGGCCGATTGTTTGGCTTGGAGCAAACCGACTTGGTCGGCATAAAGATCGGGCGAGTAGATGACGGCGAGCTCGTCGCCTTTTCGAATCGTGGCTCCGGTAAAGTCAACCATCAGGTCTTCGATCCGGCCATCGACATAAGCGGAAACGGTGGCTTCGGTGGTTTCGTCATACGCGATGCGGCCAAGCACTTCGGTTTCATTGGCGACCGGCATGTTAAGCGCCGCGACCGTTTTGATATTGGCCAACCGGCGGGCTGTCGGATCAATCGTGACGCCGAATAGATCTTTCGGGTCACCCTGCGGTTTGACTTCCTGTAGCTCCATTCCGCAAACGGGACATCGACCGGGAGCCTTAACGAATACGCATAGCATCGAGCACGCGAACAGGGAGTCTTTTTCGACCGCTTCGTCTGTTGCGGAAGATTTTGCGTCGTTGAACCAGTTGTAATTCTTTTGGGCGTACCCAAACAGAAATACCAAACCAACGATCGCAGCGATCGCCAGGATTGGTTGGGCAAACAGGTTGAACCAGTACGCAACGATTCGAATCGCGCGGTCCCATAACCGGTTGCGACGTATGTTGGTTGTGTTTTCTTCTTCGCTCATGACTCGCCTTATGACTTATTGCTCTTGCAAACAGCGCAGCAGGTTTCAGATTTCGCAGTTGGGAATAGCGCGAGGGAAATAGCGCGAGCTCAGCCTGTAAGCAGACCAGTCACTTAACAGAGCGCGCAGCTACGTTGTTGAAATTTGGTTCAACACGTAAATCGCGAGAGAAGGACGCACATTTCTTGTGACGTCAGCGAAAGTCCGCGGGCGGCAGAATTGGTATGCGAGTTGGAGTCGGCATCTGACCATGGTAATTCTATTTGGTCAAAGGAATCCAAAAACGTAACAAACACAAGTTCCGATTGGCTCTGACTTGTTGGTGCGAGAGGTTGGGGGGGCGGTGTTTCGCCTTCGCCACACTTGCAATCAACACAAGTGCATGTTGGTTTCTGCTGCGAGCTAACTTTGGCACTGCAACAACAAGCACTCGTTTTCGGCTTTGAGCAACAGGTCATTTTGGCACTGTCGCCGAGCCCACAATCGTTGTTTGAACTTTGGTAGCAACACTGGTTTGTTTCTACTTGGCAACCACAGTCGTTCACTCTGGTCGTCGTCACTTCAGCGCAAAGCATCGCCACGAGAGCCAGGAAACAGGCTCCGAGTTTGACGGCTTTTTTAGCTTTGAAGTTTACAGAGTTCATGACACCATTATTTTCGACCGGGTTGTCGAGTCAACCTTACAGAAATTATAGCTTGCAAACCACATAGCTTTTTACCGGAAAGCCACTGAAATTGAAATCTGCCGCCAAATTCAGAGCGTTATTTACTTGACGGGCGATTCAAGGCGACTTCGGTGACTCGTCTGCTGGATCGTCGACCAACGAAGGATCCGAGTCTTCCATTTCGCTGGGACGTTCATTTCCTTCGTCAATATCTTCCTCCAACACTGGCTGAGTCTCGAATTCTGGTTGAGGCGGAACAGCTGCCGTGCCAGAAATAGGACCAAGTTCACCAATGCTCCGAACAAGCGAAGCCAAAATCTGGTTGTACTCTGCGATCAATCGCGATTCGGTGATTCGGTATTTCAACAACGCACGCCAGTTTTCGATCAACTGAACATACTTCACGTCGCCATTGGTGTATTCTTCGATCGACAGATCCAGCGTTCGTTCGGACTTGCGGATGATGTCTTCCTGTAGCAATTGCAAAGTGTCAGCCGTGCTTTCGGCTTTGGCGACGAGGTCAAAAACTTCTTCAGCGACTTCGTCTTTGAGACTTTTCAGTTGACTTGTCGAGGCGAGACTGGATTCCTTGGCTTCGTAAATCGCAGCCTGGATCCGGCCTTTGCGAACCGGCAAGTTGAATCCGATACCAAGCAGTAACGCGTCATCGCCATTGCCCACGGGGCTGATACCCTCCGAAGAAGTGGCGATCCAATTCAACCCGACTGTAAAATCCGGTATGTTTTGCAAGTTCGCTAGATGAACTTTCTTTCGCTCACGCCGAATGTTGGCAAGCTGAGCCGCCAGTTCGGGCCGAGCTGAAATCGCCTGTGACGTAAGAACGTTCGCATCAAGCGGACCAAGTGTAAGACTCAGTTCATCGAGAATGTCAAAACTGGATTCGGGGCTCAAGTGAACAAGCCTTGCCAGTCTCGCTTGATAAGATTTCTCTTTTTGTCGCAAAGCAACAATCTGATTTTCGACTTTTGATTGTTCGAGTTGGACGTTTAAAACATCCTGCTGCGATACTGATTGTTTGACTTCGTATTGACGCAGGACGACCTCGCCAATCTGCTCCAGGGATTCAGCATCCTGTTTGGTGATCTCAATTGTTTTGCGCACAAAAAGTAGTTGGTAACATGCGATGCGAATCTTTTCCGCAATTTCCAACTGGACTACATTCAAATTTTGCTCCGCTGCCCGAACGTCTTCCAAAGCGATCGCAGCCCTGGTCGCGAGTCGTTCCGCATTGACAACCTTTTGGCTCACGCCAAGCGCAAATGCTTGCCTGCCAGCCGCGGTTTCGACGGGCGACAAATGGGTCGTCGTGTTGACCATTGGATCCGGCTGCGAAAGTTCTTGCGGAATCCGATGCCGCAACGAATTGATTCTGTGCTTCGCTGTAGCGATAGCTGGGTTTTGTGCTAGCCCCAGCTGCACGAAGTCCTCGATCGTACGAGCTTCCGTAACCACGGGCGTGTTCAGTGTGGGATGAAGGTTGCCTGAAAGGCACGGATTACAATTCTCTATTGAATGCAAAGCCGCTTGTGGTGACTGGCAGCCCCCCAAACAGCAAAGCAAAAACAAGAGAAATGTCAGGTCACGCATCCGTATACCGAGTGCAAGAGTTGAGCACAAAACGACGATTTATTTGATATCGTCCGCACAATCAAGAAAGTTTGACAGGCGCCGTTTCAATGTGACTAACCCGGATAACTGGTAAACTTTAACAGCATACGATGTTTGTGCCCAAGTCAATCAAGCGTGTTGAGGAAGCTTTCTTGGGAATGGGATTTCTTCTCGTGGCGGCAACTTGAGGCCAGTTTCTTCAACCCAATTTTCGCGATCTTCGATGGAGGCGTAATAGCGTAGCCATGCCTCTTCGTCTTCAACGATGTCGAGACACTGCCATTTTAGAAACTTGCTGTTGAGTACGACTTTCTTTTCTTGAGCTGGCAAAATATCACGAGCGATCAAGCAGTAAAGTTGACGGTCGGACAAATGATCCGTGTGTACCAGCAAGATATTTTTCTCGTACAAGCGACCGATGACTTGATGAAGCTGTTGCTTGAGTTCGGCGTCGGACAACGTTTGATGGTCGGGCATCGATAGCTCAGGCTCGAACCATTGCGAGATCGGAAGCACAGGGGCTTTCTCCCAGGCCAATAAGGACGTAAGGAACTCGTTTTCGTGACGGACAGACATTTTGTCGAGGTCCACGAGGAAAACCGACTCATCAAGAAACGGCTCCATTTCATCTCGAAGGCGTGCGTTCTGCATCAAAAGTTCGACGTCTGACATGGGAGTACCAAGAATTGAAATTGGTGATTGTTAAAATGAGGCAAAAGAGGAAAGTCACTTCCTCTTTCCGTTGAATGAATTTACCAATCCCAAATCCGTCGACAAGAATTAACTTTAGCAAATGGCGAAAAAACGAACTTAGAAAATCGCAGTCGGGAGTATGACCCGCATTCGCGTTAATCTTTAACATTTTGAACCGTTGGAACCGTGATATTTTGACTTTAAATGCTGGCAGATTTGACCCGGCCATGACCGGAATAGAGAATGAATTCAAACCAAAAGCGGTTTGTGAATGTCGTCTTTAACTTGACGGCATGTGAATTTTGAAAAACTTCTCAAAAAGTGTGTGACGAACACCACCCAATGGCAACTCAATTCTTGAAGAGCACGACCTCACTAGGAAAGCGTCGTTTTGAACCAAGAACAATCTCAAGTATCCGAAGTCGGTGTGGCTGATTCTCCCCAGGAGTTTCGGGAGATTGTGTTAGAGCATCAAGCCACCGTCAGGGTGTTTTTGGCTCGATATGTTCATTGCTCGCAGCAGGTCGATGATCTTGCACAAGAAGTTTTTATTGCGTGTTTTCGTAAGCTGAAGGACTTTCGCGGGGAATCAAAAATTTCCACTTGGTTGTTGGGAATCGCCCGCAACAAGGCTTTGAATTTTCTCCGTTCAGAAGTCAGACGCCGTCAGAATCAAAAATCATTTGCATCCTCAAACGTATGTCGTTTGGCGCTGGAAAGCCTGGATCGAGATGACGACGCGGAGCTAAACGAATGCCGCACGCAGGCGTTGGAAGCTTGTCTTCAGGCGTTGCCGTCGCAGTCAAGACTTTTGATAAAACAGTTCTATTTTGAGAAGAAGACTTCATTGGTGATCGGTGAGGAAACCAGCCAATCCGACAGTTCGGTGCGCATGAAGCTAAAAAGAATTCGAGGCGTTTTACAACGTTGTGTTGCTTCAAAAATGCCCAAGTGCGATTTGCCAAAATTCGTACGCCCCAGCCAAGAAAAATTCACAAGGTGATGTTATGAATCATGATCCCGCGAACCAGGATTTCGACGAACAAGAAAATTTTGAAGACCTTGCACTGGATTCGGTGCTCCATGAGTATGGAGAATCGTGCGCCGAAGGTGCGGAGTTCCTCAGTCGAGTCGAGTTGAGAATGGATTCCGATTCGTTTTTTGGTCGCCGGTCGTTGATGGATCAAATTGATAAAGCATCAACGGCTGCCAATTCTAAATCCGCCTCAACAAACGGCTCATTCACAAACGCGTCTTCAACATTCGGTTTGAAAGCAACAGCCGAATCTTGCTCGGCGAAGAGCGAAACTGCTTCGGCGCGATCGGCGATCACGAGTCGAAAACTGGCCGTTCTTTCCGCTTGTGCAGCAGCCGTGTTTGCAGCGGTTGGACTTGTTTGGATGTTTTCAGATGGCTCCGATTTGCAATTCAATGTTGCTGAGGCGAGTTTGGTGGGCGCTGCAGATTCATCAATCGAGCCGGCCGAGAATATAGTTGTTGCGACCGAGCCGGATGCTGCGAATAAAGATGCTGCAAATAAGTCAGTCGATTCAGTCGTTGCAAACAATGATT
>CAYZGP010000049.1:6361-11951 GCA_964478065.1 uncultured Pirellulaceae bacterium
CAATGATTCGCCTAAAAAGGGCAAAATTGTTGATCCAATCAAAACGGGAGGCGGTGATCAAATTGCCAGCCTGGTTCCTGTCAAATCTGCCTACACTGGTCCCAAGCCGACTTGGGATATGGTTGTCCAAGTCGAGAATGAGAGCAGAAACAGGCTGGTAGTTTCGATCAACGACAAGAAGTTACAGAACACGTTTCCGATGGAGTCGTTTGATTTGGTGATGGCGAGAGTCAGTCACGAAGTTGCCAGGCGGGTTCACTTTCTGAGCCCCGTTTTAGCGAAGCATTGGGTTGGACGAGTCGAATTTATCGGGCGTGAGTTTCAAACCGAAGTGCGATTTGACGGCTTGGATGAAATGTATGATTCGATCAACGCACTTCGAAGCCGTGTTGCGAAGTCTGCAAAACCTCTCCCAGGCAAAGTGCCCACCATGGAAAAGGAGTTGAAAAGATTGGAATCGACAATCGCAAAAAGAGCTCGAGTCGACGCTTCTACAGCCAAGTCCCTGCTCTCGTTAGCCGCAGTGCGTAGCAAGTCTGACCTCCCAGTGATTGACGCTTGTGTAAATGAGGCGGAAACGGTGTTGAAAGGCATGTTGGGAACTGAGCTACTCAGTGACGAATTGCTGTTTTTGGAGTGGGGCGAGCGGGCGAAATCGGAACGCTTTCAAAATTATCGTACGGTGACTGCGTTAGAGCTTGAAAAATTTGCGGACTCAGGAAAGCTTCCAATCCCGGCTGCCACAGATGCTTTTTTGCCTGAAACCTCAATTCAGACATTGGCGGCGGCCAAGTTAAAAGATGAGTTGGCTGACTCAGCCGTTAAGATTGGGATTTACCGTAATCGTAATGAGTTTTCGGGCGCCCAAAAATTGATTTCGGAAACTTCACTTGCTGGTGGATTGGCTTTTGAAGCTGAGCAGTTGCTTTTTGAGTCTGAGGAAATTCGCAAGAAAATTAATTTATATCAAAAGCAAAAATCTGAATCCAATGACCGAGCGACTTTGCTAAGAGTTGCTGCTGCCCTGCGAGGTTTGAGGCGAGAACAGGAGCGTTTGACCAGGGAGAGAAGAAAACTTCTTGCGCAGTCAAGGCTGGCGGCTGCACAGGTTACCAAGCTAGAGGGGCGAGATGAGTTAGATCCGATTGAGCCGTTGGTGATGTTGTTGCCCAATCGTAAGGACTTGCAAGGCTTGAATTTGGTTATGGGAGACGAGTGTCATTTAAAAGAAGACAATGCAAGGACGCTTCAATTTGTGTCGCTGACCACGGGCTCAATTCTTCAAGAGTTTGATCCTTTCGGAGCTCGGGTGGCGAGTAGGAACAAGAAGCAACGGATGGGCGCGGTGAAAAAAATGATTGCCGATATCGCGGCCAACCCCAAAGCAACTCAAGCTTTGACCACGCTTGATCAAATGTTGCAAATCGAGGGCCCTGAAATTCGCTTGGAATTGGTCAAAGCGCTTCATCGTACCAACTCCAAAATAGGTTGCGGTTTGTTGACTTGTTACGCCAGGTACGATTTGGATCCAGAAGTTCGCGTTGCCGCCGTGGATGCGCTACGAAGCTACCCAGCGGAGCTTTATCGGTCTAACTTGCTGGATGGTTTTCAGTATCCCTGGCCGCAGGTGGCCAAGCATTCGGCCGAAGCGTTGGTGCGGCTTAACGATACCGACGCAGTGCCGGCGTTGGTTGAATTGTTGAGGCGACCAGACCCACGCATTCCCCGACGAAAAGGTGAAGACTTTGTTCGGCGTGAGTTAGTTGCAATCAACCATATGAAAAACTGTACGCTATGCCATGCCGATTCTCAAAATCCGGATGACATAGGACGTGGGTTGATTCCAGTTTGGGGGTTGCCGCTTTCTCGGCAGTACTACCAGCCGAATTCAGGCGCCATGGTTCGCGCCGATGTGACTTATCTGCGACAAGATTTTTCAGTCGTTCAACCTGTCGAGGACGCTCGTCCGTGGCCAGAAAATCAACGATTTGATTATGTGGTTCGTGAAAGGATTGTTTCCCATCAGGAAGGTATGGAGGTCGCTGAAAAATTGACTGGGAAACCAAACGAATACCATGCCACGATTGCGAAGGCACTTCGAATGTTGACCAAGGAAACTCCGACTGATGATTCCTATGAAACGTGGAAGAATATCGTCGCCAAGTCGGTGGCAGCGAAAAAGGCCGCTCGTTAACGATTTTTCTTGTTCAACGCGGCTGTTTATTCAGAATAGAAACAAGTCCGAATTGAACTCCGATTCAGACTTCAATTCCAAAATTTGTTCAAGCCGATCATTTGAAAATCGACATTGAACAAACCTTGATCTGATCGACGTTGAACGCTAATCGACGTTGAACGTAAGCAGCAAGCCAACTACATTTGTCTGCTCAGGACGTTTAACCTCGGCGGAAACCCAGCATCAATTGGGCGTCTTCTTCTTCGGCGTTCGGATTGAGCTCTTTGTAGAGCAAGCTTGGTTGGATGTCATGGTTGTTTTGATATTTGCCGCTGGAGTATTCTTTGATCGCGCCATCAATCTGGTGATAAAAGATTTGGCAAATGGAAACACCAGGGTAAATTCGAACTGGCTGGATCGCAAACATCTCAAGCGTCCAGAATCCTTTGAATCCGACGTCGCCGAATCCAGCGGTGACGTGAACAAACAACCCCAAACGTCCAATCGAGCTGCGGCCTTCGATCATTGGCACGAGATTGTGTGTCTCGGTTCGCTCAACGGTTCGCCCAAGGTAAAGCCGATTGGGTTCGAGAACCAATCCGGATTCAGGAATCACCATTCGCCGGACACGATTGCTTTTCCGCATGTCGAGCACAACTTCTTCATACGTCACCACGTCTTCATGCAGGGTGAGGTTGTAGCTGTTGGGATTGATGTTCTCCGGATTGTATGGATCAATCTTGATGTCGTTGCCAAGTTGCCGTTCGATTTCTTCGCCGGAGAGAATCATGTTTTGCTTTCGTGGCTAATTGATGATTGTGGCAGATAGATTGGGAGTCTGAGGCGATCCATCAAAGTGGCCCTTTGAAAGGCCATTAGTGCTTTGCGTCCAAGCGAAGTCACATCAAGAAAGGGATTGTGTTTCCCATCTGGCCAACTGTCAAGGTATTGAATTCCAAGTTAACGAAAGTCGCGGCCACTCCGTTTGAATATCTTGGTCGTCCGGTTCAGGAGGCGTGCGTTATTGGGCGGGGCTGGTTTGGGATTTCTATTCTAATTGCGCTAAAAATCAAATGGACCTGCGTATTCTGTCCACTTCAGGTTTTTAAGCAGTTGCTTGATATCGGGCGAGAAGACTTGTTCAATATCGTTCACTAGCCAAATCAGGTTCAGGCAAGACAAGCAACTTTCGGTATTCGGGCTCCATGATGACGCGAACCACGCGTCAACTCGAACCGAGGGAATTGGATAGCCAGTGATGAGCTCCGATTGAAGAAAATACTGGTGGCCGCCATTATTGTCTTTTCTCTTTCGAAGCTCTTCCAGCATTCTCAGCGTACCCCGTTCAGTCGGTTCACCAGCTCCCTGCATTCCAAAAGTTGGCTTTATTTTCAGGTCATAGAGGCTCAAGCTGTGGCCAACTTCTGTATTTTCAATTTCGAAAAAACTCATCAATATCTTTCAGCAAAAATCTGGCTGCTTACTCGCTTACGCGTCGAGGTTTCCAATTGGGCTAAGACTGTTGGTTTCCTCGTTTAAACGACCGGTTTCCAGTTTGGTGGCTCATTGGACCATAAAGTGGTATCGCCGCTTCACAGTGCCTCAATCGTTCTGCGAAATTGCCCAGTTAAATTCGAATATCTTTTGAGGCCCAAATACCGTACATTTCGTGTAAAACATTGACGATACTTATATAAGTATCTACTCTATTGGGGGAAGATTAATGCCGTCTTTTCAGTCACTTCACATAATTCCAAGGTGTTCTTAATGAGCCAAAATCCATATCAACCTTCCGAGTATATGCGGCCGACAACGGCTGAGTTTGCGTCCGTCGATGCTCGCTCAACATTTATTCGACGAACCTACATTCACTTGCTGGGCGCGATTCTGGCTTGTGTAGCACTTGATGCGATTATTTTGAATGTGTTCCATGATCAACTCGCGCCATTGGTTGCTTGGGTGACTTCTGGCTGGCACTGGTTGGTGGTTCTGGGTGGGTTCATGGGGATCAGCTACGTTGCAAACATGTGGGCACACAGTAACACTTCACGCCAAATGCAGTACGTGGGCCTTTGCTTGTATGTTGTTGCCGAGGCTCTAATCCTTGTGCCACTTCTTTACATGGCAGACAATTTTGCTCCCGAGGCGATTGCTTCTGCCGGTTTGGTTACCGGCGTCGTGTTCGGCGGATTGACTTTGACCGTGTTGGTTACCAAAGCTGATTTCTCATTTATGAAATGGGCGATCGTGGCAGGTGGCTTTATCGCGATGGGCTTGATCGTGGCTTCGATCTTTATGGGCTTTAGTCTTGGACTTTGGTTCTCAGTTGCGATGGTGATTTTGGCATCTGGAATCATCCTTTACACCACGTCTAACGTTCTGCACACCTACAACACCAACCAGCACGTTGCCGCATCGTTGGCATTGTTTGCTTCAGTAGCATTGTTGTTCTGGTACGTGCTTCAAATTTTCATGTCTGGCGACTAAGTGAAATTCCAAAATTCCGCGTCGATTGTCGGCGCGGAATTTTTTTTTGCCATCAAGAAAGTTCAATCTTACTTATTGTCGTTGCTACTTTCTAAACACGTTCATTAATGCGGACACGTTAAATGTCGTTGAACCATGCAGATCTTTCTCTGCCTGACGGATTTGCAAACATCGTCCGTTTGTTTCCATTGCCAAACGTTGTGTTGTTTCCCGGCGTCGTCCAGGCACTCCATCTTTTTGAGCCGCGGTATCGCGTGCTGATGGACGACGCGTTGGCAGCGGATGAACTGATTACGATGGCCTATTTGAAAGCGGATTCAGTCCCAGCTGAGGCAGACGGCCAACCGGAAATTTCCAAAATTGTTTGCGTCGGGAAAATCCTTTCACATACATTGTTGGACGACGGCCGATACAACGTTTTTCTCGTTGGAACCAAGCGTGCGGCGATTGTCAAAGAACTGTCCATCGAAACTCCTTACCGAATGGCGGAAGTTCTTATTCTCGACGACACGGTCAAGAACAGAGACATGATTGATCGGCTAAGAGTTGAGATTGTGTCCAAGTTTCGTAAATTGGCAACGCTTCGGTCGGACTGGAATGCTGAAGCAATGGATCAGTTTATCGATGAAGACTTGTCTTTCGGGCAGTTGGTGGACATGATTTGCTATGCGTGTGGAGCCTCGCCAGCCCAACAACAGTTGGTGTTGGAAACTCCCGAATTAGGTCAACGTGGCGAAATCGTTTTGCGATTGTTGGACGAACAGATCCAACTGCGAAGTACCGAGCCTGCCAAGCAAGATTTCCCGCCTGGGTTTAGTTTGAATTAGATCAATTCAATTTGAATCAGGATGGCTTGAATCGTATTTTGAATCAAGTTGGCTCGAACGGGATGAGCCTGGTGCGAGTTCGTTAAGCCAAGTTCGTTAA
>CAYZGP010000049.1:12051-41367 GCA_964478065.1 uncultured Pirellulaceae bacterium
GAGTTTGCTTAAACAGAGTTTGCTTAAACAGAGTTTTGTTTGGCAAAACCATTAAATAAACCGTCTCAATAGATAACAACTAAAAGGAACACAATGAAAGTCTCGATTGAATATTGCCAAATGTGAAATTACTTGCCGCAGGCTTCCAGTTTGGCAGCCGAAATCGAGTCAACATTTGGTGTTCAAGCTGAATTGATTCCTTCCAAGGGTGGATGTTTCGAAGTCGTCGCAAACGAAACGAAAGTCTTCTCAAAGAATGAAGCAGGCCGGTTTCCAGAAAATACCGAAGTCATTGCCGAGATGAACAAACTGGCTTCAAACCACTAATTTGAATTCGAAGGCCGCCTCAAAACGGCAAATCGAAACCACGAAAACAATTGACTCGAAATTCCTTCCATATTTTCGCGTCCTTTGTGAATCGTGGTTTTTTTGTTGGTGGCCGTGAGTGATAGTCGTGGTCCAATAATCGTCCAATCTGGATTTGCAAAGCCATCTATGGTCAAACGTTTGAACTGTTTAAGATTTCGAGTTGAATGTCGAAGCAGATTAAGTCCGTTCAACAAATAAATTATTTTAACGAAGAGGGTCCAGTGAGTAACGAATCCAAGCCGTGGCAGCAAACGATGTCTGACGAGCGTTTTGATTTAATGCGAAGGATCCTGGATGCACCCAGTCCCATTGGTTTAGAAGCCGCAATGACCCGTGGCGTACTAGAGCCGCACCTTCGTTCGTTCATGCCGGCGGATTGGGCGATTCACTCTTTCAAAGGCAACGCTGGCATTGTGATGGACACCAAGCCCAACGATCCGGATGCGTTTTCGGTGATGGTTATTGGGCACGCCGACAAAATCCGTATGCAGGTCCGCAGCATTGGCGACGATGGAAAAATCTGGGTCAATTCGGATTCCATGCTGCCAACAACGTTGATCGGTCACAAAGTAAAATTGTTCAGCGAAGACCCTGAGAAACCTGGTACTTGGCGAGTGATCAAAGGCGGAACAATCGAGGCCATCGGCGCGATTCACTTTGCTGATCCAAAACTTCGTAGTGGCGACGATGGCATCAAGACTAAAATGATGTACCTCGAACTTCACATTCATGGCGAAAACAAAAAGGCGCAAATCGAAGCGCTTGGTATTCGACCGGGCGACCCCATCATTTACGATCGCCCAATCGAAAGAGGATTTTCTCCGGACACGTTCTCCGGTGCGTATCTTGATAACGGATTAGGATGTTTTGTTGCCGCCGAGATTGGACGCTTGGTCGCGGAGTCGTCACTTTCAAATGTGCGCTATCTCGGCGCGTTCGCTTCCCACGAAGAGATTGGTCGATTCGGCAGTCGTGTGTTGGCTGAACACTTTCGTCCCGACGTGACGATCGCCGTCGACGTTGCACATGATTTTACTGCCGCGCCAGGAATTGGTGACCGTCGTTACGAACCCGTTGCCATGAGCGAAGGCTACACATTGACGCATGGTGCGGTGACAAGTGCCGCACTCAATTCGATGATCACGTCCGTGTCGATAGAACATGGAATTCCCGTTCAGCATGAGTTGGCTGGACGTGATACAGGAACCGACGCGATGGCGGCGGTTTTGGCGGCTATTGATTCTGCGTGTGCGTCAATTGGATTTCCAATTCGCAACATGCATACGATTTCTGAATCGGGCCACACGGGAGACGTTGAAGCTGCCATCCATGCGATCTACCAAACGATGCGACGCATGGATGGAATGAACAATGGATCAGGGATGACCGCTGATGACTTGCGAGATACGCATCCAAGATTAGACGATGCGGCAGCATTGGCCCACCGCCCGGCTCCACCCAAAGACGAAGTTTAGAGGCAGGCAAACGACTTAGATAGAGCCGGACCAACGACTTAACAATCGATGGTCGCCTGCAGTTGTAGGCTCGCCAGAGTTCAGGAGTACTTGGCAATTCAAATGGAACTCTTACTTAAGTCGGGTTCGAATCTCTAAGTTCGTTTGATTCCAAATCAGCAACTTGTCGTTTCAATGCTGGTGGAAAGTAATTCGAAAGAAGTTTCGGTTTGCCGAAGAATTCTTCGGGGTCTTGGTCAACTAATTTGATAAACGAATCAGGTTTAAGTCCCGATTGAAGCAAATCGGTGTCTCGCGCTGAGAGGGTGATCGTTCTTTTTGGGTTGCCCCAGATTTCAAGGAATGTTGTTTCAATGGAATCGGGGATTTCACCTGCTTCGATGTTCCACTCTCGGCGAAATTTGATCCGCTTTGTTTTGATGTCGTACTCTTCAACGTTGGCTGCGGAGACTAATTCAGACTCGAGTTTGAAATATGTCCACCAGCGCCAATCCATTTTGATTGACATAATCTGATTTCTCGGGAAGGAAGGGGAAATGTTCTGTAGGATTTTTGAAGGTTAAGTAGATCGAGAAGGATGAGCTGATTCCCGATCCCAAGGTCAAGTGTGTTCCACTGCAAATTGTCTTCGTTCTCTATCTGGCGGAAACTTGAGTAAGAATGTTCCACCTCATCCATTTGATTTGGAATTACCACCGTTTGGTGACAAAATATTGAGGCGTTGGGTCAATTATGAGCGCGAACTACCACTACAACCAGAACGAATTTTGCAGGTATAAACAACCATCCAAGCGTGAAAATTATGAAACCTAAAAAGCAATATACCAACTCTGGATCTGTAATTGAGTTGTAAATGACAGGACTTGGTGCTTCAGTCAGCCAACACATTAGCTTGGATAAGTTCTTCCGTGGCCAACAAGTCCAAGTTGGCAATTCTTAAGCGTTCTTCGGTTGCCTTTCGCGGAGGCATCCAAAAATGAACAGCGCAACGATTGAGAACGCAGTTTTTTCGATGTGCCTTTCTCGCACTTTTCTCAATAACTAAAACGGTTCAAGATTCGCTGATGACTTCATCTAGAATCTGAGCAAATTGTTGAATTGAGAATTTCATGCGCCCAGAAGCATAGGCGCACATCTCTTTTTCCATTTCGGCCATTTCACCATCGACAGCCATAAGGCGAATCATTTCCTTAAGCATCACGACACGGTCTTCAAATGAATCAGGAATTTTGACTTCGATTTCACCTGATGAGATTCCGACAATGGCCGTTTCAAATTCGTCTGCTGGAATGTTCCATTGTTCGGCGCGTTGGGCAAGGAATTGAATTTCTTCGTCGGTGAATTTTTTGTCGATCGCAGCCAAATTTACAAGGTTGCGAAAAAGATCGATGTTGCTCATGGCGTTTCCTGATTCGTAGTTTGGGGTAAGTGTTGAAGTCAAACATGGAAGCAAGACGACTCCGACAGTTTAGCGAGTAATTGGGAGAAGCAAAACGGGACACAGGTTTGTAGTAGTCAAACTCTGCGTATGAAATCAGCAGCATGGCTTCGGACTTCTTTGCCATTGAGAACATGAACCATGCGCAATTGCTGGATTGTTGAATCGCTAAATCGGGACAGGGGTAAATGAACCCACTTTTTCTTGAACTGTTTGGCAATCTGTTTCCAGGCTTGACCCGGTGGCGACGCGCTCAACAACGCGATGTGTGGACATTGGCTGTGCAGACACGCGGCGGCCAGTAATCTTTCTTCCAAGGTAGTTGCAAAATCAATTCGAGGGTCTTGCCAGATATCAGGAATCGCCACAGGCGGATAAAGAAACATTGCACCACCATAGTTTGCCAAACATATGCCGGGGCCGACTGGCTGGTCGGTAAAATCCGTCCCGTAGAACGCTAACGTAGATTCGTTTTTGTGTTCTGCAAACCATGTCGTTCGCCAAGGATACTCACGCGGATCCGCCGGCGAATCAAACAGCATCACAGCGCAATCCATTTTGCCGCGGTTGGGCGGCAGGACTTTGACGTGGATTTCGCCATCGTACCAATGTCGCACCGTTTCCCGGATGTCGATTCCATCTTTGATGCTGGTCGTAAATTTTTCAGTTTGAGCCAGATCAGCGCCCATGACTTCCAGTGCGCGGTCGTAAACGGTTTGACGAAAATTCTCAATCAGTTCGTCTTCTGGGGGCCAGCTGCATTGCGAAAATGGATTCCATTGCTGCTGCCAATCCTTTTGCTGCTTTTTGTCCGGTCGCGGTACCAGCTCGATCCGGCACGAAGTCATTGGCGGCCCCGGCAGGCGACTAACGACCGACATGACTTCATCTTCAGGAAATGCAGCCTGATCGATAGACATACGGACTTCTGGCAAGAACAGGTTTTCAAAAAATGGAAACTGTTTTGCTTTTTCCAATACGTGTAGCGCGTATCCGTCTCCGGCAATTTGTTGTGCTGCCGTCACGATCGATGGGAGTTGTGGTGTGATGCGGTGTTCGATTAATGTCAAATTGCGGGTGTACTTCAAACACTGTGAAAGAAGCTTGGGCGTGATCTTTCTGGCGCGGCTTTTGTATTCGGCTTGATAGTCTTTTCGTGACGCAATCAATAGTTCCTTTAAACCATCAATCGATAGATCGGCATCGTCTTCAAGTTCACGCCGAGCATTTTCATAGAGTCCGGTGATGTACGGCAGTTCGCCAAGCAAAAAATACAACGTCTCTTTTTTGACTTGGTAGGTTTCAGCGTCTTGAACTGCGTCGTTTTCTGGGCACTTTAATTCTCGGTTGTTGAATTGCTCTCGAATCCATGGCCAATCAAGGATGCTCGTGATGAACAGAATGTTTTTGTAGTCGACCGAAAGCTGACGAAGCTGCCAAGCCATATATCGAACGCGTTTCTGCCACTGCGAACAATCTGGCGCTTCGATATGTGGAACGACTGCTGCGGCGAACCGTTCGATCGGTAGCTTTTTAAGTGCGTAAGCATCGGGCAGATAGGCCGAGTTGGGACGGTAACGGTTGGTCTCAAGGTCGACAAAGTGTCGCGGGATGTGATCGCCCATTGCAGTCCGCAGCGCCGCGATGACCGGCTGGCAAGGATCAATCGGCACGTAACTGGCAGAAGGGTTCTCTTCATCGTCTGAATCGTTATCGTCATCGGGACTATCGTCGCTTGCTTCGTCCGACGTTGATTCTGGGGTTGGTGTCCATAGTTTTGAATAGACTGGCATCTCTTTTTGAAAAACTGCACTGGGGACTGGCAGATTCAAAATCGCTGACTCAACCGAATTTTGAAAAGACGGCGGAAGCGGAACAGCGACGCAATCGAAAGAGTGCTTCAACATTAACCGGCGGACTTCCCACGCAAAATCGCCACTGCCGTGAACGACTGGAAGCGCGGTTACGTGAGGCCCGATTTTTAATAGTTCGTGAATCATTGGCTATTGAAGCAAGTTAGTTGCCGTCATCTTCGTCATCTTCATCGTAGGAGTCAGTGTCGGGATGCAGAGGGTCTTCGGGTGAAAAAAAGAAGTCACCAAAACCCATCGGAACGGCTTGCCCGCCCAGCGTCATGTTTCGTTGTGACGAAAGTTGTTCCAGGTCCATTGCCTCTTCGCCCAGGCATTTCTCAAGTGCTTCCCGCCAGGCGACATCGTTGGCCACCGGGTGATCGGGATCTTGCGCAATTCGTTTCATCGCAAATCGCAGCATGTTGATTCCGTCTCGCGTTGAAAAATCGAGCTTCAACTCATGCGACTTTTGCAAAAAATCTACCGTGAGCGCCAGCATGTCGTCAGAACAAAATGGCAAATGGTATTGGAGAATATTTTTCTCGTCCTCACGCGTTGGAAACTTTAACTGTAGCGTTGGTTGCAAACGACTAAGAATGTAATCGGGAATTTCAAAGGTCGATTCGTCCTGATTCATGGTCACGGCACAACGAAAATCAGGATGGGCTTTGATCGTCACTCCAGCCACGATCGATTCGACGTAGCGGCGGTGATCCAGAAGCGGAGCCAACGAAGCCCATGATTTTTCGTTCATCCGATTGCCCTCGTCGAGCACACAGACACCGCCACGGATCATCGCAGTTACAAGCGGCGAACCATGGTAGGCAATTTTTCCACTCTCGGCCAACACCGGGGTAACCAGTAGATCTTCTGGCCGTGTGTCGGCGGTACATTGGTAAATGTACAGCTCCTGATTGCGAGCTTTGGTGGCCGAAATCGCAAGCGCGGTTTTTCCAATACCTGGAGGGCCGACCAATCGTGGAGTCAGCGGCAAATCGGCTTCGTTGACTGAGAGCCAACAAGCCAGAACTTGCTTAAGGATGTCCATTTGACCAATCCACTCACCACTAAATTCGTGCGGGTCGGATAGGTGGAGGTTGATGTTTTGGATATTGTAGGTCTCACCCATTTGTTGGTTTGGCCTTTTCGTGGTAACGCATGCAGTAAAAAAATCGTTGTATGGAGCAGATTTAATTGTGTACCGAGGGCAAGCAACGAGAAAGGGGTGAAGGCGTAAGTTTGGTTCAACGGGTCACTTGTTTGTCCCCAGAAATCCTCTTTGGGTAGGGCACTGTGTGAAGACGGCCAAAGCAAGAGCGTCGGTAGTGCAACACCATCGCCTTGACTCCAATCCGCCTTGCAGTGAACCGAGGCCGGTTGACCCGGTTGGGGTTGAGTGGACCATGCAAACCCAGCGTGCGATTCGCGACGCTGGGCTTTGGAGTGCAACGCAGGTTGGCGTAAGAGGCTCTCTGTTTTTGGATGCGCTGAATCTACTTCTTTGCGCTAACGCCTTCGCCAGAGAGTGCCTTTAGAAAATCCACCAAGAAATTGATGTCGTTTTCGCTCAAGTTCAGTGGTTGCATCTCTTCATCGAGAAGTTTGTCATTAGGTGCACCGCCCTTGTTGTAAAACTCAACTACTTCTCGTAGCGTTTTTAAGCTTCCGTCGTGCATGTACGGCGCGGTGTGTTCAATGTCGCGAAGCGAAGGCGTCTTGAATTGGAATTTGTGTTTCTCGTCTTTCGTCGCTTCCATCCGTCCGGTGTCACGATTGGAATCATCGCCCTCGGTAAATCCAACTCCGGTGTTGTGAAATTCTTCATCCGACAAATTTGTACCCGAATGGCATTTCCAGCAGCCACCACGGCTTTCAAAAATCCACAGGCCTTGGCGGGCAGACTTTGAAAGTGCGTCATATTCTGCAGCACGAAAGCGATCGACTTCCGAGTTGCCAGTCGTAAGTGTACGCTCGAAACTGGCAATGGCTTTGGCGAGGTTCTCAGTCGTCACCAGATCTTTGTTTGATTTACCATCGCCAAACACGTTTGAAAAAGCCTTCACATACTCCTCATTTTTTTGAATATTGGCGATCACGGTTTTGACATCGCCACCCAGTTCGGACTCGCTCGTCAACGGCCCCATGACTTGTTGTTCCAAACTGTCATCGCGACCGTCCCACGAAAAGTGTGAACCAAAAACACGATTGAGAATTGAAGGGGCATTCCGTTTTCCCTTTACCCCGCCAATCCCAATGGCGACAGGATTGGGGCTGGCGAAACCATGCTCCGGCTGATGGCAGCTCGCACACGAGACCGTTCCATCGTTAGAGAGAATTGGGTCGAAAAAAAGTTTCCGCCCAAGTTTGACTTTGTCAGGCGTCGTTGGGTTATCCTTGGGAGCCGGCGGGAGTCTTTCAAAGCCAACGGGAACTTTGTCGATGCTGATTTCCGCAGGCAAGCTATCGGCTGGCACGATCGGTTTGTCATCGTTGATGACAATTGGCATCGCGGCCACTGAGCTGATAAACACAAAACCAATAATCAAAATGGTTGTAAGAAAGCGAGGCATCTTTAAGCACCGTAAGGAACGTTTCTAATTCGATTCTTTATTCTAAACGCTCGCTACCGAACCGCCAACGGTTTGACTAAATCAACTTTGTTGCGAATCGTACGATGGCAACGGCAATTTACAGAGGCCTTCTAGCATTTATCCAAAGTCCAAGCCACTACTCGCGTGAATTTTGCGAAATGAAGAACCGGCGGAACGTCAGGTAGTTCAATCCCCAGCCAATCCGTCATCGTGTTTTGCTTTGTGATCGCTTGAGCCTCGCGAAGCTCCCACGGATCGTGTTCGATTTCGCCGCGATAAATCTCATTTTTGGAATTGGCAGAATACAGACAGTAACGGGCAGTCAAAAAATGCTCCAGCGTATCGGGCTTGGCTTGGAACGAGTCGCCAATCGGACGGTAGTTAACGTCTAAGGTCGCCGGTTTCTCGCCGCGATGTGTCCGTGTTGAACGATATCCAATCCACTTGCCTGTGTTACTTTCCTGGCTGTTTTTAAGTTCAATTTTCGCGTCCATGTACGGCAGGTGGAAAAATTTTCGGGCGACGCGAACGGCGATCGGGTTGGTGGCTTCTAAGCAGAAAAACCACACGCCAGGTTTGCCATCAAGCGTCACATAGGTTCGCAAGTTCAATTCTGGGAAGCTTGAAAAAAACGGGATGCTGGGAACCAAGCGCGGCGCAACACCGGTCATCCTAAACGGCACGACGCCAATCCAAGGGCTGCCGTCGAACGAGTCGATCTCCAACGGCTCCGGAATCAGAGCACGCAATGAGTCGTAGCTCACTCGCCAATGCATAAACAGAAGGTCGTGCCAATTCATCTTCATCGCCCAAGGCTTAGACGGAACCGACCAAGTGCGATCGGACTGTTTAGGTCCAGTTTCTTTAGTTGCAGGTCCTGTTGTGTTCGACAGCATCAATTAATCTTTGTACGTAAATGAGGAACGCCGCCTTATTTGAACCGATTCGCGGGCTGAGTTGTAACCAAAAACATCATCAATTTTGCTCGAAGTTGAAACATACTCGTGCTTGGCCGGGTAAAATTTGCGGCTGGAAATCTCACTTGGGAGATTGAGTTAAATTAAATAAGTTAAGTTTCGAGTCGTTTAGTCTAGTCTTCAACTTGCCAACCGGATCTGGGGTCATGACGTCAAAAATAAAGCCGTTTTCAATCACGCTCTTGTTACCAATTGTTTCGTTGCTGTCATTGGCATCTTTTGTTTGTGCAAGCGATGAAAAAGACACCAAGCAGATCAAGCCACTTGAAATCGGCCAGGCGATGCCGGAGTTTGAGCTCAAGGGGTTTGACGGAAAGCCATGGAAGTCGAACGAACTCAAAGCCAAAACGGTCGCCGTTGTCTTTGTTGGCGTTGAGTGCCCGCTTGTCAAACTCTATGCGCCTCGATTGTCTAGTTTGCAATCGGAGTTGAGTGCGAAATTCCAAGTCGTTGCGATCAACTCTAATCGGCAAGATTCAATTACTGAGATGAAAGAGTTTGCTGCAAAGCACAATGTCGATTTTCCGATTCTCAAAGACCCCGCCAGTCGAGTTGCTGATAAATTTGGTGCCCAACGAACTCCGCAAGTGTTCTTGTTTGGCCCTGATCGAAAACTGGTATACACCGGTGCAATCGATGATCAGTACACGTACGGACGGCAAAAAAACAAAGTCGAAAAACAGTTTTTGAAAGATGCCGTGCTTGCAACGATTGATGACAAAGCTCCCGCAGTTGCCACCACGAAACCGGACGGCTGTATCATCGGGCGAGTGTTAAAAGCATCTGAATCAAGCAAAGTCACTTATGCCAATCAGATTTCCCGTATCTTCAATAGTCACTGTGTCAGTTGCCATCGCGCCGGCGAAGTCGCCCCCTTTGCCATGACTGATTACGAAGAAGTTGTCGGGTGGGCCGAGATGATCAACGAAGTTGTCGCCGAACGAAGGATGCCGCCGTGGCATGCCAATCCTAAACATGGGAAATTCAAAAACGATATTAGCTTGTCCAGTAAACAACGTGAGTTGATTAGAACTTGGGTTGAAAACGGTGCTCCGTTGGGTGACAAAAAAGACTTGCCGGATCCGCCAGAGTTTGTCGAAGGTTGGGGGATCGGCAAGCCAGACCTCATCGTACCTATGGCCAAGAAGCCTTATAAGGTCGCTGCCACTGGAGTGCTTGAGTATGAGCATTTTTTGGTTGACCCAGGTTTCAAAGAAGACAAATGGATCACGGCGGCTGAGTGTCGAATCGGAAACCGCGCGGTCGTTCATCACATTATTGTGGCGGCCGATGGAAGACGAAGGAAAAGAAGTAAACACGAAAGCATTCAGTCAGAATGGATCACTGCAACGGCTCCGGGCGCACCTCCAATGATTTTGCCAGAAGGTTACGCGAAATTTGTTCCAGCGGGATCGAAGTTGGTTTTTCAGCTTCATTACACCCCCAACGGAACGCCCCAAACGGATCTTAGCTCAGTCGGTTTCAAATTTGCAGATCCAAAAACCATTCGCAAAATCGTAGCGACTCATGAAATCAGGACACGCCGATTTGCGATTCCACCAGGCGCGCCAAATCACGAAGTCAAGAAAAGTATGACGGTTCCCAAAGACGTTTTGGTGCTGAGCTTGTTTCCGCACATGCATGTTCGCGGCAAATCATTTCGTTACACGGCCACGTATCCGGATGGCAAGAAAGAAATCCTTTTGGACGTTCCCAACTACGATTTCAATTGGCAAAACGCCTATGAACTTCCCGAGCCGAAGCTAATCAAGAAAGGCACCAAGATCGAGTGCGTGGCTCACTACGACAATTCCAAAGAGAATTTTGCCAACCCAAACCCCAATAAAACTGTGCGATGGGGCGATCAGACGTTCGAGGAAATGATGATCGGTTATGTAAATGTTGCGTTGGCCGATCAAGACCTGACGCGCGATCGCCAAAAGAAGTAACATAGTCGCTACACGCCGGTCAATGAATTCGACAGCGATGGATGCGTGGCGAAACGATGAAAAAAGGAAATGGATTGCTTACACGAAATCAGTGCCGACAAGCGGACGAAGTTGCGATAAAGCACTTTCGCATTCCCAGCCTTGTGTTGATGGAAAACGCAGGACGCAATTGTGCTGAAAAACTTCTTTGGCATTCACCCCAGTCGCAGCTTGCTGAGCAAGCGGTTGTGATTCTTTGCGGTCCGGGTAACAACGGCGGTGACGGTTTTGTGATCGCGCGGCAACTTTATAACCTTGGCGTAAAAGTGAAAGTCGTCTTGTTCGCCCCGCCGGAGGAATACACACTCGACGCACGAACTAACCTGGACGCACTTTCTCAGTTTCGAATGAAAGTCGTCGAGTTCGATTCGCAGTGGGATGACAACAAGGTTCGTTCGGTTTTTGCAAAAGTCAAAAGAGCCAAAACAACTTGGATCGTCGACGCTTTATTGGGAACGGGTTCAAAGGGCCAGCCAAGACCGCCTATGGCCAGTGCGATTGAACAAGCCAATCAAATGCAAGTCCGACGCATGGCCATTGATATCCCAACAGGATTGGATTGTGATTCAGGGCAACCGGCGACGGCAACTTTTAACGCCGATGTGACTTGTACGTTCATCGCTCAAAAAATCGGCTTCGAAAACACAGCCGCTCATGAGAGTCTCGGCGTTGTTTTGGTCGTCGACATCGGAGCACCGCCGGCGATCATTGATTTGGTTACGAAGCAAGCATGAAAACGCGGGATAAGCATTTTAGCTTATCAGCCTTCCTGTTCGTGAGGCAGAAATCTAGTCGGCCGGTGGAGCTTCGGGCTCTAGATCTTTCCACTTCATCGCCCGTTGTAACGGTTCGATTCTCAGTACGACTTCTCCGTTTTGGAAAATGCGTACCGTGCCACTGGATTGGCTGATCACCACCGAAATGGCTTTGGTGTTTTTACTGATCGCGGCGCCAGCGAAATGTCGCGAGCCTAAACCTTGGGTCATTGTGATTTCCACCGGAGACGTATCAATGATCCGGCAGCAGCCTTCTACAGTTCCGTCGGCTGAAACGATAAACATCCCGTCCAATTGAGCGATCTCTTTGATCCCTTCGCGGACTTTGTTGTCGAACAGGCTGCGCTCTTTGCGGGAATAGCCCTTCACCAGGTCGAAACCGCCGGGGCGACTTTCGGCAAGGACTTTTTTGTGATCGCCAACGACAAACATCCCGCCGACAGCTTTTCCTTCACGTCCTTCGCGACCAATGTCCACGGCCAGATCGACGACCGTTCGTAGAGTATCCAGTGGGACCTTGGTTTCGAGCTTGCGAAGATCGCGAGCGGTCAGTCGGCCCAAACGCTCGGTGAGTTTCACCACGCTGATGGTGTCAATTTTTTCGGTGTCGAATCCGCTGTAGACCGAGACGATCGTCGATCCTGGTCGAATGAACTCGGCGGCAACACTTGCCAAAACGGCCTGGCTCATTTGCGTCTGTACCGATGACTCGGGAATTTCCAGCAAAATCGCGTTGATTTCTGCTTCAGTTGCCGCGGCATGGATCGTTTCGTCGTTGGTTCCGACAACCAATGTGGTGGCCCCTGCCTTTTTTTTAAGCCGTTTCCAGTCTGTGTTTTGCTCCAAGATCACCAAAATCGCATCCGCTTCCGAAGCCTTGCCGAGTTTCAAGCCAGCATCGACGAACGAAAAAAATGGTTTGGTGTTCTTCTTAGGTGGAGTCATCTACGGTTGAAAACAGAAAGTAAGAAGGGAACTCTAAGGCAACGCGACACATCCTTAAATTTAAGGTGGACAGCAAAAAGTGACAAGCACAGATTGACGCAGATGCCCGAATCGATTGGAAGGTTTGTTAGAACTTGGAGTTGTAAACGTCCAGTTCGACTCCAAAATTACTCGCCAAGCTTGGGAAGCCAGTTGATGAGCCCTTAAACCAACTTGGTTTTGATGCGATAACTGTGTCCAACCTTGATTCGCCGATCGTCGTGCTCTCAATTCCCTTTCTGAATGTCAATTTCCCATGCCTATTGATCCATCACTCAAAGAGTTTTCCGCCGCCAGCAATGAAGCCGCCCGACTCGGGGGAGAAGTCCTTTTGAAATGGATGGGCAAAATCACTCCGCAGGCAAAAGGGTTCAAGGATTGGGTCACCCAAGCAGATTTCGAATCGCAAACGGTGATCAAAGAGTTTTTGACTAAGGAATTTCCCGACCACCAATTTGTTGGGGAGGAAACGCTTGATGCAGACCAGGCTGAATCCGACCAAGCTGAATCCGACCAAATTACGGCTGATCAAAATAAGCCAAATGGTTCCCCCCAGTTTTGCTGGATTGTCGATCCTCTGGACGGAACCACCAACTACGTCCACCAACTCCGGTCTTTTGCTGTTTCGGTCGGCCTTCAGAAAAAGTCAAACTCCCCTGCCCCGGACGAAAAGCAGAACGCGATTGATCAGCTATTGGTTGGAACCGTTTTGGACCCAGTTCTGAGGGAAGCTTATTCGGCGATCAAAGGTCATGGTGCGACGCTCAATGGCGATCCGATTGGCGCAAGCGGTTGCAGTGAGCTTGAAAAGTCACTTTTTGTGTTTAGCTTCAGCCGTGGTGTCAAACGGAATGATCCAGAAGCCATTCGTTTCCTCAACGTGCTTGAAAGTGCGGGTAGTATCCGGCGGCTTGGCTCGGCAGCCCTAAACTTGTGTTACGTTGCTTGCGGACGGACGGATGGTTACTGGGCAACGGCACTTTCAAAATGGGATGTCGCCGCCGGCTGGTTGATCGCAGCCGAATCTGGGGCAACGTTGGCGGATTTTCGAGGCCATGACCTGGATCTCGAAAAACCGCACTTTTGTGTCGCCGCAACGGCAGAGCTTTATGATCAAATTAAACCGCTGCTAAACGTTTAGTGTCCAATGTTTGATTGAGCTATGTTTGATTGAGCCTTGAGTAAATTCGTTTTCGTTTTTCGTTTTCGGTAACTAAGGAATGAACCGCGTGATCCAGGCAAAACATATCTACGAGACGGTGCTGTATGCAAACGATTTAGACGCTGCGGCAAAATTCTACGTCGAAGGTTTTGGATTAACGTTGCTTAGCCAAAACGAGCTGATGATCGTGCTTGGCATCGGTGAAAGATATCTTCTCATTTTTGATCCTGAGAAAAGCTCTGCAGCCGGAAGAGAAGTTCCCGCCCACGGCTGCACTGGTCAGGGCCACATCGCGTTCGTCGCCGACAATTCCGAACTTTCTGAGTGGCGGAAACGGCTTGCCGCGGCCGGGATTGAAATCGAGTCAGAAATCTCTTGGGCAGAAGGCACGAGAGGCACTTCGATTTATGTTCGTGATCCAGCTGGAAATTCGGTTGAGTTGGCTCCACCGGTTCTTTGGTCACATTTAGAAAGCAAGTAAATCAAATGTCCCAACGAAATTTGCGAATCCGTTTGTCGAGTATCTTTATCCTCCTGATTCCATGTGGAGTTGGATTTCTTTGGTTAAGTGACTACTTCAATGACCGGCCAATCGAATGGGTGAACTACTCGCACAGCAGTTTCGACAAACTCATGGACGATGGCCAACCAGTTCTTTTGTTTTTCGACGCGGACTGGGATCTAACTGGCGAGGTTGTTGAGCGTGCTGGGATTGATGTTCCTCGCGTCAAAAAGTTCATACGAAAGCACGGGGTCACTGCGATGCGTGCAGACTGTACGGATCAGTCAGCCGATAATGAAGCCAGCGCAAAATTAGAGTCGGTCAACCAGGGGAGAGTCCCTATCGTTGTGATCTATCACCCTGGCTCAAAAGTTGACCAAATTAAATTGCCTGATCTAGTTCAGGAGAGCGAATTGATGGAAGCATTACAGACTTCATTGGATGTTGAACCGGAATTTCCACTGGCCTATTGGTTCGCGATTGCTTTGCTCGTTTCTGCGGTGCTTTGGGTAGTCAACGGCCGGCGCGAAATAGACAGCGCAAAATAGACAGCGTAAATGAGCGCACAAGAAAGAGCACAAAGAAACGCTGGATTATCGAGAGCCAATCAAGTGTTTGGCTACCAAAATACGTAGTTTTGCGCGTTTAATCGGTTCAGGAAATTTCTCAACTTGATCCAATGCGGATTCAATTTTTCCCAATCCAAGATCAGTTTCGATTAATGCTTTTGCAATTGCCGCCTGACACCAATTTTCGGTCAAAGTGTTTGAGATCGGAATGAATTCTTTTCGTCCGGATTCTTTAATGAAAGCGATTGTGAATTTCTCGATCCGCTTACTCATTTCCTGGACTTGATACGATTCGTCTAAGTCAATTTTCATCAATTCGCCGAGCATCTTAAGCTGTTTCTTTTTTGTGAATTCGTCAAACAGCTGATTCATTAAATCCATATTGAAAAGAAGGCCAGATTTCGAGGCTTGCAAGCTTTCCAGCGCCACCGGGGCAACCGCTGCACGGACTCGTTCATCTCCTGACTTGAAGACGGTCAGAAGCAGCGCTGGTCGTTCCGAACTGTGCGCTTTGGAAATAAAATCGAGTTGTTCTTCAAGGTTCCAATTTTTGCGAGCCTCAGCAAAAAAAGAATGCAAGTAAGGTTCGCGATCGTTTTGAAGTTCAATTTTTAAAATGGTCTCCCTTGCCAAATCGGTTTCGCCCCTCTTGAGCAATTTATAAGCGGTCGTTTCTAGATTTATCGTGTCACCAGCTTCAATGATTGCGATCGCCTGCTTGACCTTTTCGATTGGCAGGTCGTCAATCAAGTACTCCATTTTGCCTGCCAAGATGCTAGATTTATCTAAAGCGCTAAGTGGTTTGATTTCTTCGATGACTTGTTCGAAAGTTAAATCAAGGTAAGTAGCACGGCGAGCAATGATTCTTGTAAGTATGATTTGTTTGTCTCGGACCGTTGTGATCTTTTCAGCTTCAGCGCGGGCCAAGCTTGAAAACTCAAGCCATAGTTTTTTCTTTTTGTACGAAAACAGGCTTCCAATTGCGTGGAGTGTATCCGCTCGCCAGTAGTTGTCTTCAATGGCCATCGCAACCCGCGTCGCATCTTCAAGCCTGCCTTTTTTTGCTAAATTGACTGCGATGCGATGCAGCGGCTGCTGATAAGATTGCAGACCGTTCCTGTTTTCGGCATCGTGTCGACTCCAACTACCCGAAAGCTTGATCGCCCGATCCAAGTCACCCAATTCACCAAATTCACGCGACAACGTTTTCATTGGGAAACTTGGGGTCGCCGGGGGCGTTTCGGAATTCAGCTCACCCGCTTCGAGAATGGCTCGCGCCTCTTTGTTTTTTCCTTCGCTTCGAAGCAGTTTGGCAACGGACGAGTGAAGGTAGGTTCGGGCTGTCTCCAATTCGTTTAATCGTCGCAACATCTCCGCGGCTTTGGTTCCATCTTTTTTCTTATTCAACGCAACAACCAACCTTGATTGAACCCACTTGGTTTCTGCATTTGTATCTACGTCTTTGAGTAGCTCATTGATCCGAACTTCGACATCCGGGTCAAATTTCGATAACTCAAAAATAGAGATGCAAACGAGTGCTCGTGCGGCGTTTTTGTACAAAGTCGCAATTCGAAGCGCTTCGTCAATGTTGTTGTCCTTCTTGATCAACGAAATGTTGATCCAGAGAGCGGCTTCAATTGCAGGCTCACGTTTTGAGCTTCCAATGGCGCTGCTGGGCTGGACGCTGAGGTCAGACAAAAGCCGTTCAGCGATGGCGTATTTCTTGGCTGCGGCGGCCCTGGCGATCATGCTGACAACCATCGAATCGAAATGCTCCGTTGATGAGCGATCAGGGGCGACGCCTAATCCTTCGTCCCTGAAGAATTTGATAACCGAATCAAAATCTTCAGGTTGCGTAGCCGATTTGAGACGTTGGGTTAATTTCGACAAAGGGCCTGTGTACCCGCCACCATCGTCCGTCTCATTCATCAAATGTTTGAACGTATGATGGGCATTCCATAGGTCGCCCATTTCAAATTGAATTGCACAAATAGAAGCCAGTAATCCTGTGTCTACTCGTGCAGTAGACATGGCTTCATTGGTTGCTTTGGTGAGCAGCTCTTTCGCAAGCTTTTTGTCCGCAAGCCATTTGTTGTTCGCGATGCTGCCGTTGACGCTGGCAAAAGTCCCAATCTGGACAAGCAAACAAATGACACAATGTGCCAGCAAGTTATTCATTCGTTTGCCCTGTTTTATTGAGTGTTCCAGTTTCCGATGCAGTCTCCAATAAACAGTCTACTATATGTAGCCAGATGGCAGCTACAAAAAAACGAGCGGCAATCAAAGGCCGCTCGTTAAGTTAACCGTTCGTTAAGTTAACCGTTCGTGAAAGTTTTGCGAAGTCAGCCGATCACTTCTCGGTGGAGATTTGTTTGACGCCTTCGATAAATATTTCTTCGTCAATATTTCAACTTTGTTGGCACGGATATCGAGGTATGCCAGGGGGCTGGGCCATGCTCGCACGCAGCATGAGCCTGTTTACCACTTCGCGTAACATGGCACCCATCAATTCAGGTTTGACGCACCACTAGTTTTTTAGTCGACGCATCGCCAAAACGGCGAATGGTAAGAAGATCAGCACGGGGATCCACGCCGCCAACGCCGCGGGACGGATGATGCTGGTGGCGCCGAGTGTGGTGCAAGTTATTGTTGTCAACTGAATCGCGCCAACAATCCAAAATCCGATTCCGGCAGAAATGAAAACGTTTCGTTCGGTACCGCCGATCACCATCGGAAGGCCAAGCATCAAAAGCGTCATGTCGAGAATCGGTTTGAGCAATCGAGAATGGATGTTGGCTTGCTGTCCGTTGCCAAACCACTTTTTAGGCTTTCGCAATTCGGCCATCATTTCAGGTGTGGTCGCATACTCATTTAGCTTCTTGCCGTAAGCCATTTTTTCGACTGTGAAATTGCAAGCCACAAAGCACTGCCCGCGGCCAAGCCATGGGTTGTCTTTTTGCGAAAAGAAAATCGTCTCGCCCGTTGGCGATTGGAGCGAGTTGTAGGCCGCAATATCTTTCGGCGAATCGACAGCATGCATCCACAAGCCCGCCGGGTGCATCTCGTTGGCTGGCTCAAGGATTCCCCAAGTCGCGTGAATTCGTGGAATCAAAGTCCCGAGCTTGCCGGGCAGCTGAATGTCTGCTTCGGAAACTCGTCGTTCGCCCAAAAACAATTGGTCGCCACGTAGCACCACGCCGTTTTCAAGGTCTTCTTGGACAGCAACGTCCATTTGGCCTTTGTCGCCCCAGGTTTGCGGTGTGCGAACAAGGCTTTCTTTTACGTTTGGGATCAGGATTTCACGATTAGCGATCGAAAGCCCAATGATCACGATGGCCGTTAGAAAAATCGGTCGAAGGATTCTTGATTTCGTAATGCCGGCGGCTTCGATCGCTGTCATCTCACGCCGACGTTGAAGCAGGCTGACAGAAAAAATTGCGGAGACGAGCATCAGGATCCCAGCCGTTTTGTCAAACATCTGGTAAATGCGAGGAATGTAGAATTCGAAAAATAAATTCCCCCATCCGGTCGTCTTGCTGATCTCGGTTAGCTCATCAAGATTGCTGAATAGATGCACAATCACGAACAGTCCGGCGAAGCTTAAAAAGCAGACCAGGAACGTCTTGATAAAAAGAAAAAATAGATAGCGATCAACAATCGTCATCTTGTGCATCGCTCCGAGTAAATTTATTCCATCAAATTTAAATTGGATTCATTCGGTAACTCGAAAGAATAAACGAGTCCGAACAACCGCCACGACCAAGCGTTCAATTCCTTTGAGCTTCGGTGCGGTAATCCGATTGTAAAACATCGCTTCGCTAAAACCGACATCAGTATTGCGTGGGGAAAGTCGTGGAAGCCGCATCTGACTTGCAAATTTTTTGGAAAGAAGTGCTAGCAATTAGAATGCGTCTGCTGTTCAAGGCGTCTTTAAATAGGAAAATATAGTGCGGCTCTTCTCTTAAACGGAACACGGACGTGCTTCAAATTCCACAAAACCTGCTCACTCTTGTCTTTCCTGCGAAATGTTTGGGCTGCGAGAAAGAGCTTTCTAATCCCGCGCGTTCAAATTCGTCTTTTTCAAATGATCGAGAGCAATCTGACCGTGAGCCAACGAAACTCGGATTTGATTTTCTCGGAACGTTTGACCATCACTGGTGCCGAGATTGTTGGCGAAGTTTAAGTGTTGATGATGCACAGCGGTGTACAAAGTGCGGCGCGACATTGACGCATCATAATCCTTATGACGGATCATGTGCGCTCTGCCATGAACACGACTTGCGTTTCGAGCAAGCCGTTGCGATCGGCAACTATCGAGGGATGCTTCAGGAGTTGGTGATTCGAATGAAGAATCAGCATTTGGAGCAAATGGCGATTCAGCTGGGAACCGTTCTTGCGTTTCAGGTTTCGCAAAGCAATTTTTTTGACGACCTCGATTTGGTGGTACCGATTCCCACCCATTGGTTGCGGCGCGTGCAACGGGGTTTCCACGCTGCCGAAGTGATTGCCGAAAGTGTTGCCTATGCCTGTGAGCTGCAGACTTCGAGTCAAGTTTTACACTTGGTGCGGACAACGAAAAAACAAGGCACTTTGTCGACCGCTGGCCGGTTCAAGAACGTCCGTAATGCCTTTGTAGTCCGCCCCAAAGCAACGGTGAAAGGGCTAACGGTGCTCTTAGTTGATGATGTAATGACTTCCGGTGCCACAGCCAGCGAAGCCGCCAGAATCCTGCTCAAGGCCGGCGCGGCGAAAGTTTATATTGGTGTCATCGCGAGAGGGGCCCGCGTCAGCTAGACTGGGAATCAGGCAGATAGGGAGATTCTCGACCGCAAAGGTCGGAATTAATTAATTGGCAAAATCGGCAAACCTAAAATGTGGTTTGTTTGCTTGTTCCTGTTTGCCGATTTAGAAAGTGAGCCAAGAAATGCTCGCGCGAATCACCCAATTGATTGGGCCATCATTAATGGCGACCGAATGAACTCCGAAATCGAATCAAATTCTGAACAAGACGATTTGAATTCGCCTCAAGTGGAGTCGGAGAAAAAATCGGGTTGGCTTCGGAATTCATTTAACCCATTTCGAATTGCGACGCTCCGCGGATTAGCAGTCGTGCTTCCACCACTGCTCACCATCATGGTGTTCGTGTGGGCTTGGAATACGATCGACCGAGCCATTTTGCGCCCCGTCGAGTCGCTGACCAAGACAGTCACTGCGACGTTTATCGAAGACATTCGCGAGAATGATTCAATCGTCGCCGAGCTGGCG
The DNA here is from genome assembly GCA_964478065.1 of uncultured Pirellulaceae bacterium. Classification (GTDB taxonomy): domain Bacteria; phylum Planctomycetota; class Planctomycetia; order Pirellulales; family Pirellulaceae; genus Mariniblastus. The sequence goes on from CAYZGP010000049.1 coordinate 32,001, forward strand.
GAACGTCCATCGCGCGCAAGATTAAACGAAGTCGATGGCCAGCAGGTTTTTATATCGGGTGATGGAACCACAATGGTCGCCGTGGAGGATCAGTGGCTTCCTAAAAATGTTTTCGATCTCGTTGATGGCAAACGTGGTGAAGCTAAATTGACCAACGCTCATTCATTCTATGAACGTTATGTCGAAATACGATTTCTCAAACGGCATTTGGTCATTCCAGCCTTTCTGGCGATCTTTATGGCATTGCTGTACATCGTTGGAAAACTGTTGGCAGCGGGTGTAGGAAGAATTTTCTGGCGTGCAATCGAATCGTTGATCAATCGGTTGCCTATCATTCGCAACGTTTATTCTTCGGTCAAACAAGTCACCGATTTTGCTTTTAACGATTCGGAAATTCAGTACACCCGTGTCGTCGCAGTTGAATATCCGCGCAAAGGCATTTGGTCGATGGGGTTTGTGACTGGTGAGAGCTTGATGGATATTCGCAAAGCCGCAGGCGAACCGATGCTTAGTGTGTTGATGCCGACCAGCCCAATGCCCGCGACTGGATTCACGGTCACGGTACCCAAAAGTGAAACCATTGACCTTAATTTGACTATCGACCAGGCAATTCAATTTTGCGTAAGCTGCGGTGTGGTGGTGCCCGATCATCAGTCGCCAAAATCGGCACTTGAAGGCGAGTTTCGCCGTCGTTCCGGTAGCTCATCTGTTCCTTCGCCAAAGGTTTCAAAAAACGGTTCGGGTGATCGACCAGCGATTGAGAAACAGGACTCGGAATCGCGTTTGGAAGAGGAAGAGTAAAAGAACAGTAAGTCATGGCCGATATCTCAAACAAGAAAATCCGATTAGGCACACGCGCAAGTAAGCTCGCGATGTGGCAAAGCAATTGGGTCAAATCCGAATTGGAAAAAAATAGCGTCACCGTTGAGCTGATCCAGATCAAAACGGAGGGCGACACTGCGACCGGCCCGTTGGCTCAGATCGGCGGACAAGGCCTGTTCACCAAGCGGCTGCAGATCGCATTGCTTGAAAACGAAATTGATTTGGCTGTTCACAGTCTCAAAGACCTTCCTACCGAAGACCACGACGACCTAACCATTGCCGCTATTCCGCAGCGCGAAGACACTGCTGATGCGTTCGTCTCCAACAAATTTTCAGATGTCGATTCGCTGCCAGCCGGAGCGACGGTCGGCACGGGCAGCGTTCGCCGGGCGGCTCAAATTTTGCATCGTCGCGACGATCTGAAGATCGAGGACATTCGCGGCAACGTTGATACGCGATTGAAGAAATTGGATGATGGCAATTACGACGCGATCATTTTAGCTTGTGCCGGTTTAAAACGGCTTGGCTTAGGCGATCGCATCACACAATCGTTTACACCAGATGTTTTGATGCCCGCGGTCGGACAGGGAGCGCTTGGGCTGGAGATCCGGAAAAACGATTCGGCAGCAAAAGCTTCGATTGAAAAACTGAATCACTTGGAGAGTTACCATCGGGCGATGGCCGAACGGATGATGTTAAGAACGTTGTTCGCGGGTTGCCTTGCTCCAGTGGGCGCCAACACTTGGGTGGAAAGCGGCGTGCTGACGCTTGAAGGCATCGTGTTGAGCAAAGACGGCAAAGACAAAGTTCAATTTTCGGCGTACGATGACTTGGCGAAGTCACTGTTGATTGGCAAGCAAGTTGCCGAGCAGTTGATTGAAAAAGGTGCAAGCGAGTTCTTGAAATAGCGAGCAAAAACGCCGCTAAAAACGTAGTTTCTGTTCCCACAATCTGGACACCCTTCGCCCGGTCTTCTTAAGCAAATACAATCAGAACTACCACTTTTCTTCACTTGAATTTCTATTCGTCGACTGTGATTCTTGAACCGCAATTCGCCTTTTGCAAAAGCTGACCATGCCTGAAATTGAAAAACCAGATTACGCTTCGATCGCCGCCGAGAGCGGAGTGGACTTGGACGTTGTCAGTCCACTTTCAGATACGCAGCGTTGGGAAATTCTAGAGACGACACTTGCGAGAACCGATGTTCCGTTTCCAATTCCTGCTGAAGCGCAAAAATCATATTTGGAAATGGCTAAATCTGGAAAGCCGTTTTCAGTGGGACCGTTTGGTGAGGAGACGCTTAGTCTTGGTGAGTATGCCAATGAGCAAAAATACAATGGTTACACGTTTGAAGAACATTTGAGTTGGGCATGTCTTGTCGCCCAGCAGCAAAAAACAAAACACCAGTTTGCTTGTAAGGAGTATCTCGAAGGCGAAGAAATTTTTGAGATCGGTGCAGGAGTTATTCCCGATTTCTATTTGCTCAACACAAGGATCTACCAATATACCCAGTGGCAATTGGCTACGGTGAATATGATCATTCCTGCTGAGCTGTTTTTTACCTGTCACAGCAAAAGATTTTTTCCTGTCACGACATTCATGCGGCCACTCGGGACGGACTACCTCGAAGAGCCCGATATCGGTCATGATGTTGCTGGTCACGTGGCAACATTTACGATTGCTGCTGTTGCAAATGTAATGAAAAATCATGGCGAAACGCGAAACATGATTTATGCGGAACGCGATGAGAAGATTGCAGCCGCAGGCGATGATCAGGAAGCGATTGCAAAAATCAAAGAAGACGCGGACGATCTGTTGATGTATGCCGGTCGGATTTACTGGTTCACTGTTGAGTTTGGATTGGTAATGCAAGGCGACGAGGTTCGCGATTTTGGTGCGGGTATTTTGTCGTCACCGGGCGAAACGGTTTACAGTATTGGTAGTCACGAATCCAATCGGATCTTGATCGATCCTTCTGACGATGCTGATTTGATGCGTTTGGCGAATACGGATTACTTGATTAGCGAATTTCAAAAAACGTACTTCATCTCAAAAAGTTTTGACTTGCTGCAATCGTTGACTCCCGAGCGAATTTTGGCTGCAAGCAAACTGGCTCGAACTCTTCCTGATTACACTTGGCGAGAAATCGCTCCCGGCGACGTTGTGATCGATGTTGGTACCGTTGCGATGAGTCCTAACGAAAAATACTACCGCTTGATGGCGGGGCAAAAGCAAGACGAATGTCTGACGCGGGCGGCGATCAAGAATCTAAAAATGTACCGCGATGGGATTAGTGCAGACTTACTCGCAAAATTCAAAAAGCCACCACCAGAGGTTCCAGCAGAAGTGTTGGAATGGTTTTGCGAAAACTATCCTGCGTAGCGGCGAGGCGTGCTAAAAGATTCAAAAAGTATGCACGCTGTTACCGAGACTCACGTAGCGGATCTTGTCAAAAGATTCGGAATTGCTTGTGCGGCTGAGATCTCTTAACAGGATCCCCTACGCAATTCGTTGCCACGCTAATCCGTAGGCATCTGCAGCATCCTAATCGGGGTTTGAGAGCTTCTTTAGTTCTTCATTGCGTTTATCAACTTCGTGTTCGAGTTCTTGAACATCATTTAACGCTCTTCCAACTCGGTGACCGCAGCCAGCTGAAAACGCAAGGCGGCCACGAAGATTCCGAAGAACATCACGAAAGTGAGGTGCCGCAATTTGATTTGCTTGAACATCTGCTTCTCCAAAATCAACCGCATGAACCAACCACTAGCCTACGTTCTGAAGTCCAGCCGCAATTCCGTTCACCGATTGTAATAGCGCGTGACGAATCGCAGCGCTGTTTTTACCTTCCGGATCGGCACGTAATCGCTTTAGCAATTCGACTTGGATATAGTTTAGCGGATCCACGTAGGGATTTCGAACGCGAATGCTGTGTTGTAGCCAAGGCTCCGTGTGCAGTAGTTCGGCGCCACCCGTGATTTGCAAAACGTGTTTTTGGCTTAACTCAAACTCATTTTTGATATCCGCAAAAACAGCAGCACCGGCATCGCCCGCCAGAGAAGCGTACAGCGACGAGATCGCCATGTCTGCTCGGCCCATTCCAAGATGAACGTTGCTCAAGAGCGTTCGGAAGAACGGCCAGTTCTTGTACATTTCAGTCAGTGATTTCAAACGCGAATCAAAATCGCCAGCTCCCGTTTCATCATTCAGCCATTTTTCAAAACCAGTTCCCACGCCATACCAGCTTGGCACGTTGGTTCGTGTCTGCGTCCAGGCAAACACCCAAGGAATCGCTCGCAAGTCATCCAACGTCTGTGTCGCTCGGCGGTGCGAAGGACGTGAGCCGATATTCAGCTGGCCAATTTGATCGATTGGTGAAGCCGTTTGAAAGTAAGCCAAAAAGTCATCGCGTTCGACCAGTGAACGATATTTTTGATGGGCAAACTGCGAAAGCGAATCCATCACGTTTGACCACTCTCCAATTTTGTCAAACTCGGGTCGAGTTCCTGTCGAACAAAGCACCGCATGCATAAGCTGTTGCAAATGTCGATGTGCAATTTCCGGCTCGCTGTATCGAGAACTGACAACTTCGCCCTGTTCTGTGATTCGAATTCGACCGCGTACCGATTCTGTCGGCTGAGCCAAAATCGCGCGATTCGCTGGCCCGCCGCCTCGCCCCAGTGAACCACCACGACCGTGAAACAACGTCAGCAAAACGTCGTTTGCTTGACAGACTTCCGCCATTTGTCGTTGGGCCGTAAACAACATCCAGTTCGCACGGAGATAGCCTCCGTCTTTATTGCTGTCGCTGTATCCGATCATGATCTGCTGCTGCCCACCTCGCTCTTTTAAGTGTTTTGCGTAGGCGGGATTGGCAAATAGCTCGTCCATGATTTTCGGCGCGGCTTTCAAATCATCAACTGTTTCGAAAAGCGGAACGATATCAATTCGCCCAAATAGTTCGGCGTCGCTGGCAAGAAGCAAAACCTCCAGCATGTTGCTAACGCCCTCAGTCATGCTGATGATGTAAGTCTTAATCGCGTCGCGACCGTTGGCGTCTTGAGCGCTTCGAATCAAACGAAACAGTGTGAGCAGCGAGTTTGTCTCTTCGCTAAAACCGAATCCGCCGTCCGCTTTGATGCCACCCGTCCACGAACGCGGGCATTCGATCTCAGCAGTTAACGTAGCATTCTTTTCGGCTTCGGTTTTCGATTCGTAATCATCACTGGTTCTATTGAGCTTGAAAATCTCTGCCGTCGCCGCGCGATGATGTCTGGCATGTTGGCGAATGTCGAGTGTTGCCATGTGAAATCCGAACACTTCAACCGATCGAATCAGTCTCGCAAATTTTCCTCGAACCAGACGCTCGCCTTTGGCTTCCAATAAACTGTCGCGAATCAAGTAAAGGTCGGCTAGAAATTCATCGACTGTTTCATAGGCTCGCGGGTTAGGCGGCGCGCCCCACGGCAATTTGTTTTGCTCTCGTGTTGCATTGATGCGGCGAAACATCATGATAAATTTTTGGCGGTATGGCTCTTGCCCAAAACGCTCCAGTACTTCGAATTCTTCTTCAGGGATAAGTTGTTTGTCCGATTCAAGACTGTCCATAAACGCTTGGCTGAACTTGGCCCGTGTGATTGAAGGGCTAAGCAACTCATACATCGATACGACTTCTCGCCCGTATTGTTCAAGCACTAATTCTTTATGTTCGCGCAACGTATCCTCAGTGACTTGGGTTGTCACATATGGGTTCCCGTCACGATCGCCTCCGATCCACGATCCGTAATTCAAAAAGGACGGGATCTCAAAATCAAAATCCGGAAAGGATTCCTTGAGCGCGACTTCGAGTTCTTCGTAGATACGCGGAATCAAATCGAACAAAGTGTTTTCGAAAAAGTACAAACCGCTGTTGCGAACTTCATCCATTACCGTCGGTCGGCGGTTGCGAGTCTCATCACTTTGCCAAAGCAAAACGATATAGTCATGAAGAATCTCCGCGATGTCTTTGCGCTCGTGCTCAAACAATTCTCTGGAATGGGCTTGTTGAAGCAGGCACGAGACTTTGTTGAGGATTTGGCGAATCGTTCGTCGTTTTGACTCAGTCGGATGGGCGGTGAAAACTGGCGTAATCGCCATCGTCTTGAGCGTTGCTTGAAATTGTTCGGCCGTGATTCCCTCTCGCTTAAGCGTCGCAATCGCGGCTCCAATCGTCTCGTCCATCGGCTCGCCAGCTTGGAAAGCCGTCTCGGCACGTTTGCGCAAAACGCGGACTCGCTCTCTTTCTTCAGCAAGATTGACAAGTTGAAAGTAAGACGAAAAAGCCTTGAGATTGGCCGAAGTCAATGGAAGATCGTCGACGAGTTTGGGAATGATCTCGCCAAGCCTTTTGTTTGCAGATTCATCGCCGCTTCGCCAAGCGATTGCGAGTTTGCGAATGTCTTCTTCCATGTCAAACACACGGTTGCCTTCCTGGTCGATGATCGTTTGGCCAAGTAGGCCACCAAGCAATCGGATTGTTTCTCCCAGCTCATTAGGTTTTGATTCCATTGATTTGCTTTGTGGTGAATTCGAAGCTTCGGATTCAGGCATGTTCATATTGGCTATTTCAGTTGGGGCGTTCAGGCGGTTTTGTTCTGTAATATCAGGTTACAAATTTACAAGAGAATGGCGTGCAATCGAACGCCCAAGATAAATTTTGTTCTGTGACTTGGTCCGATAACAGGAAATGCAAACTCATGTTGCCCATTTTTCGGGCGTCTTAAAGCGGTTGGTAAACCCCAATTGACGCACTAAGGTTTGCATCGCACCCGTGCTGATTGTTGGAAGTAGTTGGTTTGGCACCGCCGCGAGTTTGGCACCGCAAATACCGAATGGAATTGACTTTGGCCGTTGAGTGCTTAGAATTCGAAACCAATGAACTAGCAACAAACTGCTTTGATTTTATTCTCTTGAACCTGCTGGCAATTATTGTCGGTAAGCAAGGGAAGTTACGGCATGAAAATAATTTCAACGACTTGCACTTTGTTTTGCGAGTCGTTTTTTTATGTGAATATTAGGTTCAGAATTTGAACCGCTCCATATACGCACGAACGGAACCAGGAGTCGACGATGACCACAATGTTTTTTGAGTCCGATATTAACTTGCGAGCACTTGATAACCTTTGCGTGGCCATGATCGGTTATGGAAGTCAGGGACGCGGTCAAGCACTCAATCTCCGTGATAGCGGCATTGACGTTGTTGTAGGGCTACGCGAAGGCGGAAAGAGTTGGGGGCACGCTGTGTCTGAGGGCTGGCAACCGCTTTCAGTAGAAGAGGCTGCCAAAAAAGCCGACGTGATTTGCATGATGTGCCCCGACATGTCTCAGCCACCATTGTTTCGTGACGTCATCGCGCCGAATTTGAAACCAGGTTCGACGGTTTTGTTCGCGCACGGATTTTGTGTTCACTATGGTGCGATTGTTGTCGCACCGGAAAACAATGTTGTGATGCTCGCACCCAAAGGCCCCGGCACGATGGTACGCCAGTTGTACGAAGAAGGAAACGGGATTCCCGGGTTGGTCGCTGTCCATCAGGACGCAACCGGCAACGCGCTTGAGATTGCTTTGGCGTACGGCTGGGGAATCGGAGCGGCACGAGCCGGAATCATTCAAACAACGTTTCCTGAAGAAACAGAAACCGATTTGTTTGGCGAGCAAGTCGTTCTTTGCGGCGGGTTGACGGAACTGATCACCGCGGGCTGGGAAACGCTGGTCGAAGCTGGCTATCAACCGGAAGTCGCTTATTTCGAATGCCTTCACGAAGTCAAATTGATCGTCGACCTTCTCTACGAAGGCGGCATTTCGCGGATGCATGACGTCATTAGTGACACGGCGGCTTATGGTGATCTTGTGAGTGGAAAACGAATTGTCACTGCCGAGACTCGTGAGAACATGAAAGCCATTTTGAAAGAAATCCAAGATGGTTCGTTTGCGAAAAAGTGGCAGGAAGAATCCGCCGCGGGTGCTCCAAACTTCAAGCGAATGGTGGAAGAAGACGTTGCTCATCCGATCGAAGCCTGTGGCAAGGCGTTGCGGAAACAATTTTCATGGCTCAAAGAAGCGCAGGCTTCTTGATTTCTTTGGTTTCTATTGGTGCGCGGTTCGTACAAATTGAAAATGCGGAGTAAGCTTGTAGCGGGAGTCGCCAGACTTCGGTTTTTGCTGAACGACCTGAATTCAGATGAACCCAGGTGGGGGCCATGCTCACGCCCAGCATGAGAATACTTAAGCTTCGCGTAAAATGGCACCCGTCAATTCAGGTTTGACGCGCTACTATCGGCAAACGACTATCTTTGGCGGGCGAGATTGCGACATCGCAGAATACCGATTCTTCTCACCGTTAAAATGACCGCGACAAATAAGCCGCACGAAATCGAATCGGCCACATTTACAAATCCGAGTTGTGTAACGAGATACCTTAGTCGAATGTTTTCTTGCGTCATACTCAATGTGTCTGCTGATGCACGTTAGAGTCACTCAGGGTGTCTGTTCTTACTTGGGAGTTGGGTTTTCTTTCGGGTCCATTGCGAGAGTTCTTACAACCGCGGCCAGCAGCACTTTGTGCCAACATACTCTTGAGTTCTCTGTCTGTGAATTTTGAGTAAGACGCCATAACCGCGCGCATCTACTTTCCAGTCGCACATGGAATCGTGTCGCAACGATTTGATCACAGGTTAAGAACAAACGAGGAGAACAAAATGATCCGCCCAGTAAGTTTCAACAACCAAACGCATCAAGAAAACAAATCTCTTTCGGCGCGAAAACTCATTGCCTGGACTGGGCAGCGATTCGGCAATCAAGCCGTCATGAGCACCAGCTTCGGCATTCAGTCGGCAGTCACGCTTCACCTTGTGAGTCGGGTCATCCCAGGCTTGAAAGTGATTTGGGTCGATACGGGCTACCTGCCAGATGAAACTTACACTTACGCACAAACGCTGACGGAACACCTCAACCTGGATCTCCATGTCGCGCTGTCGAACATTAGTCCGTCTCAGATGGAACTGGAATATGGGCGTCTGTGGGAGAGCGACAGTCTGGAAGATCTGAAGCGATATGACCAAATGCGGAAGGTCGAACCGATGAAGCAAGCACTGAGTGAGCTTGGTGCGGAAGCCTGGATTTCCGGTGTTCGAGGCGACCAAACGGATTTCCGAGCAGGACTAAAACCGATCAGCAAATCAGAAGGCGGGTGGCGAATCTATCCGATCTTGGATTGGACTTCCGCTGATGTTGATCAGTATTTCAAGCGCCACAATCTGCCACGGCATCCGCTTGAGGCTTTGGGATTCACAACGGTCGGCGACGCGCATTCCAGTCGGCCACGAGGCGAGTTTGACAAGACGGATCGTGACACTCGGTTCTCCGGACTCAAGCAAGAATGCGGACTTCACCTCCACGCTCCGGTGGCTAAAAAACACGAATCGGTGTAAGTGCTGGTTCGTCGGTTGGGCTTCTCTTAAGCCGTTTCGATCAGGCACGATGCGTGTTCCGATCGTAAGCATGATGCCCG
>CAYZGP010000050.1:0-14715 GCA_964478065.1 uncultured Pirellulaceae bacterium
GTGAACACCTTCATCGCAGGCTCTCCATAAACACTTTGAATCGTCTTTCGCTACACAAGCTAATCAAGCTCAAGGTGAACAAGACTCTCAATGTGTAACTGCTTACCCCTTCTGGTCGAAACCAGCTGGGTCGGGATAAACACGTAATCGCTTTTGTAGGTGAGTTCGTTTCCGTACTTACTCATCCGTTACGACATCGGCTGAAATTAATCAAATTATCAGTTCAAATCCCGAACATCGGCCAACAACGAATAATCGTGTCGGAATAATCGGTAAACTCACATCCAATTTGACGTATCAGTGACGAAGATATCGCCTAGAGAAAATGCAACTCTTCTGCACCCATGGGTCGTAGATACAAAACAGTTTTTAATCAGACAAATTGTCCGATTATTGATTTCCCCCCCAGGACCTCAAAAATTCATCCTTTGGCAAATCTATCAAGAGGTTAATCTTGTTAGGGACAAAGAATTGACTTCCTGCCTTATGTTTCGTTTATTCAGGGGGTGATTCTTTAGAAACTTTCATCAATCGTAGGGCTAGCGAGTGTTAATACGGAAAAATCAGCTTGAACAATCGGAAGTGTTGATCCAATCGCACCTAAATCACCATCAAAAATGCCAGCAACGATGAATGCAATTAGTCTGATTGGTGTTTTGGAAGCATGTTTGAAACTCACTTTGAGGTCAACTCGGTCCAGTTGCAGAGCAAGTTCGGTTTGGCCTCAGGAAGCAGCAATCCAATCGGTTTGAAAAAGTTACATTGAACCTAGCTTTGCGACTGAGCTTCTCGGCTCAGTTCGCGGCCATGTTTACGGTTGCGGTTGGATGTTCGAATAATAGCGCGATTTATTGTGTCCATACTTTGCGTTCATTTGGCAACCCAGCCAGAAATTGAGCTTAGACATACTCGATAGATCGTGGGTAACCCTATGTCGGCCAAGGATTTTGCCTTTTTCCTGATTTCTCAGGTAATGAAAGGCTTACTCATCTCGATCTTGTTTTGTTCGGGCACTAATCCCGATTTTCGGTGTTTGCAATGTTTGTCGGAGTAGCAGCTAAGTGTCAAATTGGAACGAAATCGTAAAAAACAACGCGGCTTCGGTGGTGGCTGCTGCGTTTCGCATTTTGGGCAACCTACCTGATGCGGAAGACGTAAGCCAAGAAGTGTTTACCGAAGCGTTCCGTAAATGGGATGCCAGCTCAAACCAAAAATGGAATGGACTGCTTCGCCGAATTGCGGTTTGCCGAGCAATCGACCACCTGCGAACGCGAAAGACGACTGAGCGATTTGTTGATCCGATTTTCGATCGATCAGCAGATGATCCTTCGCAAGTCGTTGCCAATCGAGAGCTTCAAGAAAAACTGCGTTCGGCGGTCAGCGATTTGCCGCCACGCGAAGCCCAGATTTTTTGTCTCGTTCACTTTGAAAATCTTACACACTCGGTGATCGCAGAGCAGCTTGGCATTTCAAACGGAGCCGTTGCCAAGGCGCTTTCCAAGGCCAAGACAAAGCTGACTGAAAAGTTCCGCAATACTCAAATGGGAGAACTCAAATGAACCAAAACGTTAATGAACACATGCCGGAAGATCTTAGTCGAGCGATTAACTCGATCGTTGCAATGAATGTGCCTGCCGAGTCAGTTCAGCGAGTCATTGATCAATCGGTCGAGTTGGCAGCGACGAAATCGTCAAACCCGTCAGCGGTTCCTTCGCTGTCCACGAGACGCTATCAGTATCTAATGTGGATCTGTTGCGCATTCGCGTTTCTAACACCGATCGCTTTCAAGTTGTTGAAAGGTCGCTTGGACCTGTTGCCTGGCTGGGAAAACCCAATCGTAAGAGTCTTTGTTGTAGCACTTGTTGCCTTTGCATTCGCCGGGTTGGCATGGTCGTTCGGCCAAAGCATCATCGGGACAATCGAAAAACGCTCGGCGTCCAAAGTACGGTGGCTTGCCAATGTTGCGACGTTGGTGGTGTTCGGATTGGTGTTAAGCAGTTTAATGGCAGGCCCGCGAAGTCTTTATGCACAGATGCAGGAGGCAATCGCCAAGGTCAAGACCATTCAGTACGTCACGACGATGTCTGATGCCAAAACTGAACAGGAAATTTCACGGACTCAAAACTATCTCCAAGGCTCGGATCTGATGCGAGTCGAAATGGGCGGAAAAGATGGTCCAATGACAATGACAATGATCATGGATTTGAATCAGAAGAAAACCTTAACCTTGGACCAACAGGCCAAAACGGCCGAGCTTGCGCCAATATATCGAGTCGATGCAGTGCTGGAAAATTGGAAAAAAGCAGACTACTTTCTTCGCGGAACTGGCTTGGATGGCAGATTGATTGGCGAAAGTAAGGTCAATGGTCGCTTATGTTCCGATTTCGAAGTCTTGGATGACGGAGTGACGTCGACCATTTCGATTGACCAGGAAACGAAGTTGCCTTTGCAGATGAAAATGGTAACGGACGATCACCCGCAGTTTGTCTCGGTCGCCAATCAATTTGTTTTTGACCAGCCGCTTGATCCAAAATTGTTTTCAATGACTGTCCCGGAAGGTTACACAGCAACCGTTATCGAAAGAAAAGAGCCGGTTGACGATTCCGGGCTAGTGTTGGTGCCAGGTGAAAGTTTTGGCTCTGCGAAGTTCGGAATGACGGCTGAGGAATTGATCGAGGTGTTTGGCCAGCCGGACAAGATTTCGGAATCCGATGACTTAATGATTTTGGAGGACGGTGTACCGGAAGACGGCAAGGATGCTTTGGAGTTGTTGAAGTCGTTTACAGCTCAAGAGCTTAGCTACAATTCGCGCGGATTTATTTTGCTTGTTCAAAAGGAAAAAGGCCTCATAAGCGTAAGTTGTTTCGGGATGACGATGGGCAACGGAGTCTTCCAAGGGCAGCTTCCCGGCGGCATCAAAATGGGCGACTCGCCAGCGGGTGTGCGAAAAGTGTTTGGCGAACCTACTCGCAAGCCAAATTTGAGTTGGGGTGAATCGAAAACCGATTTGAACTACAAAACAGCAAACGGTTCAACTCTCCGTTTTGCCTTTGAAGATTCGAAACTTGTTTTGGTCATCAATCGCAAGAAAGACTGATTCCAGTTTGAGCAAGTTGTTGGCGATGGACCAACAGAATAGGTGAAATCAAACGGGCCAACGGTTCGGCAACCTGCCAGACCGTTGGCCTTGTTTTGTTGTTGAATTAATAGAAACAGGACGAGTAGATTGCCTATGCCGCACGTGAGCGGGTTTGCAAGACGGAATTGCCGGAGGATGCCAGTTGGTACAATTCAAGATACCGTTGCGATTGACGGTTTACTTCGAATTCACGTTCCATCATCAAACGTGACTTGCGGCCCATATTGAGTCGGGCGTTGGTGTTGTCGACAAGTGTGCTGATTCGCTCGGCTAAATGGGCTTCGTCACCGAGATTCGCAATCAATCCGGTTTTGCCATCGCGAACGTACTCGGGAATTCCGCCCGCATCAAATGCGACGACAGGTGTTCCGCAGGCCATCGCTTCCAGTCCGACTTGGGGTTGGTTGTCTTCGCGAGACGGAACCACAACCAAGTCCGCTGCTGAATAAATCAAAGCCTGTTTCTCCTCTGAATCGACGTAGCCAAAGTGATTTACTTTCGGCTGGCCTGACGATGATTTGATCTCACCCGATCCAAATACAATCGATTCAACTTTGTTTTGCGTGTTCAAATTCTCAAGTGCAGGAATCAGATGCTGAAGGCCTTTGCGGCGATTGTTGATGTCTTCGGCACCGAATCCAATCAAGACCGCGTCGGTATCAATCCCCAGCGCCTCGCGAGCAGTTTTTTTGTCGATCGGATGAAATGTTTTTAAGTCGAAGCCCAGTCGGATCGTTTGAAACGAAGTCTGGGTCGGAAAAATTTTGCTGTTCATCGCCAGCTCTCGCATCCAGTCGCTTGGCGTGGCGATATGGAGATTCTTTTGCTTAAGCGAATTTTGTTTGACTTCGAAAGTGCTCGCCGAAACGTCTTTTGGATTCGAATTGGTGATCTGAGGACAACCGCCGCAACCAAAATTAAACCGCGAGCAGTCGTTGGAATAGTGACAGCCACCAGTAAACGCGTTCATGTCGTGAAGCGTCCACACGATTGGAACTTGATTCGGAATCGAACCGAAAAATGACGGGTAGTCTGCAAAAAACGAGATCCAGTGCAAGTGAACGACGTCCGCGTTGATGGATTTCCAATCAAGCAGCGTTGGCTCAGGCAGGCGAGCCATCGAGAATGTCTCTTGGCCAGGCTGCCGCATCGCGATGTGATCGTTGAATTGCTCGTAAACTTCTTTTTGGCGTCTACGATCAAGCCGACGTTGGACGGCGCCAGTAAACAGGCCGTATTTTGGCGGTGTAAAACTGAGCTGTTCAAAGCTCGTATCCTCAACCGCTTTTTTCTCATTGCGATGATAGTAAAAACGACTATCAACGTTTTTCGAGCGAAGGCGTTGGTGGATTCGTTTGGCGGCGGTTGCGGCACCACCGTATGGGAACGTATTAAACTGAGCGATCTTCACGGTTCGCTCCTTTGCGGGGGAAGCGACACGAATAATAATCTCGAAGATTGATTCACGCCGCGCGGGGTCGGTAAAATGATTCTGGGTTTTGGGCTTCGTGTTTTTGCTTGGCCAGGAACATGTTTTCCAACATGGCTTTGCGGCCACGGCGAACAAATTGAACTTTCAATTTACGCTTTGCCGTTTCAAGTTGATCAAGAACGGAATTCCAATTGGCTGACTTCATTTCGCGAGCAGTCAGCGGTGTGAGGCACTGCTTGATAAACGGATCTTTTTCTTGCATGAAACCGTGGAGTAAAACTTTGTCTTGATCGGCCACATCGCGACGGACTCGGTCAAGCGTTGAGAACGAGATTTGACGTGTAAAACGGGCGCGGCCAAGCTTCTGGGCGTATTGATAAACAGCCATGTCGAAAACGCCTGTTCGAGCTTCCGCCGGCATTTGTTTGGCAAAATCCATCGAGTAACAGGCACCGCCATTGATGTGTGGCTCGAGAATTCGTTTGGGTTTTTTGAAGATGCGGTGTTTGTAGACCTCTGGAACGTAGCAACCCATCATCACAGGAACTTCTTCGCCGCTGTACCATTCCTCTGAAAGCCGGTCGATCCAATTGGGTTTTACTGGAGCCATGTCGGACTCAAGCCACAAACTGAATCCGTCGTTGTCTGGATAGTTTTGCGAAATAAATTCCATGCAGTCCCAGAACATCGCGCCTGGGCCTTCTGGGTATCCGAAAATCTGAGTTGGACATGCAAACGGGATCGCTTTGCCTAATTCAGAATAAGTATTAACTAACTGCTGATTGGTTTCGGTACGTGGGCTCGACGCGAGCAGAAAGTCGCATTGCACGTTGGGCTGAGGAAACGATTTTAGTCGCTGGGCTATTTTGAGATAGCGATCAACTTCCTCTTGGCAAAAGTAGGGAAGGATGATGACGTGTTTTTTGTTCGCGTCCATGCAATCAAATTCACTTATAAGTTTCAGTTTTTGGGTAGCTGTAGCGAGTTAATTTTTAAGAAAGATAAGGTGTTAGGGTCAATTCCAATACTAATGCTAGCGTGCTGGCGGGCCGTCGTTGGGTAAGACTTTGGCTTTCGAGTTTTATCCATCGCGAAAGCTGCCACGAAATCTGTCTGTTGGATGCTTGAACAAATCCGCGCGTTCAAATCGATCGCGAGATCCAAGTTGGCCAGTGGTTTTCCCGCTTCTGGCAATTTGAATGGCCATTGCAATTGACTGTCATGTCTTAATGCGACTACGATCCAAAATCCCCGCCGCTGTAATTCAATCGGGAGCCAAGGATGGCTAACTTTTTTTTGATCGATCATTCGTTGTGTAGAACGGGTGGTCATCACTTTGACTATGTTCGCTGCGTCGCGCAAGCTGCTAATGAGCGCGGTTTTTTAACCACCATCGGAACCAACCGTGAATTCTCACGCCGCGAGTTTCCCGAATCGGAGGCGCTTGATCAGTACGGAACCGTGCGACGAACTTTTCGGGAAACAATCTATCAGCGGGATAGTTATCTGGCTGGTCTCCAGCATTTGACACGTAGTGATAGTCGAGAAATTCTTTGCGAAGACCCGGACGCGAGACGGGTGAGTCGTTTGTTGACTGGATTTAAGCGATTTCGTCACCAGCGTCGACGCGAAAAATTCGTGCGTCAGTTTGCCACCGACTGCGAAAGGTATTTCCGTCCGCTGTTGCAAACGCAAGGCGACCATGCTTTTTTTACCACCGTTTCCGAACTCGAATTGATGGGGCTGGCGGTCTATCTTTCGAGCCACGCCAAAACGATCCAAACCCATTGGCACTTGCAGTTTCACTACAATCTATTTGATGGCCGCACGCCTGAGTACGAAGCCCAGTCATATCTTTCGCACGCTGTTCGTGCTTGTTTTCTCGCCGCGCTTGCACGACTTTCGTATCACTCGGTTCATTTCTATACGACTTCGCAAACGTTGGTTGATCAATATAACCAGCTGGGCGTTGGCGAATTTCAGCTTCTCCCCTACCCTGTCTCAAGAGAATTTGCGTCGAACGAATCTGCAAAAAACGAATTTCCAGTCACGTTGAATATCTCGCAACCCGCTTTGTCGTTTGGTGAATTCGATTTGGCAAGTGCGATAGAACGAACGCAGCATCAGAAATCAGAACTTGAAGAGCGATCCGATGACGATCTTGCGTTTGATTTTGAAGGCCACGACGAATTGGATGCGGTTGAATTGGATGCGGTTGAAAGCGATTGGGGGCCTGGCCTGCCATTTGATTCTTCAAGTGAAATCGCCAAACCAAACGATCACTTTCGAAAGCCGTTACGGTTTACTTGTCCCGGCGAAGTTCGTCGCGAGAAAGGCCATGTTGAGTATCTTCAGCCATTGGTTGACGAGATTTGGCCGACTCATTTGGCGACCGGAAATATCCAAGTCGTTGTTCAGCGTCCGGCTCGCAAATGGCACTCCAAGAAAGAAAAAATCGAGTTGGAACTGCCAGAAGCTCCAAGCGACCTTGTTTGTCCGCCGATCGAATATTTTTCTCATCCACTTTCGCATGATGACTACGTTGATTTGGTCAAGTCTACCGATTGTGGATTGTTGTTTTATGATAGCCGAGTTTACTTTAGCCGCCGCGCTGGCGTGTTGGGCGAGTTGCTTTCGTGTGGCAAGCCCGTGATCGTTCCGGCTGGAAGCTGGTTGGCAGAGCAAATTCAGGAACCGGTTTTCAAACATGCTGATTCGCTGGTTCGCTCAAGCACCATCAAACGCGAACTTTCGTTGAGTGATTTTACATGGAGCGTTCGCAATGTGCCGATGACCGGTGGCGTGCTTTCTTTTGATCATGAAAACCATCCGTTCGAATTTACGGTTGAGCGAAATCCGGATGAATCAAGTTTCGTATTTCAATTCGATTGGAACTGGCCCAAGACCTCTGGTATCTATTGTCGAATGGATGTTTCGCAGATGGACGAGTCGGGTGAGGTTGTGCATTCATCCAGCCGAGTCGTGGGCGGTCGTCGAACGGATCGTCAGCCCAACACCGTTTTTCATATGCAACCAGAAACGCGAACGGTAAAGTTTTCATTGAAGAATGCGTTCCATGAATCTGCCGCAAGTATAAAAAGTGTCGAGATTGTGACGCTTAATTCTGGATCAAGCTTAAATGTAGGTTCAGATCGAAATGCGAATGAATTGCCGATTGGCCAAGTCGGTGTTATCGCGAGCGACCAGGCGGATTTGGCTAATTGCGTTGACGAAATCGTGAAGCATTACGATCATTATAGTGAGTCGGCACGATCGTATTCGAAACAGTGGTACGCTCGTCATCAACCGCAGCGAACGGTAGGCCATTTGGTTTCCGTTGGTGAAGAAATGATGCGACGTGCGGCTTAGGTTCTGAGTTTGTCTCGTTTTTGAGTTTGCCTGGTTTGGGGTTTTGTCTCGTTTGATTGGTTGTGTTGTTCTGTTGCTGGATTGTTAAATGAATGTTTTGGTTGTCGGCGGAGCTGGATACATTGGCTCGCATATGGTTCGCTTGCTCGATCGAGCGGGACACAAAGTAATTGTGTTGGACAACCTTTCGACGGGATTCGAAAAAGCAGTAACGGCCGGCGAGTTGATTGTCGGTGACATGCGCGATCGACCTTTAGTGCAGCAGGTTTTAGGCGACCACCAAATCGATTCAGTCATGCATTTTGCTGCTTGTGCGTTAGTCGGCGAATCGGTGGTTGAGCCGGCCAAGTATTACCAAAACAATGTGTTGGCAACGCTTGAACTGTTGGAAGCCATGCGGCACTGCGACGTGAAGAAGTTGGTGTTTTCCAGCACCTGTGCGACGTATGGCGTGCCAAGTGTTGTTCCAATTTCTGAAGACGAAAAACAAGAACCGGTTAATCCATACGGATTTACAAAACTGGTAATCGAAAAAGCACTCGATGATTACGCTGCAGCCTACGGTTTCGGTTTTGCGGCTTTGCGATATTTCAATGCAGCAGGTGCTTCGCCCGAAGGAGATATTGGCGAAGATCATGATCCCGAATCGCACTTGATTCCAATCGTGCTTCAGGTGGCACTTGGCCAGCGCGAAAAAATCACGGTCTACGGCGACGATTGGCCAACCGCGGATGGAACTTGCATTCGAGATTACATCCACGTTGACGATTTGGGCGTGGCACATTTGTTGGCGCTCGAGCGGATCGAATCAGGCAAGGGGCTCAAAGTCAATTTGGGAACCGGCAATGGTTACAGCGTCCGGCAGATTGTGGAGACGTGTCGTGAAGTCACCAATTGCGATATTCCGGAAGTGATGGGGCCACGTCGCGCGGGCGACCCATCGGAACTCGTCGCCAACGCTACGATGGCTCGTTCGGTTTTGGGCTGGGAGCCAAAGTACCATATGCCAAAACCGATTATCGAAACGGCTTGGGATTGGCATCGTGCGCACCCAAATGGTTACGCGACATCGACAACTGATGTTGCCGCGGAAATATCAGGCGAAGGCGAAGAAAGATCGGGCCAGAAAAAAGCGGCCGGTTAAAGTCCCTCGGTTTCGGCCTTCTCAATGCCTTAAAGCAAAATTGAAAACGCGATTGCGATTACCGCGATGCCAATCAAAATGGCGACGATGTTCTGGATCAATCGACGCCGTTTCTTTTCTTCGGCAGTCAGCATCCGTAAGGCGACTTTTTCCCCCTCGTGTTCAACACGAAGAACGCGGCTATCGAGTTGTGCAATTCCACCCTTTCCGTCTGGCAAAACGACTTTGAACTGCTCCTGTCCGCCTTGGCTAAATCGTGTCGGATCGAGCACATCAAATCTCGGTGGAAGCAGGTGATCGATCGGATCAGGCTGCCATGGCGATTCTACAATGTCTTCTTCAACGGTTTGGTCGGCAGACGTCGTTTCACACGCACTGTTTACTGCTTCGAATTCTTCACCGCCGACGTTTTCGCCTGATGGTTTATCCACGATGATTGGAGGCGCACTTGGGTTTTCCGTCTCCTGCGATTTTTTGAAATCAAAATCGTCAGGAGACGTTGAATCATCGCGCTGCTTCGAAGCTTGATCTTCCTTTGGTTCCAGTGTTTGTTTTTTTGCGCGAAGCGGTTGTTGGGCTGCTTCTTTCTGTACTTGCTTGGGCGGCTTGGCTGATTTTCTTTTCGGACCGTCGCGAAATCGTGGATCCGGTTTTGGTTTCGCCGATTGCTGGTCTTTTTCTATTGGAAGTTTTTCGGCAGCCAATTTTTTCTTTATTGGCGCTGGCGTGGCAGCTTGCTGGGCTTCACTTTTCTTTGGCTTGGTAGAACTTTGGTCAGGAGTTTTGTCTTTTTTGTGTTTAAAGCCCGGCGCGAACAGGTCCGGTGAACTGCCTGCCTTGGGCTGTACAACACCACTCTTCTTTTTTCGTCGTCGTTTGGAAACAGGAGAAGTCGTCACAATTTTTGGCGCGATGGTTTCCGGGTCGGGCTCCGTTTCAGGAGGCTTGATCGCAATGCTGGTTTGGCAATGCGGACAACCAACGGTTGTTCCGTACATCTGCTTGGTGATTCCAAATTGTCCCGAACAAGCAGGACAGACGAACACTTCTTGCGTCTCGGGTTGAGCTGGTGGTTGGGGCGGAACCGGAGGAGAAATGGTTGCTTGATCAAACGCGCTGGCAGGAATCTCAACGGCGGTAGCGCATGACGGGCACTGCACCGCTTGGCCAGCGAAATCTTCGCTGACTTGGAACGGTTTTTGGCACTTCGGGCATCCAAAGACTTGTGTGTTCATACGGAGGGAGCAAATTGAGGCTTAGCCGGAGGTGTTAAAAATTCGATCGCCTGCATCGCCTAAGCCAGGAACGATAAACTTGTCTTCGTTAAGCCGTTCGTCAACAACGCAGGTGTGGATTTCGATCTTGGGAAATTCTTCTCGCATTCGCGCGATGCCTTCGGGAGCAGCAATAATTGAAAGCATCATGATTCGCTCGACTCCCCAGTCTTGCATGATTTCACATGCCATCGCCGCCGATCCACCGGTGGCAAGCATTGGATCAAGAATAAACGCAACATCGACGGGAGAAGACTCCGGGAGTTTACTGTAATAGTGAACCGGTCTAGCCGTTTTTTCGTCACGGTAAAAACCTAAGTGCCAGACTTCGGAACCCGGAACCAAATCCAACATCGGTTCGACCATCGAAATCCCGGCGCGTAAAATTGGGATCAGTCCAATTCGATGAAGTAGTTGCCGGCCGATCATTTTCTGGATTGGCGTTTCTACGGGGCATTCAGTCGTGTGAAGATCTTCCGTTGCGGCGTAGGCGAGTAGCATTGAGAGCCGTCGCACAGACTGGCGAAACTCAGCTGGTTTGGTTGACTTGTCGCGAAGCGTAGTCAAGTGACAATCGACCAGTGGGTGATTGAGGATTTTTGTTTCACTCATAAGGCTTCGTGGGGCAAGGTATGAAGAACGAAATCATTTAATCGAACGGTTGCAGGGCTTTCTGTTAGACTGAAAATCGGCCAAAATTCTTCAATGACCGAGATTCGATGCCACCATTCACATAGATACGATTCTAGTCGCGCCTCCTTCCCACTTGAACCGGTTGCAAAGAATTTCAATCCAATTGCGATAACTTAGACGCTTAGTTAAGCACATTTTGACGATGATGAACAAAGCTGCAGCCAACTTACTCGATCGTTTTTCGTCTTGTTCGTCACAGGATCGTGCGATTTGCGAAACCAAAACGATTGCAGGTTCTCGAATGTTCGTGACTGCAATTGTTTCTGTGTTGGTAGTTTTGACGCTTTCGGTTGGTTGCAAAAAATACAAGCCACCGAAGATGTCGACGTCAAAGAATGTTCGAAAGGGTGCGATCGTTGGGAGCTCGATGGCGCCTTGCTTAGTTGGCAAGCACTATCAATGTAATTGCAGTGAATGTGGAAATACATTTCGGTGCGATATTGAGCAAGCTGACGAGCGAGAGTTTTTGGTTTGCCCAAATTGCGGGTTCGGAAAAATTGACCGCCACAATCCAGCTTCTTGCGAGCCGATACCCGAACAAGCAGTCGAGATTACGATAGAAGGCCCGCCTCCTCAACGCTGGCAAATGGTTGTTTTTTCCATGATTGGTATGACGGATCCAGTCGGCAAAACAGGAATCAAACGAGTCGTTGGAATGCCTGGTGAAGTCATTACTTTTCACGATGGCAATATCTTCGCCAATGGAACGCTGTTGCAAAAACCAATCGACATTCAAAAGAAAGTTCGAGTCCCTGTTTACGACTCCAGTTTCTATTCTGACAGATTCAAACGTTGGGTTGGATTCGAAGGGGCTAAATGGAATTGTGATTCAAAGCGGATAGGCCCTGTTGAGTCGACCAAGGGAGAGTTGGTTTGGGCGGCGTATCGGCAACATCGCTGTTACGCCACCAAAAAGGATGCTGACAAAGTCGTCAGTATCGAAGACAACTACGGTTTCAATCAATCGTTGACTCGCGATCTTCATTCGGTGGATGAGATTTTCCTTGAAGCCGACGTTGAATATTCTGCTTCGTCGATTGTGGGATTGCGTTATCGTAAACGGTCAGTTGACTATGAGTTTCAGATTGATATCGCGAAGAAGAGCCTTGCATTTACTACGGTCGGCGCGGGACGCAATGATGGCAAGCGAGAGGAAGCGACTCAGATAGATCCGATGACCAACAGTGTTGTTCGTGATGCGATTAATAGTAGCAAAAAGTTAAAGCTTGAGTTGACTTCGTTTGACAGTTGGTTGGTTCTCTTGATCAATCAAAAACAAGTTTTCACTTTGCAGATTGAGCCAGAAACGGTTGACGCTGACGCTACCGAGGCGGCGGATAACAGCGAGGGGGATCCGATGCAAATTCAAATCGGCGTAAACGATCCGGCAGCGTCGTTTCGGCGCGTGCGGATTTGGCGGGACCTTTATTATTATCCGGCCCCTGAAACAGCTCAAAAAAATTCAGAGCTCGATGCGATGGATGGGTTCATTGTGCTTGGCGACAACGTGCCAATCTCAGTTGACAGTCGGCATTGGAATATGCCCTCGGTGGCGGCTCCATTCGTGATTGGAACCGTCGATTTGCCTCAAAAGCAGTGAAATCAAACGCCTTTTCGCGTAGGCTGAGGTTGGCAAAAACGTTACAATTTAAATTTGGGTTCGGATAGACCCGGTGCAACCATGCCAAGCCCAATTAGTCGATTTACGGTGGCACGCGCCCCGATACTTACCGCGATAAACAACCAAGGGCTATTGTGATGGCGAGACGGCCACGACGAAGCGCATTTCCGACAAACACTCCACGCTCCAGAGTGCCGGAACCAAAAGAATCGATTCTTGCCGATGAACCAGTCGGTGGATTTTATGGCTTCTTTCGCGACATCGGAGTTCGTGAAACGATCGAATCAATCATCGTTGCGGTTGTTTTGGCTTTTATGTTCCGCGCCTACCAAGTCGAAGCTTTCATTATTCCAACCGGTTCGATGGCTCCTTCGTTGCAAGGGCAGCACATGGATCTAAAGTGCGAACAATGCGGCACTCAGTATCGAGCTGGGGCCAGTCGCATGTCTTCGATCGCGGCCAAGTTTGATGCGGTCGATAGCACTTTCTGTCCGATTTGCCAGTATCGAACGAAGATGAGACCCAGGTTCGAGCTTGATCACTATTCAAATAACGGTGACCGAATTCTGGTAAACAAGTTTATCTATGACTTTAAGAACCCGGAACGTTATGACGTAATCGTGTTTAAAAATCCGAACAACGGAAAACAAAACTACATCAAACGTTTGATCGGTTTGCCTGGTGACAATATCGCAATCGATAGTGGTGATATTTATTTGATGTTTGCAGAAGCCAATCAGACATACAGTCGAAAGATTTCACGCAAGCCGCCTGAGAAACTTCGCAATGTGTTGCAAGTGGTTGACGATACAAAATTCATCGGCCAAAAACTCAAGGCAGTGAAATGGCCATCGCGTTGGCAATCATTCAACGCCGCTGAGAATTCGGCTTGGGATATTCAAAAATCGCAAGGCAACTCGCTTTTTCATGCATCCGCTTCAAGCGAGGCCAAGTGGTTAAGGTACCGCCATTTTCAACCGCTTAAACAAGAGTGGCCGACCATCGAAAATGGAAGTTTGCCAAGTCGTTATGATGGCAATTTGCCGTTGGGTAGTCTGATTGGTGATCAATATGGCTACAACGGTACGGTCTACAATAGTTTATTGAATCCCAATGGCAATGGCGAGTTGAGGAATGATGTCAGTCTAAATATGGGCAACCATTGGGTTGGCGATTTGGGAATCGAGTGTTGGGCGGATGTAAAGTCTTCGACTGGAAAATTATCATTTGATGCCGTCGAAGGCGGCGCGCATTTCACTTGTTCAATCGATGTAGCAACAGGCATAGCGACATTGAGTTGCGACGATTCAAAAGTCGAAAACAAAGTGACTTTCAATGACCAGGACGGCGCTGTTGTTGCGACTCCAACGGCGCAAACGAATTTAAAAGGCGCCGGTTCATATCGAATCGAATATGTGAATGCTGACGATCAAATTCACATGTGGATCAATAACAAACTCATCAAGTTCGACGCGCCGTATTACACACGACCGGGAATTGCGATTCCGAAATATTCGCCCGAGGATCCTGGTGACGCTGAGCCTGTCGGTGTTGGAGCGGAAGGATTGGAAGTCGATGTGACCCGTCTCAGAGTTGTGCGAGACATTTATTACACCTCACGAAAAGGTGGTCAGGCGTTTTTCAGTTATTTACAAAATGAATCCGGTATTCCCGAATTTGAAATTCAACAGATTCAAAGGGATCCGACTTCGTGGACCGGCGCCTCAGCGATGAAGTATTTCACCACCAAAAAAGGCGCAAAGAAACCGATGTTCGTCTTGGAAGACAAAGCCGACGACGCCAAGGACCAGTTTTTGCCCATGGGCGACAATAGTCCTGAAAGTTTGGACGGTCGAGTTTGGGACGGCGAAAAATTCGTCGAACGTGACATGTTAATCGGCCGGGCGATGCTAATTTACTGGCCACATACGTTAAACAAACCTATCAAGTACTTTCCAAACTTTGGAGAGATGGGGTTCATCAAATAGTTTTCGTTTTGGTTTTGAGTCGGTCGAATTCAATCTCGTGAATGCCGACTTACGA
>CAYZGP010000050.1:14815-40629 GCA_964478065.1 uncultured Pirellulaceae bacterium
TTACGATTTACGACTGGCGATTGCGAAATTTTAAAATCTAGTTCAGGGAAGAACGTGATGCCTATTCTTGTTGTTGATGGATTGGTGAAGATCTATGGTCGCCGCAGGGTGGTTGATGGTGTTTCGCTGGAAGTAAACACTGGCGAGATTGTCGGATTGCTTGGCCCTAACGGTGCGGGCAAAACCACTTCATTTAAAATGATGTGTGGGCTTGTCCGTCCCGACAAAGGAAATGTCAATCTTCAAGGCGTTGATGTCACACGGTGGCCGCTGCATATGCGAAGCCGCGCAGGCGGGATGGGGTACCTTCCACAGCAGTCCAGTGTGTTCGCCAAACTCTCCGCCCAGGATAATCTTCGCGGCATGATGCAGCTTCTTGGCTTCAGTCGCAAGCAACAGAAAATTCGCACCAACGAGTTGCTTGAACAATTCAAAATCACTCACATTCGAAAATCAAAAGCTGGAACTCTGTCTGGCGGAGAGCGAAGACGGCTTGAGATAGCCAGGTGTCTGGTCGCCGAACCGAAAATCATCATGTTGGACGAGCCGTTTGCGGGGATCGATCCGGTGACTGTGCAGAGCGTTCAAATTGTCATCAAGGAACTTAGCCAAGCCGGAATTTCGGTCTTAATCACCGACCATGCGGCGCGTGAAATTTTGCAAATCACTGATCGAACTTACGTGGTCAGTGAAGGCCGAATTCTCTGTAGCGGAACCGCCGAAGAAATCGTTGCCCACGAAGAAGTTAAACGAAAGTACTTGGGCGAAATCGAAATGCCTGCCAGCCGTGAGGGCGAAACCGAACAGAATTCGCGCTTGCAACCATCGGGATCCAATTCAAATTTGCGTTTGCATACGGGAAAAGCAGGCGGGAATCGCCTGGCCGATCAAATCGCTGCAGGTACTGCAAATTCAGATCGCCCAAAAATCGTGTTTTCAAAACCAAGAAGAAAAGCCCGCAAGGTCGTCGCGCCGTTTAAATCAACCGATTTGGACTGAGCAACGTGCCTGAATCGGGCGCAGGATAAATCGAAAAAGGAGCGTTGATCCTAATCGACGGGTGCCTGCTCATGCTGCCCGTGAGCATGGTTCACTTCAGCTTTTAGAAACACTAACTCAGCTTCACTTTTTGCGACTCGGATTTCAACTGCCCACAAGCCGCCAATATGTCTCGCCCTCGGGGTGTACGAATCGGCGCCGTCATTCCGTTGTCGTTCAAGTAGGCTGCAAACTTTTCAATCGTCTTCCAATCGGAACACTCGTACTCCGAGCCTGGCCAAGGGTTGAATGGGATCAAATTGATTTTCGAAGGAATGCCTTTGAGCATCTGGACCAATTCTCGTCCATCTCGCAAACTGTCATTTACGTCTTTGAGCATCACGTACTCAAACGTAATTCGGCGTCCGTTTTGCAGGCCTGGATATTCTCGACAGGCTTGAAGCAATTTGTGCAGCGGATATTTTTTGTTGATTGGAACTAAAACGTCTCGCAGCTCATCGCGGGTGGCATGAAGCGAAATGGCCAGCATAATTCGAATCTCATCGCCAGTCCGATAGATCCCCGGTACTACCCCAGAGGTCGAAAGCGTAATTCGGCGGCGAGAAAAACACAGGCCATCGCCATCGAGGGCAACCAATAGCGCTTGTTTTACGTTTTCGAAATTGAACAGCGGTTCTCCCATTCCCATCATCACAATGTTGGAAATTTTTCGTCCTTCATGCGGCGCGATAATATCAGGATCCGCATCCATTCCGACAAAATCGCCCAGTTGAAATCGAGCCAGCATAATCTGGCCAAGAATTTCATCGGCGGTCAAATTGCGAACCATCTTTTGTGTGCCGGTATGACAAAACGTACAGGTCAACGAGCATCCGACTTGGCTTGAAACGCAAAGTGTTCCTCGATCGGATTCAGGAATGTAGACCGTTTCGATTTCAACCGGCGCCCCTGCACCGCGTGCCGGAAAACGCAAAAGCCACTTGCGCGTGCCGTCGGATGAAATCTGTTCATCGACGATTTCCGGATGGTCGATTGTATATTTCTCGTCAAGCTTTTCGCGAAGCTCTTTGCTGATATTGAGCATCTCATCGAAAGTATGCGCGCCGCGAATATAAAGCCAATTCCAAATTTGGTTCACACGCATGCGAACTTGCTTGTCAGCGACTCCAACCGACTGCAGCTCTTCGCCCAATTGTTCCCGATTGAGTGCGATCAGCGATTGTTTGTTTTCGTCCATTTTGGGTTGGCTTGAATTGAAATTGCTTTGTGTCTGAATCTATTGAGAATACCGCTAATTGAGCGATAGGGTAAGGCGCAAAACGGACTTCAGATCTCGACCGTGTAATCCAGACTAATTGGCCCGATCTTAAGCTGAATGAATGCCTGCTGAATTGAATGGCCGGGAATAAGGCAAAAGGAAACTTGTGATGGCCAGCCGGCGACTATTCTACAATCGTTACTTGGCTTTTAGGTTGAGGTCCGAAGGGCGGAGGTTCTTGTCAAACTTTCCGAATCCAAACATGGTTGGCTTGTACTCATCGACGTATTCCACGTTGGAAGAATCAGGGATGGATGACTCCATCTCCAACCCCCAGAAACTCGCGTTGACGATCAAGCGACGTAAGCCTTCGCTTTCAAAGTCCGTCGAGGCACCCATCGTCGTGCAGAAGATTCGAGCTTCCTTTCCGGACTTGCTTTTGTAGCCTTTGGTCCAAGCGATTGGCATCATCGGATCGTTTTTCTTGCCTTCAACTGGTTTGTCGTCCGGGCTCATCCCTGCAAGGACCGCGCCTTTGAGCAAAACGGTGGCGCTTTCAGGGAGATTGCGAATGCCGTAAACATCCGAAGGCCCCCAAACGTCGGTGACGCCTTTGAGGATCGGATTGTCTTTGGCTCCTTCTGCGATTACGCCGCGGCAACTTTCGTGTCCATGATGGCCGTGGTGATTGATCCATGTATCGCCAAGGACTTGCCTGCCAAATCCGCCTGGCCACTCTTTGTTGTTGTAGCTGTAGTGCTTGAATTTGCTTTCTGGATTCTTGTTGAAGTTAAATGCATGAGTTGCAGTTCGAATTCCGATGATCGGTCGTCCAGAATCAACGTAGTCAGCAAAGTGTTTCATTTGATCGTCTGGCAAGTGTCGAAAACGCAAACCGATGATGATCAAGTCCGCGCTGTCGAGATGTTCCATGCCGGGAATGTTCGTTTGATAAGTCGGCTTGATCGTGCCATCTGAAGGGTCGATTGGAAACAGAACCGTACATTTGAATCCGTGACGAACGGCAAGGATCTTGCCAAGCATTGGCAGACATTGTTCACTGCGGTACTCGTCGTCACCAGCGATCAAGACAATGTGCTTGCCCTTGCCCGGTCCTTCGCTGCCAACGTACTCACACCAAAGCTGTTGGTCGCCGTCGGTCACTTGCTTGGATTGCCGTATCAATTCATCGACCCTTTCTTGTGCGGTTTGAGCAAATGTAAAAGCGGTTGTAGCAGTGCAAATGCAAAACAAAGCGGCGGCGAATAATCGCGAGGCTGGTGTCGATGTCATGACGATCCTGAGAATACTTATTCGATGGTTGGTATGTATTACGTATTTAAGAGTTTAAGCGAAGCATGAACCGTTTGCGACATCTGCCTCGGTCGCTGTTGCCAGATTCGAAAGGAAAACCACTGATTGATTCTGGCGTGTCACAAAATCCTTGCAGTGCGATGGTTTCCGAGTCAAATCGAACGATAAAGTCACCGCACTTATGCGGCGGGTTGAAAGCTTGAAGAACAGCAATTCATTTGGATTATTGATTTTTCGGTTCTAAAAGCTGTGTTGCGGTAAAAACGCTTTTTAAGTTCCTGTATAACTATTGCAAAACAAGATTTTCTACGTGAGGAATAAAGTGTCTCAACCGGATAGCGGCGAACAAGTGAGACTTGATTTGAACGTGCCGTTTAGCGGCGTGTTTGAGCATTGTCCTGATGACAATGCAGGATCTTCATTTGATCAAGACTCGTTCTTTTTCGACTCTCCTCGGTTTTCTCTGTTTGTTCCTCAACTGTACGAGGTGGTTGTCGCGGTTGACAGTGATTTGGTTCAGATTACTCAGTTTGGGCAAGTTGTTGAGCACCTTAGCTTTACCGGGCCAAGCTCCGGCCAGCCCGCGCAAGCCAGGTTTATCGTTCAGGCGTTTTCGGGCTCTCAGCAAACTTTTTTTTCCATTGATAATCTCGGATCGGGAAGCCAGGAACAAAACTACACCGTAACGGCAAGCAGATTCGAGGTGCCTGAGGGGCCGTCAAGCGTTGTGAACTTGTTGGCCGATGGTGGCAGGAAGACAAATGTTATCGATTCGAAAACGGATGCTGATACTTGGGCGGTAGTCCTTGAGGAAGGTTTTATTTATCGGTTTGATCTCAAGCAGCTGTCTCTGGCTGATCCGTTTCTTAGGTTGTTTGACGGAAACTACACGCAGCTTGCTGCGAACGATAATGGTGGCTCTGGCAATGATGCTTTGATTACTTATCGAGCTTCTTATAGTGGCACGCATTTTCTGACCGCGTCCGGAGTCGACATCGCCGGTTCCTATCAACTTTCCAGTACTGTCGTTGATTGGCCTGATTTGGTTCCTGATCACCCGGGTACCAACAGTCGGTTGGAAATTCGTCCCGACGGCTCAACTGATTCCGTTTCGGGATTGCTTGAGTATCGCCGTGACGTCGATTGGCATCAAGTCGATTTGATCGCTGGACGCTGGTACAGGATTCCCAATTTCAATCAGCGAACGAATGTGGCTCATTTGCAAATTCGCACGCCGGACTTCCAAGTCAAACGCGCAGAAATTGACGGCTTTTATCGCGCAGAAGAAACGGGCAGGCATTTTGTCGAAGTCGGTTTGTTTAACGGCGCTTACACCGGTGGCTATGCAGTTACGGTAACGGATGACTTTGCTCCGCCAGTCGGTGGCGTGCCCACGGCGAATTTGTACGGCTCAAATAGTTCGATCACGTTCAACCATATGTTTAACTTGCTGGATTTCCCTGCCGAGAGCGTGCAGTTGTTCTCGGAAGCCGATTTCACTATCAATCAAATCAAATTTGAAAAATTCCAGGTTCACAACATCGATATCGCGGACGTTCCCGCAATTCGATTTAACGGCGCTGACATTGATCCGGGGCTGTATGACATTAGTTTTCGCGCACTTGGAGCGGGAACTGTTTCCAAGTGGCACGAAACAACGCTGGATGTTCGCCAGACAGCCGATGAAGTTTTGGACATTGGGCGTATCTGGGATAGCTCGAATACTGAACTGCAGTCGGACAGAGTTATCACTTACCGCTTCGCCGATACGGTACCGGCCCACTTTGCCGCGGGGCGTTTTAGCGGAGTCGAAGCCGTTAGCCCAGACGTGCAAACTGCGATCGAAGGGATATTGGGGTTAACGGCAACCAATGGATTGCCCGGTTTGGAATCAACGACTGGTTTAGAGTTTCGATTAAGCGAATCTGAAACGGCTGATATTCAAATCTTCGCTGCAGACTCTGTTGACCGAGCCGTTGGGTTTGCGCCAGGTGTTGCTGGGTTCGGTGATATCGTTTTAGATAACGAGTTCTTTGCTGGTGATGCGAGTGCGGTGCCAGGGAGCCAAAACTATTTTGATCTTTTGAAAGCCGTTGGGTCGTCACTTGGGATCAAACATTTTGCGTTAGAGTTTGACCGAACTGAATCCGTTGTCGGGCTTGCTTACTACGACTCAGTGGACAAACCTTATCCAGATACGTTTGGCGCGCGGGATATCGAGTATCTTCGTTTACGCTATGGAAGAAATTTTGACGGCGCTCCGGACTTTCCTTTATGGTTTGGGCTTGGGGAAACTGACCAGCCATTTGAGCGTGCACTTCACGAACTCCGGTTCGAGGATCTGACAATTCATGCGATAAACTCTCCGCGACCGGTCTCCATTGATTTGCGATCTGATGGGATCAGCTATCTGCTAGGTGATGGGCCGTGGCAAAGCTACACCGGCGATGCGCGTTCGGCGGTCGGCAGTCAATTCAATGATGTGATCAGAGGGCATCGTCACGGCAGTACTATCGATGGGTTGGGTGGCGATGACATTATCGAGGGCTTAACCGGAATAGATAATATCGCTGGAGGCTTGGGCAACGATACCTATTTGTACACAACGGGTGATGGTGACGACGTTCTCTTTGACGCAGGAGGAACTGACACGTTACAAATCAAAGGCAAGTTTGGGTTGACGTCTGTGAGTCGCGATTTGTCTTTTCAGCGCATCAACGGCGATGAATTGGTGATCAGCCTCGATATGTATGGATTGCCAAACCGCACAATTGCTTCGATCACCATTGAAGGCATGAACCATTCTGTGACGCAGATTGAACGATTAGACTTGCGGAATTTTGCAAGTGAGCTTGGTGTTTATAGTTTGCCGTCTGTTTGGGCGAACGCGACGGAAGTAAAACAGAGGTTTGCACCCAATGGAAGCTCCGATGCGTTTGGGCTGACTTTGTCGCCGGTATAACAGCCTACCAACGAATTTTGCTTTTGACTGAAAACGCTACTATGTGGGCCAACGTGGTATGTAAGGCGCGTGTAAGCAAATACTGCGCTGCAAAATGTTGTTAACCGCGAAGCAAGCTGCCCAAAGCCAAGATATTGGCTTCGCAAATCGTTCTTGCAGCGTAGATGTTAGTAAGGGCAATGCCAAAGAATGATGATCTGTGCTATTTTAATGCCCCAAGCATCATCTTTCCCTACTAAATTTCGTTTGTCATTATATGCCTGACACAACAATTTTGCCTGCGGTCGAAAAGAATTCGGCACGTGAGAATCAAAATATCAAGTTTGCTCGTTGTGAAGGTTTTATGCAGACGTTGCGTGGGCGTGTCGACGATTATTTCGAAACCAATCAGCTCTCTAAACGAGACAATATTGGGATGTACGTAAAATCCGCGATCATTTTATCGTGGCTGGTCGCGTCGTATGTGGTGTTGGTTTTCTTTCCTGTGTCCGTCGCCATTACGATCATCGCCTCCGTTTCATTAGGGTTTGCAATGGCGGCCGTTGGCTTTAATATTCAACACGATGGTGGGCATGGCGCGTATTCCAAGTATCCCATCGTGAACAACCTGATGGCGTTTACGATGGACATCATCGGTGTCAGTTCGTTTATTTGGAAACGGACGCACAACATTATTCATCATTCTTATACGAACATCACCGGCGTTGATGGCGATATTGATTTAGGCGTTTTGGGTCGTCTTTCGCCTCATCAGTCCCGGTTGGGCTTTCATCGCTTTCAGCACGTTTATTTGTGGCTGTTGTACGGTGCGGTGACAATCAAGTGGCAATTGGTAGACGATACCGTTGCTTTGATCACTGGCAAATCGGGCGACACCAAAGTGCCTTCTCCCAAACCACTTGAGTTGATTGTGTTGCTCGCGGGTAAACTCATTTTCGTAACTCTGGCGTTTGGCATCCCGTTGTATTTGCATGCTTGGTACAACGTTTTGATCATGTTCTTTTTGGTTTCGTTTGTGCATGGGTTTTTGTTAAGCGTTGTTTTTCAATTGGCACATTGCGTCGAGGAAGCCGAGTTTCCACTTCCTGAAGGCGACACTTCACGAATGGAAAACGCCTGGGCGATTCATCAAGTAGAAACGACCGTCGATTTCGCTCGTGGTAATCCGATCGTTTGTTGGTTCACTGGCGGATTGAATTATCAAATTGAACATCATTTGTTTCCAAAGATCTGCCACGTTTACTATCCGGCGCTTTCCAAAATCGTTGAAGAGACATCGGCTGAGTTTGGCGTGTTGTACCACGCACATCCAACGGTACGATCGGCGGTGGCTTCGCATTACAATTGGTTGCGGAAAATGGGACAGCCGGAAGCGCAAGCTTGCTAAATGGGCTGTGAGCAAAACGGCCCTGGATTATCGACTGATTTCGCCTTCAGTGACTATGCGCAAATCGCACCTCTGGAAAACACGTTCTTACAAAGATATATTAGTGGTCGCGCTAGATGGCGCAGCGTCACAAGATTAACTTTCAGAGAACCTCATGGCTGAAGCAACCAAAAGCGTTGACCTTAACGACTACATCCGAGACGTCCAGGATTTTCCAAAACCTGGGATTGTCTTTAAAGACATCACGCCTCTTCTTGGTAGTCACGCAGCATTTGAGGCTTGCATCGATCAGTTCACAGAGGAATACAAAGACAAAAAGATCGATGTAATCGCTGCGGCCGAAGCACGCGGTTTTCTTTTCGCCGCTCCGTTGGCTCTTCGTTTGGGGGTTGGCATGGTTCCAATTCGCAAGCCAGGAAAACTTCCTTTCAAGAAACGTTCGTACAGTTACGAATTGGAGTATGGTTCCGATACGCTGGAAATGCATGTCGACGGAATAAGCGAAGGCCAAAATGTTCTCGTCATCGATGACTTGTTGGCTACCGGCGGAACCGTTCAAGCGTGTTGCGAAATGATCGAAGAATGTAAAGCCAACGTGGTTGCATGTGCGTTCCTGATTCACTTGAAGTTTCTTGACGGTGCGAAGAAGCTTGATAAGTATCCGCTTTTTAGTTTGCTGGATTACTCGTAGCCGAGATTCAAGGTCGGGAGCGGCAGTTGTTTTCGGCTGGGGAGTTTTGAAACGCGGAGACGCAGAGATCGCAGAGTAGTTCTGCGGACAAAAACTCTCGTTTCTATTCTCTATGCTTTCGAGTGTTGGCTACAGCTGGCAAAAACGAACCGCTAGAGAATCGCGCCGCTGCTTGGTGGTTCGTGGGAGTAGTCTATGATCTTCCATTTGCCATCTGACTCTTCTTCCATCTGCAACGTGATCTTGCGATGGCCAAAGGCTTGGGTGGGATTTTTGTCGATGTTGACACGAACGGTAACGACAAAGCAAATCTCAGCCTTTTTCTTAGAGCTGGAATCATCGGGGGTGAAGTGATTGACGCCAATGATTCGGCACGACTCAAAATCGTAGCGTGGCATCTCATTATCGACACGTGCCAATGTGTCATCACGTGATTTGCTTACAAATCTCTTCACGCCCGCTTTGTTGTTTGCTTGAACTGCATCGGCCAGTTTGTAAATGACCTCGGTTACCTCTTCTCGGTCCGTGACAATCAATTGTTCGCAAGTGACGATGCCCGCGGTAATCACTCCGACGATAATTGCGATGTAGAACATGACTTTTTCTCGAGAAGCAAATCCCATCCCGGCCAATATGATCGCGAGCAAGACGCCCGTGATCAGAGGAAAAGTTGCACTCTCGGTAAACCAGCTCGTCATGATCTGTCTCCTTTGCTTATCCCAAATTTATCCCGTGGGTTTAATTATACACCACTGGATATGGTTAAGCTTTTGTTTGGGTACGTATGGTTCGGGAAAAACACAACGCTGCGGGTTCGAAAAATCGGTGTGTAATTCCGTTTAAATTCTGACGTTGCGCTACCGTCGTTTTGACCAAAAAATAAGTAGGTTGGACATTCCGCCACTCGCGAACCTGAGAAAGCAGGTATGAATAAATATCCATCCTGCAAAAAAACAAACCCAGTGTGCGGTTTGCGACGCTGGGTTTTGGAGGTCAGTGGGTTATTGAGTTCAGCCTAAACGAGCGTTGGGATTCAAACCCGTTGGCGTAACGGAATTCTAAACAGCAGCCACTTGACCCACTTTTTTGCCGAACAATGGACCGGCGTAAACGGCGCCTGCTCCAAGTTGTTCTTCGATGCGGAGAAGCTGGTTGTACTTGGCCATCCGATCGCTTCGTGATGCGGATCCAGTTTTGATCTGTCCGGTACACATTGCAACCGCCAAGTCTGCGATGGTTGAGTCTTCCGTTTCGCCAGAACGATGACTTGAGATGCTTGTGTAGTTGTTGCGGTGAGCCAACTGGATGGCGCGAATGGTTTCGGTCAATGTCCCGATTTGGTTTACTTTGATCAAAATGCTGTTGGCAATTCCTTCGTCGATCCCGCGCTGCAAACGAGTCGTATTGGTTACAAACAAGTCATCACCAACAAGCTGTACGCGGTCACCGCATTTGTCCGTCAACATCTTCCAGGCATCCCAATCGTCTTCGCTACAACCGTCTTCGATTGAGCAGATCGGATATTTGTCGGCCCAGTCAACGAGGAAGTCAACCATACCGGCTGAATCGAGTTCGCCGCCGTCGATTTTGTAAACGCCTTTGGATTCGTCGTAGAACTCAGTCGCGGCCACATCAAGTGCGATTTGGACTTGCTCGCCTGGTTTGTAACCCGCTTTTTCGATCGCCATCATGATTAGATCTAGCGCTTCAACGTTGCTGCCAAGATCGGGAGCGAATCCGCCTTCGTCGCCAACGGCCGTGTTGAGGCCTTTGTCTTGAAGAACTTTTTTCAGGTTATGGAAAATTTCGCATCCACAACGAAGTGCGTCGCTGAACCGCTCAAAGCCAAGCGGCATGACCATGAATTCTTGTACGTCAACTGAGTTGTCAGCGTGTTCGCCACCATTGACGATGTTCATCATTGGAGCTGGAAGTAACGTTGCAGCGGCTCCACCAAGATATCGGTATAGGGGTTGGTTACTGTAAATCGCGGCGGCTTTGGCGGTTGCCAAAGAAATTCCCAGCAGCGCGTTGGCGCCAAGGTTCGACTTGTTGTCTGTTCCGTCCAGCGCGATCATCGTTTGGTCGACAAGCGATTGGTCGGTGCCGGGTACACCGATCAAAGCGTCGGCAAGTGGGCCGTTGATGTTGGCCACGGCTTTGGTGACGCCTTTGCCCATGTAAACGGATTTGTCACCGTCACGCATTTCCCAGGCTTCATGGGCGCCGGTACTGGCTCCAGATGGAACGGCTGCCGTGCCGAACGAACCGTCCGCAAGCGTGACGTCAACTTCGACAGTTGGGTTGCCGCGGCTATCAAGGATTTGGCGGCCTTTGATTTCTACAATATTGTCCATGGTTGTTTCCGTTTACGTTTTGATCGTCAGGTGATTGAGCCGCCATTGTGATAAATGTAAGCGGTTTTCGAAAGGGGTTTTGCGGACAGATTGCAAGCAGCGGATCGCGCCCCCTTGGTTGGCTTTAGTGTGGCCAATGTCGATGTAGAACAGTAAGTAGCGCAGCCTATGCCGGAAGGCTAAACCGTGACCGCTCAAATGTTCAGACCAATGTTAGAAAGACCTCGCGAACAAGAATTCAGTTTCAATAATGATCGGTGCGAATCATTGGTTTGCCGCATGTTGCAAAAAAGAAACATCTCAAAAATGTCCTGTTTGACAACTAAAAATCCAGGGCCATTTCTCCAGTTCTCCCAAAGTTTATTCGCGCCCCAAGTTCGATTTAGACGTAGAGTTTCGATAGGTTCTATGACCTTGTTGAACAACGCCTTACACAAAGGAGTTTGCATGAAAATTGAGATTAATGCCAAGAATGTTAAGAACAAGAAACAGGTTCGGGGCTTCATCGGACACAAGGTTCACACTGCCTTGGATCGCTTGGACTCACGAATCAAACAAGTTTCTTGTCGAATTAATGATAAATCTAAAAACCAAAGTGAATTTATTGGAGACTGTCGAATTGATGTAGATCTTTTTCCTCGGCGCTCGGTGCATGTTGCGGCCAAAGGCGACTCGGTGTTTGAGTGCATCGTCAATGCGATTCGGAAAATGGAACAAGCGGTGAAGCACGAACTGGATCGTGGGCGCAGCTCATCCAATATTCGGCATCAGCAGAACAAGCGAAATTTTGTTGACTTCGTTGAGGAGTTAACTTTAAGAGATGAGCTTGCTGCGACTGAGTAATTAGTCGTTGTAAGCACGATTCGAAATTTGTGAGATAGACAAATTTTTATATGAATGAGCATCGTTCCGATTGGGGCGGTGCTCTTTTATTTGGATTGTTGGGGAGCAGCCTTTTCCTGTTTTCGCCAGACTTTCCTTGCGTTGGCCGTGATCTCAGCGTCAAACTCTTTCATTCGAGCCTTTAGCTTTTCCGCTTTTTCAGGATTCGATTCAAGCAAATTATTCTTCTCGCCAATATCGTCCGCGAGGTTAAACAGAAACGTCTCGGTCTTTGACGTCTTTTTCTTTCGGTTCGTTTTGGTTATTTCGAGATACTTCCAGTCACCGACTCGGATCCCATTAAGGTCGCCTCGTGACGAATAGTAGACCAATTCGTTTCTTGGAGATTCGTCTGTCGTCAGGGCAGACGTAATATCAAATCCGTCTATCTTTTGCTCCGGCAATTTTGTCTTTGTGATTGCAGCGATCGTAGGCAATAAATCCATCGTCGTAGCGAACGCGTTGGTGCTTGTTCCGGCTGGAATCCGTCCCGGTCCCCACATCACACACGGTACACGCTGTCCGCCCTCAAACGTGGTGCCTTTGCCGCTGCGAAGTGGATCTGCGCTGCCGCCATGATTTTTGAACTGCAACCACGGCCCGTTGTCGGTGGTGTAAATGATGTAAGTGTTCTCCGCCAACCCCAAGTCGCGAACTGTTTTTGCGATTCGGCCGACTTCCGCATCGATGTGCTCAATCACGCAAGTGTAAGCGTTCTGCGGATTGGGATCGTAAACGTCGTCGGGAACGTACAACGGAATGTGTGGCATCGAGTGTGGTAGATAAAGAAAAAACGGATTCTCTTTGTTGGCCGTAATGAACTCGATCGCTTTGTCGGTGTAGCGCCGTGTGATGGTCCGCTGGTCGACGGGAAGTTCCACAATCTCTTCGTTTGCAACCAATGGCGTATTCCAGTGGTTGATCGCAGTTTCTTGATCGGCCCAAAGTTTATCGCTTGGGATTCTCGGTTTGCCTTTGTTGTCTGGATAATTCATATCGTTGGAATAAGGAATTCCAAAATAGGAATCGAAACCTTGTTGCCGCGGCAGTAGCTCCGGGTGATGACCAAGGTGCCATTTCCCGATGCATGCCGTTGCGTATCCGTTGAACTTTAAATGGTCTGCGATTGTGTGTTCTGCTGGGTTTAAACCGTATTTGGATTGCGGAAACAAAACGTGCTTGTGCATTCCGACTCGTTTGGGATAGCAGCCTGTGAGCAGCGCCGCACGGGACGGCGAGCAGACGGAACATGGCACGTAGAAGCTTGTAAATTTTCGGCCCTCTTTTGCCAACTGATCGATGTTGGGTGTCTTGATTTTCTTTGAGCCAAAACATCCAAGGTCGTTGTAGCCTTGGTCGTCGGTGAAAATGATGATGAAGTTGGGCTTGGATTTATCCAGCTTTGAATTGCGGTCGATTTCACCTTCAAATTTGGCTTGTACCGTTGATGCAAAGCAACATGAGAGAAAAAGCGTGAGAGCAAAAACGGAAACTGCGTGACGTCCAGGCATTGGTAAAACCAAGATTAAGTCCAAGATCAAGTAAAACGTCTCATCGGCAATCTTCAACGATAACGCCAACAGCATATCTGCAATGAAAGACTCAATGAGTGTTGTGCAATATAGCTGACCGGCAAACAGGTTTCAAAAACGCGTCATTGAAAAATCTTGAACGATGCCGTCTATTATTCTGCGATGTTGCGTGTTCACCGTTCCAATTATTGAAGGCCCATATTTTGTTTACAGGTTTAGTCGAAGAAAAAGGGACCATTGAATCTGTCTCGGAATCCTCCGGCACGGCTGATATTAAGGTCCGAGCCGCAACCGTCTCCCAAGACGCCGAAATGGGAGCCAGCGTCGCGATCAACGGCTGCTGCCTGACGGTGGTGGCAATGGACGGCGAGATCCTGACCTTCCAAGCCGGAACTGAAACGCTTAGCCGGACGAACCTGGGTGAACTTAAAACGGGATCGCCAGTGAATCTGGAGCGGGCTCTCAAGGCCGGTGATCGGATGGGAGGGCACTACGTTTCGGGACATGTGGATGCGATTGGGATCGTGGACGAGCGCAATGAAGACGGCCAATGGGCTGAGTTTTGGTTCCGCGTGCCTGCCGAACTCACGCGACAAATGGCTTCCAAGGGTTCGGTCACTGTCGACGGAATCAGTTTAACTTTGGTCAAAGTCGAAAAAGAGCGGTTTAGTGTGGCGTTGATCCCGCATACACTTAAGGTCACGACGCTGGGGCAACGTGCCGTTGGCGACAAAGTAAATATAGAAACCGACTTGTTGGCTAAGTACGTCCAGCAGCAAATGGACCGAAGTGGATCTTAATTCAATGGCCAAAGTGAATCGTCAAACTGTTTCCTACCTCTCACGCCGATTTGAAGAAGTGGGTTTGAACCCGAACAAGCGGCACGGGCAGAACTTTCTGATCGATTTGAACCTGCTCAATCTGCTCGCTCGCAGCGCGAAGCTTAACAAGAACGACGTTGTGCTAGAGATCGGTACGGGCATGGGTTCGCTTACCGGTTTGTTTGCCGAAGAAGCCGCCTTTGTGATCACAGTCGAGATTGATCAATTCCTCCACCAGATGGCTTCGGAAGAGCTTGAGCCGTTTGAGAATATTGAAATGCTCAAACAGGACGCGCTTAAGAATAAAAACCAATTCGCTCCCGAAGTCATTGACGCGATCAAGCGACATATGGCTGCCGCGCCGGATCGCGTTTTTAAACTTGCCGCCAACCTTCCTTACAACGTCGCGACGCCGATCATTTCCAACTTGCTTCGCAGCGAAGTCGTCCCTGCGACGATGACGGTTACGATCCAAAAGGAGCTTGCCGATCGTTTGGTTGCTTCACCTGGCTCCAAAGACTACGGGGCACTCAGTGTTTGGGTGCAGAGCATTTGCGATGTCGAAATTGTGCGTATCATGTCGCCAAAAGTTTTCTGGCCGCGCCCCAAAGTCGACTCGGCGATCATTCATATTGAGCATCGCCCGGAAAAACGAGCTGGCTTTCCCGACCTTGATTTCTTTTACGCGTTCGTGCGGGCCATGTTTTTCCACCGCCGCAAGTTTATGCGAAGCGTAGCCGTGGCGGCTTTTAAGAATCAATTGGAAAAACCGCATGTTGATGAAGTTCTGACTGCGCTCGGACATGGAGCGGACGCCCGTTCAGAGCAGCTTGACGTCCAATCCATGCAGAATCTTTGCGAGGGCTTCCGTCAGAAGTTGATTGAAGTAAGCGGCGAAGAACGGCCAAAGTTGGTTAACCAAAGCTAGATTTTTCGCAAGTTTTAACGACGAGCCGGAAGGCGACCGTGGTCAAGTCTGAATGGAGGTCGTCGATGGTGTAGGTGAGTGATTGTGCCAAGTGGAGTTGGAAAAACACCTTCATCTTCCGGCTCGTCGTTAAACTTTTATTCAGATTTCAATCTGCGGCTTTTTGATCTTTAGATTTTTGAGAAAACCAAAGCGTCAAATATGCCGCGGCCAGTGAGACCAAAAGTACAACCAGAACTTGTGTTCCCCACTGAATGGATGTGTACATTTCGATTTGAGGCAGTGGGGGTGCTATATATCCATTAGCAATAGGTAATGAATTAAAGGGTCGTCCCAGAGGTTGAAAAGCTGGCTGCCCGGTTGGGTATACCGGTGATCCCGCAAAGGGTTGCGCAACGATTGATTGAGGGTCGCCGCAAATGGCTTTTGCGACCAAACTGCCGAGCCAGTCGTAGGATTTTGTTCTATTGATCCAAAATAATTGCAACATTCCAATTGTAAAAAATCCGATCCAAAACGGACGTCTTTCTACTTTTCCGTCGCATATTGCTAATGGCAGTGTGATGAAAATTAGGAGCGTTGAAAGGCTGGCTGCAAATTCAACCATATACGATGATTTCGACACAATCGAAGCTACCCAGAACGAGATGAGTGCCACAAAAAGTAAGAATCCTCGTAGGTTAAAATTCATGATTCTCCCTATTCATTAAGCCGTTTCTAACCGAAGGCTGCCAACTTGATTCAACTAGTCTACCAAACTGAATTGGGAATGCTAAACAAGCGGCCTGAAACAACTCAAAGCCGATTCAGCGAACACGAAATGGTGTCCCTACTGTAAACGGGATGAGGGCGTCAATCATGAGGCGGTTCGTCAATGTTGCTCGATGAGCTCAAGGGTATCGAGAGAATCATCGGCGTTGTTAACGACAATCATGTATAGCGGCAATGACTTGTCGGCTGCGATTTGATGAGCACGCTGCAATGCGTGATCGGCAGCATCTGCAGGATGGTTTTCGATCGTCGTGTTGGACACGCACGCATCGGCAGTTCCTTTTGCCCACATTACCGGCGTTAATGTGGAGTGGCAAATTCTGTGCTTTGATGTTTGAAAGCTGAAATCTAACTCAGGGCTTAGAAAGAGCGACCAGTTTATGCCTATCGCCAAGTACCCTTGGATCTCAATGGACGGTTCTTCCAAATTCTCGAAGCCGTTCCGCCGTCTGTTGTGTCTTCTGATGGTTCGGGGTCGGGAAGCGATTCTATCGAATCGGAACCAATGCCTTCGCCGTCATTAAGATCGCCGTCACTATTAAGATCACTGTTTAAGCGATCGTTTTCCAGTTCTCTCTTGATCTTTTCGAGTTCAGCTTCTGAATCTTCGTCTGATTCATCGTCAGTACTACTACTTGCAATTGGCTCTGGTCGAGGTGCCAAGTTGGAATCGGCGCTTTCGCCAGTAAAGTACGCGTTGGGATCGGAGAAGATTGAACCGAGTCGGCCGTTGCGTTGGTCAACTCGGGGATTGACTCCGCCAAACGCAGGGTAGTCGTAGTCGAACGGACCGCAGCACATGCTGCATCCTGCCATGCCGATCGTGGCTGCCGCGAGAATTAATAAAGCGATCCAGTTTTTCATGACGTTGACCTTAGTTCGAGGTCCATTTTGTTTTGTCGGAATGGTGAATGTTGTTTTCGAAAGTCAAAGCCGTTTTCGCTTTCGCCACAATTAAACGTTAGTTGATTTGAGGTTTAGTTAATTTTGATTTTTGCAGTCGTGCGTGGAGGCACTGACTCCGGGCGGTTTAGCCCCATTTTTTCCCAAGCCATATTGCCGGTGTGAAGTACCGCTGGCGTCGTGTTTTTCGAAACCTTGTTTGGTTTGGAAGGCGTTGCCGATGCGTTGTTGACTCCCGTCGTTGCACGAAGTCGTTTGGCTGGCATCGGAGTATTGTCACGTTTTGGCTTGTTGGATTTAACAGCTCGTGTTCGTGTTGGCTTGGCAACAATTTTTGGTACCTTGCGAACGGCGACAGGTTGATAACTTGGTTTTGATTTGGAGTTTGTTGCCGTTGGCTTTGGGATAGGTTCTGAGCCAACCTCTGGAATGTCTTCCAGTGGGATGTCTTGAGCATAGGCAACTTGCTGAACGTTGTAGGCTGTCTTTGGTTGGTGGTTTCGTGATGACGAACCTCTTGTCGCAGGTGTCGGCACACGTGGAACGCTTCCGCCCGGAGCGAAAGGTGTAGTGTTTGGTCCTTGAAGAGGAATCGCACCGTCGATAATGCCGCCTTCCATTGGGATGTAATCGTCAGCAGGAATACCTTCGATTGGCAAGTTTCCATAAGGATCTGAGACGGGAGCGATACCAGTGTTGATGACTTGAGTGGCCGCTTTGGCATTGCCCATGATGCTTTGACCAGTGTTGTTAGCAGTTGGCAAGTTTTCGCCGCGACTAATAACCGATGGACGACTCCAGCCGTAGTCTAGCTGCCTGCTGGCTCCGCGACGTTCTGCGTGACCGGCAGCATCCAAGTAAGCTTTGCCTGGCCATGGGCCTTCAGCAAAAGCAATTCCGGAATAAGGCAAAATCGTTCCTTTACGGCGATGCATCAAAGCGATCAATTTGTTGTACTCACAAAGTGCACTGTAGAATGCGACTTCGGCTTGTGATTGACGACGCTGTGAATCGAGTGCCTGGTCAAGCGTTGCCGTGCCCGCGTCTTCGAGGCGATCAAAGTGGTCGCGTTCTTCGGTCGTGGCTTTCCAGCGATTAAAGTGTTGTTGCATGACGTATTGATTGAGTGCCAATGCCCGAAAAGTCTCGGCAAGTTGTTTCGACAAATCCAATTCCATGTCTTCGGCACGAGCCAGTTCGCGAGCAAGTTTCAATTGTGCATTGCGAACATTGGCTTCTTCCCGTCGGAATCCGATTGGCATCCCGAATGATCCGCCAACTTGAATTTCCTGGAAGCCTCCACCGAATAACTCGTTCAATGCTCCGGTAGTTGCATCTGGGAAATCAGTGCTTGTATCCGATGTTCCAAATCGGTTACCAAGTCCCAACCAACGATAGGTTAGTGAAAGGTCCAGTGTTGGAAGCAATCCGTTTTTCGCAAAATGAACTCCAAGTTCGCGTTTCTTGATCTCCCAACGTTCCTGTCGAAGTTCTGGACGATAGGTCAACGCTTCGCAAAGTGTTGTATGCCAATCAAATTCGATCGGAGCCATCAAAGGTTCGTCGATCGGGCGAAGGAATTTTCCATCGGTGATTGCCCAACCGAGCAAGTAACGAAGTTGGCCTTCGGCGTTCTGGATTTCATTCAAACGAGTGGCAAGATCGGCTTCGAAAAAGTGAACTTGTTCGCTTGCTTGTGCGACTTGTTGGATGTTGACTTCAGCACCTTCGTCGAACTGATCTTTGACGATTCGCCAAGTCTCAATCGCGGCGTCACGTCCTGTTTTCGCAGATTCGAAACTTCGGTAGGCACAGTACAAATCCCAATATCGAATTTCGACATTGGTGACCAGGTTCTGAAGTGTCGCTTCCACGTTTGAGATTTCCTGATCGGTATTAATTCGAGAAACGACGATCGGCATGCGATTGATGAATGCTCCGCGGCCTCGCAAGAGTGGTTGTCGAACTTCAGCTTCGAAACTGGCTCGATAAAAACTGTCAAGAACCTGAAGGCCGTTTTGTGGTGTGTTTGCGAGCGGGTTATTGTTGCTCGTGTATTGGTTAATGTTTCGGAAAAAGAGCTGTGTACCGTTGGCGGTCTTCTTGGCAATTTCTGTTTGCCATTGCCATTGATCTTGATCAAACACTTGGCTGTTAAGCGGACTTGTGATGACGCTGTTTCGTGGCTCGTTGGATTTGGCAAAAGTAAAACTGCTTGTGAGCTGGGCATCGAAATCAGCAAGTGCCGACTCAACTCCTTGGTTGCTATCAAGTGCAGTGTTGGTGGTGAGGGCGCTTGGGTTGGCGATCTGACCAGGAGTACCGAGGAAACCAGGTTCAGTTTGGCGGATCGCAACATTCCAAGTTGTTGCCGCTACGGTAGGAGCATTGACTAGGTCGTCTTGACCAGGAGCAACACGAGATTGTTGGAGACTAGGCGTGCCGTATCCGCGGATGACTTTGGAATTGGACAACGCGAATTGGACGCATTGTTCCAACGTGATATCGTGATACGAATCAAAATCTGGATCGAGGACTGTCATCGGTTGATAAGCATTGGTGACTTCCGCGAGCGTTGGATACTCAACGTCGGGGTACTCAACCTTGGTTGCTTGGTCAACATAATAAGACAGGCCGTCGCCTCCGTTCAAATAAACGGGTTTTTGTGGCGTGCATCCTGTGGCAAATAGTGCCAAGCAGCATGACCAAATCAAGATTTTCGAGGGGGTGCAGCTCATCGGACTTTATCCTGCTGGATGTTCGAAAAAAAAACGTTTCGCGGCTCGCAGCAAGCCACGAATACGTTTTGGCAAAACAGTCGGTTTGCCATCGAACCCCCCGGTTCTGTTCTTTGAAAGTTCTGAAACGCATCCGTGCGCATCAAATCCTTCAAAGAACCGACAGTTCAAGTTATCGGCGGGCCAATCAGTAAACTTTGGCTAATCCTAAAATTTTACCAATTGAATTCCCGTTTCGGACAAATGGCTGGAATGGGCAAGATGGTGAGGCAGAAATGCGGCCCTATCGCAGAATTTAGTTTGTATTTGCTATCGTTTTATTTG
Organism: uncultured Pirellulaceae bacterium; assembly: GCA_964478065.1. Lineage (GTDB taxonomy): Bacteria > Planctomycetota > Planctomycetia > Pirellulales > Pirellulaceae > Mariniblastus. The sequence goes on from CAYZGP010000050.1 coordinate 34,683, forward strand.
CAGTCGCGCGAGCTTTCGTCGCCAGAAGCTCAACCAGCCGTCGTAGGTCAGGCTTTGTGGCTGACGTTCAATCAATGCCTGAACCTCCAGAACCTCAGTCAGTAAACCAACTGGCAATCAACTACCTCGACGCAAAAGCAACCGCGAACCAAGTGACCAAAAGTCGCAATGACTTAGAAAGCGGATCTCTAACCCTATATAGATAGATTTCATTCAACACATGGTCACGTCAGGCACAGCCTGCTATGCCGGTCCGCCATTTTTCGACTTCAGTCTCCATGAAGCCCTGATCCTCGGCATTTATCGTAAAAAAAACGCAAATGAGGCGTTGAGGGATTGGGTAAGCGACGATAGAATCCGTGATTAGAAATTTTAAAGAGACCCCCGGTTTTCAGGTAGATTCATGGCTGTTCCAAAAAGAAAACACTCAAACTCACGTTCTGGCAAGCGTCGTGCCAATGATGGTATCAAGCCAAGACCTCTAGCGGTTTGCCCGAAATGCAGCACAACGACTCCAACTCACGTCGTTTGTCCAAACTGTGGTTACTACATGGGCCGTGTTGTCACGCCAGATAGAGAAGAAGTCGACGTATAAATCGCTTTTTGGCTCAGTCCGCTTTTGGCTCAGTCCAAGAGGCTCGAGATCGTGATTCATTTATGAATCGCCAGTCCAAAATTGAATAAGCCTTCTGTTTCCCGCAGAAGGCTTTTTTCGTTGGAGCTTTGGAGATGTCAATCAACCAACTTCTTAGCTGGCGAAATTTTACCGACAGCGAGTTCTGACACCGTGCGGAATACTCTTTTTCCCATTAAGAAAGAGTCAGGAATTTGTGTGCCTACTCAGTCGCTGTTTGCTCAATGGGAATTCGAATCCGAAACGTGGTGCCGTTGCGAGAAGAATCAAACGTCAGTTCGCCACCGTGTAGTTTGACAATGATGTTGTAACTAATTGACAACCCTTGCCCTGTGCCCTTCCCAACTGACTTGGTTGTAAAGAACGGATCAAAGATTCGGTGTTGCACCGATTCAGGAATTCCTGGGCCGGTGTCAGAAATCTCAATGATCACATGGTCGTTTTTATTGAGCGTACCAACGGTCAATCGGTTTGTCCCTCCTGAAGACTGTGACGACATTGCGTGGCAAGCGTTTGTGATCAGGTTGAGGAAAGCTTGATTCAATTCTCCGGGCAAGCATTGGACCATTGGCAGGTCAGGACAAAAGTTCTTTTCCAATTCTGCAACGAAACGCCATTCGCTCTTGGCAATCGTGAGGACACTATCCAGTGAACGATTCAAGTCAACAGGTTCGAATTTAGTTGACCCCGGGTGAGAGAATACTTTCATCGCTTTGACGATTCGTGCCAACGTTTTGGTGCCAGAAAGTGTTTGGTCAACTGCAATCGGGATCTCGGTCCTGACAAAATCTAGATCAAGGCGTTGGTACTCACTCTCAATGGCTTCGGCGGTTTTTAAGGCCTCGCCTTGAATGGTGTTTTGACGACATTGAGCGGCCAGTTCCTGCGTCAAATCCAGGATTTTGTCGAGGTCTTCAAAGCTGGACTTAAGAAAGCTTGTGTTGTCGTTGACGAATTGGATCGGTGTATTGAGTTCGTGTGCCACTCCAGCAGCAAGTTGCCCAACGGATTCCATTTTCTGCGCGTGTGCCAAACGTTGCTCGAGCGATTTTCGTTGAGTAAGGTCGCGGACAATTCCGCTGTAGTTGACAACGTCCTGGTGGGAAAACTTGCTGGTGACAAACTCAATTTGAATCGTTGTTCCGTCTTTGCGACGACCTAACACTTCGTTGTTTTGTTTGTTGGTGCAAAAATCAGCTAAAGATTCAACTGACGGTATGAGAACGGAAACATCTTGCCCGAGAATTGCATCTTGTTCAAAACCAAAGATATTTGTCGCTGCTCGATTAAGCGATTCGATCTTTCCAGCTTGATCAAAAATAATGATGCCATCGGCGGCTGTCTCAAAAACGGCATTCGTTCGTTGGACTTCCTTCTCAAGTTCGTTTGCTGAGGCGATCAGTTTTTGGTTTGCCAAATACAATTCACGACTTTTGACTTCGAGAAACTGTTCCGCTTGAATTCGCGCTTGTCTTTCCCGTTCAAAGAAACGTTTATACACCTCAGCTGAGGGGGCAGGTTTCTTGGAGACTGAATTGTTGGGTTCGTTGAGCACGAAATTGCCTTGGGCTATAGAAAAGAGTCCACGCATATTTCAACCTGAACTTTATACAAAAAACGTAAGTCAGGTTTTTGCGGTTGTCTTTGCTTGTGCCCGGCAAGCGGGAGGATGAGTCGAGCCGGTTGACGGTTTTTTCGGTTATGACAATCAACAGCACGGTCTACAGTTCAATCTCTGTTAGAAAAAAATGCCTCGCTGGAGGAAAGGGCCAGCGAGGCATCAGCAACAAACCTCACAGCCAAGCGAGATCGCGTCTATTCCTTGTCTCAGTTTCGACTTGTTCAGGTGCGACATCCCAAAGTTCAGCCGGTTTGAGTGGGGATTGCCCGATCGAGTGGTAGTTAAAATTTGCAATTGAAAAATGGTCGCGATTTTGGCAATTGCGTCCATCGAACACTGCGGCATTTGGTTTTAATTGAAGGCTGAGTTTGCTTGGATCAATGTCCAGGTATTCATCCCAATCGGTCATTACCACTAAAGCATCTGCAAACCAGATCGCATCGTATTTTGCATCGACATACTGAGTCTCATCACCCAGTTTGCTTCGCATGTTTTCGGCCGCCTGAGGGTCATGCGCGATGATCTTGGCGCCATTGGACTGGAGTGTTTGAATCAAATTGATTGATGGCGATTCCCGGATATCATCGGTGCCGGGTTTAAAAGCGAGTCCCCAGACGGCAATTCGTTTTCCTTTAACGTCACCATTGAAGTGCTGGAGAATTTTATCCGCCATCACACCTTTTTGCCTTTCGTTCACACTGTCAACGGTTTGCAGTAACTCGGAACTTGCGCCGACATCATCGGCTTGACTGATTAAGGCTCTTACGTCCTTTGGAAAACAACTTCCTCCGTATCCGACGCCCGGTTTAAGGAAATCCCAGCCGATTCTTTTGTCGCTACAGATGCCTGCGCGAACTTCCTCGACGTCGGCGCCAAGTTTCTCGCACATATTCGCGATTTCATTGATGAAACTGATTTTCATAGCAAGGAAAGAATTTGCAGTGTATTTGGTCATTTCCGCGCTTTCAGGATCCATGACCAGCATCTCACAAGACTCGTCCATCGAGTTAACAAGCGGTGAGTAGAGGTGTTGCAGCACATCGCTCACTCGCTTGTTGCGAACTCCCAAAACGATCCGGTTCGGGTTTAAGCAATCTTCAACTGCCGTGCCTTCTTTGAGAAATTCCGGGTTGCTCGCAATGTCAACATGATAGCCGCATTGTTGCTTGACCAATTCGGCGATACGCAGGTTTGTGCCTACCGGGACCGTGCTTTTGATGACGACTACAGCACCCTTTTTTACGTGCGGCGCGATCGACTCAGCGGCCGATTCAAGATGTTCGAGATTCGCAGAGCCACTTGCGGTCTGCGGAGTTCCGACGGCCAAGAAAATTACATCTGCTCCAGCCGCTGATTTCACATTGGTGGTGAACTGTAGTTTGCCATGTGCGACACCCATTTCAACGACTTCTTCCAATCCCGGTTCATAGATCGGCAGCACGCCCCGACGCAAGCCGTCAATTTTTGACTTGTCGAGATCGACGCAACAAACGTCGTGGCCTTGCATTGAAAAAATTGCTCCTGTGACTAAACCAACGTAGCCGGTTCCGATAACTGTGACTTTCATAATGCTGTTCCTTTGGTGGCGAAAGAGGTTCGTTTTCACTTTGGGTTTTCCAAAGACTCAACTGGAGCAACGCAGAACATGTGCCACCTAAAAAAGAGTAGAAATCCAGTAATTGCTACCGTGTTTTTGGCTTCGGCCCAGTCAGGCAGTAGTAGTTACTGCCCTTCGTTTCAGCCCGCCTGAAGAAAATTCAGTGGTGCCGGGAGCTGGAGTCAAGCAAATTGACACAACCCGTTTCAATGATTCAAACCACTGGCCAATGCTGTAACGTTTACCGGGTTTTTGATTGGCACGCCGCACGCTTAAAGAGATTTGTACTGACAGCGAATGTCAGCAAAACAAATCGCCATAGCAAAAGGAAACCCAGTCATGTCAAAAGCCAAGCAACAAACAGAAGCCACATCACAGACGTTGAAATTTGACGAAGCGTATAGCTCAGTCCGAGTTAATAAACAAAACTCAGCCGACCCCGCAGTTTCATTCGTTATCCCAGTGATGAACGAAGAAGCAACTTTAAAAGAATTGGTCGATGGAATTCTCGCGAATTTTTTGGACAGTTCAAAAACCGAAATCATTTTCATCGACGACGGCAGTACCGATGATTCTTGGGCTGTCATTCAAGCCCTGTCAGATCTTCACCCAGGCGTCGTTCGTGGACTGCGCTTTCGAAATAATCGTGGTAAAGCAGCCGGACTCCAAGTCGGATTTGAAGCCGCAAATGGCGAGTTGATTTTCACGATGGATGCTGATCTTCAAGACGATCCCACTGAGATTCCTCGCTTTATTATGAAAATCGAAGAAGGATACGATCTTGTGAGTGGATGGAAGGCCGTCCGTCATGATCCATGGCATAAAGTTTTGCCGAGTCGTGTTTTCAATCGCATGTTGAGCCATTTCAGCAAAGTCAAATTGCACGACCACAATTGCGGGTTCAAGTGTTACCGCCGCGAAGTAGCAAAATCCATCCGCTTGTTTGGTGAATTGCACCGTATGGTTCCTTCGCTTGCCGGAATGCAAGGGTTCAAAGTCACAGAAATCGTGGTTCAACATCATGCCCGCCAACATGGCGTATCAAAATACGGCATCGAGCGTTTCATCCGAGGGTTCAGCGACATGCTAACGATGGGTTTCTTGCGAGTGTATCGCGAACGACCAAGCCACTTTACCAACGCTTGTGCTGTTGGCTACGGCGTCGTCGCATTTTTCTTGGCCTTGGTAGGAGCTCTGGTTGGCGTCACGTCAGTTCCCGGTGTCCTCTGCTTGCTGACCGCGTTGACGTTCGTCGGAATGGGCGGAGCCAGCATGATGGTTGGATTGCTGAGCGAACTCATGATTCGGCAAGGCCAAGCCAATGCGACTGGAAACGGTGTCGTCCGGGATACAAAACGCGAGGTAAATCCAAAATCAATAAGCGAGTCAACCCAGACCGAATCGTTTGATGAAAGCGAAAAAGAGTACGAGGAAACAACGACCGAAGCAGCTCGTTCCCTGGCCAGTGTTTAACTTTTTAACGAATCGACAACTTCTCTAAACAATCAATATCGCGTTTTAATAATTGCCAAAGCCAACGAAAAAAGGAAACTTAATTATGTCATCTAAATCAGAAAAAATCCTGGTCATCACTTCAACTTACCCACGCCATGAAAATGATTACGCAGTTCCGTGGATGCGAGAAATTCACAGCCGACTAACCGCCGAAGGGCATCAGGTCGCTGTTTTGGCTCCGTCCTACAAAGGCCTGAAATCACATGAAATCGATGGGGTGAAAGTCACGCGGTTTCGCTACGCTCCTGCTGGTATCGAAACGCTGACTCACGAAGAAGGTGCGACTTACAAGATTCGTAAACCTTATATGCAACTGTTGGCGATTCCGTACATCATCATCGGCTGCATTATGGCTGGATGGATGGCGTTTCGCGGTGGCTACGATGTGATCCACGTTCACTGGCCGTTCCCACATGGCTTAATGGGCCAAGTCGCTCGATTTTTCAGTGGCAAGCCACTCGTTATCATGTCGCATGGCGCAGAGTTTTCACTTGCTCGCAGAAAAAAATGGGTCATCCCCTTCTTGCGTCAGTCATTGCGATCAGCGGACCTGCGTATTGCCAACAGCTCTGACACCGCA
>CAYZGP010000051.1:0-13268 GCA_964478065.1 uncultured Pirellulaceae bacterium
AGTCGAATTCGGCTGATTCCAAGATGGCTGATTCCAAGTCGGCTGATACCAAGTCGGCTGATACCAAGTCCATTACTTCCGCGATTGGTCCTAGGCATCTAAAAATGGAAGGGCCCGAAAATAGCGGCCCTCCCACTTCTACTAATTCGCCGGAACCTCAAACCAGCTCTCGTACCGAATTCGCAAGAAGTTTTGAGTACGAACAATACCAACAGTTCGCCTATCCCCGGCGCAGGCGACGAACGGTTCTTCCCGCGGTTTTGTTTCTGCTGACTTGTGCGTCCACGTTTTGGGTTGGGGTTTCGCATTGGGATCTTAATTTTTTCGATCCGGTAATGAATGCAATTGGAACCGGCAGTTTGGTGGAGTTCCGTCAGCGCATCGTCGCACACTGGGACACTGGTTTGCTTTACATGGCTTGTGTGATGTTGATTTTGTTTCTTCATGAGATGGGGCATTTCGTGGCAACGCTTTACTATCGCGTGCCCGCCTCGTACCCCTTCTTTCTTCCTTTTCCCGCCAATCCATTGGGGACACTCGGCGCCGTGATCGGTATGGAAGGCGCAATCGCAGATCGAAAACAGATTTTTGATATTGGAATTGCGGGACCACTGGCCGGTTTAGTGGCCGCCGTCCCGATCGCTTATTACGGCGTGGCTCAACTTGATTTGACAACTCAACCCTACGGCGGATTTGGGTTTCGACTTCCGTTGCTTCTCGATTGGTTTGCAACCGCGACCAACGTGCCAGGTTATGAAACGGGCGCCGTGGTTTGGGCAAGTCAACTGAACCCGTTGTTTGTTGCCGGCTGGTTTGGAATGTTGATCACCGGATTGAACATGATGCCCATTGGCCAACTGGACGGCGGGCACGTGACCTACACGATGTTCGGAAAAGTCGCACACTGGATCGCACAAGCCACCATCGTGTTTGCGATTGCCTACATGGTCTATCACCAAAACCCAACATTGATTCTGATGGTTTTGTTGCTGTTGTTGATGGGGCCAAATCATCCACCCACTCGTGACGATACCGTGCCAATCGGGCCGTTTCGATATCTGCTGGGCATTGCGTCGTTGTCGATTCCGTTTCTCTGTTTCCCGCCGCTGATTTTCAAAATCGCTTATTAGTTCGCCGCGCGTAATTCTTGAGCCTTCAAAGCAATCCTAATACTTGGATGGCGTTTGGTGCCTATTTTAGCCGCCTCACCGATGCTTGCATGGAACCGTTCCCCAAGCGACAATACCGGCTTAGGCTGATTCATTATTCTATTAATCAAAGACGACATATCATGGCAAAATCAATTTTCCATTCCAGTATTGAAGGTGCTCAACACGGCCCCAAAAGTTTGGACGAGTTTCTTGCTTTCGCGAAAAACTCAGGCGCTTCGGGAGCTCAGCCTTCCAACTATATGCTTCAGGCATCTGACGACGGAACAAGTTTTAAGTCGGCAATGGAAATCAAAGATTGCTTTGAAAAGCACGGTCTGAATATCGATGGATTTTCAGCCCACTGCCCATTTTGGGTCCACACAAGTGCTTGGACGGGAACCAAAAGTGGTCACCCATTTATTCACGGACAAAATCAATCCAAGTCCCCTGAAGAGCTGGAGCAGTTTTACGAAGACTACTGCCTTCGGTTCATGGATTTGTGTGCCGAAGTCGGTGTCAAAATCATCCCGATGTTTTGGGGCGTCGCGTTTGGTTGGGAATTGGCGACGGGCTACCCTTGGGGATTTTGGCAGGGCGACGGATTTGACCTGCTAAAAGAAGGCCAAGATCGCTTCGTTGAAAAAACGGCGAAACTGCGAGCCCACGCCAATAGCCTTGGGATTTATCTTGCCCACGAAATTCATCCGGGTACAGCTGCCATGTGTGCAGACGAATTCAATATGCTGGTCGACATTTGCGATGGCGACAAATGTTTAGGCGTGAATGCGGATCCTTCGCACTGTTGGGAAGGTGAGCACTGGGAAGATCGCTTCCTCAAAGTCGGCTCGCGCGTGTACGGTTGCCACGTCAAAAACTACACGATCCACCAAGGTGTTCCGCTTCGCAAGATGGATGCCGATTGGCACACTCGCGCGATGCAGTTTACCGATTTGGGAACGGGCGATTTGAACATGACACGTTACGCAGAAATCATGATCCGGATCGGCTATCCCCAGCGTTACTGTAGCGTCATGGGGTCGAAGTCCGCACCGTTGGTCGTCGAAGCAGAAAGCAACTACCGCCACGGCGATGCAACCAGTGCTGATGGAATCGCATGGGTACGCGATAACCTGTGCTTTCCCGTCGCAGAAGGCTCTTTCGAAGACGCAATGGGTGCGTAAGGATGATTGCTATTTCTGACAATGTGCAAACGCGGCGCGATGGGCCGAGCGGTACGATTGTGATCAATCGGCCTGATCGCCGAAATGCACTGTCGCCTGAGATCGTTGAAATGATCAGCGAAGCCCTCGAAGATTTCCATGCTGAGAGGTCCGTTCGAGCGGTTATTTTGACGGGAACCGGCGACACGTTTTGCTCGGGAACAGATCTTCATCAGCTAAAAGAAACCTCAGAGTCCAGAGACGCTTTTCGAATCTGGCATGACGAAGCGAAAACGTTTCTGGATCTGATCGAAAAGATGCTTCGATTCCCCAAACCGATTATTAGTTCGGTCAACGGTTGGGTTGTCGGAAGTGGCGTATCGTTAATGCTTGCCTCAGACATCGTCGTCGCTGGTAACAATTCGAACTTGCTTTTGCCTGAAGCCTTACGGGGGCTCAATGCCGGAGTCACGACGCCACTTTTGAGTTTTCGTTTGGGAACCAGCTCGGCGTCTTCGATTCTTTATTCTGGAACTCCGGTTTCCGCGGCAGAATCAAAATCGCTTGGTCTTTTTCACGAATTGGTCGAAGACGATTTGCTCTGGGCACGATGTTTTGAAATTGCGAAACAATGTGCTGCTGGAGCACGTGAGTCGCATCAAATGACAAAGCAGTTGATCAACGAAACCATCGGCGAAAACCTGTTCACTCAGTTAAGTATTGGAGCCGCGAACATGGCGGCGGCACGCACAACCGAATCGGCCAAAGAAGGCATTAACGCGTTTCTCGAAAAACGCGAACCAAAGTGGTAGCAATTGGGCAGTTTTCTTTCCCGCGCGTTATAAAAACTAACCGCAAAATTTCCGTCGGTGCATCTCTCCGCGATCTCTGCGTTTCAAAATCCTCACAGAACCCCAACGAGAGGCACAGTGATTCTGACAATCTCCTGCTTCCAATCACTTACTTCCCGTTGTACTACTACCAACGTGATAGTTGTGGCATTGCGTGCAACTGTTGGAGGTCTGACTTTTTTGATGGCAACTTGTGCAATTCGATTTTTTGATGGGCATGAAATTACTAACCATCTCCGTCGAATCGTAGCTCGCAAACGACTTGTGATTGGATGCGTCTGGATCTAACTGATGACAGTGAGAACAGTCCTGCAAATTCGATTGAATCATGTGTGGGCCGTGAGCGAATTTCGTAAACGAGCGAACCGAAGGATCACGGTACTCCGAATTCCAATTGATCTTTTTCATGCTCTTGCCCGATAGAGTTGTGACTTGATCAACGGTGTGACAGTTTCGGCAAAGTCCAAAACCATTTGCCGCCAACGTCTTTTTGAACAGTTGTTTTGTCTCTGGACGAGTCTCTGATTCGGCAACTTCGCTAACCAATTCCAACCAGGATTTAATGCAACTGTCGGCGTGTCCGGCTGAGCGATAACTGATGTTGAACACTTGATCATTGCGAAACCAACCACTTGGGGGCAGCCATTTTTGAAGCGGTGATTCATTTTTTGGCCAAGCAATTGGTGAGGCGTTGTTGTCTGCACCGCCTTTGTCTGAGCGGTTGTGAACGATTCGAGTCTTTGGATTTGCTGGCATCAAAACCGTTGGCAAATCGTCTGTACCTTGTTCTTTATTTGGAACCAGATTCATCGCCGAACCATTCATTTTTTGCAGCGGGTTGACCGCCAATAATTCGGGATCAGAGCTAAGATCAACCTGTGCGTTTCGAATTTCAAGTTTCGCAGGCTTGGTGTCTTGGGCTATTGAATTCGTTTTCTTCTCCGGTGCTCGTGCCACAGGAGTATCGTTTGATCCTTTTGTTTGGGCTCCGTCATCGTTCACCGTTTGCTGAGGAGTAGCTTGCCCGGTTGAATTGGACTTCATTAAGCCAACAAGTGGATTGGGCGCAAGCAAGTCATCGTCGCCAATGTTGAGTAACAAATCGTTTTCTGAAGGCCACCACGCGACTTCTGTGGGCGTAAGTTTCGCGGGCGAAAATTTGGCTCGGCGATGCTCGCCAATCTCTCTGGCTAAATTCGGAAGCCACCTGGCAACGGAAGTTTGGAATACTCGCTCATCCAAATTAGCAACCAGGTTGTGAAGTTTTTCGGCAGGAACTGGGACGTCCAGCACCGATTCCAATCGCGTTTGAATTTCTCGCTGACCATTGACGGATAGATCGTAAAGCAATCTTTTGGTCGCCCAAACAATCTCAACCGCGTCTTTGACTTGCTGCTCATCTGCCGCGTCAATATCTGAAAATTCGAAATCCGGCCCCCAGCCATTCAAAACTTCAGCCGCTTTGGGATCAGCGGAAAGCAACACGCGCATGATCGGCGGAATAACACCGTCAAAGTCACCCGTCGCAGCCATTGGCCAGCTTCCAATTTTTAGCTTTGATCCTTCGATCGCTTGCGTGTCGATCATCGGCAGGGTGATGAATGCCAGTCCATCGCTGCCGCTTTCTTGAATCTGTTGGTTGTGGCAACTGGCACACGCTTGCTCAAACGGCGCCAACTGTTTTACGTTTTGAAACGAATCATCGATGTGGCACTGGTTGCAATTGAAAGCGGTTTGCTTGCCCGGAAAATGAACGTTGGAATGCGACGCGTGATCAAACGCGATTCTTGAACGGCGTGACAACGGGTAGCTTGTGAATTCAGGGTGGTTCGTTTCAAAGCTGTGAAAACTATTCTGGTGACACGATTGGCATTGGTTATCCGTCATCACGGCAAGATCATGGGATTTTCCATGGTGTTCGCGATGGCAAGCCGAACACGCGATATCGTGGCCTTTTAACGGTGGTTGAAAAATCATGCCGGCGTCGAGCGCTGCCGGTGTATACTTTTTCGAAATCTCGTCCATCTTCTCTGGCGCGACGTTATGCGGATTAAGCGAAGTGTCCACCGCAAACGTTTTGTCATGGCACTTCATGCACAACTCGGACTGAGTCAGGCCGTTCGATTTGCCAAGCGAAATTGAACTGGCAATCCAACCTGCAAGTGAACCATTTGCGTTGGCGTGGCACGCAGCGCAGCGATCTGCCCCCTGCCCTGCGAGTATTTGACCGTGGTTTGATGACAGTCCGCCAGGTACAAGGAATTCCTTGCTGTAAGGCGAAGTCATCACAATCATCAACAGACCGGCTGTAAACGCAGTGCAGCACAACGTAAAAATCCGTCGCTTTTCGCGCAGGCTTCGAGTGCGAATCGTGACCATTGTCGTTTCGCGATCGACACTGGACTGAATTGGGATCTCAACCCATTTGTCATTGGGGCGGTGGTACTGAGTCCTGAGTTCTTCTTTGACTTGGTTGATTGCACCGTTGGCCGAGTCACCCATACGCTTGATCATGACAGGCCTCCGCTAAACGCGTGCACCAAAATCATGTGAAGGACGGCAACCAGCAACAAACTGTAAGTCATTCCGATGTGTGCGAACATCCAGACTTTCAAACGCCCTTGCAACGCATAGTGATAATCCAAATCGTCTCGTTGTCGGACCATCGCGGAAAGCTGCCGACTAACGGAGCGTTGGTGTTCCCCGAGAAAGCGGTCGAGATCTTCGATTTCTGAGATCAATTGTCGCCGTTTCCGCCCAGTTGGTTTGATCAAATAAGCCAGATTTCTTGGCCGTTCAAAAAAGTGCGACAATCGATTGGCGTAAAATTTACCCAAAACATCTGACGATTCAGATGCTTGAAGAACCAGTGACCGCGCTTCTGAAGCGAGCCGTTGTTGGAAAAATGGAATGCGTTCGAAGATTGCTTCGTCGCTCAATCCAGTTAGTCGTTTGGGGTAAACGCGGGTAACGTACAAGCCATAAACTCCGCTCAGCGCGACCGCGAGATAAAGAAACGCGAGGAAGCTCTCGAACATTCCGTTGGGAATATGCCAAGCGATGTGAAAGCCAAAAATCGCAAACGTTGCGAGCCCGACATAGATGTGTAGCTGCATCCAAAACGCTGCCGAGCCTAGCTGAGGGAGGAACGTAAGTTTCTTGCGAAGGTTAAACGCAGCCAAGAAAACCACGCATCCCATCAGCAAGTAACCCGTTGTGAAACTGCTGTGCACTAGGCTTTGGTTTTGCGCATAAACAATCACCGCAAGAATCGCCAGGACTACCAAAGTGATAATCGAGTTGCGGACTCGCCGTTTCGTAAACGTCGTTCGTGTTTTGTTCTTGGATTGGGTCATTAGGTCGTTGGGTTACATGCAGCTTTGCCAAATAGCTTGCCGTTTGGTTTAGCGTTTGCTCCACTCGGTAATCGCATCGGGTGTCGAGAGATCAATTCGCACCAGTGCGTCGTGAGGGCAGGCTCTTTGGCAGGCGGGCCCACCTAGTTGATCTGCACAAAGGTCACATTTGGTTGCTTTGACGATCGGTGCGCCAGTATCGATGTCAACAATTGGCAATCCGCGTTTGTCGTTTACTTCGACCATGCGAATGTTGTCGTACGGACAACTGTTGGAACACGTCTGGCAGCCAATGCATGTTTCGTCATTGATCGAAACGCTTCCCGATTTTTGATCGCGACCAATCGCCCCTGTTGGGCAACCGATCATGCAAACTGGGTCGAGACAATGCATGCACGCATGGGCGATCATCCAATGATCGTGGACTTCTCCAGATCGGATGAAGCGTGGATTGTTGTCGTGAGTAGAGGCACATGCTCGAACGCAATCGTCGCAGCGTGTACAGCGATCGAGATCAATCATCATCGTCTGAGTGCCATTGATCAGCCGTTTTTCAACGAGGAATTCGAGTAGGCCTTTGTCCATTGTTTCGGCTCGTTCTTTCAAACGCCGATTCGTTTTCCCTTTGCTCGGATCGAGCGACGGAAGCGATGGAGGCAATTCGGATTTTGGAATCGTGGGCAAAACCAAGGCTTCAATCACGGTCGTTGGGATACGCAAAATGTCAACGTAGCCGACCGCGCGAAGGCTCAGTAGCCATGGGCGCTGCTCACCCGTTTTCCAGTTGTGAACCAACTCTCGCTCGCCGAACGTTTGTCCTTTTCCGAGATACGCAATCGTTTGATGCCCTTCACCGTGTTGCCGGCTCAGGCGAGCGAATCCACTTCGAATCAAGATCATGCCGTCGACGTATTCGCCTTGTTGAGCGATCAAAGGCTCAGCAAGAATACGATCGGAGATATCTTTTTTCTTTGTCGATTTGAAGGTTTGGTTCCACTGAAAGTTTCCATACGATTCGAATACCGTTGCGTCCGCAAGCTTTCCAATCGTTTCCTTGGGGAGCTTCTTGAAGATTTCCATTTCGCGAAGATGCGCGCGAAGGCTATTTTCGCGGTATAGTTTTTCAACGTGAATTCGCAGTGCATCATGGCGTTTTAGCATTTCGCGAAACCCTTGCCAGCGAATCTCAATCAAACGCATCGCAGAATTGGCAACCACCGTTGCCGAGCGAGGTGTGCGCGTCAAAGCTGAAATCTCTCCAAAAATTTCGCCCTGATTGATCATCAATGAGCTATCGACGTTGATCACACCAGGAATGTCATGCAAGAAAACATGCGTACCTGTTTCGTCAACACGTGATCCAACCATGTCTGATGAATGGTTGTTCGATTTGTTGGCGCCAGAATAATCGCGGACTTCAGCGTGTTTGTGGTTTCGCCAAAGCTGGGCCAGGGCTGCTCCCCAGCCCTTTTTCTTCGCCGGCACGCGTCCCAAAATGGTCGCTGGCAAATTCAAGGCAACGATTGCTTCGCCGAGCAACACCAGAAACGCACTGCTGCCATAGTCGCCTTCACGAACGATGATATCGCCCTTCTCGAAATTAAGAATCCGACAGTCGTTTTTTATCACACCAGCAAGTGGAACTGATTTTGAAAAGGCGTCGGGATCGATTTGAGAAAATGGCTCAATCGCCAACAACTCCGTAACGATTTCGTCGGTCATGTTGGGATCAAGAGGATCATCCCAGCGCTGGGGTCGTTGAATTTTTGAATTGTAGGCGTTCAAACTTCGCTTCCGTGCGTTCGTTTAATTGCTGGATTGAGTTGTTACTGCAATGCGGTTGAACCGCCAATTTTAATGTCTATTTGTATTGGCTTGGATTTGGCAACATGCGGTCGACTGCAGTCAATCGTTCTCCGCTGGCTTGTGCGGAAAACGCTTGGCCCGCGGATTTGATCTGGTCTGCGATCTCATTGAGAGATTCGCTGTTGTTGATTTTCAATTCCGCTTGAGCAAACGCTTGGAGTGCGGATTCGACGTTCGGGTCTTGGATTTTTTGCTGAACTTCGAATAGCTTGACCGCCGTTCGCGCTGCGCGATTGGCGACTTTGGTTCCAAATGTTGACTTCTCAGTTGCTTTTCCGGTTGCTCTGGTGCTGTATTCCAAATCCGCCATTAATCCAACGACGTACATGATTCGTAAACGGCCTGGTTCTGGTTGTGCGTTTGACGTTCCGCCGGTCCTCAGGAAGTTGTGGCGCACTTGGCCTTGTGAATATGCCACTAATTCAAAGTCTTCTGTGCCCGCCATGTGTCCGCCAACATTGACCAACTCTTCGTTAGGAACGGTGTGGCAATTAAAGCAACTGCTTGCGATCTCGTACAAGTTTCGTGTGTTCCGCATCCCATACTCACTGCTTTCCTGAAGTCGTTGGATTGCGTGTTCGGCTGATTCAGTTTCCTTGGTCGCGGTTGGTCCACCATAGTCATTATGTGTCGCCAACCAATCTTGTGACGCGCCGTGGCAGGATTCGCACGACACGCCAGAGACAGCTTTGTTTTTTCCATTAATGTGCTGGGTTGTAAAGTGGCAATCGATGCAAACATCACTTCGCTTTACAGACCGCAGTCCGAGCTTTGAACAAATCTCTTTGGCTTGAGGTCGGCGTCCAAGTTCCTTGAACGTGCGAAAGTGCGGAGTGCCTTTCCAAGTTTGCACCTCGTTGACATGGCATTTTGCACAAGCTTCCGCTGTCATGACTTTGTTCGGATCGCACCGCGTGTTTTGGCCAATTGCAAGGCGACTTGAAAGCACGATCAGGATCGTAAAACTCAAGTAGAAGCAGGGGGCAAGCCGCAAGAATTGATTTTTGATTTGGAAACTCATTAGTTTAGATGTCCAACTCCAATGGGCCATTTGGTTTGGCGATACAGACAAGGCAACTTCCAGCCGGACAATCTACGTTTTGAGGATCGTCGTAATAGACTTTTCCGTTTAAGATTGCCGTTTCGCAGGTGCCACAGCTTCCTGCACGGCAGCCAGAATCGATTATTACGTCTTGTGATTCGGCTAATTCCAATAATGAATCGCAGTTTGAATCCCAAGGTGCTTTAGTACCAGAGGCAGAAAAATTCACGATCGGGTTGTTGGTTGCAGTAGCGTTTGTCGCTGCCGAAACTGGGTTCTTTTTCTTCTTGCCAATCGACGCAGGACCGAATGCTTCATAGGAAATTTTCGATTCGGGAACGCCCCACTCGAGCAAGCCTTCGTACATCGAATTCATGAATGGAGACGGTCCGCAAATGTAATATTGGCAGTGGTTGCTTGGCAGGACTTGTTTCAAAAAATCAACTGATGCGTAACCATTCACATGGAAGTTTTCATTTGCGATGTCGTCTTCAGACGGACGCGAGTAGCAGTTGATGACGTGGAAGTTCTCGTGGGCTTTAGCGAGTTGGACAAAATGGTCCTGGAATGCATTGTCGTTGCCGTTTTGCATCCCGTACATCAAAAGGATTTGTCGCTTACTGGATTGGCCCAGCAGATGGTCTGTGATGCTGACCATCGGCGTGATTCCGATCCCGCCTGCGAGCAAGACGACTGTTTCCTGAGAAGTCTCATCTAGAACAAAGTGACCTGACGGCGATTTGACGTCAATTTTTTGCCCGAGCGAAAGTGCGTTATTGATATAGTTGCTTGCGCGGCCGGGCGGAAGTTCGGGTCTGTCTTGCGGCGGCTCTACCGCTTTGACGGAAATGCGGTAGTAGTCTTTTCCGGGGGCCGATGAAAGCGAATAGCAACGGATGATCGGATTTGCTTCGCCTGGAATCTGAAACTTGAACGTTAAGTGTTGACCTGGTTGAAACGTAGGAATCGGTTTCCCATCGTCTGGCAAAAGGTAAACCGATGTGCACCCAGCAGTTTCTTTGACCAGGTGCGAAACACGGAAAGAGCGAAAACCCTTCCACGATCCGTTGGCCACCTGCAAATCCGAATCGGCTTTCAAAGGAGGCGCATTTCGCCGCTCGTAGATTTTCTTCCGCATCAATTCGCGCGAAGTCTCAAACTGTTTTTTGTTTTCTGAAATCAGCGAGAGCGATTGCCGTGACCAAAGCGCAAACTGAAACAGGGCCACTGTGCATAAAGCGACGCCGCCAATTGACAACAAGATTTGCAAAAGTTCAGTCATTGAACACTTGAGAGAGTTGTGATTTTTGCGCAACTGTAAAAGTTGATCTAATCGTTAAAATCGGATTCTCGGCGCAGATTCCGCGCAAAAAGGGAGTGTATTTATCGTCATCGTCGGCACTCCACGGTTGCTTTAAGAATTCGGAAACCAACAGCATATTCTCAACCTAGAGTTGGGCATTATTGATGCATCTTGAGTAAGAAAAACGCGCCTTTGTATTCAAGAACCCGCTTCGCTTTCTTTAAGTCTAAAAAATGCTTGCAGTAACGGTTTTCAACGAGCGACAGCACGAACAAAAAGTGTTGCCGTTAGGTGCTGCGCGTTTAGGGAAAACGATTGGTGATTCTGGTTATGGCCAGTTTTTTGTTATGTGCGATTCTTCTTCAGCCGAAACGCAAGTCGCGATTCAATTGGCTGGCGATTCTGGCCGCCCAATGGTCAATCTGAACAACATTGGCTCTGAGTTTGTTGAGCTTGAATCTGGAAAGCGACTTGCTCCTGGCAAAGAGGCGTGTTTGGAATTGCCGACCGTGTTTTCGATCGACAATACATATGTGCACGTCTTCGTTTTTGAGGATGCAGATAGCCATGATTTATCGCTAGAGGGCACCCCAAAGAGTGGCTCGGACATCAAAAGCCAACAAGGGAAAACAAAACGAAACCCTTCTCCAGGCGCAGATACTCTGGCAGCTTGGCTTGATTCTTTGAGTCAGCTTCAAAAAGCGGTTGCCGGAAGTAAAGAGCTGTACGATCTTGCGGCCCATGCGGTGGTTAATCCCGGAGGACTGGATGGTGGGATGATCCTGCTTCCGACAAGCGAAGGTTGTGAAATCGCGGCAAGCCATATACCGTATCCGGAGCAAGGCGTCGGGTTTCGTGAAGACTTGATCGTTCAAGCCGCAGATGCAAGAGAGACAGTTTTCGATGCGACCGATTCGCAAGTCGTTGAATCGAAATTTGAGGCGTTGCATTACGCCGTTGTTTGCCCTGTCGTTGGTGAGAACAACGAAGTGTTGGCTGTAGTGTACGGATTTAGAAGCATGCATCGGCTAAACAATCGTCGCGGTGTGCGTGCCCTTGAGGCGCAATTTGTCAAAGTCGTTGCCGATTCACTTTCCGCTGGAATGATTCGTTTGGAAGCGGAAGCTGAAGCGGCGAGAAACTCAGTACTCTTGAGTCAAGCATTTTCACCCAACGTTGCACGGCAACTTCAAGCCAACCCGGAATTCTTGAATCCTCAGTCCTGTGAAGTTTCCGTTTTGTTCGCCGACCTTCGTGGGTTCTCCGATATCGCGGAGACCATTGGCTCGGAAGAGACATATAAGCTTTTGTCTGATTTAATGGATCGACTAACCAACGCAGTCACTGATCTCGATGGTGTGGTGATCGACTACTACGGTGATGGAATTTCCGCTTTTTGGAACGCCCCGATCTATCAGCCAGAACATGCGTTGCTCGCTTGCCAGGCTGGTCTGGAGATGCTGAATCTGTTGCCCGGGTTGAATGAAATTTGGGCAAGCCGAATAGGTCGTGAATTGGAAATTGGAATTGGCGTGCACACCGGCGAAGCCCGGGTAGGAAATGCGGGAAGCAAAAGCCGGTTGAAATATGGGCCACGTGGTTCGACCGTCAATATTGCCAGTCGTCTGGAAACAGCAACCAAGCAGATTGGAATCCCGATGTTGATTTCTGGTAGCACTGCCGAGTGTGTCGGGGATTTGTTCGTGACTCGACGTATCGCGCGTTCGTTGCTTAAAGGAATTAAACAACCGACTGATATTTACCAATTGATAGATAGAGACGAAGTCAGCAGCGTTTCGAATTTAGAAGATTACAATCGGGCGCTTTGCCAATTTGAACGCGGAGAATTAACCGAAGCACTATTGGGGCTGACCCAGCTAAAGCTTGACACGCCTGATGATCCAGTTACCGATTTTTTGTTGAGGTTGGTGACCGAAGAAAAAAGACAGGCGCTATCAAAAAGCGGAATGGAGAGTTTGGCGGCACCGGCAATCGAAGTTCAGAACCAAGCTCCGAATTGGAATGTCTTGTTGAATAAGTAAGACCGATAGCGCGTCCGCTTTATGAGCCGTTTTGGCGATAGCCACGGTTATTGTCTGTCTATCGCCGATCGCCAAAAAATCACCCAATCGCGCGCAACAATTCGAAAGTGAAAATGCCGGCACTATGGCCATCGGAAAAGTGAATGTTGTAGGCGTAGTTCCCCACCGGATGCATTTTCACAATATCCAGTGGCATCATTTGAGCCATCGTTAACACAGGCAACTCGTTGGAAAGTTTCTGTTTACCTTCCGCGTCTTCTTTCAAAGATTCCATACGCTTGTCGATGCAATTCGCACATCGGCAGCCGTCACGTAGTTGACGAAATGTGAGTCTTTGCTCTAGGCCGTCACTCCACTTGATCACCAAACACCTGTCTTCGGTCTTCTCAAGGTGAACGGGCTGCGGGACGTTCGAGGCCGATTCGTTTGGTGATGATTCCATCGGCGCTGATTCCAGCGGCGCTGATTCGTTGTTCGGTTCGTTTGTCATGTTTTTA
>CAYZGP010000051.1:13368-29898 GCA_964478065.1 uncultured Pirellulaceae bacterium
CGGCGCTGATTCCAGCGGCGCTGATTCGTTGTTCGGTTCGTTTGTCATGTTTTTATACTGCTGCTGAAATCGCTTGTTCAATTGCGACCATCAAACGATCGACTTCTTCAACGGTGTTGTAGTGAACCAATCCAATTCGCACCATCCCGTCGGGTTCAAAACCCATCCGCGTGCTGAACTCAAGTGCGTAATAATTTCCGCTCCAAACATAGATCCCACGCTCCCCAAGTGCTTTGGCGAGCTCGCGTGGAGATAGCGAATGGTGTCGAATCGAAAACGTCGGGAATCGTTCGTCCAACCGCGATTGATCCGTGATCCCAAAAACTTTGATGCCTTCAATCCCTTGAAGACCCGTTAAGATTCTTGCGGAAAGCTCTTTCTCGTATTCTACGATCGCCGAGAAAGCAGATTGCAGCGCTTCGCGGCGGCCAAGTTCAGGTGCATTTTCAATCGTGCGTCCGATACCTGCGATGTAGTCAATGCAAGCCATGCCTCCGGCAATTGATTCATGCGACTGAGTTCCTGTCATCCAACGCGTGGGAAGTTTGTTGCTCGCCGGACGAACTTTGTAGGGCTCCAGTTCTTCCAGGAGGGCTCGGCGCCCCCACAGCATTCCCAAATGTGGGCCAAAGAATTTGTAGTCGGAACAGACCAGGAAATCGCAATCCCAATCAACCACATCGATCAATTTGTGCGGGCCAAAATGAACGGCATCTAGAAAAACTTTGGCTCCAACTGAGTGAGCCATCTCCGCGATCTTTTTGACTGGGTTGATTCCGCCGGTCGCATTGCACGCACAACCAGCGGCCACCAATCGCGTTTTGTCATTGAGCTTGTTGCCGAGATCGTCCATGTTCAACGTCAGATCGTCCGGATTGTAATCGACAAAATGAACTTTGGCACCGGCTTCTTCTGCCGCAATCAGCCACGGATTAATGTTCGCATCGTGATCTAACGACGTCACAATAATTTCATCACCCGCGTTCCAGGTTCGCCCAAGTGCGCGGGAAAGCGAAAACGTCAGCGAGGTCATGTTTTGTCCGAATGCGACTTCGTCTCCGTCGTTGGCTCCGACAAATGTGGCGTGTGCATCGTGGCAACGGTGGAGCAGTTCGTCGCTTTCGCGGCTGGTGCCAAATTGGCCGTTGTGATTCGAATTGCAATTGAACAGGTAGTTTGTGATCGCTTCGGCAACACAGCGTGGAACTTGGGTTCCGGCTGGGCCGTCGAAAAACACAACGGTCTGGCCGTTCTCCTGACGGCTAAGTGCTGGAAATTGTTCGCGACAGGCGTCGACTAATGCTTGATTGAATTTCATCTTTGATCCACAAACCTTTTACCTTTGGCCTCAAACCGCGGAAGCGATCCCATGGGCACACACTCAACGAATACTCGAAGCCCGAGTCGAATTTGCAACTCGGAAATGACACGCTCGGGGGAATCCAAACGGTCTTCGATTTCAATTTTCAGCTGGTCCATTGACGACTCTTTGAATGCCGTCAAACGATACTCGACGATTTCCGGGAACCCACGAAGGATTTGTTCAATCGATGTTGGAAACACGTTGACGCCACGAATGATCATCATGTCATCGGTGCGACCAAGTACGCCACCGTCAAGCATCACAAAATTGCACTGTTGGTCATCATTCCAAGTCGGCCTTACCAGGTCCCCTGTCCGATAACGAATCACCGGACACCCTGCCCTTCCAAGCGACGTTAGCACGAGCTCAGAAAGTTCTTTTTCTTCGGCTGGCAATCCAGTTTCAATTGATAGAAATTCTGGAATGAATTGGGCTTCGTTGACATAGATGCCACGTCCCACCGGATCGGCGTAGCCCCACGGACCGACCTCGCTTGCGCCGCTGTGATCGATCACAGTTGCGTTCCATGTTGTTTGAATCTGGTCGCGAATTGCGGGAATCGAACCGCCGGGTTCTCCAGCGACAATGATCTTTTTGATGTCCAGATTGCCAACGTCGATTTGATTTTCTTTGGCGACCTCGGCCATGTGCAACGCGTAACTGGGCGTGCAGAACATCGTCGTGGCTTTGATGTTTCGAGCCAACTCCAGACGAGCGATCGTGCCCATCGCGCCTGTCGGTGCCACCATCGCACCTCGTTCAACGGCCGCATCAAACGCACTCCAGAATCCGATGAACGGCCCAAAACTAAACGCCATGAGAACGCGATCGCTAGCGCTCAGGTCGGCAGTATCCAAAACGTATTGCCACGTTTCCATCCACCACTGCCAGTCGTCGGAAGTATCGAGAACGATCATGGGGCGCCCGCGTGTCCCAGATGTGCGGTGGAATCGTGAGTATTGGTCAGGCGGAAAAGTCAGATTGTTGGCAAAGCCTTCAGAGTTTTCACTGCCGAGCAATTCATCTTTGAAGGTGAAAGGGAAATCGGAGAGCTGTTCAAGCGATTCCGTTGGCCGCTGGAGATCGCCAAGTTTGCCTCGATAAAATTCGTTTTGCGGAAGAATGTCGTCGAGTAGTTTAGCCAGCAAGCCGACTTGATATTGTTCAAGCGCTGCGGCATCGAATTGTTCGATTTCCCGGCGCTGGGCTGGGGAGGTTCTTTGGTAAACGATTTTGGTCATTTAAAAATCATATTCGCGAGTCAGTTTCGCGTAAATCGCCCACTTGATCTGGCAGCGAATGTTTTAGGATTTTGTATCGTATAGTTCACAATTCCGGTGCGCTCTCCGCTCGTATTGGCCGTTGAGCTGCAACTCTTCAGGCCGTCTGATGGATTCAAACTGTTAACACTCCTTGTGCCTTCATGCCATTTTGCGAGGATTGGCGATTGTCAACAATTCGTCAAATTGTCTTTTGTTTGAATCCCAATGCCTTTTTTCGCTCAACATGTTAAAGCCGGTCGGTTGCACTTGCAAAAAAACGATCCGGTAATGAAGGCTTTGCTTAAATCGGTTGGCCCATTTACGGCGCGAACCAAGCGTGACCGATTCGCGACGTTGGTGAACTCGATCATTTCGCAGCAAATTTCTGTTGCGGCTGCCCGGACGATCAAAGGACGTTTGGTGGATGCGATGGCGCCAGACAAAGTCGAACCCAAAACGCTTTTGAAACATGACGTCGATTCCTTGCGCGAGATCGGCGTGTCGCGCCAAAAAGCGGGTTATGTTTTGGATCTGGCCGAAAAAGTCAATTCCGGCGCGGTGGTGCTTGAGTCAATCCATCGCAAGGATGACGAAGCCGTGATTGCGGAGATGATTCAAGTCAAAGGAATCGGGCGCTGGACGGCGCAGATGTTTTTGATGTTTTCACTTGGGCGACTGGATGTTTTGCCGGTCGATGATCTGGGAATCAAGAACGCGATTCGGGAGCATTACGAGTTGGAAGATTTACCCGGTGCGGCAGAGATCGAAACGATCGCGGAAAAGTGGCGCCCCTACGCAACGATTGCTTGTTGGTATCTTTGGCGCAGCTTGGATAGCGATCCGACGTAGTTTATTGAATGTCGTCTACCGATTTCAAATTCCAATGATGAATCCACCGAACGCAGACTTGCCCTCGGTGGTTTCGTCAAAAGTGAAATTACAGATATTGCATCCAAATTGGCTCAAGCGACGAAGCCTACTTTGTTACCATCTCTTGGAGGTCAACAATTTCGCCTCCATCGCGCGTCCATATCTCTTTGAAGTCATCGATGGTGACGTTTTCGGAAAACCTCTGCATGCTTCCATCGGCAATCGCGGCGGTGAATTTTTGTGACAGAATTAATTTGATCACATCATCGTCTGGATCAAATTCGCTTGGCTTGGTCCATTCGACAGCCAGTTCATTGGGAACGTTGACCAACATCAAAGTGTTTGATGAACCATCCGTAATTGCCTCAAAGCCAACTCCGGTTAACGAGCGATCTCCCTTTTTCGTAGAGCTCGTGATGACTCCACTTGGACCGCCCATCGCTCGGACGGTTGTTTCGCCCTCACCAAGTTGCCCTTCGGCCATGTTGAAGACCTCGGGAATTTTTCCAAGCAATGCCTTGTTGTGGTCGCTGTCCCAAGGTTCGTCGAGTTTGAATTGATTGTAGAGTCTGTTTTCGCCCAAGTATGGCAGCAAATGGACTCGCCAGCTCAACAGTGGTTTGCCAGTGCCGTCGGTTGAGTAGGCCGAAGGAAAGCTTTGGTGGGCGGAATGAAAGTTATGACAGGCCAGCGCGATTTCGCGAATCCTCTTGCGTTTTTCATACTCAATTTTTTCTTCTTTCGAGAGCATGTTGTCGATGCTCAATTCGATGGCGCCACCGTCAATGTTAAAGATTGGATCGACGGCCGATTTCTCAGCTTCTTCGAGTGAGTTTCTTCTAGAACGAGTGCTTTGGTTTGCCCTGAACATGTCGATGTCAATGATGTTGCCATCATTTCTTTCAATCAAATTCTTCAAAGATGCTTTATCGATATTTTCGTTTACGAAATGAACGGATCCATCGCACATTGTGAAAATGGTTCCGCCGGGATACGTTCCAAAGATCTTTTTGATGTCATCAGCCGTGACCCCTTCATCTGGTTTCGTCCAAACCTGAGCCAATTCGTCGCTCGTTTCCACGAGAAGCGCAGTATTGGAACTACCATCAGTTATCTTGCCAAACCCA
The DNA here is from genome assembly GCA_964478065.1 of uncultured Pirellulaceae bacterium. Lineage (GTDB taxonomy): Bacteria > Planctomycetota > Planctomycetia > Pirellulales > Pirellulaceae > Mariniblastus. The sequence continues at coordinate 17,991 of CAYZGP010000051.1, forward strand.
ACAGAGCCTTCTGGGCTGTTGGGCTTTTTTGGTTCGGCAAGGACTGCAGCTTTTCCGCCGAATGAACGGTAAACCGTCATTCCCGGTTTGGCGGAACTCATCGGCGAACGGAGTAGTTTCGGCATTTTTTCGATCAGCTTTTTGTTATGATCGCTGTCCCACGGTTCGTCTAATTTGAATTGCTCATAGAGTTTGCTTTCTTCGACAAAGGGCAAAATGTGGACTCTCCAGCTCAATAGTTTTTTGCCTTTGCCATCCACGGTGTACTTGGCCGGGAAACTCATATAAGCGCTTTCGAAATTCAAAGAGGCAAGAGCGAGTTGCCTGGCGTTGTTCATCGATGCGGTTCGTCGGGCAGCGCCTCTGACTTGCTGAACGGCAGGTAGCAACATGCCAACGAGAACAGGTGCGGCGTAGCCAGCGTCAACAGAAGGAATGGTTTGGAGTGTTTCGAATTCAATTCCATCGTCGATGAGCCTGACAAATCCGGTTGTTGGTCCCAAGTGTTTGTAGATCGTTCGAGCGGGTGGCATCCCCATTCCTCTCAACAACGTTGCAACGGAACGACGGGACTGCCTTGGGATTGGCATTTCGTCGACCATCGATTCGCTCATGCTCAACGCCATCTGGCCGTAGGGATACATGAATGGAAATTGAGTTTTGGTATCACCGTAAATAAACCCAATGATCTTGGACTCGGATTGGCCGTCACTGAATGGTCTTGAAAGTTCAGAAATTTTCGTTTGATCAACAAGAGATGTGACGTTGTCTTGCTTCAAAGCCGATTCAACCGCTTGAGGGAAGAGACCAACAATAAGCCGATCACCTGAAATGCACCAGCTTGGGTGTACTGGGAGTGGCTGACCCTGTATTCGGAAGCTAAACACTTCGTCGGATCCAATTTTACGCTTTTGAAATTTTGGAGCGTAATATTCGCCTTCCGTTTCGATTATGGCTCGTTTGATGAAAGTGTTGACCGCTTTGGAAAGTTTTTCACTTGATTTAACTGAGCAGGTCAGCGTAAGCCCAGAAAACCAACCGTCGCCTGCTCCGTTGTAGATCGTCCAAGCATCGCCCAGGTTGTCAATTACTTCTGATTTGAAGTCGACGCCAGTTTCTTTTTTGATTTCTCGAATGGCTTCGCCTAGCTCGTCGCGACCTCGCCTATTCATCTGCATTGCGAAGGTTCGCATCATTTTGAAAACGCGTTTGGGCTCGATCGAAAGTGCGAGAGCAAACAGCGAATCGTCAGGAATGGATTTAAGGTCGTTCAATAGCAACCCTTTTTGAGAATACAAATCGAGCAACCCCTCAGGTCGACCATCAATTTTGAGTAACATCCGACTGAACGATTGGTCCTGGGTAAGCCCCGAACTTGTTTCCAGTGAGTCAACATTACCCAGGCCAAGCATTCCGATCACTGCCATGACCTGCGGGTCGCTTAATGGTGTTGCTGTTTCTCTGATTTCTTTGACGTTGAAGTAGCTAAAGTTTGTCAAACGTTTGGTGTTCTTGTTTGAGTTTATATTTGCCATCCACGTTGCCGTTTTGCCGCTTCCAATTCGAGCCAACGCATTGGTTACACTTTGCTCACCGATCGCAAGGATCAATGTGGAGTCACTCGCGCCGACAAATAATTCAAACTTGGGTTTTTCGTTTAGTAAAAATTTGTCGAATGAGATTTTTGACAAAGCCACTTTTTCGGGTTTTTGATCAGGCCGAGAGAACAGTTGAGAAAGCTCGCTGGCTAGACTTTTTGCGTCACCGCCAGCGTCGAGGCACAAGAATGCTTTGGCTCGAATTCGGCTTTCATCGCGACTAAGGTTGACTTTTTCCAAGCAGAAGCATCCGCTTCGTTTGAATATTATGTTGGCGATTTTTGGGCCGATCGACTTGATCAGCTTTTGTCTCTTCGGTGTATCGCCGGTCATCATGGCTGGGCCAAACAATCCAACACGTTTGATGATGTCGTCGATGAAGGCTTGGATTTCAGGCTCGGCCAGCAAACGTTCCGATTCGTTTTTACTACTCGGATCATTTTTGACAGCGGCATCCCAGAAAGAATATACCCAGCAATCCTCAGGTGCCATTTCCTGAAATTGTTTTTGCTGTGCGCTGGCAGTTCCGAACGTGGTCGCGATTGACGACACCGCGACGATCGCGCTGTAAAGACAAAGTACCCAAAAATTTCTGATCCGTTTCATGTTCCACCGATTGATAGTTCGAGTTTGCATAAGTCCGTCAAATTTTTCGACCACTATTGGACACCGTAGAAATTTCAGCTTCCCAATGATTTGTGAAAAATCAAATTTGATTTAGTTGTTGAGCGGATTTCGGTTTAATTGTTGCGGTATTTTTTGACCGATGCAAATAGTTGCTTGTTGGCAAGTCGGGTAGTTCGTGAGTGGAATTCGAATCTTGGAGGTTTTGTTTCAAGAATTTGAAAGATTAATTGGGCAGCAGGATTGTCTTTTAGATGCTGCTGGCAAGATGCGTCCAAAAAGAGGCTTCACGCAAAAAGCCCCATTAGCATGTCGAAATGTCGAATTGATGTCCGTTAAAAGAACAGTAACCACAATCACATTCGCGGTTAAAGCGTCTTGATCTATAATTGATTAACTCATTATTGCCGCTGCATGTCCTCGCTCTATTCTATTTGACCCATGAAATTTACTTCAGTTTTGGCGTTACTGATTTCGTGTGTTTGCTTAATAAGCAACGCCCACGGGCAATCTCGCCGTGCCAATTCTGCTGGCAATACATCTGCGGCAAAGAGCAAAGTAACCGCGCCAGGCAAGACGACGCTGTTTATCAAACAGAATTGTTTCGATTGCCATGCTGGAGCCGGTTCCGAGGCTGGACTGGATCTTGAGAAACTTTCCAATGAGCTGACCGACGCAAATGCTGACCGCTGGGTTCGAATTTTTGATCGAGTTCACGATGGCGAAATGCCTCCGCCGGAATATGGTGAGCTTGACGCGAAAAAGCGAGACTCGTTTTTGGAGGCGACTTCGAGTTGGATCGCGGCGGTTCAAAAATCGGAGTATCAAAAAGTTGGTCGGGTTAAGGCTCGGCGGCTAACGAATTTGCAGCTTGAGCGTACTCTCCACGATTTGTTGGGTATCGATATTCCGCTTGCCAGTCGTATGCCCCAAGAGCCGCGAACGGCAGGGTTTAACACCGTTGCCGATGGCCAGGCGATGTCCCATTTTCAACTGGAGCAGCACCTTGATGTTGTTGACGCGGCGTTAGGCGAAGCGTTTGGTCGTGGGTTGAACAATTTTGAAGGCGACAATCTAAAAAGGATTCTGCTCGCTGAAAAAATAGTTAGACGGGATCCAGAAAGGCGAACCCGAGAACCGGAAATGCTTGACGGGCATGCGGTCGTCTGGTCGGGTGCACTTGTTTTTTATGGCAGGACGCCGGCAACGACCGCACCAGAAAGCGGTTGGTACAAATTCAAGATTCGAGCCAAAGGCCTGAAGGTTCCTGAAAACAAAAACATCTGGTGCACGGTTCGATCAGGCGAGTGCGTTTCAGGTTCACCACTGATGTCATGGGTGCACGGATTCGAAGTAGACGAAAACTACAAAGAAGTCACTTTTGAGGCTTGGTTGCCCAAACGTCATCTGCTCGAAATTCGCCCCGGTGATCTGACGTTAAAGCGAGCCAGGTTTGAAGGCGGCCAAGTCGGTGCAGGCGAAGGCGGTCCGCAAGACGTGCCGGGGCTCGCGATCAAGTCGATTGAAATGGAGCGAATCCATAAAGGGCCAGACAATTTGGCTCTGCGTCAAATGTTGTTCGGCGACCTGAAATTAGATACCGCCGAAACGAAACGAAAACTTATATCAAATGCCCCGCAAGCAGATCTTGCCAAACTAATTTATGGTTTCGCCCAGCGTGCCTTCCGGCGTCCGACGACCGAGGTATCGATCAATCCTTATGTCGAACTTGCTGTCGAATCGTTTAAAAAAGACAAGGACTTTGCTGGCGCGCTGCAAACCGGTTACCGAGCCATTTTGTGTTCGCCCCGTTTTTTGTATTTGCAAGAATCCGTGGGTCAACTGGATGACTATTCGATCGCATCTCGATTGAGTTATCTGATCTGGAACCGCATGCCCGACCGGCAGTTGCTACGTCTGGCCGCCGAAAAGAAGCTTACGAATAAACGGGCAATTTCGCGTCAGGTTGACCGAATGCTTGCCGATCCAAAAGGCAAAAACTTTGTCGTTGATTTGGCAGACCAATGGTTGGATTTAAACCTGATCGATTTTACCGAGCCTGACCAACGGCTTTATCCCGGTTTTGATGTGATCGTTCAGGATTCGATGCTTCAAGAAACGCATTTGTTTTTGCAGAAGATGTTGGATGACGATTTGAGCGTTGGCCACTTAATCGATTCCGATTTTACTTTCTTAAACAGCCGGCTTGCTGACTATTACAATGTTGAGGGTGTCCAAGGCGACTCGATGCAACAGGTTTCATTGAAACCTTCACCGAAAACAAAACAAGCGACTCGCCCGGGCGGATTGTTGACTCATGGTGCGATCATGAAAGTCACCGCCAATGGAACCAATACCTCGCCTGTGATCCGTGGCGTTTGGGTTTCTGAACGACTGCTTGGTCAAGAGATTCCTCCACCACCCGAAAATATTCCGGCGATTGAGCCAGATATTCGAGGGGCAAAGACCATTCGCGACATGCTGGCGAAACACAAAGAGAATGGTGATTGTGCTGCCTGCCACCGAAAAATTGATCCGCCAGGATTTGCCCTCGAACATTTTGATCCCTCTGGTCGTTGGCGAGAAAACTACGTCACGAGAAAAGACAAAAAGCTAACGAAAAAGCCAATCGACAGTAGTTTCGTGATGCCCGATGGCAAACCATTTAAAAACATTGATGAATTTAAGAAGCTGGTTTTGTCGAATAAAAAACAACTTGCAAAAAACGTTTGTGAGAAGCTTTTGGTATACGGAACGGGCGAGACGGTTCAGTTTGCAGATCGTATTGAAATCGAAAAAGCGATTGAGCAATCAGCAGCAAGTGATTTCGGTTTTCGATCGTTATTGAAATCCGTTGTTACCAGTAAGACATTTTTGACTAAATAGAAATTGAAAATCGTGGAAAATAAACCCGTCAATCAGCCCGCAAATAATCGCTCACACCGCAAGTCGGTTAATTTCAACTTTCGGAAATGCGTCAACCGCAGGACGATCTTGCGTGGGACTGGCGTATCACTTGCGCTGCCCTGGCTGGGCGCAATGACCCCAGCGTTTGCAACTCAAAGCGAACAGAAACGGCCCAAACGTTTTGTCGCCATGACGCTAGGCTTGGGATTGCACGGCCCGAATTTGAACCCGATAGAAAAAGGCAAGAACTACAAGCCGTCTCGTTACTTGAAATCGATAGACGACCTACGCGAAAAATTCTCCATCATTTCCGGTACTTCGCATCCTGGTGTTGGAGGCGGACATCGCGCCGAAGCAAGTATCCTGACAGCGAATCCGGTTGGCAGTTCGGGCAGGTCAAAAAATACGATTTCGATCGATCAATTGATGGCCAAACATTTGGGCGGCCACACCCGTTTTCCTTCGTTGGTACTCAGCAGCAGAGGGTCCAACAGTCCGTCGTATACCGAAAACGGAGCCATGGTTCCGGCACAGTCGTCGCCCTCGAAATTATTCGAACAACTGTTTGTTAACGACTCGGCCGAAGAACGTGAGCAGCACGCAGTTCGTGTTCGCGAAGGCCGAAGCATTATGGATTTGGTCAATGATGATGCCAAGCGACTTCAAAAAGAACTTGGTGTCGGCGATCAGCAGCGGCTTGATTCCTATTTTTCGAGTGTGCGTGATTTGGAAAAACGCATGGCGGCATCGGAGGCTTGGGCCAAACGTCCCAAACCAAAAGTCGGTGTTAAGAAACCGATCGACATTGGAAACTCAAGCGATTTTATTGGCCGGCAGAATCTCATGTCCGACATGATACGATTGGCGTTACAAACGGATTCCAGTCGCTTCATCGTTTACCATCTTGGCGTCAGTGGTGGCGTCGTTCCAATCAAAGGTGTCGAAGAAGGCTACCATGGGCTGAGCCATCACGGGCGCAACGAAGAAAAGCTCGAACAACTCGCGTTAGTCGAAGCCGCGATCATCGAAGCCTGGGGCCAGTTCCTGCGTGGGCTGGATTCGATCGACGACGAAGGAACGAGTCTGTTGGATCAGACATCGGTCTTGTTGACCAGTAACTTGGGGAACGCTTCCAATCACAGTAACAAGAATATGCCAGTCTTGTTTGCTGGTGGTGGTTTCAAACACGGACAGCACTTGGCGTTTGACCAAAAGCGAAACTATCCGCTTCCGAATCTGTTTGTGAGCATGCTTCAGAACATGGGGATGGAAATCGATCAGTTCATGAGCAGTACCGGAACGATGACCGGGCTTACTTAGATTTTTAAAGTTTAAAAGCAAGCAGCAGCAAACACGAGTTGGTGTTCTTAATCGTGCGGTTGATCACTCAATAGTTCGTCGCGAAAATCACTAATCAGCGTCTCATAATCTCGTTTAGAGATATTGTCTTTGGCGCGATTCCACTTTGCAGAATTCAAAAGCTTTTCTGCTTCGGCAAGTTTTTCAAGAGCACGTTCAGGTAGTTCGAAATAGCTGCCAAGCGCTTTGGCGTATTGAATGAGGTTCAGCGGAATGCCTCTGGTTTGGCCAATCGCTGACAAGTGATATTTGTGGGCGAGTTGAAAGTTCTCGTCCCGAGCTTCGACGTTTCCGAGCGATTGAAGCAAGAAAGAAATTGCGACATCGTCATCACTGTTTTCGGCTTCATCCAAAAGTCGGTGATACGCTTCGCGCGCGTCTGACAATTGACCTTGGGCTGACGCAAATACCGCCGCGCGGTAATCGGGAAGTTCTGAGAATTTCATAGTTTCGATTGCGAGTTTGGCTGATGAATCTCGAGTTTAGTCTCAAACAAATACCGTGCTAGTATCGTCTCAACTTAGTTTTCGCTTGAATTGAGACAGATGCTAGATTTTAACGCAAAGAATTGCCCAAGTCCGAAACGCTTGAATAAATGCCTGAAAAACAAGGCAACTGCGTCTTTGACATTTTGGCAACTTACTTCATATCGTCCGATTGTAGTTCAATTTTGGAGCACTGATTTGTGATTTGCTTAGATTTTGCGTTAGTATTTCCGACGCAACTCAAATCGCAACCCTCGAACGTCTTCGCTGTTATCGAAAAAGCCATACATTCCATCGGTTCGAAAGATGATTGAATTGGTCAGTGGTAGCTGGTAGCGGAACCCGACTCCATACTGAGCGCCTGGGGCATTTCGATCGGAGTCTTCGCCCATCACGCCCAGCAATGCTGCTTCGACAACCAGCTGTTGACTGAAATCGTCTGCGATCAGATTCACGCCAAACGCACCACCGAACGTGTCGTTGGCTGTCGGATCGAGCGTGGGATAGTTGGTAATGCCATCAGACTCAAACAGGATTCCTGTGTTGGCCAGTACTCCACCTGTTCCGTTGGCTCGGGCGACCGATTGCGGACTGTCGAATCCAGCGAACATATTGAAATACGGAACCAAAGTTGATGGCGAGCTGGTGATCAGTGAGTTTTCTGAAAGCAACAACACTCCGTCTGCAGTGTTTTCAACAACATCAGAATTCTGCCCCGCATTTACAATGATGCGAGTCGAGTTGGACAGGAATCGTCCATACCGCCGAGTGAATCCGATTCCAATGTTGTGATAACTTCGGTCATCGAATGTTCGGTCATCCAAAAACGCGTAGTCGATTTCCCAATAGCCATTTGTTGCTTCGATAAAGGAAGCCATGCCGTACACTTTTGCTGCACTGTCATCACCAGCAAATGCATCGCTGGTGATTTTGTCGTAACCGGCAAAGAAAGTAATGTCCATATTGGAGATGTTGAAACGTGGACTGTTTCTCGCCGGCAGAGTCGCGGCAACACCCAGGAATGCATCATTCAACCAGATGCCGTTTTGGAAAATTAATGGCATCACACCAACGGCAAACGGCAAATCAAACGGCAACGTCTTGTTAGTTAACCCACCTACGATCGCACCGAGATCGCCTTCGAAGTATCCAAAATCGATGTCGGCATCAAACTCTTCCACGAACTCATCATCGTCCAGCAAGAATCGCGTGTTGTTTCCGTCATCCAATGGCGACATGAACATGTGGAAACGTTCGGTGCCGGTTAGTTTCAAGTCAAAATCCAAATTGACTTCGAACGCGACTTGCGAAGAGTTATCGCCATCTTGAGTGTTTGAAGCGACGGCAGTTCGAACGTCACCGTAAACCAGAAATTGTGGCGTAATGTTGTTGTGCTTTCCAAACCAGGAATAACCAGGGCTGAGCTGACCCAGTTGGTACCACGGTCGACCAAGCTCAAGAATCGGGCGCTGGTTGGAGTTAAGCGTTTTGCCTTCGTAGACATCCATTTGCTGAAACGGATCGTAGGGCAAATATGGGTTGGTTGGATCCTCGGGGAAGTCACTCAGGATCGGCTCGCTCGCCCAAGCTTGTTTGTCGACGATGGGCGATTCTTTTTTCCAGTGGTCGCCGATTTGTGGTTGGGCTGCGAGTACGAACTTTTTCGCGCCTATCAGTGCGGCAGGAAGTTCATCGTCTTTCTTACCCGCCGCAGTTTTTGTCTTCTTGGTTTTTTTGGCAGCAGAGGCAACTCGTGGAACAAACGAGTTGTCATCGTTGTCTGGTTCTTCTTCGTTTTCAGGCTCTTCGCTATTCTTTGATTCTTTGTCGTTGTCTTGCTCAAGGTCGTTAGAGGGTGATTCGCTGTTACCCAATTCTTCGTTGTCTAGAGTTTCGTCTTTGACTGGATCAAAATCAGGTTGATTCAGATTGGTTGGATTTGAATCGTTTGCAAAATCTTTGTTGGCGTCAAAGTTGTGCAGCGGATATTGATTGGCAATCCGCGGATATTGATTGGCAATCCGCAGATTGGAACTTCTTTGTGTGGTTGGCTGAAAACTCGATTGCGGATTTGCCTTCGCAGAATCAGGTTGTTTTGCTTGAGCATTCCAATTTTGTTGTGATGAAGGTGTGAGGGCCGTTTGGTGCCCGATTTCGACGACCGGAATTGACTCCAGGTTTGGGTGGGGCTTGGGCGAAAGGTTGAATTGCGTTTCCGCTTGGACGATCTCGCGAGCAGGGGAACCGTAGAGTTGCCGCGTCTGAGTTGGGGGGTGTGCCTGTGTTTGCCAACCCGGATTAGCAAGCTCAGGATTTGGTTTCATCTGGGAATGGGCAGCACCGCCAGTTTGAAACGCGCCAGTTGGTTCTTCTGCGAATGGGGGCGCTGGCTGGCTTTTCGGTTGATATGGCTTGAGCGGAACGATGTCGGGCAAGTTCGCAATTTGAATTGGCTCGTAATAACTTGCTGCCGTTGCAATTGCCTGTCCCGCTGCCGGTTCAGCGGCTGTTCCCGCCGCGTGTCGATTTGGGTTCGCAACCAGTTCAGAATGGTATCCAGCGTTTGCGACAACTGGTTCTAGTGTCGGCAATGCCGAAGTGGGAATGGTGTCAGCTACTCGTAATGGCCAAGCTTGATTTTCGCCCGGTTGTGGTTTTGCTCCGGCGGTAGCGGCGGCAAGTTGAATTGGGAAATCGCTTGGTTGATCGTCGATCGTCGGGATTCGAGCCGCCCATTGGTTGGAAGAATGTTCATGTTGAGCGAAAGCGCGATGCGTGTCAGTTTTAAATTTGGATTCCAGAATGTAACTAGAGAGTGCTTTCGCTTGCGGGGCTTGATCTGGCTTGGTGGAATCGTTTGTGGTTTCTTGCTTGCTTGATTGCGCAAAACTGAACAGGACAACACAGGGCAAAAGAATTGCACTGAGGATCGCTAAACGGTTAAGTTTTAAGTTCTTGTTCAAGTTTGTAATGGAAAAGTTGGCGAAAAAATGCAAGGCTCAGATGCTAAACTTCAACCGTGGCTCATTTGATTTCAAATGGTACGGAGTAAGTGTGAAAGTCTGCGATCCATTCGTTCATCATCCGTTCCATTTCTGGTGTCGCATCACAAAAACGCATGAAGTAAATCGGCTCGGCACGACTTCGCATGCGAACTGAGAGTCGATAGACGCCAGGTTGTTGAATCAATCGAGCCGGCACTGAGTACTTGATATTTCGAGAGCCAAGAGCAGGAATCGAATGGCCTTCCATGCGAATTCCGAAAGGATGGTTGATGACGGTGACGGGCTGGGGGGCGGGACGAAGAAAGGGAAGCTGATCAAAATCGAAGTTGACGGGCAAATACATCTCGCGATCCGTTCCCTTCACGTTGGTGGTCAAGAACTTCGTTTGTAAATTCATCAACTGCGTGTCCAAAGGAATTTTTCTCGCCAGCACGTCCAACGAATGGTTGTCGCAAAGGTCGCCGTTGGAATCGAGGTAGCCCGATTGCCAGAGTCGATTTCCGTTGGGGCCAATCAACACAACGTTCATCCACAATTGTGGCTGGGCACCGAGTGAACCACTTGGCATGTTGTGACCAGAGTTTGTGTTGGTCAAGCAATAACGAAAACTAAGCGGTTTTCCCAGAATCGGTTTGGGTTCAAAGAAGGGTCCGTCCAGCTTGGAACCATTTTCAAGTAGCTGCTTGCGAATGTCTCGTTTGTATTCGAGCTTTTTAATGTTCGCGTCAACAATTTCGCGAGCGTCATAGCGATCATCGACATCTGACCAGACTTCCGGAAATTGGTAGAAATGTTTTCCGTCTGCGATTGCGTCTTCGAACTCATCGGTGCCCCAGCCGGCTCGCCAATCAAACTGCAACCAATCGTTGAACTTCCATCGGTCGGCATCAAGATTGTCTGGGAAAATGCCAGGGTGTGCGATTGAATAACCGGGGCCATAAAACGTATGGTTAGAGTGTTTGCGTTCGGCATTGACGACTTTGCCATCGACGACCGCTGCAGGGCCAATCGAGTAGCCTGCATCGACGCCGGGGACTTTGCCCATGTGGCAATCTTGGCATGAAACGCCTGCCTTGCATGCCGGTGAAGCGCGGTACTGGTCCCAAACGACTTCGAGTTTGATACCAGGCTTAACGGCGACTTGATGGCAAGACACGCAGAACGTTGATTCGGAAAGCTCTTCAAACTGAATCGAGCGACCGTGCATCGCTTGGCCAGGTGATTTGTCGTTGCGGTTTGTTTTGGTTTTGTAAAAAGACTTGTACTTGTCTGCGATCGCGACCCCGTTGCCATCGCCAGCGCCATAAACGGGTGAGTAAATATCGCCCGGTTCAATCCGGCGTTCACCATCGACTTTTGTAAAAGGCGTTTTGACTCGGTGGCAGGCAACACACGTAACACCTTCTCGGAATACGCGCGGTCCGTCCCAGATGGCTTGGTCACGTCGTAGGCCCATGGTTGTAGCCACTGGAGCGTGGCAGCGCAGACAAAAGTAACCAATGGTGCCTTGGGAGAGACGGTTGATTGTGTCTTCAAATTTGTGAAACATCGGAGACACGGATGCATACGCGTGACTCGATGCGGCCCACTCTTCGTAAATTTGTTTGTGGCAGGTCGCGCATTGCTTGGCCGATGGAAATGCGTCTCGTGAGTAGATTTCGAAGTGAGGATCTTTGCCATCGGCTGGAGTTTTTGTATCGGTCTTGGCAGCTCCGTTTTTAGTCGCTGCTTTTTTGGTCGCAGTCGTTCGAGCTGGCTTACGATGTGGGTTGGGCATAGCCCGCGCCGTTTGAGCGATTGGCGCTTGTGGGTTTGATCCTTGGAGGTTGTAAGACGTCGGGGCAACGTTGGTCCTTGCGTGTCCGTTTATCGGGGCCTGCCATTGGACTTGGCGGACTCGGGAGTTTTGAAGTTGGCCATTTTGAAGTTG
>CAYZGP010000051.1:29998-34289 GCA_964478065.1 uncultured Pirellulaceae bacterium
CCTGCCATTGGACTTGGCGGACTCGGGAGTTTTGAAGTTGGCCATTTTGAAGTTGAGAACGCCGCGCTTGTAATTGTTTCGCGTCGATGTCTGGAAGCTTTGACGGCCACTTAAACTGAGCAGTTTTACGGCTAGGTTGTTGTGTTGGGGTAAGGTTGTATCTGGTTTGGCCGTTTGTTTGGTAGCCACTCGTTTGGCTGGGCAGTGCCCGAAATTCATTGCTTCTGACATTCCTTGGCTGTTGGCGATTGAGTTGATATTGAGTTTCTTGATGGCGGCGTCCGCTTAAATCCAACCCTGGAAGTTCACTGGTGCACATTGGTGGAAGGCTGGAAAGCGTTTGGATTTCCTCGTCGGTGAGGCCAGTGACGCCTTTAAACGCTCCATTGCCTGATTGGTGATTCGCTGCTTGACCTGCTTGAGCGTTGGAGAGCCGATTTTGTTGTTGGCTTGAAGCGCGAAATCCCGTTTGAGTTCCTTGAATTGCCGTTGGGTTCTTAAGTACTGGTCGCGGTAAACCTTGCCTTGGTTGAAATTGGGATTGAGCGCATGCAGGGGAGACCACGAGCGCACATAGCAATGCAAACACGCAAAAAGCGGCTTTAAACGGTGGATAAGTTTGTGAATTCATTAGATTTGGTACATGCGCCAAGGCTTCTGTAGTCGTTAAAACTTCGCTAGCTATCAATTTTTATCGACCTTCAAAGCCAGCATCATTAGTGAATTTGAATACGTTTTGGAGAGGGAATACGTGTTTTCACATTTGTACGTAGAATTCGATGCCAAACACCGAATGAGTAGAAATCCCAGTTTGTTTAGGTTGAGTGAGTCTTGGAAAGTGGCGAATTGCGCTGCGGTTGGTTGAGGGTTGGGCGACCTGTTGATCTTTTGATAAGCGGTTTCGGCCACGAATTGGAACTTGACGCTTCGTCCAGCCAAAAAGATTTGCGATAGCTGGGAAAATAGTAAATAACCCACAAATTGGCCCTTGTTATAAAGGCCGAAAAATTCCTATACTGGTGGGCTTTAGCCAAGTGATAAAAAAGCGAGTAGAGCTTCGATGAAAGTCCGCGCTAGCGTAAAGCGAATTTGCGAAAATTGTAAGGTTGTCCGCCGTAAAGGCCGGGTATACGTCATTTGCTCCAACCCACGACACAAGCAGCGTCAGGGTTAGGTTTTTGTCGCGTTTTGATGAGACTTTATTTGCGACAAATGTTTTTGTAGCCCAAGGAATGGCTCAAAAACCAAGGGATGGTATTGCGAGACCACTGCGCCATTAGTTGCGTGTATTGGTCAGGCCAAATCAGTTTTGAAATCAATATAGTTAATACATAAATAGAAACCGTGACCTGGATTCAGGTCAGTTGGAGAAATCGTATGCCACGTTTGTTGGGTGTAGACATTCCGAATGACAGAAAAACTGTCATCTCACTTACTTATTTATTTGGAGTCGGTAATCAAACCGCGCGTGACCTTTGTCACAAGGCCGGGATTGATGGCGATAAACGTGCGCGAGATCTGACTGACGAAGAAATCAGTCGTATCGCAACCATTCTTGAGCGCGACTACATCGTTGAAGGTCCGCTTCGACGTCAAGTACAACAGAATATTGGCCGTCTTCGAGACATCAAGTGTTACCGAGGCATTCGCCATCGTGTCGGATTGCCCGTCCGTGGCCAACGAACCAAAACAAATGCACGCACACGTAAAGGTCCTAAAAAAACAGTTGCTGGAAAGAAGGGTGTAAAGGATCTCAAGTAATTGAGATCAGGTTCTACTTTCAAAATCAATTCACCGACCTGTCAGTCAACACAATTCGAACGAAAATCACTATCAGCCATTGCTGGTAGCACACTGGAGAATAAGAAGTGGCAAAGACTACAAAAAAGCGTCGAGTGCGTCGCAATGTGACTTATGGCATTGCACACATTCAAGCTACGTTTAACAACACGACCGTAACCATCACCGACACCAAAGGCGAAACGCTTTGTTGGGCCAGTGCTGGAACATGCGGTTTCAAAGGGAGTCGTAAAAGTACTCCGTTTGCTGGACAAAGTGCTGCCCAGCAAGCTGCTGAAAAAGCCCTGAAATTCGGCGTCAAAGAAGTTGACGTTCGCGTTAAGGGCCCGGGCAGTGGCCGCGAAAGTGCGATCACTGCACTTCAAGCGGCTGGCTTGAATATCAAGTCAATTGAGGATTGCACACCGATTCCTCACAACGGTTGCCGGCCTCGCAAAAAGCGACGTGTCTAAACCAGCTTGATGATTCGACTCGCTTTAGTCGCAGTCGAACATCGTTAATTAGTTTCATTCAGCACAGTGGGCTTTGGGTTCAAAGTCCACATTTGTTTTCAAGTTATATACCGCTTTGACTCGATTCAAAGCAACTGGCTCGCAGCACAGTAACCCTCAAAAATATTTAACGGAGATCCTTCATGCACGTTCGTTGGCGCGGTTTGGAATTACCAAGCGTTGTAGATTGTGATCGCAGTTCGCTTACTGAATCCTACGGAAAGTTCACAGCTGAACCTTTCGAGCGTGGTTTTGGTACGACCGTCGGAAACAGTCTTCGCCGAATTTTGCTTTCGAGTCTCGAAGGTAGTGCGGTCACTCAATTGAAGATTCGTGGTGCAAACCATGAGTTTTCTTCGATTCCTGGTGTTCTTCAAGATGTCACTGACATCGTGTTGAACGTCAAATCTTTGATTGTCAAAAACCATACTGACCAGATGAAAGTCATCACGATCGAGAAATCGACGGCCGGTCCAATCACGGGTGGTGATATTCAAACTGGTGGCGAAGTCGACATCATCAACAAGGACCACACGTTGGTCACATTGACCGATGACGTACCGTTCATGATGGAAATGGTTGTCGAGAACGGCCGCGGTTATGTTCCTGCAACAGAACACAGTGGTCGCGATCACGAAGTCGGAATCATTCCGATCGACGCCGTTTACAGTCCTGTCACTCGAGTTCGATACGACGTCGAAGAAACTCGTGTTGGCCAGAAAACAAACTTTGACAAACTGACTTTGGAAGTCTGGACCAACGGTTCAATTCATCCTGAGATGGCAGTTGTCGAGTCAGCCAAAATCATGCGTAAACACTTGAATCCATTCGTTCAGTATTCTGAACTTGGTGCTCAGGTTCATTCGCAACCACGAAGCAAAGGCGGAATCGATGCGGCTCTCGAAGCCAAATTGAACATGCCAATTTCTGAACTTCGGTTCTCAGTCCGAGCCAGCAATTGTCTCGAGTACGCAGGAATCGCAACCGTTCGCGATTTGGTTCAGAAAAACGAAGACCAACTGATGGAGATTCGTAACTTTGGCGAAACGACTTTGATTGAAGTCCGCCAACTGCTGAGCGAACTTGGTTTGCATTTGCAGATGAAGGTTCCACCAGCACCAACGATCAACTAATTCGCCAAATCAACTGGACTCTCAACGTAATTGATGAGTCCAGATGAGCGAATCAAAAGACTAATCAAAAACTAAGAATACGATTTGGTAATACGATGAGACATAAGAAAAAAGGAAGACGACTTGGTCGGACTTCCAGCCATCGAAAAGCGATGCTGCGAAACTTGGCTTCAAGCCTGTTCCTCACTGAGCGCGACGACTCTTACTACGAAGCTCTTGGTGGCGGCGATGGTAAATCCGTTGTTAATCCGCCTCGCCACAAAGGACGCGTTGTTACAACGATCCAAAAGGCGAAAGAGGTCAAGCCATTGGTCGAGAAATGCATCACGATCGCCAAAAAGGCTTTGCCTGCTGAGCGAGCTGCTGAAGAGTTTGAAACCGATGCCGAGCGTGGTACCGAAGCTTGGAAGAAATGGCGTGAAGGTGAGCAATGGCAAAAATGGGCAGCCGCAATGGCTCCTGCCGTCAATGCCCGCCGCCGTGCGTTCTCATTGCTTCGCGACAAAGAAGCCGTTGAGATCCTCTTTGACGATGTCGCCGAGCGTTTCGAAGACCGTCCTGGTGGGTACACACGTGTGCTTCGCTTGGCGACTGTACGTTTGGGTGACGCGGGAACTCAAGCGATTCTTGAATTCGTCGGAACTCACGATCGCGTCGTTCAGAAGAGCCAAAAACCTGCGTTCGTTAAAGACGACGAGCCAGCAGAAGAAAAAGTGGAAGAAGAAAAACCAGCCGATGAGCCTGCAGCAGAAGAAACTGCCGCTGAGCCAGAAGCAGAAGCAAAAAGTGAAGAAGAGTAAACGCTCTTTTTCAATTCAAGAATCAAGCCCGTTGTTCTCAACGGGCTTTTTTTTACGCGCCAGTAGG
>CAYZGP010000051.1:34389-40522 GCA_964478065.1 uncultured Pirellulaceae bacterium
GGAATGTCCAACCTACATAATTTACTCGGCATAAATCAACACTCAGCCAACGCCTGCAGCTCGTCAATCAGCGATTCCGGGAAAAGACAAAAACTATACTCGCGTGAGTCAAGAATCTCACTGGCACGAATTCGCTTCATCTGATCGGTTCGTTTGGCAATCAGTTCTTCTTCCGAGCAATTCGCAAACGCGCCAAGCCGTTGGTTCAACGATTCAATCTTCAAATGCCTCTCGCGTGACCGAATTTGTGATTGTTCTCCAGCCGTCCAGTTCTGTTTTTCCGTGATCAGCTCAGCGGTTTCAGCAGGATCCACGATCAGTCGCTCGGGATGAAACTTAAGCTCTCGAATCAATTGGTTGGTCGCAATCAAATCCGATCGCCGTACGATTTCAAAATCCGTCGGCAGCTTTATGGTCGCCGAAAGTGTCAAATAACTTGGCAACTCAGTCTCGAAAAATCGTTTGCAAATCACGTCCGTCAGTTGGTCGTACTTCGCACCGCCGATCCCATGTAAAAACATGTCACTGGAAAGCAGGCGAGAATACATCGTCGTCATCAACGCCTTGGGGCGAATCGCAATTCCAGATTTCGCGAGCGAGCAGAACTGCTCGACGAAAACGGACGTTTCAATTTCAGTTTTCCAACCGACTCGGTCAGTCAGCAAAATTTTGCCTGTTTCCGATCTGGCAAACAGGCGCCGACGAATTAAAGGTGTACTGCCTGGTTCACAATCGCTTTGTCCGCTTGCATTGGGTTCGCAAATATTGATCCCGTAAACCCAAAACGGAGTCTCCAGCCAATCGCCGTCAGTCTCCAATTCGGGAACCGGGTGAGAATTGCTGCGGATTTTGTGAACCAAACGGTAGTCCAATAGGGACTGGTTATAAGCCGTATGGAATCGCTCAAGGTTACCAATGATATGCTGGGCGAACGTTGCAAATGATATTGATTGAGACACCAGGCTGATCGGAACTTCCAAAGTGCGAAGTCCGACTTCGGATTCCAAACGGTGACGCCCGGCAGCCAGTAACTCGCCGAGTCTCAGACGTTTCCCGTTGGCTTCGAATTTTTCGCGTACCGCATCAAAGTGAGGCAAAAGTCGATTGATGATTGGCGACCAATTTTTTCCAAGTGAGCTCTCAATTACTTTTTCTGCTTGTTGAGCAAACGATTGAAAGAACTCCCAGTCAACCGCCCGATTTTCAAACGGAATGTTGGCACTTGGCGGCGCGATCGCAAGCGAGCCCACGGTGACTTCGTTGCCCTGAGTGTTTGGGTATCTAATGGACGCATTGCCTGAAAGATCGTTATCAACAATCAAGTTAATGGCCAGCGCTCCCAGTCGGTTTCCTAGCTGAGACAAAACGAAATTTTTGTACCAAACGCCAGGATGGAAAAGCTCCGGTTGATGCCCAGCCATAACGATCGGGCGAGTTGAATCCACTTTTTCCGTCAAACAGTCCGGATCCAGGTAGCTTTTGCTATAGCGCGTCGCAAGCTCAACAATTTCAGCCCGCGCGAGATCCCGAAGTTCATTAAGTCTTTGCTTGCCAATTCCAACGTTTGCGTTTTGTGATGAACGCAATTTTAGGTTGAACTGCCAAACGTTAGCGGCATCGGTCAGTGGCGGGACTTGCAGGCTTTCTCCGTGTTGCTTGGGTGCCCGAAGTCGCGTGTATTGGATCGACGATTCAGGTTCCGAAGCGGGAGAAGCCATTGAGGGGCCGTAAAGTAATGATGTTTATCGAGGCGAACGTAAATAATAAACGAGAGCGAACGTAAAAGACGAGCGTGCGTTTCCGCGAAGTTTCGCGTTACAGGTTAGTCGGTCGAACCGACTCGCATTTGCTTGTACTTCTCGCAGTCGCTTGGCAACGCCGCGAACGCCTTGTTCATGACTTGGTAATAGTAATTCAATCGCGTTTTAGGGTCATCGAGTTTGTCGCCGAACGACCGGCTTTCGTCCAAATAAATTCGTGGCACGGCAACTTCGACCACTGTCAATTTTTGACATGCGGCCTGAACCCAAAGCTCTAGCGGCATTGCATAGCCTGCCTCGGTTACTTGAAGTTTCGCAAGAGCGTCAACTCGATAGGCTTTGAATCCGCAAAACGCATCGGTTAGATCAAAACCCATTCGTTCGTTGAGCGTTTTAGTGACCTGGTGATTGATTAGTCGTCGTTGTTCTGGCGGAGGCGAATCTTCGTCAAATTCCTTCAGGTAGCGACTGCCCGAAACAATGTCCGCACCCGATTCGATGCTTTGTTTTACAAAGTCCTGAATTCGCTGTGGCTCATGTTGCCCATCGCAATCGATGGTAACCAAAACGTCGTAGCCATTTTCCTGAGCATATTCAAATGCCGTTACAAGCGCCGCCCCATAGCCTTTATTTTCCGGGTGCGTGACCAGAATGATGTCGTCACGTTTGGCAAGCAATTCCGATGTCCCGTCTGAAGAACCATCGTCAACGACCAATATGTTTTGGCAATGCCTTCCGACTTCATCAAGCACAGACGCGACACTTGTGACTTCGTTGAATACCGGGAGTGCTGCTAGATACTTGCAGTTCTCCAGGCTTTGTTTTTCGCGATCCATTGATGCTCGTTTAGTCGAAAGACAGACGGTAGGTTTCTCCGGTTTCCATTTTAAGTCACGACGATATCCGGTCAACGCAAATCGAGGTTGTGGTTTGAATTCATTCGCTGGTGTTGAAGGCGCCGACGTTTGCTTGCATGGAAATCTGACGATCGCACGTTCGACAGCTTGGTGAATGTTAAGCGTTTGACGTTGTGTTCAATTGAACTCCTCTTGTTGGTTCATCTAAACAACGCGTTGGGGTAATAAAATACCAGTTGTCGATTTGTTAAACGATCAAACCCAAGTCATCGGGTCTGTTTCCTGTTGACTTGCCCACACTTCACATTCGTCAAATTTCTGATTAAGCCGGTCTGCCAAATTCTCAACAGCGAACCGTTCGCTTGCATAATGGCCTAGCAAAATAAGCGAAATATTATTCGCTTTGGCTTCGAGGCAAGTGTGGAATGTTGCTTCGCCTGTCACGAACGTATCGCATTTTGCACGTCTGGCTTTCTCTAAAAACGAACCGCCGCTCCCGCAAGCAACAGCGATGTTTTTCACTTTACTATTAAGTTCACCAACAATATGAATACCATCGAGCCCAAAAATCGTTTTGACTGACGCGACGAATTGCTCAAGCGTTTGCTCTTTCGCAAGTGAACCAAACCGCCCTGCCCCAAGCCCTTGCGGATCGTTGGCGATTGGAACCAAAGGTTGCGGGGTTTCAATTCCAATTCGCTGGCACAGCGATTGGTTGATCCCCTCTGTGGCGGAATCAAAACCAGTGTGGGGGCTGTAAATCGAAACGCCGGCGCGAATCAGGTTCCACAATAACCGAGATCCAACGGTGTCGGTCGTGATGCGTTTGAGCGGTCGAAAAGGAAGTGGATGATGCGACACGATCAGATTCGCATTTCGTTCGATCGCTTCTTCTGCGCTTTCGGGGGTGATTGTCAGGCACGTCATGATTTTCGAAGCCGGTTCGCTGGGATCACCCGCCAACAGCCCCACGTTGTCCCAGTCCTCGGCTAATCGAGTCGGGGCAAACGAATCGAGGAATCCGCAAATGTTCTTGATCGTCGTCACTGAAATACCTTTATTTTTCTCGCGTTCAAAATAAACATGATTTGAAGTACATGATTCGACACGAGCCGCATTACGAAATTATTTTCAAGCATTAGAATAACAGCTTAGCCCGATACTGAGAATCAATGTGATCGCCCAGATGTTACAGCTTAAAAAATCTATTCGACTTGAGAGCCTTCGCCAGCCATTCAAAAAAGCAATTGTAACGGCAGCCAGTTTGGGGGCCGATGGCATTGAAATCAACGGACTTACTGAGATTCGCGCTCCCGAAATGTCGCGCACGGCCGTTCGTCATTTGCGAAAAATGCTGGCCGATCTCAACTTGAAAGTGTCTTCAATCTATTTTCCGACCCGGCGCGGTTATGGAGTTACAGATGATCTTGATCGTCGCATTGATGCCACCAAGGCTGCAATGAGTATGGCGTTTGATCTTGGTTGCAGCGTCGTAGTTAACAGAATCGGTCGGGTTCCAAACGACGTCGAGCATCCAAGCTGGATAACGATGGTTCAGGCGTTGACCGATCTGGGGAATTTTAGCCACAAAGCGGGAGCTTGGTTGGTTGCTCGAACGGGATCCGAAGAAGGGGCGACATTGAAAGGCTTGATCGACGCACTGCCAGTTCATTCGATCGGCGTTGATTTTGATCCAGGCGATTTTGTGATCAACGGATTTTCTCCAACCGAAGCGATGAAAATTCTTGGCGAGCACGTAATGAGCTTCCGCGCCCGCGACGCCGTCCAAGATCTTTCGCTTGGTCGAGGCGTCGAAGTTCAGCTTGGCAGGGGCAGCGTCGATTGGGCGTCGTTGCTGGGCACGCTGGAAGAGTATAACTATTCCGGCTTCCTCACCGTTGAGCGCGAGTCGGAGCAGAATTCAATTGCAGAAGTCGGCCAAGCGATCGAGTATCTTACGAATTTATTCCGTTGATTCGTACGGATTTTGGCGAGTGGCAACGGATCGCTTATGCCCAAATCGTTTTATTCGGCTCGCCAGCAAGCTCTTTTACATACCTCGGCACCGCATACCCTGGAAGGGCCGCTCGCATTTCTGCGATCAACTTTTCGCCCCGTTCGCGGGTGACCTCGAAATGAGAAACGCCGACCACCGGATCGATTTGATGAAGGTAATAAGGCAATACGCGGCAATCGAGAAGCCGCTTGCTCAACTCAATCAAGCTGTTCCCGTCGTCATTCACGCCGCGCAAAAGTACCGTTTGATTTAACATCGTCACACCGGTCGCGGTCAATCGACCAATTGCATTCTCGACTGCTTCATCAATCTCGTTTGCGTGGTTGGAATGAATCACAACGATCGAATGTAGTGGGCTGTCTTTGAAAATCGAAAGCAACTCAGTCGTGACTCGCTGGGGGATCATGATTGGCAAGCGTGTGTGAACCCTTAGTCGTTTCAAATGGGGGATCGTGTTAAGTCGACCGATCAACTGAGCAAGCTGACTATCCACCAAGGTCAGCGGATCGCCACCGCTGAGAATAACTTCTTCTACTGAAACATCGTTTGCAATTTGCTCAATCGCCGGCTCCCATTGACTGGGCGAACTTGGAGATTCTTGATAGGGAAAATGGCGGCGAAAACAATATCGGCAATGTACGGCACAGGCACCTGTCGCGATTAGCAACACGCGGCCGTCGTATTTTTGCAAAAGTCCGGGCTGAAGTGTCGCGCCCAATTCGGCGAGTGGGTCAATCGAATAGTGATCCGGCGAATCGTTTTCCGCCGCAACAGGAAGGACTTGACGCAAAAGCGGATCGTCCGGGTTTCCAGGCTCCATTCGCGAAAGTAGTGGCAGTGGAACAAAGACCGGAAATTGCTGAGCGGCTTTGGCCCCACCGTTCACGAGATTTTCAGGTTTTGCCGGAAGATTCAATCGTTCTCGCAGCGTTTCAATGTCCCGGATCGCCCACTTCATTTGCTGCTGCCAAGTGCCCGAACCGGCGCGGACAGAATCGGATTGAGACGTTAGAATTGACATGCTTAAAGGATAGTCATTTAGCTCGCATGATCCAGTGGCGACAGTCAATTGGTTCGGCGAGAACATTCGAGTTCAGTCATAAATTGACGAGAATTCATCCACAACACATTTTGTCGTCGCAATTCAGGATCCAAACCGTGGCTTATAAAACAAACGATTTCAAAAAAGGTCTCAAAGTTCAGATCAATGGCGAGCCTTATGTCATGACCAGCATGGAATTCAAGAAACCAGGCAAAGGCAGCGCTCTTTACATCTGCAAATTGAAAAACCTGCTTCGCGGCACGACACTTGACCGAACCTACAAAGGTGGCGACTCGCTCGAAGAAGCCGACATTCAAGAGACGGATGTTCAGTATCTTTATAAGCAAGGCGATACCTACGTGTTCATGGACAAAACGACTTTCGAGCAGCACGAATTGTCGGCCGAGCAAATCGGTGATGACTGGCGCTACCTCAAAGACAACATGGATTGTCAGAT
>CAYZGP010000052.1:0-3016 GCA_964478065.1 uncultured Pirellulaceae bacterium
CGAAATGTTGGTGGACTATGGCAACAAAAGACCGCGATGAAGTTGGGGAATGTTAAGATGCGATTAAAATTCGTTTCATATTTTCATTAAACAAATTTGTCTTGGATAATCAACGATGCAACCGAACTTCGACGAAGCCAATTCGAGTCTTGAAAGTAATTCCAGGACGAAAACAATCGTTGAGTCCAATCCACGTTCGAATCGACTTTCCATCAAGCACCTTATGGTTTGGTTGGCCGGTGTTGCCGTTGGGATCACTGCTGGTCAACACTTGGAACGAAGTCACTATGCGGCCGAATCGGCCATTTCAATTGCCAATGGGCAAGAGCCAAGAACGGCTGAGCCAATGAAAATGGCAGAAATAGTGGTCGCGGTTGGGTTTGGAACCGGAATCAGTTTAGGGATTTTGGCAGTCATGGGTGGGCCTGGGTTTTGGCAAGACCCTGCAAGGATTGGAATTACAGTGTTTGGTGTCATGGGAATTATTGGTTTCCTCACACAACTATCTACGACGACCTACGTCGCACACACGGGAAGCCGTTTGATCGGGCAGGCGGGTTATTTTTTTTTCCGTGATTTCGCAGTGCACTTCCTCGGGTTTGTGGTTGTTTGTGCATTCACGCCGTGGCTCAAAGTCAGGTGGAATTGGATTTTCGCTTGGTGGTGCCTGGCCCTGTTTGCTTTGTTTGGACTAATCATTCACTCGTGTCATTTTCCCGTCGTCCGAAACAAGCTTCCATGGTTGAGCGAACTGGTTTTTTACAACTGGCAACTAACGAAGTTGACTCAATCCGCTATTTCAGTGACGGGATTGGGAGTAGCCATTTTGGTTGATTTGTGGAAAAAAAATTCTGTAGGCTGGCTGATGCTTGTGGCTACCGTTGGGATGATCGTCGGGCAGGTGGCGATACACCTTCGAGATTTTTTTGGATTACTCAAATGGTAATTCGCTAACGCCAAACGACTGCATCACCTAAGCACAAATTTCTATTGGAAGCACTCCTCCATAGAATAGGGAGTACACGCCCGAGCTGTGATGACCCAAGACTTTGATCATAGCTTCATCTTATTAGGTAACGACATGCATGCGATTTACCACAACCTTCGCGAGTTCAAATTGAGACTCGCGAAACATCAAAGCTGTCCACTCTTCGTTCGTCCGATATTTGCGCAGCTGCAAGAATTCCAGACGCTGACCGATTCGTCTTTTTCAAAAACCGCATGTGATAGCCAGTACTCGCTCTCGGTCAACTAAGCCCCAACGAGATCAGAAGTTGTTTTTTTGTCAGAACGACTAGAGGTTTGAGCCGCGATCGCTCCAATCAATAAGATCAACAACACCAATGCAAACTCCACCCATACAAGGCAATGGTCAAAATAATCATGCCCCACGTAAGTCGTTCCCATGAATTGGTACTTTTCCGCATGCTCGGTAAACCAAAACCGCAAGTAATAAACAAAAAGAATCAGCGAGATGAACAACCAGCCTTTGTTTTTCGCAAAACAAACCAGCGGCATTGCCCATAACCAATACCAAGGGTTTTGCGTGGGCTGCAAATAGAAAAACACGCCGATAGTTAAGAACAGAAGATTCGCGAGGTCGTCCGGCGAGCCCGTCTGCCAAACTCGATACAGAATCCACAAGTAAAACAATCCGAACAAAGCTACGGTCACAAGCCGGGCAATGAAGTAGGCTGGGTTTCCATTGGCCAGTTTGAAATCCGCCAGGTCTTTGCACCATTTCACACGTGTTTCGTTTGGGACGATCACATACCACGGCGGGCCGTATTGAGTCCAATCGTATTCAACGTTTTGGTAAACCGCGCTGAAGATCGCATCGTTCATCCGCCACTGCGTCATGAAAACAGCCAGTCCGCCTGTTTTGTCCGGCGCTAGTTCAGCTTCGGAAATTTGAACAGAAACAGGTTGATTGGCCGGGTTGACCATGGGCCACATCACGGCCATCGTCCCCAACAGACAAGCCGCTCCGAAAGTCAACGCTTGCCAGCCCCGTCCTCGTGAGCACAACCAAACGAACATGGCAGGCAAAAAGATAACAGGAAAGAGTTTGGCACCAACACCACAAGCCATCAACACACCACTGGCAAGACTTGCAAAGAGATTTTGCGATGGCAATTTCGCTTCCGAGTCGTCTTGTTTTTTTCCTTTGTCGTCAGCTGGCTGCGACCATCGACAAGCCATCCACAAAAAGACTGCAATCCCAGACGTCATGAAAAAAATTGCTATTGAATCGAGATGACCTCCGTTGGAAATCTCTTTCAATACCAGTGGATTCCACGCGTAAGCGACGACCCACCCCGGATGCTTTTTGAAAACGAAAAACAGTCGCAATAAAACAAACAT
Source organism: uncultured Pirellulaceae bacterium (assembly GCA_964478065.1). Classification (GTDB taxonomy): domain Bacteria; phylum Planctomycetota; class Planctomycetia; order Pirellulales; family Pirellulaceae; genus Mariniblastus. The sequence continues at coordinate 2,365 of CAYZGP010000052.1, forward strand.
CACTCCAAGGTCGAACAATACCAAAACAAATTTGATACTGGCGATATGGGCGCCGACCGACGCATCATCTGGAATCAACGCGGTCGTAGTGCGAAACACAAATTGGCTTACCGGCGGATAGAGCGTCGTGAATCGCTCAAAATGCACCCGCGACGCAATCGTGTGAAGACTTGGGCTTTTTGCGACCGCAGCTTGCAGGAGTTTCAACTCTGGATCATTGGCGTTGCTTCTTAAAACCGCGTCAGGAGAATATTTATACGGCGCAACGCCTTGGTTGGCAGCAATTCCATCCCAGAGATATCGATAGAAATCCACTTCCAGGATCGGATTTGAAAACACAAGAATCATTCGACTCGCGATGGCGATTAGAACAATAAACCCAATCATGGATCTCAAATTGCTTTTGACACGAAGCGCAAAAAACAACGCACCCAGCGCAACGGCAGAGGCAAACCATGAGACAAACACAGTTGTTACGATTGGGCGATTGGGATGTTCGCCATACGGAAAAGACTGCGCAAGCCAAAACAGAACTCCAGATAATCCGACCAACAGCAAACCGGCTGCCCAAACCATCAGTAAGGGGATTTTGCTCGACGATTGATTCATATCAAACAACTTGTCCTAAGCATGAAAAAACTCCCGTCAATCA
>CAYZGP010000052.1:3116-40028 GCA_964478065.1 uncultured Pirellulaceae bacterium
TAGACTACTTGCTCAGATTTGCCATTACAACGCCTGAGCAGTGTACCGGAAATCCGACATCCAATTCAGCTCACCACCAATTTTAGACCTAGTATCCGCAACTGCTACGACGTCCCAACCAACCCCAAGATCGCGAATTGCTGTAACGTGGAGCGAAGTAAGACTGGCTAGAATAACCATACGATTGCCTTGGGCACGATGAGCATGAAGAAGAATAGCTCGGCGTGGCATAGCTTTGTGATGGCATTGAGTAAGTGTAGCCTTGCGAAGGCATTGAGTAGCTAGTTGATGGCATTGAATAACTTTGCGATGGCACCGAGTAGCTTTGCGATGGAACTGAATAGCTTTGCGATGGAACTGAATAGCTTTGCGATGGAATAGCGTAGCTTTGAGATGGTGCTACGTATGTGTCCGTTGGAATTGCCGGAGCTACTGACCGAGAAGACGACCCAACTGCAGGGGCCGGCACTCGTGTACCTGAGCCTGCCGACGGAATGACAGACTGAAAAGACGGAGACGGCACTGGCTGTGATGGCGTAGAAAATGCAGGTGCGATCGAGCGAGCACCAGAGCCAATTGCGGGCGCTGCTGATCGTGATCCAGATTGAGCATTGGCAACTGACGCAAGCATTAGAAATGCGACTGCGATTGCGAGATTAACTTTGAAGTTCATTTGTACCCTTTTTAACGTAACTGAAAAAATGATTTGGTTATGGAATGCGCTGGGTTACCTGTTTTGGCTTCCCGCACGTTGTTTAGTTTGGCTTCCTTGTTGGGTTTGGCTGCCTTTACTTTGGCTGCCAGCCATTGCTTTGGCTTGTTCGTTCAGCTTCCAGCTGTACTCGAGATGTGAAACACTTACTGCGTTCGCACTGGCAGCTGCTTGAGCTGCTTGAGTGGGCAAATAAGGGGAAATCGCTTTTAGTTGAGCAGCCTGATCGCGTCCAAAATCGGTTCCGAACCATTTCATGATCGCTGAAAGCTTGAACGATCGAGAACCAGCGTCGTACTGAAAATTTTGAGCCTGCGAAAAGAAATGCTGAGAATTGGCATTCAATTGGGCGTCTAACTTATCACCAACATAAGCTTCGTTCAACAACCTTGGACATCCTACTGAAGCACAAACGATGGCGAAATGGATTCTTGCGTCACCCATTGGCCGAAGCGCTTTGTGTTCCATGGCGTCCAGAGATACTTGAGCCCCACCAACGTTGAGCAACAAGTTCTTCCACAGGTTATAGCCACCAGTTTCCGAAGTGTGGTTGCGAATCGATGTAGTTGGATACTCTTGCAAAATGCCTTTGATCGTGACTGCGTTGTATGCGTTGATCCAAAACGCTTTTTGATGCTCACGGCTGGCTGCCTTTTGCAGGCTCGCCGTAGACAAAAGGGCAATGTATCGGTCCAACGCCGCGCTGTCGGCAGCCGAGGCTTTTAGGCCGGCGTAATTTACTCCACCAGCTGTATCGACATACTTTTGCAGCAACGTGTTCCATGACGAATGGTCGATCGAATTCATCGAGACTTGATTTGCGGCATTGACCACTGGACCCAACGTCAATTGACGTTGCTTCCGCATCGTTGACTGTGACTGGCTTTGCCCGACAACAGCATCAACTGCTCCCAGCAAAATGACACCGCAAAGGGTAAGTGACAGAATATGTGAAGTTTTCATTAATCTTCCTGTGATAATAAACTTGACGGACGGATTGTGATTTGGAGCAGCCGGTAGTTTATCTGACTGAGCCCTAGCTTGAAACGAGACTTAAAACCTTCGGGGTATTTCTCAAGCCAAATAGGGTTAATGACTGTTTGCGTTCTGAACTGCTTTCACCGAGAAGGCTTCGGATTTGTACTCTTGTAGCTTGGATTTCCAACTCAGGAAACCATATTTCGCGATCATGTAAAGGATCTTCACACCTGCCTTGACCGAACCAGAAATCGTGCCGCTGATTTTACTGGTTCCAATTCGTTTACGATATGGAACTGGAATTTCAGTCGTTCTTATTTTGGAACGAGTCGCTTTGATTTGCATTTCAATCGTCCAACCAAAGTTTTCGTCCGCCATTTTCAAATGCTGCAAAGCCGAGTAGCGGATCACGCGGAACGGGCCCAAGTCTGTGTAGCGACCGCCAAACAAGACCCGCATTAACATGCATGCTAACTTATTTCCGAAATAACTTTGAGGCGGCATCGCCCCTGGCTCGCGTTCACCAAGAAGTCTTGATCCGAGAACGAAATCAAAATTGCCTGACGTGATCGGCCGGACTAAATCGGTTAGACACTCCGGATGGTCGCTGTAGTCGGCGTCAAGGAAAGCCACGATTTGAGGTGGCGCAACTCCAGCGGCAACTTGAGTTTCGATCTTTGCCATGCCTGCCAGACAAGCCGCACCATAACCGCGTTGGGGTTGCTCAACGATCACAGCGCCGAGTGATTTGGCAATGTGGGCGGTTTCGTCTGTTGAGCCATTATCGACGACATATATCGTACGCACCCATTTTGGCAGGTCATTTAAGACCAAAGCGATGGATGCTTCTTCATTAAGTGCCGGTATGATCAAATCAACAATAGGCTGCGTCATAGTTTTTTCCTTTTACTGAAAGGTTCAACAGTAGACGGGATTGTTGGGTAAAACTTACCGACTTTTTTCGATTGTCTATCGCTCAAATGTCTGCAACATGTACTCACTTTTGTCTTTCAATGTTCAGAAACAAGCTCTCTTTTTTACCATTTCGTTGTCCGAAAAAGATTCACGTGCTGGCGGTTGGTAATCTGCACAACAGAACAGGCTTGGGCCTTTCATTGACAAGTAAGTCACATACACCGATAAATTAGCTAATTACCCGCCGCGATCACTGTTCAGAAACTCTCATGGATAAGATGTTAAAGCCACTGTTGATTAGTTCAATAATGTTAGGCAGTTTACTAGCATTCGGTTGCAGCCCAGACGAACTTCCAAGCAGCTCCAATGTTGAGACCAAGGAATCGAAAGCCAATAGTGCAGATGGCCCATCATCAGATACCAATTCCAAGAGCAGCGTGGCGGGAATGGGAAAGATGAAATTTCCCGATTCCAAGGACATGAAGTTCAAGGATTCCGTTGAGTCCAATGCCGAAGCTCCCGAGACCATCAACGAACTCGTGTTCACCACCAAGAACGGTGGCGAGATAAAGATCGCGGACTTCCTTGGGAAGAAAAACGTGATACTCGTGTTCACCGAAGGCTTCAATGGAATGCTTTGTCCGTTTTGCAAAACGCAGACTTCACGCTTGGTTGCAAATTATGATAAATTTCAAAAACGGGATTGCGAAGTGATCGTTGTTTATCCTGGCCCAGAGGATCATCTGGACGAGTTTGTCGAAGCGGCACTCAAAACGGAAAAGGAACAAGTCGATGAAGTACCGTTTCCAATCGTGTTAGATAAGGACTTCAAGGCGACTAATTTTTTTGACATCCACAGCATGCACGCCCATCCGTCGACTTATCTGATCGACAAACAGGGAAAGGTCAAGTTTGCTTATGTCGGAAATGATATGACAGCCGATCGTCCGTCAGTTAAAGCTTTGTTGAACCGACTCGATAATCTGCAGTAAGCCAGACGATCAGTGTATGCCCGAATCGAACAGCCAAGATAAATTTGAAGTCGCGGTTTCACTGAATTTGCTGAACGAAAAACAGCTTGAAGCAATCGAGTTGGAGCAGCAAACTTCGAAAAGATCGCCGCTTGAAATTTCAATCAAAAAAGGCTTTATCAGTCGAAAGCAATTAGAATTGCTGGATATCCTGGCCGACCCGCTCAGCGTTGTTCCCGGTTATCGAATTGAAGGTTTTCTTGGTCAGGGCGGGGTTGGCACGGTTTACAAAGCCACCCAACTGCGAATGGATCGACCGGTAGCCATCAAGACCATTAACAGCAAAACGGCGCGGAATGAGCTGACTCCGAAACGATTTGAACGAGAAGCAAAGATCGTTGGACGGTTGCGACATCCCAACATCATTTCGGCTTTTGATTTCGGCATCCATAACCAGCAACTCTATCTCGTCATGGAGTTCGTTGATGGCATTGATGCCGAAAGACTTCTAAACGAAAAAACTCAGATTCCTGAATTTCAAGCTTGGCATATTGCTCAACAAGTTTGCCATGCGTTGGGCAACGCGAAACAGCACGATGTGATTCATCGAGATATCAAACCCGGCAATCTGATTCTGACGGCAGCCCCTGCCGGAACGCAACTGCCTGCCAATGTGCCTTTTGTGAAGGTTGCCGATTTTGGTTTGGCAAAATTCAACGACCAACAACTCGACGCGACAATCACGATTGAGCATGCAGTCAACGGAACGCCTTTTTATATGTCGCCCGAGCAAGTCAAAGCTAAAAAGATCGACCACCGCAGCGACATCTATTCATTGGGGGCATCGATTTGGCACTTGATCACCGGCGAACCTCCAGTGTCGGGAGCCGGGCCGTTGGACGTGATTGCATCTAAAGTAAAACTTGAGGATGAATGGCTTTCTGAAGCGCCGGACGACATATCAAGTTACGGTTTTCAGCTGCTCAAAAAAATGTGTCGTTTCGACCGTGATCAGCGGATTGCCGATTACACTTCATTGACTCAAGAAATTGAATCCGTCATCGAGCAACTCCGAAAAGACTCGCGTTCGGGAGAATTTGAGTTAGTCGATTTTTCGTTTTCAGCACCAGCCAAAGTCACCGCGATTCAAGAAATCGCAAAAACAATACATGGAGACAGCGACTCGCAGTCACTTGAGCCATCGGAGAGTTTGGCCACTTGGAAAATGGACGTTCCAAAATCTTCGATGCATCTGGAGCAGCCTGAAAAATTACACGGCGAGCCCCCGAGTCGTGACAAGAGTTCTTTCCTTTGGATTGCGACCGCGATAGGTGCGATCCTTCTGCTGGCCGCTACGATTATCTGGTTGCCAACCTTAAAAAATTCCATCTCAGGCCAGGATCATTCCAACAAAATCATAGTGGGTGGTGACACACTTAAAGAATCATTTCTATCGCTTGAAACGTTCGAGGGGCCTTTGATGCCGCTCTTCAACGGCAGAAGCATAGATCCAACTCAAAAGTTCACTGGAACTTGGGAGCCAGCTACTGGCTTGGAGCAGGGAACAATTCTATCTGGAATTGGAACGCGAAATTTTCGATGTTGCGACAACCGCCGAAAGCCACTTCGGCATTTCCGTTTTGTCTGCGGTTTTCGACACAACATGGCAGAGACAATTGGCTTTTGCCTCTTGGATGAAAACGAAGACAGGCTATGGGAAGTCGACATCAAAAGAGATGAGGCAACGTTAACGTTGAAGAATGCAGCGGCGAGTTCAACTTGTCCCATTCAACAATTCGACAAAGAGAAATCGTTCGGCTACCATCAGTTCCGCATCGAGTCACAACCCAATCACTGGCGAATTCAAATCGACAACAAATTGCTTGGCGACATCCCAAAGTCAAACAGTCAACTTGAAAGTGAATTCACGATTCAGCTTTACGTTGCTGGCGATAAGCCCGCACATTTTGACGAACTCAATTTTCGTTCATTCAAAAGCAACTGAGTTTTTGTCGGCTGGCAACGGATCAAATGCACGTGATAATTAATCACTCAGTTCAATCGCAGCCCGATTCTCTGTTGGCTAGGTGAATGCCCACAGGAAAGTCAAACTTGGCCTTAAGTTGCCTATTTTCGTTACGACCAGATAACACCAACCCAGTTAACGCGTGGATCTCGAAAAAGAATGTTTGCAGGGCGTTGGGTCACTCCATGGCCGCGAATAGTGTCTACAATAAAACACGTGAAATCACTACTAAACCAGTGATCTTTCACTAATTTTCGACGTGCCAATGTGTACACCCGAAACGCCCTCAAGAAAGATTTGTATACTGAGGGAGTGTACTCAACGTAGTGGCTTCAGCCGTTAACCTCGTGTTCCGCCAAAAGCGGTTCGATACTGTGTTTGATATTCCAAACGATTCCAAGGCCGAACATGAAATCCAACGTCCAATTCAAAATCTTGTTCTCAATTTGCATGTTGTTTTCCTCAATAGGCGACAACGCGAATAACGTGGCGATGGCGCAAGATCATTCCACCGAAAAACCGCAAACCGAATCGGTCGAAACAGATGACACGCCTGTGGATTCCGTTTCGCCGTTGATCACTGCGGACGAGTTGAAAAAACTCATTGCGATGGATGATCCGAAAATCAAAGTTCTCGAACCGGGAAAAACTTCAGTCGACTTTTCAAACGGCCATCCGCCCCGCGCCCAATTTGTTCATTGGGTAAATGACATGACGGACTCGGATAATCTTGAACGATACAACAATCCGAAAGCCGCTCAGTTCGCAGAGCTTATGTCTAAACTTGGAATACAAAATGACGATCGAATTATCATTTACGACCGAATGGACAGTCGGCTTTCGACTCGTTTGTTCTGGACGTTGAAATATTATGGCCACAAACAGGTTCAAGTTCTCGATGGCGGCTTTGCAGCGTGGAAGTCAAAATCTTTTATGCTTACCAGAGACAGCCTCAAAATCTTCCAATCAAAATATAGTGTTGCGACGATGCAAGAGGAGCTGCTTGCCGAAATGGAATACGTTGAATCACAGCTCGAGGATCCAAACACGATGTTGATTGACGGTCGACCTCCAGCGCAATTTTCTGGTGAACAGCCTGGACGCGTATTTCACACGGATAAAGCTCACCCCAGAAAGGGGCATATTCCTGGTGCGGTAAATGTGTTTTGGAAAGACAACTTTAACGCAGATGGCACTTTCAAGTCGGCCGAGGAACTGCGAAGTTTGTATGAAAACGCCAACATAAAACCAAGCAACAATGTGATCACTTATTGCAACGAAGGTTTACACGCCGCGCCGCCATGGTTTGTACTCACACAGTTGCTTGACTACAAAAACGTTCGACTCTATGACAGTTCGATGGCTGAATGGGCCAAGTCAAAACATCCGCTGAAGATAGAAGATGCTGCCGATTCAAAAGTCGAATCAAATTCTGACAAATAAGAATGCACGATAAACCGTAAAATATTTAAAGCCCGCGTGAAATATTGAACGAATACTTCGGTGACGATGCCCACACATTCATGGCGTGGATTATTTTTCGGGCCTAACAAATCGCTTTCTACGTAGAAAAGTCATTTTTTTGTCGAAGATTGTTCAACTTCTAGTAAGCAAACGGCTCTTCCGCACTCATATAGGTAACAGATTTGAACGTTACCAATAAAATACGGAGAGAGCCATGCGAAACATCATCACCTTGGGCGTTCTTGTTTTTTCAATGGCGGTTGTTTCCCAATCATACGCACAATCTGGCAGTCGCGGTGGATCTGGTAGCAAACCTAGCCGTCAGCAGCAGGAATTGATTCGTCAGCAACAAGCACAGCAGGCGGCTCAATTAAGAGCGGCACAGAGCAAGCAGCAGTTCAAGCAAACATTGTCACAGCTTGCTTCTAAGGACAACCGCAAAGTCAATTCTCGCCAAAACCGTCAGGCTCTTGAAGAGGCAAAGCGAGATTACCGAAACTTGCGACAAGGGCAAGCCACAGCGGATACACTTGGCACACTTCAAGTTCCATTTCGATTGACAAAAAAAGAAATCAACCGAAAGAACAACACAGCCAGCTGGCCTTCGGCACTTAAAAAGGAAGAGTTCGGTACTCTCGTTGAGACAATTGACTCAGCGATTATGGAACGTGCGATTGCAAGTACAGAATCTGCAACTGAATTCCTTACCAATTTGGGAGAACTGAATTCAGCTTTAAGTACTGCCGCAGCCGAAGGTCGTGTGGACATCACGAGCTACGCCAAAGCAAGACGCTTTATTACTGGGCTGGCAAATGAAATTCGAGCAACTGATTTAGTTCGGTAACTTAAAAGTTTCACCAAACTCCAAGTGGCATGCAAAGCTGCCAATCTCTGAGTGAGATTTACGTAAACATCTCCTTCTCGAAAAGTCATTGGTTACCGACAACAGGTGTCGGTAACCATACGACTTTCGTTGGAGACTTCCAATCGAAGTCTCACTAACTTTACTGATTTTTCACAGGTGTTGTCATGATTCAGAATTCTCGATTGTTGATGCTATTGGTTGTTGGAGGCGTGCTTGGAGGGGGCATGATTACATTGGGCTTCAATTCACCCGCTGCAAACGGACCTTCAAACTCTGCTTCGCCTGCAGCCACTCAGCAGCAATCGGCGGCCATGGATTCGTCACAGTCCGATGAGATGACGCCTGAGCCATTTGCGTTTTTTGAACTGTTTACTTCAGAAGGCTGCAGTAGCTGTCCTAGCGCCGACAGAAACCTGGAAAGAATAGCCGCTGAAGCGAAATCGTCCGGGCAAAATGTTTACACACTTTCTTATCACGTCGACTACTGGGATTACCTGGGCTGGAAAGATCCTTACAGTACAAAAGAGTATTCTGATCGACAGCGAAAGTACGCGAGGCAGTTCGAGTCAAGCAGAATTTACACGCCACAAATGGTGGTCAATGGACAAGTTGAATTTAATGGATCGAGCCAAACGAAATCCGAAAAGGCTATCACGCTGGCGTTGCAAGCCAAAACTAAATCCGCGATTTCGGTAAACTCCTTCATCAATGATGGGGTTGTTTATGCCAATTGGAAAGTTTCAGGCATTGGCGAAAGCGATCAAATTCAAGTCGCGTTGGTGCAAAACTCCGGAGCCCAAAAAGTCACCCGTGGCGAAAACGCTCGCCGCAATTTAACCCACGTTAACATCGTTCGGAAACTTGCAACGATTGCCGATCCCACCGCAAACAAAGGGCAGCTAAGATTCTCGTTTCCTGATGGGCTTTCCGCAGACGAATTTCATGTGGTTGCGTTCGTTCAAACACCGAATGCCGTTACGGCAGTTGGTAAAAGCGAAATCGGCGCTAAGCCCGCGGCGGCCAACAGAAACCAGACCGATCGCAAGAAAGACATGTCATCGGATTCGAGTTCCAAAAAAAAAACGGGTGAGAATGGCGTGACTGTCACTGCCCGCAAACCAGCAATCGCCCAGCAGCAGGGGCGGCGACTGGTCAGCGAGCAAGCATTTCTCGGTATGCTAACGGGAGATTTAGTCCGTTTTAATGCTGGATTCCAACAAGCCCGTGACAATTGGGATCAGTCTTATGTTCCGATCCTCTTGGAAGCCGCCCGTTTTTTGCAACCTCGGGAACGGGCACAAGTCATCAACTTGGTTGAGTCTAAAACGGGGCAGCGTTTCGGGAACGATTTTGACAAATGGCTGCAGTGGAATTGGAAACAGGATTTTAAGCCTCACCCAGGCTACGGGACTTTTAAATCGACGCTGTACAGCCAGATAGATCCTCGGTTTGCAGAGTATTTTGTTGACACCAAAAACCGTACGATACGCTTGGACGAAATTCGCTGGGGCGGTGTGAGACGGGACGGCATCCCGCCTTTGAAAAATCCGAAGATGCTCACTGCCAGCAATGCCAGTTACTTGGCCGATTCCGATGTTGTTTTTGGCATCGAGCTCAATGGTGACGCCCGCGCCTACCCAAAACGAATTCTCGCTTGGCATGAGATGTTTAAGGATACGATTGGTGGCGAATCCGTATGCGGTGTTTACTGAACGTTGTGCGGAGCTCTGATCGTGTATCAGACAGAATTTGACGGAGTCCACCACGAACTTGGAACAAGTGGTTTTCTTTATCGTTCCAGCAAATTGATGTATGACCACGGAACAAAGTCATTTTGGTCAACGTTACAAGGAAAGCCAGTCGTTGGGCCGTTGGTTGGAAAAGGAATCGAGCTTAATCGCCGGTACCTCGTAACGACCACGTGGGGTGAATGGAAAAAACGACATCCCAACACAACGGTGCTTTCATTGGAAACGGGTCACCGACGTGATTACGGTGAAGGCGTTGCTTACCGTGATTATTTTGGCACCGACGATTTGATGTTCACAGTGCCTGAAATCGACAAACGATTGCTCAACAAAGACGAGGTGCTCGCGTTTCGTAATAAAGATCAGCAACTTGCGATCGCAATCAAATTTTTGGCTGCCAAACGTATTCACCACGACAAACTCGGCGATCGAAAAATCGCTGTACTTGCCGACGAAGACGGAACAAGCCGGGCCTACTACGCCGGTGACATGACATTTTCCTCTTGGAACGGAAGCGACCAAGCTGTCGATTCCACTGGAACGAAATGGACCGTTCTCGAAGACGGATTGGTCTCAAGCGGCAAGAAGCTTGAACGGGTGCCATCGCACAATGCGTTTTGGTTTGGTTGGGTTTCGCAGTTCCCAGATACTCGTTTGGTGAAATGAGTAGAACCGTGAAATCACTTTGATCGCTACCATCCTGCCCTTCAAAAGCGACTGATGGAGGCAGATAAACGCGGATTCAAGTTCTGTTTTTATTCGCGTCCATAAGCGTTCATCCGTGGTTCTACTTAGTCCGACTACCGTCGAGGACTGTTTTCGCTGGCCGTTCTCACTGTAGTAATCGTGACGCAGATGACTTCGTCGGATCTTCCAGCAACAGGTAAAGCGCGTTGTCGGTAAACTCTGCATCGCGAGTAAGTCCATCGTCAAACTCACTCAGATTCGCGCCATCAATTAGACAGCACAACAACCGGACATCCTCTTCGCTATCTGGGTTGATGGACTTTTTATCAAAGACTCCCCAAATCGTACGCCCATTGGATGTTCGCAGTTTCGAACCCATCATGCCTGGTATCACGATGACCGAATTGCGAATTGAATCTTTCAGCATTGCGCATTGCTCGTAGATCTCATCGAGCTCAGACATCGATTTCACCATTTGGCCCGCAATTCAGGCATCAACCCATGGACGAGCGAAATATCCGAGAATCGCAAAAACAACAAGCAAAATGAGAAGCATCCGCTTGTTCATTGACGAACCATATGAAAAATTGATAAAAAGTCACACTTTAAGATGCTACCAAATTTTCAAGTACCCGAAATTCAAGTCGTTATTTAATTCAAAAGCTAAAATAGCGGCGATTTTTTCTAGTAAGGACGCTTAAAGCACTGCGTCAATAAATAGTTTTCCGTTAGAGCTTTACAACAATTCAAGCCTTCAGGCAAATACTCCTACCCCAAAAGTGAAGAGCCAAATAAATGTCGACTGCCGAGCAGACCAAGAGTTTGAACCACGAAACTGCCGTTGCCAATCGTTATTCTCAGGCAGCAGAAGCAAGAGAAGAAGCACTTTGTTGCCCTGTGCAATATCGACCAGAATTGCTTGAAGTCGTTCCCGATGAAATCATCGAGCGAGATTATGGGTGTGGAGATCCATCTCCATTTGTAAAGCCAGGCGACACAGTTCTCGACCTTGGCTCGGGAGGCGGAAAACTTTGTTATATCGCCGCACAAATCGTAGGCGAAAAAGGAAAAGTAATCGGCGTCGATTGCAACCAGGAAATGCTTGGGTTGGCTCGCCAATATCAATCCGAGGTCGCAGAAAAAATCGGATACGACGTTGTGTCTTTTCGATGTGGCGTGATTCAAAACCTTGGGCTCGACTTGGAACTTTATCAGTCCAAACTGACCGATCTCGAGTCAGAAGGCGTGTTGAACATTTTGGATCGTCGTCGATTGGAACAAGAGCTGGAAACCGAGCAGCCGATGATCGAAAGCAATTCGGTTGATTGTGTCGTCTCCAATTGCGTGCTCAATCTGGTTCGCCCCGAAGATCGCAAGCGTCTGTTCAGCGAACTGTTCCGGGTTTTGAAAGTGGGTGGTCGCGCGGCGATTTCCGATATTGTTTCAGACGAAACAGTGCCTGAGCATCTGCAAAACAATTCAGATCTTTGGTCAGGTTGCATTTCGGGTGCGTGGCGTGAAGACGAATTTCTCGCAGAATTTGCTGCGGCTGGGTTTGAAGGCATGCACTTGGCCAAACGAGAATCTGAGCCTTGGCAAACGGTTGAGGGAATTGAGTTCCGCTCGGTGACCGTGGTTGCTTACAAGCCAGATCCCGGTCCGTGCTTGGAACAAAACCAGGGAGTGATTTACAAAGGGCCGTTTAGCAAAGTCGAAGACGATGACGGCCATGTGTTTTATCGAGGCAAGTCGATGGCGGTTTGTGGTCGAACATTCGAAACTTTGAAACGCGAGCCGTTCGTTGATCACTTTTGCCATGTCGAACCGATCGAGAACATCGACGCTCAGTCGGCGGAGCCATTTGACTGCGGACCAATGCGATTCCGACATCCAAGGGAAAGCAAGGGTTTGGATTACGATGTCACCGAGACATCATGTGGCGACGATTGCTGCTAGTTCTTAATTGGAGTTGCTTAGCATTTTTGCTTGAATGAACTTTTCGATCGAACTGTTAAATCAACTGCTTGAGCGAACTCCAATTCGGAATAATAAAAAGACAAATGGCTCTTTGAAAAAGCACGATGAACACTTTAAAACTCGCTTTACCGCAGCTCTACCCAGCGTGGCTTGACCGTCGTGCCGGGCTAGAGCTCGTCATTGAAACGATTAAAACGGCTGGCAAAGAAAAGGCTGACTTGGTCGTTTTTTCCGAAGGATTCATTCCGGGCTATCCCTTTTGGTTAGATCAGTCGGGAGGAGCGAATTTTGACAACTCCATTCAAAAGGAAATTTTCGCCCACTATTCCGATCAGGCGGTAACGATCGAAGACGGTCATCTGGATGCGGTTTGCGAAGCTCTAAAAGAAGCGCAAATGGCTTGCTATTTGGGAGTGATCGAACGGCCTCGTGACATGTCCGGCCATTCGCTTTATTGCAGCTTCGTCTACATCGACAAATCTGGAACAATTCAATCCGTTCACCGTAAGCTACGACCGACTTATGAAGAGCGACTTGTCTGGTCACCCGGCGATGGTCATGGCCTGGTCGTTCACCGGTTAGGTGACTTCACAGTTGGCGGGCTAAATTGTTGGGAAAATTGGATGCCTCTCGCACGAGCGTCGCTTTACGGTCAAGGAGAGGATTTGCATGTGGCAAGCTGGCCCGGTAGCCAACGTAACACGGCTGATTTGACTCCGATCCTGGCAAAAGAGGGACGCAGCTATTGTGTTTCAGTTTCGGCGCTCATGAATCGTGATCGAGTCGGAGATCATGTTCCGCATGCCAATCACATTCGCGAAACCATCAGTTCGATTTCCGCCGACGGTGGAAGTTGCGTCGCCGCACCGGACGGCAGTTGGGTACTTCCGCCTTTGGTCAATGAAGAGGGCATTCGCTACGCCGAACTTGACCCTGCTCGCGTGCGTGAAGAAAGACAAAACTTTGATCCTGCTGGCCACTACTCCCGTCCCGATGTGACACAGCTTTCGGTTGATCGACGCCGCAAGAAAACTGTTAACTTTAATGAAAGCTGAGTTACGAAATAACTGAGTTACACGAGGCTCAAGTTAAGACAAAAAGCTCGGTTAAGACGAAACCTGAGTTAAGACGAAACCTGAATTAAGAGTTAAGACAAAACTGAGTTAAAACGAGAGCCGATTAAGGCAAGACTGGCTTGCCACCGTTTGCGTGATATCAAAAAAGTGCCCATCAATTCGACAATCCAACTCGACGAGAAACCAACGGTATGAACAAGCCAAACAAAAAAACCAATTCAAAAACTTCGCTCAAGCATCAAGAAAATCCGCTGGCGATTGCGGCGAATCAGTTGCAGGTTTTGGAATCACCGTTACAAACCACCGAAGATGCGGCGAATAAAGGTGAGGAACCGGGTAGCTCACTTCCTCGATTCCATAAAGTATTGTCCGATTCACAATCGTTTCCACTCAAAGCAACCTCTGTGGAAATCCTGCAAGTCAACCTCGGCAAAATGTGCAATATGACTTGTGCCCACTGCCACGTTGATGCTGGGCCTGACCGCCGTGAAATCATGCAAAAATCAGAAATCGACGCTTGTATTTCTGTTTTGGAAAACAACCCTGAGATCAAGACAATTGATCTGACTGGTGGAGCGCCGGAAATGAATCCGCATTTTCGCGAAATCGTTACTGCTGCTCGAAAACTGGATCGCCACGTAATTGACCGGTGTAACTTGACGATTTTATTGGCCAAGGGCTACGAAGACATGCCGGAATTTCTGGCCGAAAACAAAGTTGAAATCGTTGCTTCACTGCCTTGTTACATCGAAGAAAACACTGACAAGCAACGGGGCGAAGGTGCCTACTCAAAATCAGTCGAGGCGTTGCTTAAGCTTAACGAACTTGGTTACGGAAAACCGGGTAGCGATTTGACACTGACGCTCGTGTTCAATCCCGTTGGGCAAAACCTGCCACCCGATCAAGCCACTCTTGAGGATGCGTATCGCAAAGAACTCGACGAACGATTTGGGATTCAGTTCAATCGGCTGTTTACGATCACCAATATGCCGGTCAGTCGCTATCTGGATTACCTTCTCCGGATTGGCGAGTTTGAGTCGTACATGCAGAAACTAATTGACGCTTACAATCCGGCAACCGTCAGCAATTTGATGTGCCGCAACACGGTTTCGGTCAGTTGGGATGGCAAGCTTTACGATTGTGACTTCAACCAGATGTTGGAGCTTGAAACGACCGATCGCTCTTCGCCAACGATTCACGATTTTGGCTACGACAGTTTGGCTCAACGGCAAATCGTAGTAGGCCAGCATTGTTTCGGTTGCACGGCAGGCTGCGGTTCTAGCTGCCAGGGTGCAACTGCAGAATAGAAGACGCAACTCAATTGGATCACCGCAATTTGAATCGGTGCACGCGGGTACTGGATTGCTGATCATACCTGCCCAAAAAGGCCTCTAAAAAATTCCGCTTAAAGACTGTGGCGGAACTACAAACACTTCATCGCAATTCGAATGATTCCTGGAGTCGTCGGCCGGCCACTGCGAGGCGACAAAAGCTTGCAAGAATTTTTTGCTATAAAAAAAGCCTCTTGCCGTGTTGGCAAAAGGCTTTGATTTTTTAATCGCATCGAAAAGCTTACTTGCTTCCAGATCCGCCGCCTGCAGGCTTGGAATCAGAACCACCAGCAGGTTTTTCCATCTCGCCAGCCGATGAACCTGATTCGCTGGAGCTTGCCGCGGAAGAATCGCCGCCCGTTGGCTCATCGTTTGTGCAGCCTGAAACGAGGAAACACGATGCACTCAAAAGAAATGCCAACGTCAATCGCGAAAATAATTTGTTCATCAAAAATGTTCCTAAAAATCTAACGTAAAAAAATGTTTGTTTTGTAGTTATTGGCGGACTGATCAAGCCGCATTTTGTAAATCACTTGTCTCGTCCCGCTTCCTGGTTTGAAAAAAAATCAGTACTGCGAAGATCAAGCCAAATTCGACAAAGACGAAGCAGTGGTCAAATAGACTTACTCCGTCAAAACTCTGGCCGCCAAATGCAAACGTTCCTGTAAGTGACTTAAACCAAAACCTTGTGTAGTAGAGCATCAAAAATCCTGATGCCAACAACCAGCCTCTATTATTTGTCATGCAAGTCAAGGGGGCAACCCAAACGAAATACCAAGGGTTAACCGTTGGTTGAAGAACCAAAAAAATCGCTAGAATTAAAGTAATCCGCCTTACCAAATGAATCACCCACTGCGTTTCCCTATCTTCACTGTTGTACAACTTCACTAACTGAAACAAGTAAAAGCAAGAAAACAGGCTCAGTGTCAGGGCCCGCGCGATTAGATGTGCTGGATCGTTTCCATCTACCCCAAAACTCCGAAACCACTGATTCAATCGACCTCTCCAAGGCTTACTTGTGACCACAAACCAAGGTTGAATCGACTCGTTCGTGTCACTCTTGAGGTTGAAATAAACGGTTGAAAAAATTGGGTCGTTCATTCGCCAGCTGGAAAAAAAACCACCGAACCCATCGCGAGATTTTCCGGGATCACTTTTCGCTGCTAACGAGCTCCCTTCCAACATCGTTTGGCTCGCAGTCTGGCTAACCCGGCTAACTTCGTCATCTCCATGCTTGTTAAACATTGGAACTAAAACCAGGCAGGAAGTAAGTACAAATGCAAATGAGAAAACAGCACCGCCCATTAGACGCTTGCCAGCCTCGCAGCCTTTTGCAGATACCGCCACGACCAAGGCGGGAAAAATTACCAACGGGTAGAGTTTCGCTCCAACAGCCAGGCCTAGCGTCACTCCAGCCAACACTAGCCACCAGCGTTGCGATTTGACATGCGAAAGAAGATTTTGTTTTACGACCAAATACAAAGTCAAAACGACGAAGAATGTTGCGATTGCATCGAGATGTCCACTATTAGCAATCTCTTTGATGACCAACGGATTCCAAGCGTACGCGATTAGCCAGCCCAGATGGATGCGAGCCATCTTAAGCAACCCGGCCAGCAGCAATATTGTTCCCAAGTCAAACAACAACATTGCGATCTTCATCACGATCACGTGGGTCTCTATACTTGCCGATTCAGGAGTCAGCTTCATGACCGCCGCAAAAACAAACTGGCTTACCGGCGGGTAAAGCGTGGTGTACTTTTCGTAGTGAATTCGATTTAGCGCGACAAAATTACTTTCAGAACGAGTAGCAAGTTGGCTAACTCGCTCCAGATGCTTTCCTGGCGCAATCCCTGGTTTCAAAACCTGAGCTGGTGAAAATCGGTAGGGAGAAACGCCTTCGCAAACGACTTTGCCATCCCAGATATAGCGGTAGTAGTCGATCTCAAGAATCGGCGTCGTGAAAAGGGCAACCAATCGAATGCTCAGTGCCAATCCGAAAATTACCATCAACAGTTTCTTGTACTGAAACGTTGACACCTGACAGGCAAAGCCCAATCCAACAAACGCCAAGGTTGCCGCAAAGATCATCAGTCCTACAACCGTCAACACCGGGCGCGTTGATTGAGCACTGTACTCGAACGGGGCACTAATGAGGAACAGCAGCAGAAAAACCAGCAGTACAGCCAGTCCTGCAATTGCAGCGTTTCTCAACGGTTGATGGTTCGATTGCAATTTGATTTCAGCGGCTTTTTACGATTGCCACTCTAAATGATTTTGACTATTCGACAGTAAAACTTCGCACACTTTGGTCGTACGGAAACCTTACTAATCTTTAATGAATTTTTCGGTATTTTTTTCCGCTAATCGGAGGTCTCAACTTAGTAAGACTGTGGGCAAACGAACATCAAATACATGTTAACTTAATCTTTGATACTTGGAGTTTCCAATGCGATTGAAAACAGCTTTTTTTATCGTAGCACTCGGCTTTGGTGTTTCCCTGGCGGCGGCTGCGAACTGGGCAACGTCCACTCCGGATAAACAAGATGCTCCAGCAGACGCAAAAATTGAATCGGCCATTTTCGCCGGTGGCTGTTTTTGGTGCGTCGAATCCAACTTTGAAAAAGTCGACGGAGTAACTGAAGTCCTGTCTGGCTACACGGGCGGACACAAAGAAAATCCAACTTACGAACAGGTCTGCAGTCACACAACGGGGCATGTCGAAGCGGTCAAAGTGACTTATGACAGTAACCAAGTTTCCTACAATGACTTGCTGGAAGTATTTTGGCGAACCGTTGACCCTACCGATGACGGTGGACAATTTATTGATCGTGGTGAAACGTACGCGTCAGCGATCTTCGTTGCCAATGATGAGCAACGTAAACTCGCCAAAGAATCCAAGCAACGACTTGACGAATCTGGCCGCTTTGAAAAACCATTGGTAACACCAATTCGTGATGCGGTAAAATTCTATGTTGCTGAAGATTATCACCAGGATTATTACCGCACTCATCCGAGAGAATACAAATCGTATCGCTCGGGTTCTGGAAGAGACCAGTTCATTGCAAAAATCTGGGGCGACGATGCTCACTATAAAGTTTCTAAAAAGAAAATGATGGCGAGTTCAAAGCCGCAAGTTAGTTGGTCCAATAAACCCAACGCAGAGTTTGTAAAACCTGAAAAAGCAAAATTGAAACAGCAGCTTTCAGATCTTCAGTTTGACGTTACGCAACACGAAGGGACAGAGTATCCGTTCAAAAACGAGTTTTGGGACGAAAAACGAATGGGGATCTATGTCGACATCGTGTCTGGCGAGCCACTGTTTTGTTCTCTTGACAAATTTGCCTCGGGGACGGGCTGGCCTTCGTTCAATCGTCCACTGGTTTCAGACAACATTGTCGAAAAAGTTGACAACAAGTTAACTGCATCACGTACCGAGGTCCGGTCAAAGCACGCAGATTCACATCTGGGACATGTTTTTGACGATGGACCACAGCCGACTGGGTTAAGATATTGCATTAACTCTGCCGCACTGAAGTTTATTCCTGTAGAATCACTTGAACGGAATGGCTACGCGCACTTTAAGAGTTTGTTTGAAGATATGGACTCGACCAACGAGTAAATCCTTGAATCTTTAAACGCACGCTAAACAAGAAGCGACCATTTAATTCTCAAACAAAGATTTGATGAAGAGCAATGTGTTCAATAAAGGGAGTGATTAGTGTCAACAGTCAACCAAGACCAATGGGTCGAACGCCTTAAGTCGGATGGTGACATTCGCGACAAGGCGATTGAAGAATTGAGGGGAATTCTCCTTAGGGGGCTGACGGCGAGTTGCCGCAACCGCTATGGGAATAAAGTTAGTCCAGAGGATGTCGTCCAGGACGCGTTGATGAAAGTCCTGGAAAAGATCGATACCTTCGAAGGTCGCAGCAAGTTTACGACTTGGGCGATGACGATTGCGGTCAGGATTGCGATCAGTGAAATGCGACGCAAGCATTTCAAAGATGTCTCAATGAATGACTTGCTTAGTGACAGGATGCAGTTTGAACCAGCAGCTGCTCCAGAGCCCGAAGTCGGGCAGGATGAAGAGAGAGCTGGTGTCTTGAGGCAGCTTTCTGAGTTTATCGAACTCGATTTGACCGACAAACAAAAAGATGCGGTTCATAGCTTGCTCAATGGCATGCCGGTTGAAGTTTTCGCCGAAAAAACGGGAAGCAACCGAAATGCGATTTACAAACTTATCCACGACGCCCGAATGAAACTTAAGCAAAGTTTTGAGCAAGCGGGCTACCAGTCAATCGACATCAAGACATTGTTTGCATAAGGAATCAAAAATGACAACACTAACTAAAGATCAGATTCAGACGCTTGTTGGTTTGATCGTAACCACCGAGCCGGACCAAGTGACTTGCGATGGTTGCTTAGGGCAAATTGGAGAGTTCGCCGAATACGCTTTGGAAGGGCGAGAAATGAGTGAAGGCATGAAAGTCATCCAACGCCATCTCGAACAATGCCCATGCTGCAAAGATGAGTATGAAGCTCTGCTGGAAGCCCTGGAAGAAGTCGCGGTCTAACGTAATAGAACAGCAACACTTAGAATCAACACCTACTGACCAAGGTGTTACTTACAGTTTGACTGTCTCTATTAAATCATCCTCTGGACGAGCTAACCCATGTCGCGTGAATACCTCAAGGAAGCAATCGCCGAAGATGATCGAGAAAAATTGATCCGTTACGTACGACTTCATTTCGGTGACGGCAACGAGAAAACGGGTCAATTGGAAATTGAAAAAGCGTGGATCGAAGCGCTAAAACGGCTAGTGGATTTTCCTGAGACAAAACGCGAATTTATCTTTCAATCGCTGGAAGAGCAGTCGGAAGAAACGTTGGCGCATCTGTTTTTTCACTTGCATTTCTATTTCGTGAAAAAGTCTGGAGAGTGGATTCACGATGGCAACCTCTGAACCGACCGAAACTCAATCTGCCGCTCCAAATTCTAGTGATCAACAACTTCGCCCTGGTTTGTGGGATGTAGTCAATGAACGCTACCCCGGCTCGATGATTCATAACGATGACTTCGTGCCGATGGCAACGCTGAAAAAACCGCTCAGCCAATGTCGACTTGGCTTTGTCAGTACGTCCGGCGTTCAACTCAAAGGCAGTCTTCCTTTCGACGTAGTACATCCGATCGGAGATTATTCGTTCCGCCGCGTGCCGTCTTCAACCCCCGTCGGACAACTCGAAATTCACCAAATCAAATACCCAACTGATGGAGCCAATCGCGACATCAACGTGGTCTACCCGATCCAACGGCTGCGGGAATTAGCCGAAAGAGGCATTGTCGGATCACTGACAGAGAATTTCCTCTCGTTCATCGGATACAACATGGACGCACGTCATCTTGAAAAGACGTTGGCCGAAGACATCGCCGACGCGTTCGAAGAAGAACAAGCCGACATCGTGCTTGCCGCCCCTGCATGACCGATATGACATCAATCAATCGCGCTGGTCCAGCGTGCCATAGAACGACGCGGCATTCCAACGGTTTCTTTATCCGTTGCGTTGGATGTTACTGAACACGCCAAGCCTCCGAGGGTTTTGTTTCTTCCCTTTAGAATGGGCCATCAGTTTGGCGTGCCGTTTCATTGCGAACTTCAATCGGATATCGTACAAGCCTGCCTGAATTTGCTAAGTGAAACATCCACGACGCAAGTCATTCAGCACTTTCCCAAAACATGGGCCGACGCGCGACGCGAAGGAAAAGCGATCGAACAAAACATGGCTTAATTTAACTAAGCCCGCTACAAATGTGACTCATTAATCAAACCTGTTAAGCAGAACTTATGACACTAAAAGAAAAAATCGACAGCTACAAACAGCAATCGGCCGGCAAGGCATCTCCAGAAATGGTTGCGATCATGAAGCGAAGCACCGCTGAACTTCAAGCGACTGTACCGACTCGCAATATACCCAAAGTTGGTTCTACCTTACCTGAGTTCAACTTGCTCGATTCCAAGGGAAACGAAGTATCATCGACAGCGTTATTAAAATCTGGCCCGTTGGTGGTGACTTTCTTTCGTGGCATGTGGTGACCGTACTGCAATTTCGAGCTTGATGCTCTTAACACTGCGGTCGCAGCGTTCAAAGAAATGTCAACAACGCTTGTCGCGGTCTCGCCGCAATCAGTGTCGCACAATCGCAAATTGATTGAAGAGAGAAAACTTGATTTTGAAGTGCTCAACGACAAGCACAACGCCTACGCCGACCAGCTTGGTTTGAAGCACGGATTTCCAGCCGACTTGAAAGAAGTTTACGGAAAATTCGGGATCAACTTGGACGAGTACAACGAAAACACAGACTGGGAGCTTGCCATTCCAGCGCGGTTGGTTGTTAAATCGGACGGCGTCATTCGCGCAGTCGATTTTAGTACTGACTACACCGTTCGCCCGGAGCCATCAGAGACGATTGAGCATTTGCGAAACCTTTAATTCGAACTCGTATTCACAACATACAATCGCACCCTCGATAGCGATCGGGACATAAGCCGTTAGTCCCGACGCTTTGATGCGAAATCGAACGGCTGGCTTTTTTAAAGTCCTACAAATTTTTAAATAAAGCAACGTAAACCGGTTTTCGAATATATGCCTTCTCCAACCGATATCAAACCACCGTTCACTCTTGAAACAGCAACCGCCAAAGTTCGAGCGGCCGAAAACGCATGGAATTTGCGCGACCCTGATCAGGTCTCGATGGCTTATTCAGTAGACAGCCAATGGCGAAATCGCAGTCAATTCATCACCGGTCGTGAAGCCATCCGAGAATTCCTGGCTGACAAATGGAGCCAAGAATTGGAGTACCGATTGACCAAACAACTGTGGGCGTTCGGCGATAATCGTATCGCCGTCCGGTTTCAATATGAGTATCGCAACTCTGAAGGACAATGGTTCCGCGCCTACGGCAACGAAAATTGGGAATTCGATGATGAAGGTCTGATGCGCAGGCGGGAAGCAAGCATCAACGACTACCCAATCGAAGAATCAGATCGCAAATTCCATTGGCCGCAAGGCATTCGGCCTGACAACGATTCAGGACTTGGCGAGTCGGTCAAATAATTAATCAGTGTCCGCTTATATACTTTGAAACCGGCTGATGATTTGATTTCAACAGGACCTGCCGTGCGCCTACCGACGCACGTACCGGAGCTACGTAGACGATGTCGCCAGACTCGGGTGAATTGCTGAGGGTCATAAACTCTGTGCCGGGGCTCCTGAACTCTGCCGAGCCCAGCTACGCTTTCGGTTGGCAAAAACCATAGCCGCAACGTTGCGTCGGTAGGCGCACTGGTCAGCACTCGATAACACATCGCTGAATGAACTCATTCAGCGGGTCTAACCGGAAACTCCTTGCTCATAGATGGTGCGTAAACACGGGCCCTCGTCTTGCCACTTCCGTTCATATTCCAACAACATGGATTTCAACAGATCTTCATCGCAGTTTTCCCAATTCAGAATCAGACTCGGGATGTTGTGAATCGCGTCCATTAAATCTGCGAGACGCTCCGCGTTGACGTCTCCACTCCAACCTGCCACACGCGCATCAAGTGACGCCATGTAGATGACACGCAAGCAAGCACTCAATTGTGGTTCTGGGGCGATAGCCATTGAAATTAAGTCAAAGTTGGAAGATTTTTACAACACGGCATCTTATGCGACTTAGCCAATGTGGCCGCAAGTTGGGCAATCACCGTAACCAAGAGGGTAGTATTGCCCACCACATTTATTCGGGCAAGCAGCAGGTTGGCCGACTGGCTGGTATGGCTCCCAACCCATTTTCTTATGGTGTTGAGCCATCGCGTCTTCGCCTGTCGCCGCAACCAATTCATGCAACAGTGAATCCGTAGCCAAGATCGTGCCATCTGCTCGAAGTGCATCAATTCGACTGGCTGGCGCGAACGTAATTGATTCGTCCGACCCCCAAGCTTGCCAGGTTACATTTTGTTTCATAGTCGCCTGCCCTATTTTTTAATGGGAAGAGTTTTATGACATGCCAACATATACGCACGAGAGAATTGCAGCCGACAAATACGTAGGTTGGACATTCCTGTCCGACGCGAACCTGATTAAGCCGGACAAGAAAAGTAGTGTCCATCCTACGAAGCTTCAAAAACGAATCCGCGATCCGGCAATACTACTTGGGGACCAGGAAACCGAAGTGATGTTCGAAGTGGCGGATCTGAAGACCTAAAACTGCTTCTTTATCCATCTCACCGAAGAACGGAGAATCTGCGATTTCACCTTCGAAAGCGTTGAATCGCTGGACGACCTCACGCAGACGACCCAACGCCGCTTCGTCCGAGCCGCAGTCTTCCGCAGGAATCGTGTCCGGGTTGGTTGGGACGTCTACTGGAAAACCATTGGCCAATATGTTTAGCAGCATCGCTTTTCCCGCCTCAGCCGATTCCGCGTCGGGAGTAGCGTCAGCCGGAGTATCGGTTTCAGGAAAACCATCCATCGGATAAGAAAGCCAATTCTCAAGGTGCCCGCAAACCTGACCGAAGTTCCAGTTACCAGCCTTTTCATAACCAGAGCTAAGCAATTGCTCAGC
The DNA here is from genome assembly GCA_964478065.1 of uncultured Pirellulaceae bacterium. Taxonomy (GTDB): domain Bacteria; phylum Planctomycetota; class Planctomycetia; order Pirellulales; family Pirellulaceae; genus Mariniblastus. Next base: position 26,474 of record CAYZGP010000052.1, read on the forward strand.
ATCTGAAATCGCGGCGTCCAAAGAAGCAAAAGAGATTTTGCGTCGCTCAGTCATGATTCATTTCCAATAAAGATGTATCCGAAGTAAATCAAAATTGTAAACCAAAAGATACGCCAACGAAAACCACAAATGACTTTTGCTACTTCGCGAAATTCTTAAGCTAAGGAGTCGAACCGTTTTCAAAATTCATCAACAATCCGTAGCTCATTTTTTCCGCTTCCGCCATAATCGCAGTGACTTCGGGTTTCCTAAAGTCTTCATCTGGAAGCCGATTGAGCACCGTGATCGCACGGGCAATCAATTGGTTTCGGTTTTTCTCCCGTTGACTCACCACTTCGCATCTGGCTAAAGAAAGTGCAAACCGACTTATCCAAACTTTGTATGCGATTGAATCGGGATACTGACGGCTAAGAAAATCTTGCTCGTTCAATGATTGTCTAAGTCCACTTTCTTCCATGATTTTCAGCTTTTGCCGCTCGTCGTCAGCGGTGGAATCGGCAACAGCTTTGTCGGGTCTTTCAATTAATTTGCGGCAGATTTGAGCGAGCTTAAAGTTAGCATGGATCAGTTCAACACGGTAAACGGAAACATCGGGTTCAGCACGAATCAACCGATTACCGATCTCAACCGATTGTTGAAGCGACGTCAGGGCTTGCTCTAACACTTCTGCGGAAATCTTGCCTTCAAAGACATTGATTTCAGCAAGCGTTCGCATCAATTCAAATTGAAACGTTGGCTGATCTGGAAATCGTTCCGCCAATGACTCAAAAATCGAGACGGATTTTTCGTGAAACCGTTGATCCATAGAGCTACGTCGTGACCAATTGTCATTTGCGAGTTCACGATAACACGACGCAAGTAAATGCTCACGCTTCGGATCGTTTTCAACTACTTCGCCGTCAAATGAATTGGTTGGGTTGAGGATTTCAATCGCTCGAAGAAGACATTCTCTTTGGTCCTGATCGACTTCTCTATATTGCGAATCGAGCGTTGATTTCGTGTTGGACGCGAAGCGACTAAACTCAACGGAAGGAAGACTCGTCGGCTCCATTCCCGGCCGACTGCGATAAGCGGTCAAGAATAACGAGCGTGCCATTTCAAGCTCAAGTCGCGAATCTACTTGTTTTTCTGAACTCAGCATTTTTTGCAATCGTTCGATTGCCTTGGCATGTTGGCGACCGGCCGTTTCGATTTCGCCATTCATTTTCATCGAAAACCCGATGTGGTTATACAGTCGTGCGATCATTAGCGCTTCATTGTTTGACTCCTCAATCAAATTTCGATCAATCAACTTGAAATAGCCATCCAGTGCAATTCGGAAGGAAGTGATCGCTCGGTCGTATTGCCCAATTCGCTCGTGGATTTCGCCAACGCGAGTCCGCGCTTTCATCGCTTTGACCTTTAAATCAGAATCGTGATTGTTCTGCGCTGCCAACTGAACATAAAAACCACTTAACTCTTCAAGTAATTTAACTGTCTCTTTGGCTAATTTGGGGGCCGCGACCTGGGGCTGAGGCAAATCCGCCACAAGATTGTTTTCGTCATCCGAAAAATCGACCAACTTCCGCTGGGCTTTGGTCAAGCTATTGGAAAACTGGCCAAACATTCGATCCATCGCCTGAGCGGCAAGTTTGGAATTGTTCTCGGCCTTGACTCGTTGATTTTTTTCCGAGTCCAGCACATTTTCTATTCGCAAAAACGAAACCGTCAGCACAAATAAAGTCGCCAACATTAATCCGCCGGCGATTACCGAAGCCAGCGTCATCTCGGGGTTTCGTTTGATCCATTTCCAAGCTGACACAAACGATTTGCGTCCGACTGCGTTGACAGGAAGTCCGTCTACAAAATTTCGCAAATCGTGATTCATTTCCATCGCTGACAAATACCGATCAGCCGGATTTGTCGCGACAGATTTTTCAAGAATCGCGTGAAGGTCGCGAGGAAGCCGTTTGCTTTCGCGATCTGAGATATTAAAACTGCCCGCACGAACTTGTTTGATCACATCGGCTTCGCTAGTCGGCTCAAAAGCCGGCCTGCCGGAAAGCAGTTCGATCAACGTAACGCCAAGTGAATAAACATCCGAGCGAACATCGCCGGCTTGGCCGTCAATTATTTCCGGAGCGATGTAGCGCAGTGTTCCGACGACTTTTGAGGTCGCCGTGTAAGCGTACGTTGGTGGCTGATTGGCAGTAATATTCGATTCGGTGCGAGCCAGCCCAAAATCGGTAACCCAAACATTGTAGTCCGGGTCGAGAATCAGATTCGCGGGTTTGATGTCGCGATGCAATACGTTGTGGGTATGGGCATATTGAAGTGCTGATGAAACTTGAAGCCCGACTTGCACGACTTCGTCCATCGAGAGCTCTTCCAACAACGGCAGCGTTTCTTCACTTTCGAAAAACGGAACATAAGCATCTAACGAATCGCCATTGAGCAATTGCATGACATAAAAGTGCAAACCATTTTGTTCGCCAACATCGTACACAGGCGCAATGTTTGAATGGTGAAGCTTTGCCGCGGTTCGGGCTTCTTCGTGAAATTTTTCAACCTGGCTGGAGGTAAGCGAAAACTTTGGCAGGACTTTGATTGCCACGCGCCGGTCAAGCGAAGACTGATTGGCTTCGTAGACAATACCCATTCCGCCACGCCCGATTTCACGAATGATTTCGTAATCGCCCAATCTTGGGACGGCTTCGGGACCACGTGCAATACGGCCATCGTTTCGTTTTACAAGATTCTTTTTGCGAGCGTCTTCGATGGCGACGACGGTCGGGAGAAGGTCAAGAATTTGATCCTTGACGTCGGGAAAGCCTGCCGCGAACTCGGCATAACTCGGGGCCTTACCAAGCCGATAGAGTTGGATGTATTCTTCACAGCGTTCTTCAATCGCAGCCATCTCTGCGTAGACCTGATCATCGTCTTCAAGAAAATCAGCCAGTTCGCGATTGAAAGAATCGTTACTCATACATCTAGCTTAAGCCCAATTCCGTTTGATGGGAGCGCAGACGTAACTTTTTATAGCAATTCAAATGAAAACTTCCGCCCACGTTTAATATTGCAATATATCTTAACGTAAATCGTGTCGTTTCAAGTCGAACTATGCCGCTGCGTTTCTAAGTCTTGAGAATGCGCAAGTGTCCCCTCAGGCTTTAGGGGATTGAGGCAGTTCTTAAGGGCAGGGTCGTTACGGCCACCGGAACGGCTGGTTGGCCATGCATTTTTTCAGCCGTTGAATAGCGCGAACGTAGCGGATGCTGGAGGCCTTTTGTTCGATGTTGAGTATTTCTGCGACTTCTGTATTGGACATGTCTTCGAAGTGGCGAAGTGTAATGATCTCTCGATCGATTTCGCTCAAAGACTCCAAAGCGGTTGCCAATTCCTGGACTTGCTCAGTACGAATGGCGGCTTGAGAAGGCGAAGTTTGGTTGGCGGCGAGCTGGGAGGCGATCGTCTGGCTGGTTGCACTATATTCGAATTTCAATCCTTTGCTTCGTGAACGCTCGCGTGATGCATCCCGTTTTTTAACAGTAATATGGCGACGGTGAACGTTGATGAGCGTTTGCCCAACGATCAAGCGAAGCCAGACAAAGGGTGTGTAGTTGGAGTCTTCGGCAAAGTGACCGACTCGTTTCATCGCATCGAGATAAGCTTCTTGCAAAATATCGTCGGGATCAACTCGCCCGCAAAGTCTAGGATCCATTCGAACGTGGATGGCTCGCCATAACCGGTCGCGGTGAAGCGTGAATTGCTCAGTAAGCAATTGCTTCGTCATCCGAATCACTTCCGGGTCAAATGTGGCTTCTGCAGGCGGTTCGGGAATCGGTTTAACTTCATGGGGATCCATTGAAGAGCTTGAGTCGCCGGTCTCCATCAGATTACGATTCCTGGGTTGCTACTAGTTTTGTAAATTGAGCCGAGGGCGAGTGGCGTTGGGTGGTGAATACATATACGCGCGTTACTCAAATAATCGCCTAATCAATTTGAATTTTTTTCACTGTAGCGATGTTGGGATTGCGAAATTGAGGAATTTCTCTGAGCAGTTTGAAGGTCCAACTGGTATTTTAACCAGTAGCCTTTTTCTACCAACAATTTGGGCGGTTAGGTCGATGGATCGTCGAGTATCAGAGCATGCCATGTGCGAAAAATTTATTAAAATTTGCACTGTCGCCGAAAATTTGAGTGAGAAAACCAATGATTGAGAGATTTTTCCTTGACCTTGAGATCAAAGGAGTTTAAAAACAATGCACGAGACGAGACGATATGAGAGGGTAAAGGCCAGCACTTGTCCAACGAGTGCTGGCTTTGTTATGCGCGGTCTCTTAGTTAACCTTGCTTAGCTATTTCCTGAGATGCCGGCATTTTAAAAAAGTCTTAGGGCACAAGATTGTTACTAAAAATAATCAGCTATTGAAAATAACCCTCTAACCATCCTTTAGCAGCGTGTGGTGCAACCGAATCCGCCGTGTCTGAACCATCTGCGACTCTAAAAGCGATTGCCAAGGGAAATTTTCCTTTGGGTGCTCTGGATGTGTATCGCCCAACGCCCCAGAATTCTCCTTTGGCGACCAGATCGAATTGGGCTATTGACTCAGCCTCTGATTTAGCGAGGCCGTAGAATTTCGTTTCGTAGCCACGTTTACCATCGGCAGTTTCCAAATGGGCTGACCCGGTCACGACGCCTTGCTTGCTTATCGACATCGAAAGATTCTTGATTTCTTCCGGTTTCCACTTAGGCGGTTCGCCGCGTGTGTTGTCAATCAAATGAAAACGCGCAATCCGCATGGCGAGCTTGGTCGGAATATCGCCGCCATTTCGAATGACTTTTGCCAATTGTTTCTGCTCTTCAAAAGTGAACCAGGCGTTGTCCCGACCGATCGAACGTTGAAACACGTCGCGCCAATCGTCGTTGGGCGTGTATCCATCAAGAACCTTTGAATGGACACGCAATACCAATCCATTCTCGGGCGCAGTAAAGCTAAAACGTGGGTCCTTCTTTTCTTCCTTAATCGCCTTCGAGTCAATTTTATCAGCTTTGAAGCTGGCGAGTGCTTTCTTCATCTCTTCCAAAATCCGATCCGGGCCACGATTGTTGTTGTACGCATACAATTTTCCATTGGAATCGCAAACGTAGCGGCCTTGGGTCGTTCGATTAAAGTCCTTTCGTGGACCCTGGCCGGCGATCTTTCTGTAAAAATCGCCTTTCGTATCCTTCTGCCGTCGTTCGTACCATTGGTCGATCGCGACTGGGATGAAATCTTCCTTGAGGAATTTAAGCATTTCTGGATTGGCAAATGTCAACTCACGGTCGAGCACGCCATTGTTTCAGGTGCAGCCAAGTGGGTGGCCGTCCATTGACCAGATGAAAATCAATTTCTTCTGTTCAGCTGCCATCGCTTGAGCAGCCAGCAAATCCGTTTCCCAAGGGATGGTTTTCCAAGTCTCGTTTTTGGGAACAAGTTCGGCATGAAGCTTTTTGAATTCCGCTTCATCCAAATCCTTTTGACTGGTTTTGGATTCGTCATTGTTACTCCCAAACAGGAATCCAGTGTTGGCAAATAATCCCACCAACACCATCACAAGGATTAATTCAATATTCGGGCCACCGTTACGGCGTTTCTTTTGCGTCGATGTATGAAAGTTCATGGCAATTCTCGGTAGCTTACTTTTTGTTTTTCGTTTTGGCTTTATCGCGTTTTTTATCAGGCGGTTTACTGAAGCTTAAGCCGAATTTTTCAAGCCTTTTTGACAGTCGCTGGCGTTGGTCAGTCAGCTCAGAAGTGTGTTTTGGATCAGAAACGAGATTTGTAAACTGATTCGGATCAGAATCCATATCGTAAAGCTCTTCTGTCTGGTCATTGTATTGAATGTAAACCCATTTGTCGCCGCGCAATGCGAATCCCTTGTGGATCGACATGGCTTCTTCGCGAACTCGAACGGCAGGGTCTTTGATAACAGGGATTAGGTTTTCGCCTTGGACTGTAGCGGGATAATCGAACCCAAAAAGTTTCGAAACCGTTGGATAGATATCGACCAATTCAACCGGGGAGTCTGACTGGTTGGATTTAAAACCAGGAGCTGAAATAACCAGTGGGACTCGGGTCACTTCTTCATGGAGATTGGATTTTTGCCAGAAATTGTGCTCGCCAAGATGGTATCCGTGATCACTTGTGAAAATAATGGCGGTCGAATCGCGAAGGCCAAGTCGCTCCAGTTCATCGATAATCTTTCCGACTTGTTCATCCATAAATGTTACCGAAGCATAATAGCCGGCCCACATCCTTTTTTGATTGTCAGGGAATTCGCCAAGTCGATTTTTACTTGCAAGAGTTTGGCCGAGGCCCAGCCTTGGAATATCGTCGTAGTCATCCTTTCGTGTTTCGGGCAGTTCTATATCTTGCCAACGGTAAGGCTTGAAATATTTCTTTGGAGCGACCATCGGGTAGTGCGGACGGACTAAACCAACGGCCAGGAAAAACGGCTTGGAATCTGATTTGCGAGCACGGAGGATTTCGATCGCAGTTGCCGCTGATTTGTAGTCCGGCTGATCGGAGCCGTCGCCTGCGCACTCGACGGTAACGTATGCCCGATGTTTCATCCGAGTTGATTCACGACCTTGCAGTTGGGTCGTGAAAATATCTTGATTCAAACAAGCGTAATCGCCTGGCGTGTGGGCCTCTAAACCGGGCGAGTTGAACCGCTGTGTCCAAGTGCTCGCGATGTCGTTCCCGTTGGTTCCAGCAATGATATCTCCCGGAACTCGCATGTGATAAATCTTGCCAACTCGCGCGGTGTAGATACCGTTGCCTTGCAAGTGCTTTCCAAGGTTCACATTGCCACTACCGACATAGCGACTGTGCATAAAAGATTGACGCGATGGCGCACACCATGTTCCCTGACAATAAGCTCGACGGAAAACGGTGCCTTGGGAAGCAAGCCGATCGATGTTGGGTGTCTGGCAAATTTTGTCGCCGTAGCAGCCGAGAACGCTGGCTTTCAAATCATCGGAAACAATAAACAACACATTTTTAATGGTTGATTTCGTTACTGACGCCGACTCGTCATTGGCTCCAGTCGTACAAGCAAATGCCGCCGAGCAGAAAATAGATTGCCCGAGTGTAACAACAAAGGGGATTGCAACCAAGCCGATCCACCACGGTAAAATTGAAGTGGATTTGGCTTTCACAAACTGCCTCGACTGTCGGACTTTTAAAAGATGATTTCTAGATTTTGACAGAGTTGCCCAGTGAGTCAATCGCGATTGGCAGTTCTTTTTGCAACTTGGGTTCGCTCAAAATTCCAATCACGAGAAAGTTCGCTTTCACAGATGCCGCAAACGAACCAATCATCTTTCACAATGTTCCGTTGACCGCATTGTTGGCAAAGCCGAAAGACTACAGCAGTGGTAAATTCTCCTGGGTGCTGGATACCAATTCGATCCAAGGCAGTTTCAACCTCGTTCCATGAAATCGGTTCAGGGCAAAACCCGGTTGACTGGTTCGAAATTTCTTTGATATTCAACTTCGAATCGAATACGACTTCGCCCGCCGAAAGAACAGGGCCTCCTGATGCACAGGCAACGTGTTCCGATCTGCGAGGAGCAATTCGAAATTCGCCGTTCGGCATCAGCGTAAATGTCATGACATACATTCCGTCGTCACGGATTTCGGTTTCGTGGCCGCGCAGCCATTTTTCAACACACGCTTTGGAATCAAGTGCGATACCTGTCGGCTGATTGGTTGCAATCTCAAGAATCTCTTTTGGTCCGACGTATTTGTAGTGACGATTTTTCACGATTCGATCTTCTGCTGGGTATGCTGCAATGAATTCCTCGCCACAAAAGACCGCCGCCACAGTATTCAGGTTCGCATTTACATAAAGCTGGTGTGTTTTGAGGCAAAGCAAGCTGGTAGATTGAGAAGGTTGAGAATTTCCCAATCCAAACTTACTCACATTTACATTCCAACAGGACTCGCATGTTTCGAACAATCGCCGTCGTTGCTTTCTTGGTTTACACAGTTGGAATCTTGCTTGCGCCGCAGTGCTCAACCGCCCAGACCGTTCAAGGCTTTCAAGAGGAAGTCCGAAAACTACCCGACTCCAAAGGAAGGATTGGACAATGGAATGTTGGAGGCATAAAAGTCATCGTCAACCAAGCTACGGTGATTACTGCTAACGAAGATGTGAAAGTCGGCGTGCTGGTAGATGTCTTGGGTGTCGCTTCTGCCGCCGGGTTTGTTGCCAAACAAATTGTTGTGTCCGACACGGTCGCCAATGATGTGGTCGATGGGCCCTACGTTTTTTGGAAAGACAAATCGACTGCCGAAGTGGTAACGCTTTCTGACGGCAAAGTGAATCGGAAAACTTACGCCGATTTGACAAGTGCAAAAATCATCGGCGATCTACCAGGATCGGAATCAGAAATTGTGCTTGACCCAGAACCATTCAAACCAACCAAAGCCGATTGGGAAATGCCTGAAAAACTGATGGTGATCAGCGATCTTGAAGGCAACTACACCAACGCGATTGAATTCTTAAAAGGCAATGGTGTCGTCGACAAAGACGGTCGCTGGAATTGGGGCAAAGGGCATTTGGTGTTGATTGGCGACCTGGTTGATCGAGGCGAGATGGTCACGGAAGTCATGTGGCTAGTTCATCGGTTGGAAAGAGAATCCAAAAAAACTGGCGGCATGGTGCACTATGTTCTTGGCAACCACGAAGCCATGGTGATGGGGGGCGATACGCGGTACGTCCATCCGAGATACAATTTCGTATGTGCTCGATTGAAGATGCGATACCATGACCTCTTCGGACCCAAGACAGAAATTGGGCGTTGGTTACGATCTAAAAACGGTGTTGTGCGCGTGGGTGGCCTCTTGTTCGTTCATGGTGGTTACTCGCCCGATCTTGATAAAGCAGGCCTGTCGATGGACGCACTCAATTCGAAAATTCGCGACGGTTTACCGCCAAAAATCTCGACTCGTAGTACCTTGGCGGAAGACCCAGTTGGCCATCAGCACGGCCCGTTCTGGTACCGAGGGTATTTCACGGCGCACGCGGGCACTTGGGGGCTGGCAAGCAAATTTGAGATCGACAAACTTCTTCGGCGGCATTCGGCCCAATTCGTCGTTGTCGGTCACACGCTGGTGGATCATGTTGGACTGGTTGAGGGCACACCCAAAGTGATCGGTGTCGATGTGCATTGGAGTGAAACGGGAGAAGGGCTACTGGCAGAGAATAACGTGCTTTATCGTGTATCGATGAAGGGAGAACGAACAAAGATTGGGGCTTTGGAATCGGCGAAAAAGTAAAATTGCGCTGGTGGAAATTGCGCTCAACAGAGATCGCGTTTTGTAGAGACCACTCTTAAATCGAGACAACCGTCACGCGATTTTTCCCATTGCGTTTTGATTGGTACATCGCTTTGTCAGCTCTGGTTAAGAGCTCCCTTGCCGTTGTTGCTTTGGCTGAATTAGCAACGCCAATACTGACAGACACCGGGAACGCGAAAGTCGAATTCGGGTCAGCGTTGACCAACTCGCAAATCGAATCAAATGACTCTTCGATAGATTTATTGTCATTCGAATGTAAAACCACCCCAAACTCGTCACCGCCCAATCGGCCTATGCAAATTGCGTTGGAGAAAAATGACTCCAAAGAATCTGCGATGTAACGAATCACGTTGTCGCCGGCTTCGTGGCCATACTCGTCATTGATAGATTTGAAGTTATCGATGTCTACTATGGCGAGGCAAAGCGGAAGATGAAGACTGGATTCAAGAGCGGTTTGAAAGCCACGACGATTGAGAAGATTGCTCAGATGATCCGTCTGCGCCAAACGATAAAGCTCTTCCTGCTTAGAGTCTGCAACCAAACTCGCTGGTTTGAGCACAACACGCCGCCAAACCTGATCGCCGATCTGAATTGGATCAACGATTCTTGATGGCTTGCGATAGGCATTCCCGGCTTCAATGTTCGCGATCTCCGGCTCATTCTGCAAAACGACTGTATGAGCCTTTGAACTATTCGCGAGCTCGTCAGTTGAAACGCCTAAAACATCTTCGGCAGCCTGATTCCAAAATCGAATCCGATCCTGGTTGTCCACAAAGAACGTTGGGTCATTGGAAAGATTCAACGTTTCTTGAAACAAACGACTTCGTAATTCTATTTCGCGTGCGGACTGCTCTTTATCGTTGCCGGAGTCTGCCATCGATTTGGAATCGGTCAAAGGAGGCTACTTCTTTTTCGACTTTTTCTTCTTGGCAACTTTTTTCTTTTTGGCGGTAGCCTTGGGTTTAGCCTTTGACTTTTTTTCGCCAAACGCGGCGCCCCAGTTGTCAGAATATTTCTTAGAAGTTCCAGATCGCAAAATGGTCATCGACTTAAATCCAATTGATCGGTTGATTTTTTGTTTGAGTAATTCGCAGCGGAAAATTGGCACTGCGAGGTGAGAGTTGTAGTTCAATCTCGTCAGTTATTGGTAGTCGAAATAAAATAATTTCGCAAGCAAATCCAAAGAACTGCTCAAAATGCCAAGAATGAGAAACTAGGTCGTTCAACCTCCCCTAACTATGGACGTGATTTCCACATTTCGAGCTTTTTGATTTCCTTCAATTCCCATTAAAGTGCCACATTTCCACAAAGCTAACAACTTCGCAGCCACCCGAATTCTGGCGACTCCGACTAACAACCACGTAGCTGAGCTCGCCAGAGTTCAGGAGCCCAGTTAAAGATGTCACAATTCAACAAGCTCCGGCTACCAACCAACCATGTGCTGGGTTCGCCAGAATTCAGAAGCATGTGAAAGATGCCGTTAAGCGTAGTGTCCAGTAGCGTGTTGACTCTCAAAGTTAACTCGTTCCCAAAACCCGATTGGTCACAACTTATTGCCTTTGGTACCCCCGGAACCTACGGTTTGAATCGGAAGTCACCAACGAATGTTGCCTACAATTTCGCGTGCAAACATGAACAGTTCACGCGCGTTTATCAATTTTGTAACTCCGTCAAAAATAGCTGTAATCTGGCGACCCTATTTGTTGCTCTTTTTTCAGCTTCCGACACGACATTTGAGCGCCTGCATCGTGGACGGCAGAAAAGCGTAGCAAATCCTTTTATTTGTGCTAAGTTGTAAGTTATTCCCTCGCCGGGACTTTACGCATCTTTTTTACTTACCTTTGGTTGATTCATGTATTGGTCTATGAATAAGAAAACAATTTCTTACCTCATCCTTTCACTTGCCTTTGCTTTTACAAGCGTCGTTTCTACTTCCGAAGTCCAAGGACAATTTCGTTCTGGATCAGGCGGCGGATTTGGCTACCCCGGCCAACCAGGTTGTTGCGGCGGCAACCAGAGCTTTAACGCCAGGCCAATGATTCAACCTTCGCCTATGCGGATTCCATTCGCACCGGCGCCCATTGCGTCACAGTTTCAACTACCGCCTCGGTTCCCGATTCAAGTTCAGCCACCAATACAGGGTCCAGTTCTTGCACCGATTCAAGCGTTTCCGCAATTGCCGGTAGGCCCTCAGATCATTCGCGAACAAATTTTGGGCGAACAGTATCTCGGTCAACTCGGCACTAGCGAGATTCCGCTTGGAGTTGAGTATCCAATCGGCGAACAGATGACTGGCGAGATTCCGCTTGGCGTTGAATACCCCATTGGTGAACAGATCATTGGGGAGATTCCGTCTGGAGTTGAGTACCCAATGGGTGAACAAATCATTGGCGAGTACCCAACTGGTTCCTATCCGGAGTATCCAGTAGACGGGATCAATCCGTTTCCACCACAAATTCCTGGAGAAATTGTTGGCGAAGTAATGCCTTCAAGATCCGATGAGTTGAATCAAAATCTCATGTCCGAAACTGGCGACGATCAATCAAGCGTGCTCGCTTCTCCATCTGACATTGTCAACTCCGAACCAGCACCAGGTCCAGTTGAGACAGCACCCGGCCCGGCCAACTCGACAGACAAAGAAAAACCTGCGGCAGGCGACTTGGCTTTGTCAGGGCCAACAATGGATGAAGCTCCTGAGTCCCAAGCGTTATCGGCCGAACTAGATGCTGCAAGAAAACAAATTGCCGAGCTAGAAGACAAGCTTGTCTCCGAAATCAACAAATCTCGTTCTGCCAGTGAGCGGGCTTATGCGGCCGAAAAAGCAGCAGAGGCCGCCAGAAAGAACGCCAAGAATGAACTTGAAAAAATGAAAACGCAGCAACAAGCCAAGGCTGACACCAAGGCTGCTGAACTGATCAAGGCTCGCGAAAAAGAAATGAAAGTTCTTGAGAAAAATCTTGCAGCCAAGCAAAAAGAAAAAGAAGAAGCCGTCGCCATGCAGCGCCGACTTGAGAAGGAAAAGCAAGATCTGGCAGCAACTGCCGAAAAGCTATCGGCTCAAAAAATCGCACTTGAGCGAATGAAAACGCAGCAACAAGCCAAGGCTGCTGAACTGATGCAAGCTCGCGAAAAAGAAATGAAAGTTCTTGAGAAAAATCTTGCAGCCAAGCAAAAAGAAAAAGAAGAAGCCGTCGCCATGCAGCGCCGACTTGAGAAGGAAAAACAAGACCTGGCAGCAACTGCCGAAAAGCTATCGGCTCAAAAAATCGCACTTGAAAGAAAAGCTGAAGAAGCCCGCCAAGACGCAATGAAAGCCAAGCAAGATGCTGAGCTTGCGATGATTAGGGCTTTAGAGCGTGCAGAGAAATCCATGGACGCCAAGTCCAAAGGCAGAAAATCAGGCAATCGTAAAAATGATGCCCAGCGGGCCGTTGATAGGCTTGAGAGACTTGCAAAAGAAGCAGAGAAATCGAACTCCAATTCCATGAACCCTGAAAAGGCAAGAGCTCGAAAATTGGCCGCCGAAAAACGTGCCGCCGACAGACGCGAAAAGCAGAAACGAGCCGCCAAAGAAGCAAGGATGAAGGCGGAGGAGGCAAAGCGAAAAGCAATAAAACGAGCCGAAGCCGAAAAAATGAAGGCCGAAGAAGCTGAAGCCAAACGTAATAAACGAGCCGAAGCCGAAAAAATGAAAGCCGAAGAAGCTGAAGCCAAACGTAATTTGAAAGCATCCGATTCTGCAAAAAATTCCGAAAAACGACGTCGCAATCGGAACAGGAAATTGTCACCAGAAGAGCAAGTGAAAAATCTGGAAGCTTCAATGGAGCGACAAATCAAGCAGGCGAAAGCTCAGATTATCAAACGAAGCGAAGCAAGAATCGCTCAGCTCAAAAAAGATGGCAAGGATGATTCTGATTCAGCTATTGTGAAGCTTAAGAAAAAGCAAGAAGACGATCTCGAAGCCAGAGAAGCAATGATCCGAAAGCGAATCAAAGACCGTATCAAGCGCATTCGCAAAGAAGCAGCCGCCAAACGCAAAACGTAGGTGGCAGCAAATGCCGAAACGGCTACTTTTGTTTGCTTCCGGATTGGTGAAATCGAAAATGCTCGATATGAATGGCATGCCAGCTCAATTGGTAAGACCTATCTGCATATCCAATACATTTTCCGCCGCGGTAAATATATGTCTCAAAGAGTGTTCGTCAACTTTTTGATCAATATATGTC
>CAYZGP010000053.1:0-1971 GCA_964478065.1 uncultured Pirellulaceae bacterium
CTGTCAATTTCAGCGCTCCGTTGGTCGACGCCGATGGCCAGCAAGAAATTCAATACAACGGCGTGTCGCTCTTTTACACGTTTGGCAAGCTTCGCGCCTTGGGGAGTTAGTTCAATTGGACGGTAGGGCTGCGTGACAAGAAGGTTCTCGTCTTGAAGCCGCTTTACAATTCGTGAAACCGTTACATGGCTGACGTTGAAATGTCGCGCTAAATCCAACACTCGGCATTCGCCACGCTGCTCAATGAACTCCGCTACGGCTTCAACGTAGTCCTCCGCGGTTTCGTTGGCATGATGGTCTCGTGTTTTCGCGAATGGAACTGAGCGTGAATCAATTTTTTCTTTCATTACCCTTTCTCCAAGTTTGAACTCTGCCCCGAGTATACCTCTTGTTATCATCCGTAGCTATCGCTACACTTATCATCCGTAGCATTGGCTACATTTGATATGCGACCAAAGCAACGGAAACGCGAATGTTAAAAGAAATAATATTGAGAAAAGAAAAAACAACCCAATCCTGGATACAGGGTCGATCAGGTTTTACTTTGGTGGAGTTGTTGGTGGTGATTGCCATTATCGGTATTCTCATTGGAATGCTCTTGCCCGCAGTCCAGCAAGTTCGTGAAGCGGCTCGGCGGGTTACTTGCGCAAACAACATGCGGCAACTCGGTCTGGCGATGCACAACTACGAAGGCGCATTTGGGCATTTCCCGCCCGGTTTTACATCGATTTCCACAAGCGACGGCACAGTGCCTTCAGGCGTTCACATTGACCCGGTTACTTGGAATGCCGGTCCAGGGTGGGGGTGGGGCGCCTCTCTTCTGCCGTTCGTCGAAGGCAAGAATTTACATGATCAAATTGACTTCAACCGACCGATTTGGGCAGCAGAACATCGAGAAATTATTCAGACGCAGCTTCCAGTCTTTCTTTGTCCTTCGACTTCCGGTGACGGTCAGCCGTTTACGGTTGTTGACGATTCAGGCAGCCCCTATTCTCCTGACGGCGTCACGCCGATCGTTTTGGGGCGTTCAAATTATGTTGCCAGCCACGGGCAAGAGTCGGCATGGGGAAGTGAAGCCGGGGTTGATTTGACGGGTGTGATTTTCACTGACATTTATACATTCTCGACCACGACCATCAACATTGACGGAGATGTTTCACGCGTTGCTGATGGCCCTTTTTATCGAAATTCGAAAACTAAAATGTCGGAAGTCAGAGATGGAACGACCCAGAGCATTTTTCTTGGCGAACATTCATCGCGGTTGAGCGACAAAACTTGGGTTGGCGTTGTTCCGGGGGCGACGGTTCATCCGAAATTTTCTTCGCCTGAGAATGGACCAGATGGCGCAGCGACGCTTGTCTTGTATCACATGGGACCGTCAGGAGGTGAGCTCGACATTACCGGCTTTCCAATCATACATCCAGTTAATTTCCCAACCTATCATGTTGGGCAGATGTTCGCTGAGCACCCAGGTGGCGGGAATGTTTGTATGGGGGATGGTTCGGTTCAGTTTATTTCAGAGTCAGTTGATTTGATCACGTGGGCTGAATTGAGTAGCATTGGCGAAGGCGAAGTTATAGGTGACTGGCAATGACCAAGAAACAAAGTATGTGGCTTGGCTGCGGGATTGTAATCGGAATCCTGTTGGTTGGATTTTGGTGGCTGAATCGCGGATACGGCAAGGTTAGCCCGATGGCTTACGAATATTCAAAAGCTCTTTACAGTGCGTGCTTGAATAAGAATGAAGAGCATCTCAGTAAAGTTGAAAACCTGCTTAGCACCGACTCAGCTGAGACCATGCCAGCCAACGAACGTGACTGGATCGACGCGATCATTGGAGAAGCTCGCAATGGCAAGTGGCAGTCCGCTGCCAAGAAAGCCAGGCGTATCATGGAAGATCAGATTGAGCACTGAGGCAAAGGGCTGGCAAGAAAACGAAGCTGAGCAAACAAGGCGTTACGGCTTCGCCAG
>CAYZGP010000053.1:2071-7552 GCA_964478065.1 uncultured Pirellulaceae bacterium
AGGGTTCCGTCGTCTCCGACAAGAATATCTGATGACGAATTGTTGAGTGGACTTCCGTCGAGTACCGTCACGTCAAATGAGCATTTGAGTTTGTGACTTTCTTGAATCGGGTACCAGTTAATGCCAGCCGCGTATTCCGTTCCGCCACCAAGTAGCCCGTCCACTTCGGAATAGCGAAGGTTGAAATCGAGCTTTTGCGGAATAATGAATCTACCGCCTTCGACGTAAAATCCGCGTTGCAGCAGGCTATTTACTGGCAACGCTCCGTCGGCTTCGAAATTCTCTAGCCATCGAAAAAATACTTCCGAGTTAAAACTCCACCCTCGCCATTTGTACGCGAAATCAACGCCGTAGAAAAATACATCTACACCTGAAACGGTTGTGCCTGGACTTAGCGCTCCGATCTGATTCAAACGCGTTCCGTCTGTCAGGCGAAGGAAGTCGGTTTCGTTATTTGGATTTCCGATGGACTCTGTTGTGGTTGGTGCGAAAACGAACGAGTGACCAAACCGAATCAGGGGTGCGCCGTTGGTGTAGTCAAAGTCAACGATCTGGCCGCCGTAGTCGCCATTGGGGTCGAAATGATTGCTGAACGCAAATGCAAGTTGGTCATCAGTGGTGTTGTTGGGCAAATTCGAGGTGCGGAAACCATTTCCAATCATGGCTTCGTAGCTCCCGGTTGCACCGATCTTGCCTCGCCCCCAAATACCGAGCGTTCGATCAGGGCGGAAAAAATCGTTGGCCATCGGGCGGTCAATGAATCGAGTTCGCCTCGCCCCAAGAAGCCATTGACGGCTTGCCGAAACCTTACGCTTACCAAATTGTACGTTAAAGCGATCGCTGAATTTCCATGCCCACCAATAGTCGAAAAAGTCGACGGTGTGACGACCGTCGCTGTCACCGTCAAGTTGGTAAAAGTATGTCAAACGCCGATCGAGTGCACTTCCTTTGAAGCTGATTCGAGCTCGTTCAATATCAAACGCGTTTCGATTGGCTACTGTTCGGGTTACGCCCGCATTGTCAGTCCAAGTGTCGACGTTTCGAGCGAATCCATGTTGGCGGAATTGAATCCAGCCATTGATTGTCAAATCAAAAGCGTTCTTCTTTTTGTCGTAAGGACGAATTGTCAGGCCTTTGTCGTAAGTCGCGAAATAGTCCAGTTTCTCGAACTTTTTCTTGGATGCTTTCGCGCCCGGTTTTACAATCTCCTCAACTACTACCGGAAGCCTTCTGGTTGCATTTTCGGCTTCCAAGTTTGTTTCTTCTGGTTCAAGACCCTCGAATATCGAAAAGTATGCCGGGGTGGGTGCCGCTTTCATCTCATCTTTTTCAGCAGCCTTGGGTTCAACCTTTGCAGAGTCCTTTGCCGCTTTTTTCGATTCATCGAAAACGTTTTTGGACTCATCGAACGTGTTCTTTGGTTCATCGAACGTGTTGGATTGATCTAATGAATTCTTGGATTGTTCCAAAGCATTCTTTGATTGATCTAAAGCGTTCTTAGATTCATCTACAACTGAATTTTTGAAATCCTTGGCGGCACCATTGGGGGGTGCTGGATCTTGCAGGTAGGTCGAATTGCGATACGTCGTGTTGACTCTACTAGGCAAGTAATAATCCTGAGCCGTGGCATAAGAGGTGGCAAACAGGACCGTTAACATTGTTATTGATCGAACTAGCATCGTTATCCATTGGCCAAGCTGAATTAACAGAATAAATATGAGCGCTTTACCAGTCGGTAAACTCTCCCTATTTGTTTCGGCACAATGGAATCCGGATTTTGGTGACGATAGTCAATATCATCAAATTCGGTGCGAATCGCCCAGCTTATTGTGGACAAATCCACATTCGATATCCCCAGTTGGAGAAATAGGACAGGCAATGATGGGGGGTGATTTTAAGATGATCCGAAAATGATTCGTGCTTGATCCCTCAATTGCGAGTTGCGAGTTGCTTTTGCGTTTATTTTAAAGTCCGCTAGCATTTCAGGAGAATGAAAGACTACCAAGCCCGTCTTTTCACAACACTGGCCAATTACAAATCACAAATTGCACAACGTGCGGCACCTTCAATTACACTTGGCACAAAACCATCAGTCAATTTGCATTGATGCGATCTGCCGACCAAGCAACATTCCCAAGAAACTTAACTCAGAGTTTTCGATGATCAAACCAATGCATTTTCTTTTGTCCAGTATCGTTTTCGCTGGGCTGCTGGCGACGTTCGATTGGGTATCTGTTTGTGCAGATGAGATTGTAGATTCTGAGCCGATGAACGTCGTGTTGCTTTACGCGGATGACTGGCGTCACGACACGTTGGGAGTTGCCGGCAATCCGGTGGTCAAGACACCGATTTTAGATCAGCTGGCTGGTGAAGGGATAAGATTTACTCACAACTGTGTTACTACTTCGATCTGCGGGATCAGTCGTGCTTCGCTTTTCACTGGTCAGTGGATGTCACGGCATGGCAATCGTGCTTTTAAGGCCTGGAAGACGCCTTGGGCAGAAACGTATCCGGGATTGCTGCGAAAAAATGGTTACTACGTTGGGCATGTGGGCAAGTGGCACAACGGAAAAATTCCCAAAGACAAATTCGACTTTAGTCGTGCTTACCATGGCAGGCATTGGATCAAGCAGTCAGACGGCTCGAAAATACATGTGACTCAGAAGAATGAAAACGACGCTTTGGAGTTCTTGCGCAAGCGCCCCAAAGACAAACCGTTTTGTTTAACGGTCGCGTTTTTCGCCACACACGCCGAAGACAGTAGTCCGCTTCAGTTTCTGCCTCAGCCAGAGAGCATGAAGCTTTACAAGGACACTAAAATTCCGGTTCCAGATAACGCGACCCAGGAGTCGTTTGATCGTTTGCCAGAGTTTGTTGGCAACGAAAAAAACGAAGGCCGCAATCGCTGGCATTGGCGATTTGATACGCCTGAAAAATATCAAACGATGATGAAGAACTATTTCCGGCTCGCTACGGAGGTAGATACGACGTGCGGGCGAATTCTGGCTGAGTTGGATGAACAAGGCGTTACTGACAACACACTGATTGTTTTTACTACCGACAATGGTTATTACCATGCCGAGCACGGGTTGGCTGACAAATGGTATCCACACCAAGAAAGCATTCGCGTTCCGTTGATCATCAAAGATCCGCGGATGGCTAAATCAAAAGCAGGCAGCGCCAATGCTGAGTTTACTTTGAACGTCGATCTGGCTCCAACGATTCTTGAGGCAACTGGCATTGCTATTCCCGCCACGATGCAAGGTCGCGCTTTGAGTCCGCTTTATCTGGCGGACAAAGCTCCTGAATGGCGTCAAGAGTTTTTCTATGAGCACCCCATGCTTAACCGTACCGATTTCATTCCTGCGTCTGAGGCGTTGGTACGCAAAGACTGGAAGTATTTTTATTGGCCCGAATTTGAGCGTGAACAGTTGTTCAATTTGAAAGATGATCCGATTGAAGAACGCGACTTGGCCAAAGATCCCGATCATGCGGAAAAGCTCGCCGAGTTGAGATCGCGATTTTCTGAACTCAAATCCGCTGCCAAATAGTTGAGGATTGAAAGCAACCAAAGACGCCGGTCTCTTAGCGCCGATTTCCGATGTGACGTCTAGTTTTTCTGGAAAAGCGTTTTAAAGAATTCGTAACCCTGTTCTTTAAGCTGATCTTTTGGAATGAATCTCAGGGCAGCTGAATTGATACAGTATCGAAGACCAGTCGGCCTTGGCCCATCATTAAAGACGTGTCCCAAATGAGAGTCGGCATGTTTGGAGCGAACTTCGGTTCGCACACTGAACAAGCTGCGATCAGTTCGCTCTTCGATATTCTTGTCGACTAACGGTTTGGTAAACGAAGGCCAGCCGGTACCGGAGGCAAATTTATCAAGTGAGCTGAATAGTGGCTCGCCCGAAACAATGTCAACGTAGATGCCGGCGCGTTTCTCGTCCCAAAACTCATTCTTAAATGGACGTTCGGTGCCTTCGTGTTGAGTCACATCATACTGAATGCCTGTCAAAGATTGCTTTATCGTGTCATCTACCGGTTTGACGTAGTCGGCGAACATTTCATCAGTCCACTCGTTGTCATTTGCAAACGCGGGTGAAGCAAGTTTGGCGACTTTGTATTTCGCTTCGTCTCCCCAGCTTTTAGCGATAAACTGATCGCGGCCGGAAGCATAGCGATAATACTTGTACTTCA
Source organism: uncultured Pirellulaceae bacterium (assembly GCA_964478065.1). Lineage (GTDB taxonomy): Bacteria > Planctomycetota > Planctomycetia > Pirellulales > Pirellulaceae > Mariniblastus. The sequence goes on from CAYZGP010000053.1 coordinate 6,269, forward strand.
AAGCATGCGTGTGATAGTACCCTTGGTGGTGGTCTTCGGCTACATAAAACGAATCGGCGTCACGAATCGGCGTGACAATTTCGGAATCGAATCGGCCCGAGTCAATCAGGTTTTGTTTGGAGCTTTCCGCAATCTCTCGTTGTGCCTGGTCCGCTACAAAAATCGCGGTAGCATAAGATTCGCCTCGATCAACAAATTGTCCACCAGCATCGGTCGGATCAATCGCCCGCCAGAAAATTTCCAATAGGTCGTTGTAGGAAATCTGGTTGGCGTCGAAGGTGACTTCGACCGCTTCGAGGTGTCCGGTTTGCTGGCTGCAGACTTCTTTGTAGGTTGGGTTTTCAGTTCGTCCGCCGGTGTATCCCGATACGGCTTCGATCACACCATCGACTTTTTCAAAGTCAGCTTCGACGCACCAAAAACAACCTCCAGCGAAAATAGCTTTTTCAAGCTGAGCGTTTGGCCGAACTGTTTTTTTGGGCGGTGCTGCAGCAGTTCCGAAAACACTGTACAAGAGTACCGCCAGAAATGAAATCGTGAGCAAGAGATGCGTAGTGTACTTTTTCATTTTCTTCTCGGGCTTAAGGAAAAATAAACAATAGCTTGCGCACACCTTTTGAAGCTTGAGGCAGCGGTTTCTTACCCAAAAGTTGGTAATGCCAGTTGTTTTTGGGCCAAGCTGCAGCGATCAGTCCGGTTAGGATGCTTACGGATACGATGCTTATGAAGAAAAAGAGACTCATCAGCAACCTGCAATGTCGCAAAACGAGTAGCGCAACAGGACAGCGAGAAACCTTCAGCAATTCAGATTGAACGTATATTAAATTTCACCTTCTTGGGCACGAGGTGACGCATGGAATATTCTTCCGTATTTGTTCTTTGGCAAAGAATTTTCCCCAGAAAGCAGGTAAGCGACCGAATAAGAAAGCAAAGTCTGGAGCCATTGAAAAGGAGTATGAATGTTGTTTCAAATGAATTCGAAGTGGTTTCGCTACGGGAGCTACGACATCATCGATCAGAAAGGAGATGTTGCCTACAGAGTTGAAGGAAAACTCTGGAGTTTGGGCGACAACCTTAAAATCCTGAAATCGGATGGAGCAGAAGTCGGCTCAATTAGAACGAGCTTTTTGTTCAACCCATTCGAAAAGTATCAAATCCAGCTGAACAAAAAGGTCCAAGCGAAATTCAATAGAGACAGCAGGTGGTATCGGCCCTTCGAAAGACTGCGCTACAAACTCGATATTCCCGGTTCCGAGGACTATTCGATCGTAGGCAATTTCTGGG
>CAYZGP010000053.1:7652-22553 GCA_964478065.1 uncultured Pirellulaceae bacterium
CTTAATACTTGCCGTCGAAAAAGACATAACGGCACTTACTAATTTGGGCCAACAAAAACGGCTCACTCGTTTGAAACGGCGACAAGTTTCTTTGCAGTCCGGATGTAAAGGACGCCTTCGGAAATGGCTGGCGTGGCGAGGCAGGGCTGGCCCATTTTGTTTTTGGCGAGAATTTTAAATTCCGAGCCGGCGGCCAGCACATATACCGTGCCGTTTTCGGAAGCACAGTAAATTTTGTCGTCAGCGGCAACCAAAGACGCAATGATTCCGGCTTTGGCTTCCAAGCGAGATTTGAAAACCGATTCGCCAGTTTTGGCATGAAAACACCGCACCGAAGCGTTGGTGTTTCCTAAATACAAATGGTCTTTATAAACGACGGGCGTCGAAAGATAGGAACCACCTCGCGCCTGACTCCAAACGATCGCGTCGTTAGACGTTGTTTCTTTAGACAGCGAAATATCGCCGCTCGCGTTTGGTCGCACAACATAGATTGGAGCCGGGCCGCCGTGTGCGTTGGTGATATAGATCCAGTCGTTGACGACGAAAGGCGTGGGGACGGGATTGTCACCGCCGCCCTTTAGTCGCCAGAGCTCTTTGCCAGATTCGAGATCGTACGACATGATCCACGGCCAACCGTTGACGACGACTTGAGTTCGATCTTTGCTTTGATGAATCAACGGCGAGCCCCAGCTGCGAACGCAAATGTCTTTTCGCGAAACACGCCAGACTTCTTTGCCGTCAGCTAAATCCAACGCAGCAACAAATGGGTCAGATGGATCATCGCAAATAATGACGATGCGATCATTGGCAACTGCGGGTGAGCTGGCGTAACCCCAGCCGATTCCGTACTTGCTGATGTTGATCACGCCAAGATCCTGGCTCCATTTCAATTTGCCATCTAAGTCAAAACAGTAGAGTCCTTCGGAGCCAAAAAACGCAACCAGGTTTTCGCCGTCGATGGTTAGACTTGTGTTAGCGTGGGTGGCTTTGACGTGACGCGTAGCACGCGGCTTTCCTTTTTTTGCGGTTTGTCGCCAGATTTCTGCGCCGGTTTTTTTGTCGTAACAAATGACAACCCAGCTTTGTTCACCGTTGTCATCGGCTGCTTTGGGGCCACCTCCGGCGTCGATTTTGAGTGGCGATTTTCCTTCGCTTGATATTGCGGTCGCCAGATAAAGCCGATCGCCTACGATGATGGGACTTGAATGCCCCAGCCCAGGGACATCGATTTGCCAAAGCACGCCGCTAAGTTCCCCGCTGTCCTCGTCTGCATTCCAATGTGTGGGCAAACTATATCCTTCGGCAACTCCAGTCCCGCCCCGACCACGAAAAGCCGGCCAGTCAGTTTCTTGTTGGTGGGCTGCGGTTTCTTGTTGCATCGCCGCGTCTGCAATTGCAGGAACAGTGAAACTAGCAAACGCCAACAGTAAGGTGGAAAGTATTCTCATCTGGAGTTTATGTCTTTCTTATATGTTGTCAGCAATGGTATGAGGTAAACTCAAACGAATTTGCTGTCAGGTTTGGCTCTTTGAATGGCTTTAGATTTTAAAGGGTTCGTTTGGTTGGCAAAGCCAGGAAGGTTTTAATTTTATGCCAACTCCATTGGCTCAATCTAAACGTGTCTGATTATTTACCGCCGAGTTGAGCGTTTCCTTCGGTTGGTTTGATTTCAGATAGGAAATGAAACATGTTCTTCTTTGGTGAATCGGTATTGGTTTGGATTTCTGCGGTTGCGACGAGGCTTTCGAATTCTTTGTAAAACGCGGATAGCGTAAGTTTGAAATGCTCTTCGAATGCTTTCTCCCATCCTAGCTTCGGAACCAAGCGATAGAACATCATGAAATTCTCCAGCGAGCCAGATTTTTTTAACAAAAGGGAGCACGCAATTGATCCGCCGGCGTAGATGACCGGGTAAACCAATTCTTTGGGCTCAAGTCGCTGCCAGTCGTTGTGAGTGACGCCTTCTCGAAGTGGAGTTTTGGCCTTTTGGTAAAACTCTAAATTGCGATTCATCTCGCCACTGAACTTTCGCCAGCTATACGGGTTCTCCAGTTTTTTAAATAGCTCCGGGTGTTGGAAAGCGAATAGGGCGGCAGTGATCACGGCGGATCCTTCGCGCCACCAGGCAGGGCCAGTCCAAAGTGCGTGGCCCATGCGGTTACCGTCGATTGCTTCGGCGGCATATCCGAAAGCGATTTGGATCGCGTGAACGTATTCGTGCATTGGGCCGATCACAAACTGCTCGCCATCACGATCGGGCGTCATGGTCATCGTGATCAGCAAGTTCTCGGGGCGAATACTCCAACTCGACCAGTGGTTACCAGTTACCCAATCGAAGTGCGAGCCGTCAGAGTCTTGGCCGAGTAACTTGGAAGTCAAACGCTTAAGCTCGGCTTGCGATTTCTCAAGTTCTGTTTTTCTCTCGGCTGAATTTTTTGTTGATTGCCAATCGTCGTTTTCGATCAAGAATACGTGCGTCGGTCCGACTTTGCCCCACTTGTTTGAAAAAGCTTCAAGCGTCGACTCGTAAACCTGTTTCCAACGCTGCGGATAATTCGCTGTGCAATGAAATTGAATCTCTGCGTCGTGGGTGACGTATTTTGGATCGGGCTTTTTATCATCCTGGTTGCTCAGTAAGAGCACTGAACCTGCTCCGATTAGTTTCAACATCTTGCGTCTGGTGAATCGATGCATTGTTGATCTTTCGTATGATTCGTTTAACGGCAATACTGTTGGATGAACCGTTCAACACTCAGCTGAATTGGTGTTGGCGATTCATGAACAATGAAAACACGATAGCTGCTGGCTGGCGTTAAAATGAAAATTCTTCAATCCACGGAGCCACATCGGGTTTTATCTTCCAAGACATTGGCTATACCTTGGAGAAAGCTGATTCTGTTTGCCGATTCATTCTACAGGCAAACGGGACTTGGTATGCTTTTGATGTTGCCTGTCATCAGAATTGGTTATGTTGACCCCATATCGTGATCGCTTCAGTCGTTTGATTCAGTTTTTCGCAAGCATTGGACAGCCGTGAATTCTTCTCCGAAAACAAATTCAAAAGTTTACGAAAACGCCCAAGCCGCTTTGTTCGATCTTCGCGATGGAATCTCGCTGATGAGTGGCGGATTCGGACTTTGTGGTATTCCCGAAAACAGTATCAAAGAAGTTCGCCGTCAGGGGATCAAGAACATCCATGCGATCTCCAACAATATAGGAAACTCGGGGCGCGGATTGGCTTGGCTGTTGAAAGAGCAGCAGATCAGTTCGGCGACGTGCAGCTACGTGGGTGGCAACCCTGATCTTGAAGAGCAAATGTTGGCCGGCGATGTTCAGGTCACGCTGGTCCCTCAAGGAACATTTAGCGAACGGATCCGCGCGGCCGGAATGGGCATTCGCGGATTTTACACGCCTGCTGGATACGGGACGCTGGTCGCGGAGGGGAAAGAGGAACGAGAGTTTGATGTGCCATGTATTTTGGAGCTTCCTCTGACCGCGGATTTTGCAGTTATCAAAGCGCAAAAGGGAGACCCGTTTGGCAATCTTTGGTTTAAAGAAACGGCCAGAAACTTTTCACCGTTGATGGCGATGGCAGCCAAAACGACAGTCGTCGAAGTAGAAGAGCTTGTTGGACTTGGCGAGATTCAACCGGAGAATGTTCACTTGCCCGGTGTCTTTGTGCAGCGAATTTACCAAGGCGTCGATTACGAAAATACGATCGAAATTCCAAAGTTCTCTGATTGAATCGGCGATGAGTTGACGCGATTGTCTAAATGACGCGATTGTCTAAATGACGCGATTGTCTAAATGACGCGATTGCTTAAATGTTACCGATTCAGCTTTATCCAATTGTTACCAAAACGCAAATTCAAAATATTGGAATTCCCGTGAGCGAACCTACACCGTGGACGAAAATCGAGATGGTGCAAGAAGTCATTTCGATGCTGGAAGATAATTCAAGCTTGAATTTGGGAATCGGAATTCCAACGCTTGTCGCCGAATATATTCCGGCCAGTAAAAACATTTGGATTCATTCCGAGAATGGTGTACTGGGCGTGAGCGGGCGGCCTACTCAAGAAACCGTGTCGCCGACTTTAATCAACGCTGGCAAGGAAACGATTTCGGTCAAAGCCGGTGCAAGTTTCTTCGACAGTTCGACCAGTTTCGGAATGATCCGCGGCGGGCATATCGACGTCTGTATTCTGGGTGGAATGCAAGTCGACGCCGAAGGGAGTTTGGCGAATTGGATGATCCCGGGCAAAAAAGTTACCGGGATGGGAGGCGCGATGGACCTGGTGCATGGCGCGAAACAGATCATCGTGATGCTGACCCATTTTTCCAAACGCGGCGATACAAAATTGCTTCATCGATGCACGCTTCCGCTGACGGGAAAAAATGTGGTGCACAAAATCGTGACAGATTATGGGATTTTTACGCCAAAGGGTGAGTCGTTTGCGATTGAGAAACTTGCTTCCGGGGTCAGTAAAGATCAGCTTGGCATGGACGACGCGTTGTTGAATTAAAAATTTATTTACGGATTGAACGATCATTCAATGAACAAACCAATATTTACTGCCGGGCTGCGAACGCCATTCGGACGTGCTTTAAAAGGCGCCTACAAAGACGTTCGCGCAGATGACTTGTTGCTTGAAATACTTGAAGCCCAATCGAAAAAGCATCCAGCTCTCTGGGAACTCGGTCCTGAAGATTTGATCGTCGGGTGTGCTTATCCCGAACATGAACAGGGCTACAACGTCGGGCGGATGGCGGCGATTGGAGTCGGATTAGACGTTCCTGGTATGACCGTCAATCGGCTGTGCGCCAGTAGCATGGAAGCCGTTGCGATTGCGGCATCGAGAATCAGTGCAGGGTGGGGGAGTTGCTACCTGACCGCGGGCATTGAGGCGATGAGTCGCATTCCGCGCCGGGGCGCAAATTTTTCAGAGTCCGATCGCATCAAAGAAAAAAATCCTTTGGCCTACACGCCCAATGGAACAACGGCAGAACTGGTTGCCGATCGGTATCCGCAGTTCACGCGCGAGAAGCAGGAAGACCTTGGCGCGAAAAGTCATACCTTGGCGTTTGAGGCTTATGAGAAAGGTTGGTATGCCGACCAGATTCATCCGTACTTGATTGAGAAAGATGAGTTTGTGCGTTTTCCTGTAAACCGCGAAAAAATGGCGAGCTTGAAACCGGCTTTTAAAGACGACGGGAGCGTCACGGCGGCGACCAGTTCGCCGTTGACAGACGGAGCCACCTCGGGCTGGGTTGTCGAATCGGAAACGGCGAAAAAATTAGGTGTCCTTGCAGGGCTGGAAATCGTCGATTCACAAGTCGGCCATGTCGGGCCCGAGGTCATGGGGCTGGGGCCGGTACCTGCAACTCGAAAGATTTTTGAGCGCAACAATTTGTTAGCCAGCGATATTGCAGCTTTCGAAATCAACGAAGCGTTTGCGATTCAGGTTCTGGCGTGTGCGGAAGACCTTGGCATCCCGATGGATCGAGTCAATGGTTGGGGAGGCGCGATGGCGCTTGGGCATCCGCTGGGCGCCAGTGGGCTTCGGTTGGTGATGACGCTTCATGATCGCTTGAAACTGGCCAGCGTCGAAGGCGCGTTGGGCATTGCGACGTTGTGTGTTGGTGGTGGCCAAGGGATGTCGATTTTATTTCGATGGACCAGCCTTTAAACCCAATACCTTTACATTCGGAAAATTCGTCCACGTCACATCGTGGGCTTTGCGTTTTGATAGCTTGATTGTCAACTGGCCAAGGCTACGATGACGACATAGGTTAAAACCAGAGCACGCTATTTCATTGTTATTCTTTTCGCTAACCGATAAAGCAAGACAGAGGTTAAGCCATGTCCACCGCATCGAATTTTGTCTCATCTGAGAAAGCTCAATTGTTCGTCAAGTCGATTGAAAAAGGAAAGTACGATCGCCAGATCACTTCCGGTATCGACAAGTTCGCCAATAAACAAGTCGCGGAAGACATGCAGGGTTTTTACTCTGACGCTGAACTGGTCGCGCTCACCGACATCAAGGGATCCGATCGCGATATCGAGGCGCGGATGCCTGTCAAAATTACTCGTCACTATTTTGAACAAGCCAAAAACAGCGCGGCGATGCAACAGTTGATCAAAGCCAGTCCTGCGGAAACGATGGATCTAACTGGCTCGCAGGATCCTGGAAAACAGATGGACTACAGCCCGGTCGAAGGGCTCTTGCACAAATATGAAATCGGTTTGATCTACGTCGCGTCAACTTGTTCGGCGCATTGCCGGTTCTGTTATCGCGAAGAGTTGATCGCACGCAAAGACGTCGCACGGCCCGATGGTGCTATGGCTCCCAAAGGGCTGGCCAAAGTCGACGAGATTTGCAACTACATTGTCGAGCACAATGCGATCGTCGAATCCAATGGCGGCAAGCATCCTGAAACTGGCCGTGAGAAACTTCGTGAGATCCTGATGTCGGGCGGCGATCCAATGGTGCTTAGTAATAAGATCATTGGAAACTGGTGGGCGTCGTTGTCAGAAGCCGGAATCGAAAACATTCGGCTTGGCACCAAAGAGCTGGCTTTCTATCCCGATCGCTTTGACGATGCGTTCTTTGACATGCTTGATGGTTTTCATAAAAACTATCCAAACACCAATATCCGATTCGTGGTTCACTTTAACCACCCAGATGAGTTTTTGAAAAAGGACGCCAGCGGAAACTATATTCCTCACGCGGGCGGTTTTCAGTGGCTGGATAATACGCTTGCCGCCGTTCAGAAACTAAAAAGCCGGCACTGGGTTAACCTCGACAATCAATCGCCGATCATTCGCGGCATCAACGACGATGCCGATGCGCTGAGAATTCAGCAGCGTGAATTGAAGCGAAATGGAATCGAGAATTCACGTTACTATTGTGGCCGCGATATCGTCGGGCACCGTGCGTTCAATGTGACAATCGAAGAGGCCTGGGATATTCTCAACGAGTCACAAAAAGGCCTTTCGGGGATCGAGGCTCACGCCAAACTTTCGATCACCCATTACAAAGGGAAAACGGAAGTCGTGGCTGTGACTAATGAGCCGATGAATGTTCCGCACGGCGAGAACGGCGTGCTTATTTTTAAGCTTTACCGCAACGCTGCCGATGCGAAAGATAAAGGCAAGGTCGCGATCGTCGGTCGAAACAGTGAAGCCATTTGGTTTAACGATTACGAAGACCGAATCATTTTCGACGAAGCCGGTTTGTTCACCAAAAAGAATTACTAGTTTTGTCAGGGCATAGTTTTGACGTGCCATGGTTTTCATTTGGATGCAAAAATAAATATGAATCCAATCGATACGAAATCAAAAAGCCTTGCGCTTTACGAAGAAGCAATTAAGGTTCTCCCAGGCGGGATCAGTCGCAACACGATTTATCGGAAACCACATCCCGATTACGCGATCCGTGGCGAAGGCAGTCGGGTCACGGACATTGATGGCAACACGCGGATCGATTTCGCCAACAATATGGCTTCGTTGCTTCACGGCCACGCGTTTCCGCCGATCGTCAAAGCCGTTTCAAAACAGCTGGCCAACGGAACCGCATTCACGATGGCGACCGAAGCCGAACTCCGTTACGCGCAACACATTTGCAGTCGCAACGATGGATTCGACAAAATTCGGTTCATGAATTCGGGTACCGAAGCCGTCATGGCGGGCATCAAAGCCGCACGTGCGATCACGGGTCGGCCCAAAATCGCAAAATCAGAAGGCGCTTATCACGGCACCTACGATTACGCCGAAGTCAGTCAAAAATCCAAGCCCGAAAACTGGGGCAGTGAGACTGATCCACAAAGCGTTCCTGTTGTCGAAGGCACGCCCCAAGCCGCACTCGACGATGTGATTATCATTCCGTTTAACAACATCGCGCGCACGCTGGAGATTCTTGATCGCCACAAGGATGAGCTGGCTTGCGTGTTGATCGATCCATTGCCACACCGGGTTGGATTGATTCCTGCGACCAGTGAATTCATGGCGGCAATTCGAAAGTGGACGACCGACAACGGTGCTTTGTTTTTGCTTGACGAGGTAATCACTTTTCGAATGGGGTACGGTGGAGCCCAAGACTGGTTTGAAGTGCAGCCAGATCTGACCGCAATGGGAAAGATCATTGGCGGGGGTTTTCCGGTAGGCGGATTGGCTGGCAAAGAAGAGTACATGTCCGTACTTGATCCAACCAAAGATCGATTGCCGTTCCCGTTTTCTGGAACCTTTTCAGCTAACCCAATAACAATGACGGCTGGCCGTGTTGCGATGGAGTTGTTCGATTCGGCAGCAGTCAAAAAGTTAAACGATCTCGGCGAATACGCACGTCAAAAAATCACTGACGCCATCACAGCAACCAACACACAAGCCAGTGTGACCGGGGCCGGTTCCATGTTCCGCGTTCACTTGAAATCCGAACCGCCGGTCGAATACCGCTCTGCGTATCAGGACAAAGCCGAAGCCAACAAAATCGCACACTTGGTTAACCACATGTACGACAACGGTTTCATGATGATTAACACTTGTTCGGCAGCGCTTTCGACAGTGCTTACCGAATCCGACGTTGATCAAATGGTTGAAACTCTGGCGGACGGTTTTGAATCTCTTAAGTCAAATTAGGCTTTCGAAAACGCGATGTTGCGCCTCCGACTTCAATGCTCGGAGTCTTCTTCAACAAATTCAAAACTTAAATTTGGGTTTAGCTTTTTTACTGCGTCGATTGCAGCCTGCGATGTGCCGGGCGAAACGTGAATCCACCAAAGGTTTGGGAGACTCGCGAGTGGTGTGAAGTCTTTGACCTTGGTTCCGTCCAGATAGATTGAAGACAGTTCAAGTTTGGAATTGGCCAGAGGGCTTAGGTCAGTGACTTGCGTGTGGCTGAGTTCCAGTATGCCGCCAATTTTCGCCGACGTTAGGACGGTCACGTCTTTGAAATTCGTGTGCGACAAATCCAAATTGTCAAAATTTCCTTGGGAAAGAAAGTCGAAATTCTTAAATGTTGATCCTTCTAAATTGAAGTCGGAAAATGGTAGAGTGGGCAGAGTTCCGAACTGTTTGACTTTTGCGTTTGTCAAGCGGAACCATTCAAGAGCCAGATGATTTGAAAGCGAAGGAATGACAATGTCAGATACTTTTGGATCAGAAATTTCAATGCCCACAATTTGTGGCACTTTAGAAAGCGTATTGAAATCACGGATTTGAGTATTGTTTACGGTGAGCTCTTTCAATTTCACCAGGTTAGCCAAAGGCAGTGTTTCTGCTGAACAGCCGCTGATCTCCAATTTATAAAGTTCACTCAACTCAGCGATGAAATCAACACTCTTTGCAGAGGCGTGAATAACAAGTTCCTTCAGTTTCCGAAGCTCAGCCAGAGGGGTGAGGTTGTCAATTTGCGATTCGTAAATTTCCAAGCGAGTTAGATTGGTGTGCCCGGCGACCGCAGAAACGTCACTTAATTCTGGTGTGCTAAGCCACAATGAGTCGAGTTTGTTGAATTCTCTCAAAGCTTCGATGTCGGAAACCGTGTCGGAGTAAATCACCAGCCGATTCAGATGTTTGCAATTTTTGACCGGTTCGATGTCTTTGCATTCTATGCGACTCATAAAGAGTCTGGTTAAGTTTTTCATGTTGTTGAGAAACGAAATGTCGTCAATCGATTGGTCGGAGTGAGGGGAGAAACTCAAATCCGTTAACTTGGTCAACTTGCTCAACGGAGTAAGATCCGTGACGCCGGTGTTGATCAAATCCAATTCTTCCAAATCACTCAATTGACTTAGCGGAGAAATATCGGTGATGCCGGTGAGAGTAAGATCAAGCGACTTTAGTTTTGTCAGGGCCGCGATCGCTGAAATGTCTTTGACATTTGAATTTTGAAGCGACAACCACTCAAGCTTCTTCAATTTCTTAAGCGATGAAACGTCTTCCACCGACGTCCCTCGTAGGTTGAGGCTGATGAGGTTAGGCAAGTCGCTCAGCGGCGAAATGTCTTTGATCGGCATCTCGGTAAGCAGAAGGCGTTTGAGACGTTTGAGTTGGGCGAATATTTCAACTGATTCAAGATTTGAGCCGCCTGCCGCAAACTGCTCGATCGTTCCCATATCAAAAAACGGTTGAAGTTCGTCAAACGGGATTTCAAAACATGATTCCATTTGCACATCGTTGATCGTTGCGAAAAAGTCGATGCCCAGCCAGTCAACCAGCCGCGAAGGATAAGGCGACTCGTCCACGTGTTCAGGGATATCGAGTCCAACATCCATCCAACCGCTATGTTCGTAGTCGTAATAGACCTCTACGGCTAACGGAGGCAGATTCTGTATCGCGAAATATTGTTGACGAGCCCGATTAAATCGATAGCTAAAACAGGCCAGCACGATCGCGAGAATCGAGAGCAAGGCGAGCAGTTTTTTCAGGCTAAATCGAAACATCAGCTCTCTCTGTTTACTGGAGTTTGAGGCGAGGTTAATTGTCGCTTGTCCCCCGATTGGGGTTCTCTTGACATGTTCAGATCAGTTCGACAATCCGCGGAGCAAGATATCAATCGCGGCATCACAAAGGTAAGTGAGTTTGCTTTCTGCTGCGTGGAATTAAATTGTAACAAGGCCAATCAGGCATCCGGTACATTTGAGCTGGAATGTTGGAAACATCTTGGCGGGAAGAACAAACGTTCAAAAATTTCAATTGCAGTTATGGGCGAGCAAGTAGGAAAACGTACGGCAAAGTACTTGTGAAAAAAAACTTGGCGGAGTTCAGCCAGCACGTTCTTGTGGGCTTGGGGGCTCAGACATAAAATCGCGAACTCAGTTGCGTTGAACTTCGCGCTTCCAACCGTTTCCAAGTCGAGAATATTATGAGTCGTCGTTTTGTCAAAGAGCTTTCTGATGGTGAATCAGTGGATCAAGTCTTTATGGCTTCTGAAAAGCAGCTTCGAACCAATCGCAATGGAAATTTGTATCTCCAGGTTCGATTGAGTGACAAAACAGGATCGATCACGGCGATGCTGTGGAACGCACAGCAAAAGCACTATGACAGTTTCAACAACGGCGATTTTGTCAAAGGCAAAGGGACGGCGCAGCTTTATAACAACAACATGCAGATCTTGCTCAAAGAAGTCGTCCACTGCGATGGCACTGGGGTCGATGAAGCAGATTTTATTACCCTTTCGACTGTTGACGTAGAGGCAATGGTCGGTCGTGTTGCGGAATTGCTTCGCTCGATGAGCAATGTTCACTTGCGGAATCTAGCCGAGTGTTTCTTGCTGGACGAAAAATTCATGAAGGGTTTTCGTGCCGCGCCTGCCGGGGTAAAGAACCACCACGCTTATCATGGCGGACTACTTGAGCATGTGTTGTCATTGATGGAAGTCTGCCACCTGGTGGGGCCACGCTACGAAAAAATCGATCAGGATATCTTGCTGATGGGAGCATTTTTGCATGATATTGGAAAAATCCGCGAGCTTACTTATTCACCGGATCTTGGGTACAGCGATGGCGGGCAGTTGATCGGGCATTTGGTCCAAGGCGTTTCGATGCTTGACGAAATCCTGTTGGAAACGGAAAAACAGTCCGGCGAAGAATTTCCGACCGCGCTCGCGAACCAATTGCGACACATGATTGTCTCTCATCACGGGCAGTACGAATATGGCAGCCCAAAATTGCCAATGACTCTCGAAGCCATTGCACTTCACTACCTCGACAGCCTTGATGCGCGAATTCACAGCGTAGCTCAACTGATCGAAGAAGACGTCAACAAGGACAGCCCTTGGACGGTCTATCACCCAGGGATTGGAATCAAGATCTACAAAGGTTCTTGATTTCCAAAATGCCAAATGCGGAATTTTGAATCCGGGTTTGACCAGGATTCGATTCAGTATCGCAAATGCCATTGCTTCGTATCGTGGAGCAGTTCGATTTTCTTGGATACGCTGTCTAGGCATGTTCTGGCTGATGAGGTTGATTGCTCATGGTTCGATACTGATGTCGTTGCGAGTTTTGATTGTTCGTCAATCACTCAATCGTGGCGTGCAGTACGCAAGAGCCGTCTAAAAGTGCGGTAAATGCCCTTCAAACAGATTCTCCATAGGTAGTAATTTGAACTACCACGATCTACACTTTTTACATGAATGAACCTATTAAACTAGAAAAACTGATCCTCGACCTTGTCCTCAGTGACAACTATCAACCTCTTAAACCAAAAGCCATCGCGAAGAAACTTAGGCTCCTCGATGAAGAACGCGAAATCAAACGCACGATCAAACGATTGATAAAAAAAGGCCGACTCGTTTACGGCTCAAAACATCTTGTCATGCGTGGCGCTGGTAAGTCCGAAGCTCGGAATAGCTCGAAAGTTAAAGCGACTCGAAAAACTGATGAAGTTATCGGCAAGTTCCGCCGCGCTGCTGCCGGTTTTGGATTCGTCACTCCCGACGGTTCCACTGCAACCGACCGCTCAGACGATATCTTTATTCCGAAAACCAAAACGGCTGATGCGGCCAATCTCGACATCGTAAAGATCCGCGTCTCCAAAGGACGTGACGGCCGAGGCGGTGGAAGCAACAAATCGCTTCGAATCACCGGTCGTGTGGTCGATATTATTGACCGGCATACCCATCGCTTTGTTGGAACCTACGGCGAGAGTGGTCCGTACGGATTCGTAACCGTTGACGGTGGTACGTTCGAATCCGGAATCCTGGTCGGAGATGCCGGCGCGAAAAATTGCAAAATCGGCGACAAGGTCGTCATCGAGATGGCAAACTTCCCTTCTGAAAAACAGGATGGCGAAGGCGTTGTCGTCGAAGTCCTTGGCGACCGCGGCACACCTGGTGTCGATACACTCAGCATCATTCGGCAATACGATTTGCCAGATGAGTTTCCTGAAAAAGTGCTTGACGATGCTCGCGCCCAAGCAGAAAAGTTCGATGAAAAAGTCACCGAGAATCGGACGGACTTTACAACCAAGACCGTGATCACGATCGATCCGAAAACGGCGCGCGATTTTGATGATGCAATTTCGCTTGAGAAATTGGAAAACGGACATTGGGAACTTGGCGTACACATCGCCGACGTTTCGCATTTTGTTCCTTATCGTTCGGAGCTTGATAACGAAGCCTACGGACGCGCGACCAGCATCTATTTGCCCGATCGCGTGATCCCGATGTTGCCGGAAATCATTTCCAACAACCTTGCCAGTCTTCAGCCCAACCGCGTGCGATACTGCATGTCGGCGTTGATTGAGTTTACCGACGAAGGCATTCCGATCGGAACTGAGCTTCATCGTGGTGCAATCAAATCGGCTCATCGGTTTACTTACGAAGAAATCGACGAGTACCTCGAGGATGACAAACCATGGAAGAAAAAGCTTCCTGATACCGTGTTCGATCTCGTTCGCAATATGCATACGCTTGCGATGAAGCTTCGAAAGCGGCGGATGACTGGCGGCGCGATTAACTTGATCTTACCCGAAGTCAAAATTGATCTTGATGACGACGGACGTGTTTCGGGCGCTCATACGGTCGATAACACCGAGAGCCATCAAGTCATCGAAGAATTCATGTTGGCTGCAAACGAAGCCGTTGCCCAGCGAATGTGTGACGAAAAACTTTACTACATGCGGCGAATTCATCCGCAGCCAAGTGAAGCCAAATTGACTCAGCTAACTGAGTTTGTGAACCAGTTGGGGATTCAATCCGAGTCGCTTAAAAGCCGTTTTGAAGTCAAGCGTGTGATCGAAGAATCCGAGAACATGCCCGAGCGACACGCGATTCACTATGCCGTTTTGCGAAGCATGCAAAAGGCGACATATAGTCCCGAAGAGATTGGGCATTACGCGCTTAACAGCGAAAACTATTGCCACTTTACGTCCCCGATTCGTCGCTATCCTGACTTGATTATTCATCGAGCCGTCGGTGCTTTGATCGATGGCAAGAAACCAGACGCCGATTTTGAACGACTGTCGATGCTGGGCAAGCATTGTAGTGAGCTGGAAAAACGAGCTTCTGATGCCGAGCGGGAATTGATCAAACTCAAGCTGCTGAATTTCATGGCAGATAAAGTCGGTCAGAAAATGCAAGCCGTGATCACCGGCGTCGAGTCGTTCGGTGTGTTTGCCCAAGGGATCGAGATTCCGTGCGAAGGATTGATTCCTGTTTCGAATCTCCCTCCCGACCGTTACCAATACGATCGAGCCAGCCGAACGTTGGCAGGCTTTAAAGACGGCAACGAATATCGATTGGGCGATCAAATCCAAGTCACCGTCGCCGTGGTCGATCCCGACCAGCGAACGCTTGAGTTCGAAATTTATGGAGTAAAGCCAACGCGAGCAAACGTGACCCAGCGCAGCAAGCCAGCGGGCCCGCCCCGATCCAAGTCTGAGTCGGCCAGCGGCGGACGGCGAAAGTCTGAATCAGAGCGTAAACCACGTCGAAAGTTTGACCCAGAGGCTCAGTCCAAAGCGGATCGCGATCCAGATTCATGGGAAGCAAGACGTGCATCTGGCCCGCAGCGAGGGCAAAAGAAAAAACGTCGCGTGCGTGACTCTGATAAACCAAAATCGAAGAAGAAAAAGTCTTCCAAGTCCAAACGAAAAAAGGATTCGAAAAAGTCGGCAGGCGGCAAGTCAAAACCAGCCAAGTCTAAGTCGGGCAAGTCAAAGCCGGGAAAATCCAAATCAGGAAAATCCAAATCAGGAAAGGCTAAGCCAGGAAAATCCAAACCAACCAAGGGAAAGGGAAGTAAGCCCAAGTCTGGCAAAAAGAAAACGGGAAAGAAAAAGTAGCTTGGATGCGTCAGCAATGGGCGTCGGGTTTTGAATCGTTGCCGTGAATGCGTAGCAATGGAAACCCGACGCGTAAGCGAGAAATAGCATGAAGAGACTATTTTCTCGTTTCGTAT
>CAYZGP010000053.1:22653-37636 GCA_964478065.1 uncultured Pirellulaceae bacterium
TCGCCTCGCCTGTCGGCTATGCCAAAACGGTTGGCGTTTTTAATCGCGCCAAGCTTCGTTCTTCCAGCCAATCGTTGCATACTGCCAATTCATTAATCGAACCCGGCAATCCAAACTGAGCGTACATTGAAAGAATACTTTGCAGCACTGAAATCTGTTGTTCCCACGGGATCGCAATCACGACAGAAGCAGGAACGATCGCCGCTTGGCTAAATATATCTCGGCTTTCGATGACCGTTCCGACGGTTGCACTGAGTGCCGAAGCCAACGCGTAAGACGGCTGCATTTTTGCCATTGTGTCGTCAAGCAATTGCTTGGGCGATTTTGAGTGGGGCGGTGGTATGACGCTGAACTCATGGACCTTTCGCAAGAGATTTTTCACGTCACTGGGGAGGGTTTCCATTCCTTCAATCAGCCAACAAGTCAACTCGATCGAAATTAGATTGCAAAGTTGTTTTGGTTCAAGTTCGCGCAGCCACAATTCTCTTTGCTTGGTCTGCGTCCAACTCGAAATTAAAGGAACCTCACTCAAAGTGTTTGGAGTTGGTTGATGGTTTTGGGGCTAACACTACGTAGTGTGTCGTGATTTGTCGTGCATGCAATGGCGAATTGTACCAGCATGTGAAACGTATTTCAAAACTTAACTGGCCGAAACTTGATTGAGGAATCATTACGTTTCGTTATCGAGAATGAATCTTGGGGGGACTGGATCACAACTTAAGTTGAAACTTGAATCACTTAGGTGTCCGCTTGCAAATCTTAAATATTTGAGATGAAAAATTTGTTTGAAATTTGCTTGCATCACGTTTTGAATTGGCATTAGGATGATGTTTGCGGATGGATTGTTCTCAAACCTGCTTTTAACAGGACGTATTCAAAGAGAGTTTCTCAAAGGAAGAGATCATGATTCACTATTCATGCGACCGTTGTCGAAGATCCATACAACCAGATGAAGAGCTACGATTTTCTGTCAACATTGAAATCCAAGTCTGCTTGGATGCGGGAGAGTCTGACGGTGAAGATGACCGAGATCACTTGCAAGAGTTAAATGAGATTTTGGATCGGCTTGACGATGCCGAACGCGCGGAGATTAGTCAGTCCGCGTATCAAAAACGTCATTTCGATTTGTGCTGCGATTGCCATCGTGAGTACGTCAAGAATCCATTGGCCTTGGATGCTGCCGCTAAGCTTGGGTATTTCAGTAAGAATTAGTAAGCGGTTTCTTTTTGTGGCGCTCTCTGCAGCCAATGTAGGTCATGCTTGTGCATGACGTTTTATACACGGCCACTGCCTTTTGATTTAAGCAAAAACTCTTAAGTACTTTCAATGTCATGACTTGGGCGCATTTGTTTATCCAAGGTCATTGCTGTGCATGACGTTTATAGGCCGAATCTCCGGCGCATTGTTACCGCTGCGCCGTTCTGTCGCGACCCGTTTAACGACTGAATTTAAACAACCCTTGTCGTGCCGAAACAAAATCTTGGGCGGCTGAAGCGACACTTTCTGGTAACTGCCGACGGTAGCGAGTCAGGTACTCATCATTTCCCGATTGAATCAAGTGATGAACCCACTGCTCGGGTAGCCGGGAGGCAGAAGTTGAGCTTGGCATTGCAAACAGCCCGCCCGTTGGTTGCGGTTTGGAGCTTTGATGACGCATCCAATTTTGCCTAAGCCCTTGTTCAGAGCGGACAAATTCAACAGCGGCTTGTCGTGCCTGATCGTCGCCTTCGAGGTAGATGGGAAGCACAAACGCGCGGCTTTCTGTAAAGCCTTCGCGCCAAGAGCCAAAGACTTTACCAAGCACACTACGGTGTCCTTCCGCTCGGCATTCAATCTTCAAAACTCCGCCTCGCCATGACTGCGGGACTCGGTAGGCGACAATCAGATCACGACCTCCCTCCAGGGTATCGCGTTTGGAAGGATGAAAACGAAAGAACGCTCCCGTTCCACGCTGGATTGTTCCGCTGGCAACGAGAACTTCGTGTTGGGGAATCTCTTGATAACTCATGCGTGAGCCTGAGCGATTGGAAAGGTCGACTTTCGCTGAGCCTGAAATAAGCTCTTGGCTTCCTCCGACATTGATCCCAACACCCGCGTTTTTGTCTTTGCTTTTCTCAACCGAGATTAACCCTTCGATGTCGCTGGTCGTTTGCGTTTTTGGGCCGTAATCAACAATCGGATAGACGTTACGATTCCAGTAAACATCGAATCGAAACTGTTCTGTGTTTTCCCGATCACTTGTGCGAACGATTGAGCTGACGGGAATGATGACCTTGATGATTTTTTCATTGGCCGGCGGAGTTTGACCTTCAGCGTAGACAATTTCGTTGACACCAACGAGGGCAGGGACGTCGAAGCTGACAATCGGTTCGTCGGCAATCAGGCGTGGCGCAAATATTCCGCCAGGAAAATAAAGAATAGAAAACAGAGTCATCAAAGCTGTCGCGGCCAATTGGCTACCGACATTGGGACGACCAGACAAAAACAAACGACCTGACATTTTGCACTCCGGCGTGGTTGACGGTTCAGTTCGTTGTTTCACCTCCTGAGCAAACAACAAAACCTAATCAAGAAACTCCGTCATGGAGTGCGGCGACACGATGATCCAGCCAATAAAACTCAAGGCCAGACAAACACTCCGATCTGGGTCTAACCGAAGCAGGTGATGATACGAGCCGATCACCAGAAAGGTTCGTTCGTCAAATGATTTTATTTCCTGCGCTGCGTCAGGCAAGAGAATCAATTTTTGCTTTGTAAGATTTACACGGTCGCGGCAATATTGATCTCGGCAAAGCTCTCAATTGAATCGAATCCGTGGTCCGCAGGAACGGGCTTGTTACCTGGCCGGATGCTCAAAACCGTTTGTAGACCCGCCGATTTTGCAGCGGTAAGCTCACCAACAACGTCGCTCACAAAAAGGATTTCGCCCGCGTCGCAAGTGAATTCATTGGCGATTTTGCGGTAGCTCTCTGTTTCCTGTTTCGCACCGGTGGTCGTGTCGTAGTGCCCATTGAATTGGTCAAGCAGATTTCCGCCGACGCTATGGCCAAAGAAAAGTTTCTGGGCCTGGATGCTTCCCGACGAGTAAATTCGCACGTCGATTCCGGCAGACTTCCAGTTTCGAATTTGATCTGCAACTTCATCGTACAAATGCGCGACCATTTGACCGCTGGTGAATCCGTCTTTCCAAATCAAACCTTGTAACTGCTTCAAACCTGTGGCTTTAATGTCCGCGTCCATCAGGCCGATCACGCCTGCGACGATTTTGGCTTGCTGTTCCTCGGTCGAACAACCACCGAGCCACGACTGGACCGAGCCGTTTTCAGTGTCGGTTGCGAGAATTGGCAAACACGCTTGAGTGGCTTCGTTATCCCAATTTGATTTGAGAAAACCGGCAACGTTCTCACGCACGTACGGAAACATGACGTCGTAAACGAAACTGATTGATGATGTGGTGCCTTCAATGTCCAGAAGGATTCCACGGGCTTTGGTTTCAAGCATGTGTTTAGTCCAAAAAAATAGCGGCGCCAAAAAGCGCCGCGCGGTTGATGTTGTGTCCAGGCGTTAAAATTTGGCGACTTCGATTTCGTCCTGGCCACCTTGGTTGCTTTCGAGGTAGCTAGGTCCCATGCAAAGCGGTTCGTATTTTTCGTGAACCGGCTCTTCCATGTAATGCGGCGTCCAACCTGTTGTGTCTTCGAATAGGCGGATGCAGCGAATCGTTTTGTCGGTGCAAAGATTGAACCAATGATGGGTTCCTTTGGGCACGCTGATCAAGTCGCCTGATTCGACGGTGACGGCAAACACGTCATCCGATTCTGGATTGATGTGGAATACGCCAGAGCCTTTGACCGTAAAACGAACTTCGTCCTCGGTGTGCAAATGCTCTTTGTCGAACTTCTGTAGCATCTCATCAAGGCCTGGAGTTTCCGGCGTTACGTTGATGACATCGGCCGTTACAAAACCGTGTTGCTTTTTGAGTCGTTCAATCTCTGGCGAGTAGGCTTCGAGAATTTCTTCGTTGGTGGCGTCAGGTCCGATGCGTCCCTCAACATCCCATTGCTCAAAATCGATTCCGTATTGTTTAAGAAACGCCTTGATCTCAGCGGGTTCCCGGATGTCTCGATTTTTGTTTGGAATTTGGACGCGTGCCATGAATACACCTCAAACGGATGAATGTTTGTTTAAGCAAATGTGTGAGATGCAAATTCTCACAATCAGACATTCTACCGCAAATTCGGCTTACTCGTTAGTCGCTATTTTTTGGGCAATTCGCTGGCATGCTAAGCTTGCGAGCGACACATTCGAACAGAAATTCATAAATTTCGATATGACGCCGGGCAGCAAATACGTCTTTTCCCCACGTATACAAACCGTGCTTTCGAATCAAAAATCCGTGCGTCATCGGCTCAAGCGGTTCACCAATCCGCTCGCGAACTTGGTCGGCGAGAACCGGAATATCTTGCGTATTTTCAAATATCGGAATCCAGTGGCTGTGGTCGTGCGTCGGAATTCCTTCGAGTCCTTTCAGCATTTCAAAGCCCGAAATCTCGAAACCGCCTTGCTCGAAAAAGTAATCTGAGAGCAGTGTGCCCCAAACACTGTGCGTATGCAAAATGCAACCGACGTCGTTTTGCTCGGCCAATACGACGTGCAGCATCGTTTCGGCTGACGATTTTGGCTGGCCAGGTTCGATCGGTCCACCGTCTGGGCCGGTGTGCACAAAGTCTTTTTGCTCAAGCCGCCCTTTGTCTTTGCCGCTGGCGGTGACGATCAGCTCAACCGGGTCGTTGGAAAGCACCGCGCTGTAGTTGCTGCTGGTTCCAACGGACCAGCCACGTGAATGAAACAAGCGGCCACATTCGCGAATTTGGTCGATCAGTTCTTCATGGCCAGCAAGCGGATGGTTGGTGGGGAGAGTCATTTTTTGAATGCGGAATTGAGAATGCGAAATGGGAATTACCAAATCAAATTGGAGCGATTGCTGTTATACGTTTGATGGCTTTTGAGTTCCACCAGCTTACTAGCCGGATTTGGTGAGACAACTAGAATAGACGACGAGAGTTCGACGCATGCACGAGACTGACGTAGTGGATCTGGTCAAAAGATCCTGAATTGCTTGTGCGGCTGGGATTTTTAGCAAGACCCCGCCACGGAAGATCTCGACAAACGGGGCGGGTGTATGGTACCAAAGGCTTGCGGCTAAGCGGAAGAAAATGTTCGGGGATCGAGCTTGTAAGTAGTTTTGTTTCAGCAGTTAGACTCCGGGAAGAGCCAAACGCGGCAGCACATCCATACGTCTGTCCGCACTCCCAACGGAAACGATTATGGAAAAGATTTGCTGCGACAACATTTAGAGGAACACCATCATGGTGAGTAGTTTCATTAGAGGCATGCATAGCTGGACTCGCCAGAGTTCAGGCGTTTGGGCCAAGCAAAACATAACAAAGGTCTGGAGCTCCCGAAGTCTGTCGATATCGGCTACGATGTTGATACTGCAATCCCATGAAATCACAAAACCAACTCGAACTTTCTGAAGTTCAAATGAAATTCATAAAAACTCTGCTAATCACTGCAGTCGCGGTTGTCTGTGTTTCAGTAACAACGGCGAACCAATGAGTGTGTTTTCGGAACGCCTACGGATTGCCGTTAAACTAAATCTATTACCGGTCGCGACTAAAAAGATACTATGGCGTTTTGGAATCGAAAGAAAAACTGGGAAGACGAATACGACGAGTACTACGCACAGGACCGTCGCGCCGAGCCGAAAAAAGATCTCGGGCGTTTGCGGTTCATTCCCCACGCGTTGCTGCTGACATTTGTCGGTGGCTTGTTCGTCGGCATGGTTGGTTTGGTCAGTGGTCCAACGATGGTGGAAAAGCTATTGATCTCACTTGCGACGCCCGTGGGTTTGGTGTGGTTGAGCTTGATCGCGATGGTTTATTTTTGCTTGCTGGTAAAACAAGGTTGGCCAGCGGTGGTGGGTTTCGTTTGTTGGTTGATACTTAGCATTGGCGGCAACCAGTTCGTTGCCAATACGCTGGCGACTTGGCGTGAGGCGCCATTTCAAGAAATCAAACCGCTTGAGCTTGAGCGGTTTGACACTGTTGTTTTGCTGGGTGGCGGAACAACGACAACGCTTAATGGAAGGGCTCAGTTGGGTGCTGGTGGCGATCGGGTTGGGATGGCGGCGCGAATGTACCATGCAGGGCTCGTCCAGCAGTTTATCTGTACCGGTTCGCAGCCTCTTCGCTCAATCCCAGAGGATTTGCATCCCCGCGAGGAAGCGGCTGAGATTTTGATCGGCTTGGGTGTGCCGCGCAAAAGTGTGTTGCAGATGAAAGGCGATAACACGTCGCAGGAAATGTCAAACTTGAAAACGTGGCTTGCTCAAGACGGTAATAGTTCTTCACCCGACAATCCAAACGCTCGAGTCGGTGTTTTAACTTCGGCTTGGCATTTGACCCGTGCAATGCGATTGGCCAAAGCGGAAGGGCTCGACGTCCATCCGATCCCGGCGAATTTTATCTCTGGTCATTTCGCGCCTTCACCAAATTTGATTGTGCCAAGCGGTGAGAATCTGGGCATAACCGCGATAATGTTAAAAGAATATTTAGCGCGGTTGGTCGGGCGATAGTCCAATTACATTTACTTTACGAAGTGTCATGAGCGCAATGGAAACCTGACGCGTAAGCGCGTTAGCGAGGGAGCAGCCTGTTGCCGTATCCGTTGCTTACAGCAGTTACCATTCCCGTCCGTCTCGTAACAAACCGCCTTAAATCACAGAAATGGTTTCGTCGACTATTCAAAACGTTTAGAATGATTTTTTACACCCGAGACCAAATTTAATCGGCTGGTGATGGCAAAGAACATAAAACTTCAGCATAGCGAAAGCGTTGTAGCCCACGCGGCATCGCGCATCTACTCGGCCTACATCGTTTCTGGAAAAGTAAACGACGACAACCAAGACCAGTGGATGCGAAAGTCAATCAAAGAGGCGATCAAAATCTGCGTGGCAACTGATGATGCGGTCATCAGCGACGACGAAATCAAGGCCATGGGGCTTTAGCGGCGATTAGCTTCGTCCGGAATAAGCTTTGTTACGAAAATTTTCGATTCGAGCAGTTCTTAGGTCGGAATTGTAAACTGACTGTCAAGGATCGTAGCAATCTGGGACGCGTTAAGCTCTTCTCCAAGATTCAGTAAATTGTCCGGATCTTCAACATGAGTCAACCCAAGGTTATGTGCAATTTCATGCGCTGCCACTCTGGCAATTGTTGTCAATCCTGTATCAGTGTTAAGCAAGTCGTCGCCTACATGCATCGAAATACCATTGGCTCCGATATTTGCCAATCCGTTGGCGACAGAATCTGAAACATCACCGAAACCGGCGGCGATCTCGACAAAATATAGATCGATCACCAACGGATCTGAATTTCCTACCCCGGCGGCATCACCTTGAGCCAAGGTCGCATTTAGATCAGAGCGAGGCCGCACGCCTCCATCACCTACGTTGGCAAATGTGTTTTGCCAGTGGTTAGCTGTTAGCCAATCGATATCAACTCCAGCCACGGCAAAGATTTTTTCAATTTGCAATTTGATAAGTTCTTCCTGAGCCTCGTTGCCAAAAAACTCAGCTTGGTTAGTGCCATCGCTGTTGGACAAAACAATTGGCTGGACAGTCACGCGCTGCATCACTTGATCCGCAGATGCAAGATCACCGTTTTGAAAACGTAGCCTTTCCGAACTGTCGATGACATCTCGGCCATCGACTACGTGCTCTGCGATCAATCGAGAGTCGGAGCCATTGAGCGTGTAAGTGGCTGAGTCAAACCGATATGCAATGGTATCAATACCAAGTCCTGCATCGACAAAATCATCTCCCTGTCCGGGCAAAATGAAATCGTTGCCGCCATTTCCCAGCAACGTATCGTCGCCGAGGTGACCTGCGATATAGTCGGCACTCGAACCGCCGGTCAACATATCATCGCCATTTTGACCATGCAAACGATTTTCTCCTTCACCGCCCTCCAGTGTGTCATTGCCATCGCCACCATAAAAGACGTTGAGCCCATTACCGCCGATGAACTGATCGTCACCGCCATGACCAAGAATCAAGTCAGCTTGGGTGGTTCCGCTACTTCCTGCCACGCCACCATCGCCAGCGAAAAGGATATCATTGCCTGCGAGGGCAAAGATTTGATCGATACCATTGCCACCAAAAATTCTGTCAGCGTCTGCACCACCGAAAATGAAATCATCTCCGTCGCCGCCTTGGATTTGGTTGGCTCCATCTCCGGCAAAAATTCTGTCGTTCCCGTCGTCTCCCCAGATTCGATCTGCTCCGTCGCCGCCTACGATTCTGTCTTCTCCCTCATTGCCATGAAGTCTGTCGTTGCCCGTGCCGCCGTTTATGATATCGCTGTTGCTTCCGCCTCTCAGGGTATCCTCGCCGCTTCCGCCAAGCAGTAGTCCTTGGACATTGGAACCGTTGTTAAAGGTATCGTCGCCTCCGAACCCAATGAAAACGACTTGCTCGACATCGGTAACTGCAAAGTCGCGACTGTCTGACCCACTCAGGATGGCCCGATAAGTTGTCGAGTCGATTTGTAAAAAGCTACCTGCATCATCGCCCGAACCGCCCGCAATGGTGACGACGCTGGACGCCGAATCGAAGAAAATACCAGCCAACATCCGTCGGGGCTCAAGTGCCTGGAACGCCAAGTGAGATTTTCCGTTAGCTCGAATCGCCGCTCGACGTGTTTTTTTGTTTTCTGAATTACCGTTGGCTTTGAAGAAGTTCTTGAACATGGCGAGACCTTGGAGCTTGTGTCCTGAAGAGGAGGGGCATCAAGCATTTAGGCAATCACCATGCCAGAGAATCACAGCACCAGGCAGACGCAAGTTTGAACATCGACTTGGCATTCGTTTTCGCTTGTTTTAAGCAGCCAGTTTGCGAAAATCGACGCCAGCGTTTGTAGGCGGGTTGCGGGCCCGTGTTGAGAAAAGTCACCACTGGTGAAGAAGAAAAACAACATCCGGAAACATGTTGAGTTATTGAAACAAGGTGTGATATTGCAATGTAGGATGGACATTCATTCTTGTCCGTCTTTTTCGGGCTCGCGACTGTCGGACAGGAATGATGCGCCCGATATTTTATGACGGGTTAGCCGGCAGGCGACCGCATTTTCGAGCGCTCAACCGATCAATATCGCCAGCGATCCGTAACAGATGCCTTCAAAGGATACTTGCCTTTTTCATCAACTGGCTCAATCACTTCCTCCCAACTCAGCCCTGTTACTTCGAGAAATCTATAAAGCTGGCACAGTCGATTCGCGTTAACAAACGGTTTTACTTCCGGCGATTCGATTCGGATCCGTATCCCGAAATACGAATCAATTTTTCCGCTTTCGGATTCAAAATTGGCATAGGTTTCAAAAGAACAAGTCGGCGGCAATATGCCGGCACCGTATTCATGCCGATAAAGTCGGCACTCACCCGGATTAAGGATCCGAGCCGGAAACATTGAAGTTGTCGAACTGCCCTTTTTCTTGTTATCGAAATTGAATTTCTCTTGCTCGCTTTCGAACAGGACTTCGTCGTTGGAATCAAGTAATTTCGCGGTCAACAAGTAATCGTTGTCACCTTCGCGTTTTACATCCAACACAAATTCGCAAACTGAATTCTCTGGCAGTTGCCAAGACGCAGAACCGGGCGTTTCCGTAAATTCCTTTTTGTATTTCACCTCCCGGCATTTCCCAAACTCATACGTCAAAACATGCTTGCCACTTGGCACCATTATTCGAAGTTGCTGCGTGCTAAGCCCTGAACTATCGCGATGACTCAATAGCAGAAAATTCTCGTTGTGCTCAAGCAATTGATCCAGATGATCGCCGTCGCGGTAGCCAACTTTAAGAACCTGCTTGCGCAAACGCTTAATCTTGAGGTCGTTCGCTTCGCAAATTTCAATCAAGCTGTCCGTCTCGGTCTTGGATTCGCGCAGTTCCGTGGCACGATGATTAAGCCGATCAAATGCCGTTCGCAACTTGAGAGATTCGCCACGCGCCTTAACGTACCAACCAGCAAGCACTATGCAGGCAACAACAAATAGTAAAACGAACACACGATTCACCCAACGAATGTACGCTGACGATGCTTTCTTTGGCTTCGAATAAGTATTTGAATTCATTGGTTCACCTTGTCATCAATTGATAAAGCGAATTTCAAATATGTTGGTCTGCTGCCGGGATCTGAAGCAAGCTTCTTGTAAAATTCAGTTGAGTAGATGGCCGCAAATTCGAGGTACGGTTTATCCGGCTCAAGAAAATGGGCCGCCAACTTATGAATATTTTGATGTCGTAGCGTCAGAAACTTTTGGTTGCTCATCAGCCAAATTAAGTTTTGTGCATTAAAACCCGACTCACTCGCATCCACTGTTGCGACAACTTTGCCGTTCAATTCAAGATTCCAAATCCCATCCGCTTTTTCATCTTCTTCGGCATCTGGGAGAATCTTCAACAAAGCAATGCCAGGCTCGAGTTGAATGTTTACCGTTTTGGATAGAGCAAACACAGATTGAGTTAATGCATCCTTGATTCGCCCTTCAAATGGATTGTCCGATGCAAAGACCTGAAACGAAACTGATTGACCTTCAGGAACGAAGATTGCAAACTGTTTCCAACTTAATTCCATCTCAGGAAGATGAATAATGCCAACCGAGTTTGCATCCTTCGTTTGCGAATTTAAAAACGCTTGGTATTCAGCGTCCAGGATCTCAAGGGCTTTGGCGTGGAATGATATCAACTCTTGATCAGGTTTCGCGGCGATCCTCAGGTATTCCAAGCTCGTTTCAAGGTTGGGAGCAAATCCCGCAATCTCTGCCTTTAATTCTATGTTACGCTCGATTAGATCGTCCGCCCTTTTTTCCTCTTGAAATACAAGTGCCACCAAGCAGCTGATCGTAAGCACGCCAAATAATGTTTTGAGCGAAAGTCTCATAGAGTCGCATTCATTTATGCATATTTATACCGATCCACCAAGTTCGCGATTCAGCAGAACTTCGGGTTTCATTAGATGCTAAATGATAACAGATGTCACGAAACGTTTTCACACTATTGGAATGACTTCCTTGGTGAAATCTATGGGCTAATGGACGCGCAGAAGTACGTCTTCTGCCGGAAGGACCGAGCAGCCGGACTCGAACAGCAGCCAGAACCCTGGAACAAACTATTCACCACTACGTATTTGCCGCCTAGCGTTTTGGTGCGCCTTGGCGCAAGCCCGACTACCGGAAATCTCTCGACTTGATTTGCAGCTCTTCTAACCGGCCTGACATATCTTCAAGTCGATTGACGACCACGTGGATTACGCCGCTTTTCTTTTCCAATTTTCCGTGGGCGATCCAAGCCGGTGAACGCCGTGCGATTTTGTAAAACCGTTCCCAGATGTTTGGCTTGACCACAAGGTTGGCTGTTCCTGATTCGTCCTCAAGTGTTACGAATGTGATGCCTTTGGCGGTGGCTGGGCGTTGGCGGAGGATGACCAACCCGGCGACGCGAAGGTGGCGGTTGTTTTCTTTGTCTTCCAGCTCGCCGCAGGTCGTGACTCGCAGTTCGTCCAGCGATGTTCGGTGGAATGACATCGGATGTGAGCGAAGTGTGAGGCCAGTCGAACGATAGTCCTCGGTGACTTGATCCTGCGGGGCAAGCGTTGGCAGGGCCAGTGTGTCGTCGTCTTCGGTGGTGAGGCTGGCGAACAAAGGTTGCTCTTTTGGCTTTTGCTCTTGGCCAAGTGCTTGCCAAAGCGCCTCTCGCCGGTCCTGGTTGAGTGAACCAAACGCGTCGGCGTTGCTGAGCTGTGTGATCACGGATTGGCCTAGTCGCGTGCGCTGGGTGAATTCAGAAATGCTGGTGAACGGACCGGATTGCCTCGCGTTGGTAATGACTTCGACGGCATCAGCGCGAAGTCCCGAAATGATTCGAAATCCCAGCCGAAGCGAAAGATCAGAAGACCGAGCTGATTTAGGAATTCCGCTTTCTGTATTTCCGGTTTCCCGTTCCAAGCTCGTTTCGGAGCTTTCGATCGTGCAGTCCCAATCGCTATGGTTGATGTCCACCGGAAGTACATGAACGTCGTGGCGGCGAGCATCTGCGACCAACTGTGCCGGTGCATAGAATCCCATCGGCTGGCTGTTAATGAGTGCAGCACAAAACGCGGCAGGGTAGTAATATTTCAGCCAGCACGAAACGTAAACGAGTTTTGCAAAACTGGCTGCGTGCGATTCGGGAAATCCGTACTCGCCAAAGCCACTGATCTGATTGAAAACTTGATTGGCAAACTCTTCACTTAAACCGCGCTTTTTCATTCCGGTCATGAGTTTATCGTGGAATGTTTGGATGACGCCCGTTTTTCGCCACTTGCCCATGGCTCGTCGTAATTGGTCTGCTTCGCCTGGCGTGAAACCGGCGGCGACCACGGCCAACTTCATGGCTTGCTCTTGAAAAATTGGCACGCCCAGCGTTCGGTGCAACACGGCTTTGATTTCTTCGTTTGGATAGACGACGGGTTCTTCGCCGTTTCGCCTGCGCAAAAATGGGTGGACCATGTTGCCTTGGATGGGGCCAGGCCGGACGATGGCGACCTCGATCACAAGGTCGTACCAACAGCGTGGCTTGAGTCGCGGAAGCATGCTCATTTGCCCGCGGCTTTCGATTTGAAAAACGCCAACCGTGTCCGCGGCACAGATCATGTCGTAGACTTTGGGATCTTCCTGGGGAATATTGGCAAGCGTGCAATGGCGGCCCCAATGCTGCTCGACCATGTGAAAACATTTGCGAATCGCCGAGAGCATCCCAAGGCAGAGACAATCGACTTTTAATAGTCCCAATTCTTCCAAGTCATTTTTGTCCCACTGAATCACGGTTCGATCGTCCATCGCCGCGTTTTCAATCGGCACCAGTTCGTCGAGTTTCCCTTGCGTGATCACCATCCCGCCAACGTGTTGGGAAAGGTGGCGCGGAAATCCAAGAAGCTCGCCGACCAAATGGTTCAGCTGGATGCCGACTTCGGATTCCGGATCAATTCCGACATCAGCCATTTTGCCGGTCAGATTGCTTTCGGAAGAATAGCCTTCGACATGTTTGGCGAGTGCGTCGACTCGGTCAAGCGAAAGGCCAAGTGCTTTGCCAACGTCGCGAACGGCGCTGCGGACTCGATAAGTGATCACGGTCGCGGCCAATCCGGCCCGATCGCGACCGTATTTTTCGTAAAGATACTGAAGGACTTCCTCGCGTCGTTCGTGCTCGAAATCAACATCAATATCGGGAGCTTCGTCTCTTTCTTTGCTAATGAAACGCTCGAACAGCAGGTCGGTCGTGTCTGGGTCGACTGAGGTTACACCGAGACAATAGCAAACGGCGGAGTTGGCAGCTGAACCGCGGCCTTGGCAAAGGATGCCTCGCAGGCGTGCGAAACGAACGAGGTCCCAAACGGTTAGAAAGTAGGCTTCGTAGCGCAGCTCGTCGATCAGTTTAAGTTCATGGTCGATCTGCGTTTGAACTTTGGCTGGCACGCCATTGGGATAGCGGTCTTTTGGGTATCGATTTCTGGCTCCGCGGTCGGTGAGATGTTTCAAATATTCGATTGGGGCCTGACCATCAGGCGCGAGTTCTTCCGGGTATTCGTAGCGAAGTTGGCTCAAGCAAAAATCGCAGCGGTCGACGATCTCATTGGTACGCTCGATCGCATCGGGAATCGCGGCAAAGGCCGTTTGTCGTTGCTCGATCGTTTGTAAATGTCGCTGGGCATTGGGAAGCAATAAATCGCCAGCCGAAGCCACGGTCGTGCGATGCTTGATGGCAGTCAACACGTCATGCAGCGGCAGTCGAGCCGGCGCGTGGTAGAGCACATCACCTGAAGCAACAAGTGGAAGGTTCGTTTTTTGCGAAAGCTGTTTCAGTTGTTCAATTCGCCATGAGTCGTCAATACCACGGTAAAGCGATGCCATCAGGTAGCTTCGGTCGCCAAAAATCTCTCGATACTGATTGATCATAAAAGGGGACTGTCCCCTTTTGCACCCCCTTTTGTACCATTGGTAGCTTGGGTGAGTTTCGTCGATGTGCTCCGTTTTTAGCCGGTCGCCGCGTAGGTGTGGGATGACTCCTGCGAGTAAGCCTTCTGAGTGTTGGGCGATGTCGTCCAGTGACAGCCAGCATTCGCCTTTGGTGGCTCGTCGCCTGCCGACTGTGATGAGTTTCGAAAGCCGGCCATAGGATTTGCGATCAGTCGCCCATAAGACGACGGGCGGAGCGTCGTTGGGAATGATTTCGGCTCCAATGAGAAGCTTAAGAGGTGAGTGCGGAAGGCTTTTTGAATGGGAAGTGGATAGTGGATTGTTTTCTGAATGTGGAATGTTGGAAGTTGGTGTTTTTTGAGCGGCATTGGCGGCTCGGGCTGCGGCGTATGCGCGAACGACGCCGGCTAATGTGTTTTCGTCGGTCACAGCCAAGGCGCGATAGCCCAGTGCGATGGCGTGGTCGACTAACTCATCGGCATGCGAGCCGCCAGTGAGAAAGGAGTAGTTCGTTTTGCAATGGAGTTCGGAGTACATGAAGGAGTTGCAGTGAGAATTTTTGAGTTTGAGATTTTGGTTTGAGTTTTAGAACGGGTTGCTCATAACCGCTACTGAATACTGCGGGCTTTTAAAACTCCCCGTGAAGGAACCAGTGGCCGTTTCTTAAGTCGCGAAAGACCCAGAATTGTTGGTGTGTTTCAGTTTCGATCCGCCAGTAGTCGCGGCAGACAGTTAAGCCGCGCCACCAACCGGTTTCAATGCGCTCGGGACCGCATGAGTTAATGATGACTTGAGAGTTGGTGCTGTTTTCAGGGACAAGCAGAGCAGGGGGCGCGAACCGCTTTCGTGGTTTCGTTTGATTTGAATTTGCTTGTTGTGAATTCGCTTGGCTTGAGCTTGTGTGGTTTGGGC
>CAYZGP010000053.1:37736-39685 GCA_964478065.1 uncultured Pirellulaceae bacterium
TTGGGCTTGCTTGAATTGGGCTTGCTTGAATTGGGCTTGTTTCGCGGGAGCTTTCAATCAAGTTCTGCGCCAACACCATCGCTTGTAAACGGACCGGAGGATGGAAAAGCCTTAACGGGCGAGCGAGCGTGTGGGATTGCTTGGGAGGCTTCGTCTTTCTGCGGCTGCGACGTCGGGAATCGACCAGGGGCTTTAAACGAAATGAATACTCGGGCTGGGCACCCGATTGAAGCGTTGGGTAAACGACATTCTGCGCCCCTAACCTGCTGGCTAAACGATTGATCAGTTGGGCAAGCGATTGGCGATCCAAACGTGGGTTTTCATCAAACAGTTGTCGCTGCTGTTGGGCGAGCAAGACGCTGGATGTGACGCTGACGATAATCTCCTGAATTTGAATCGTGGTGTAGCGGTGAAAAGATTGAGAGTGCGGAATGGGGAGTGCGGAATGGGGAATGTCAGTGGAGGCGTCGTTTGTTTTTGCTTCTGGGGTTTTGCTGTGTTCTGTTTTTGCTTTCGAGGTAAAACTCTTTTTGCGTTTGCGGAATTTTCGCGTCAGTGGAGAGAGAATCTGTTCCAGTTGCATTCCAATCAAAGGCATGACGTGCTGGGTGGTGGCGGTGGCTTGGAAAAGATTGACACGGAATTCGAGCGGCGGACCGGTTTGGCAAATCAAACGAACTTTCCACTCAATCGCACCTTGTTGGCGGGCTCGCATTTGTTCGCATAGTTCGGTGACCAATCGCGCGATGATGGTTTCAATGGTCTCGCGATGGTTGGTTGGGTATTCCAGTAACTGCTCGGCGATAAACTCCGGTGGCTTGGTGCGCGCGATGACGGGCTCTTCGGTTTTGCCAGTCAGTTGGTCAAGTCGCCGGTGGATTACATCTCCAAATCGCATCGCCAGATCGGCTCGGGAAAGGCGTTGGAGCTGGCCGATCGTTTCAATGCCCAATTGATACAACGTGTCAACGATGGTGTCAGGAAGGCGAAGTGATTGGGCAGGAAGTTGCTTGATCGCTTCGTCATCGCCAACGGGCAGGACCAGCGGTTGTTGATGCTCGGCAAAATATTGGCCAGCAAAATAACGAGACATTGCCCAAGCGACTCCGACGGTTTGGGCGACGGCAATGCGTGGCAAGTAACCCAGTGCGTCGCAGTGCTGAAAAACTTGGCGCGCGAGTTGGCTTTCGTCTCCAAATAAATGTCCCAGCCCTGTGATTTCGGCCAGCACCGAATCAGGACGGCGGCCACGTTTGTATTCTGCCGGATCGATTGTTTCCAAGCCAACGATGGGGCTGAAGCTTTCAAGTGACTCGGCCAGTGTTTCGATCGCTTCAAGGTCGGCATCAAGGTCTTGTGGAAAAATGTGAAATTTGTCGCTCCGCCGCAACAGCGATTTGGCTTCCGAAAGTGGCATGTCCACGCACGCGCCGTCTTGCATCGCCAACGGGCTGGCCGCCGAAACGACTTGACCACGCCTTGCATCGCGCCTGAACAAAACGATTCTTTGCCGCCGCAATTCAGGCTCGGCCACGACCAGGCGTTGAATGGGCCAGTTAGGAAACCAAAGACAGAGAATTCGTTTGTGAGTTACTGAAAGCGGATCAAAATTGGCTGGCTTTGTAGCGTCTAACTCGTTGGGTTCTCCCGAATCGAACTCGCGATTTGTTTTCCCAATCGAATTTCTTGAATTGAAACCATCTGTGTTGGATTCATGCTGAAGCTTGTGGGCGACTGGAAATTTTTCGAGCGCGGGTGTTGTTGCGAAGTTGCGTCGTCTCATGATCACGTCGTGCGATTTGCACGTTCCCTGTGACAGTGTTGATTGAAAGGTTGACGGACTTTCCCGTTTGCGTTCCGCGACAACGAGTGAGCAAAAGGCGGACAAGCTGCTCGCGCGGGTTGGACGTCTGTGCGGTGGAGTTCTGCGGGCTGGATATCCGCGGGTT
>CAYZGP010000054.1:0-39684 GCA_964478065.1 uncultured Pirellulaceae bacterium
AAACGGGCTTAAGCGAGAAACGGTTGCAGACATTGGCCGGCCAATGAGCGTTGGTGAGTTTTGAACGCGTGATCAACCGATAAACAAGCTGAGGAAAGGATTCCTTTGAGCTGGATCTTGAACGCAATTTATTCTTGCTTTCTCATCCTCGGATCGCCGTGGTTGTTGTGGCGAGCTATCTCCCAAGGCAAAAATCGTCGCGGCTGGGGCCAGAAGCTTTTCGGAATGCCAGGCAAGAATTCTGTTGGCCAAAAATTGGTCCAGTCGACTGGCGAATGCATTTGGTTTCATGCCGTCAGTGTGGGTGAAGTCAACCTACTCGCTCCCGTGTTGCAGCGGTTGACTGAAACTCAACCCGATCTGCGAATCGCGATTTCGACTACGACTGAAACCGGATTCGATCTTGCTTGTAAAAAGTTCTCGCAGCATGAGATCTTTTTTTGTCCGATGGATTTTACATGGGCGATCAAGCGAGTTTTAAAGCGGCTGCGGCCAAGGATGCTGGTTCTGGCAGAACTTGAGCTTTGGCCCAACTTGATCCAAACCACACGCGCGGCAGGCGTTCCTGTTGCAGTTATCAACGGACGATTAAGCCAGTCCAGTCATCGCGGCTACCAAAAATTCGGTTGGCTGCTAAAGCCCGTGTTTGCAAACTTGAGCTTTGTCGCGGCACAGAATCAAACTTATGCCGACCGTTTTAAGAGCCTGGGTTGCGAACCGGCAAACGTGGTGGTCACGGGGAGTGTTAAGTTCGATGGGATTGAAACGGACCGGGCTAATTCAAAGACAAACCATTTGAAGCGGTTGGCCGGAATCTCGGCATCCGATCAAGTCTTCGTGGCCGGAAGTACGCAGATTGAAGAAGATGTATTGGCAGCCAGCGTTTATCAAACCGTTTGTTGTGAAAACTCAAACGTGCGCTTGATTCTTGTGCCACGGCATCCAGAGCGAGTTGGTGCTTTGGTTGGTCAACTGGATCAGATGGGAATTCCAACAGTGCTTCGTTCGAGTTTGAGCAGTAGCTCGAGCAGTACGAAAAACGGACAAACGGAAAACGAGAATTTGGATGCGAAATCAAGTGTCGATTCACAAACCGAAATCCGTCCAGTTCTGATCGTCGACGTGATTGGAGAATTGGGAGCTTGGTGGGGTTGTGCAGATGCGGCTTATGTGGGCGGCAGCATGGGCAAACGAGGTGGACAGAATATGATTGAACCGGCAGGGTACGGCATTCCGGTTTCATTCGGCCCGAATACAGAAAACTTCCGCGATATCGTCGATCAGCTTCTGGCGAGCGAGGCTGCGACGGTGGTTGAAAACGAATCTGACTTGTTGGACTTTGTCACCAATACGTTTAACGGCGACGTTGAGTCCGGCGCTCGGGCGCAGAATGTTGTTCTAACTCACGTTGGTGCCTCCCAGCGAACCATTGAAGCCCTTTGTTTGATTCTTGGGCGATCAATTGAGACATCACGCTTGCAAGTGGGCCGAGAACCCAAATCAAATGCCGCTTGATTTTCATCAGTTGGAACGAACCTGTTGCTCGCTAATCAGTGAGTCAATTGGCGAAGCTGGCGAATTTAACCAGCTAAACCAGCTTGATTTTCAGCTTCTTTGTCGCATTATCGGGCGTCGGTCAAGATAGTTGGTTGAGCGAAAACCAGCCGCTAGTTATACTTTTGGGCTTGGGAATACCTTCCAAATCAACTGGGCCAACCGTCCGTCACACGCGTGATGGAATGCGATCGTAAACTCGATCAAGTTAGTTATCCGGCCGGTCTTTATTATTGACGTTTGAAAGTTTGAGGAGAGTGCTAGTGGCCTCTGATAAGTATCTATTTACAAGTGAATCCGTCAGCATGGGCCATCCGGACAAATTGGCTGACCAAATCTCCGATAGCATTTTGGACGCCATGTTGGCACAAGATCCTGCCAGTCGCGTTGCCTGTGAAACCATGGTCACAACTGGTTTGGCCGTGATCGCTGGAGAAATTACCTCCAAGGCTGATGTCGATATCGAAAAAGTCGTTCGTGATGTTATTCGCGAAGTCGGATATACATCTGATGAAATCGGAATCGGTGCAGACACTTGTAAAGTCATGGTTCAGCTGGACAAGCAAAGTCCCGATATCGCGATGGGTGTCGATGCCGACGGTGCTGGCGACCAAGGCTTGATGTTTGGTTTTGCATGTGACGACACTGAAGAGTTAATGCCGTTGCCAATCGCACTTTCGCACAAGATCCTTGCCCGCTTGAACAAGGCACGTTTTGGCAACGAAGTCGAATGGCTTCGCCCGGACAGTAAGAGCCAAGTCACCGTTGAGTACGATGGTTTCAAGCCAGTCCGTATCGACACCGTTGTCGTTTCAACCCAGCACAGCCCTGGCGTTACAAACGAAGAGATTCAAGACTTCATCAAAACAAAAATCGTTGAGCCGCTTTTGCCAGCCGAACTCAACAAGGGCGATGTAACCTACCACATCAACCCAACAGGTAATTTTGTAATTGGCGGCCCACATGGCGATTGTGGTTTAACGGGACGTAAGATCATCGTTGATACGTACGGCGGCTGGGGGCGTCACGGTGGTGGTGCTTTCAGCGGCAAAGACTCAACCAAGGTTGATCGCAGTGCTGCTTACATGGCACGACACGTTGCCAAGAATATTGTCGCTGCCAAACTGGCCAAGCGTTGCGAAGTTCAACTTGCTTATGCGATCGGAGTTGCAGATCCAGTCAGCGTTCGCGTAGACACTCAAGGAACTGGTGTCGTCGAAGATGCAGCGATCTGCGAGATTGTCAAAGAGATTTTCCCACTGTCGACTCAGGGCATCATTGGTTACTTGAAGCTCCAGCGTCCAGTTTTCCGCAAAACGGCAGAAGGCGGCCACTTTGGCCGTAACGACGCCGATTTTACCTGGGAAGACACAACGATCGCAGCGAAACTTGCTGAAAAAGCGGGTGTTCCTGCGTAGGTTGAAGATTCAAAAGCCAATTGCCATTTTTCGGTATGGGCAATTCATTTAAGTTAAGGGCAGCCAGTTTGGGCTGCCCTTTTTTTGGTTGGAATTTGTGCCAGAACCAAGCGGCGGTCGCGCTTGAATTTAAGTTCAAGTTTCAATGGCAAACTTTCGAATGCACTCTTACAAGCCACAATTGACTTTCAACGTGTAACTATCATGAGCGAAACTGGAATTGGAAACTTGATGGACATGCAAGACGAAGAGAACTTCGTCGATCCAGAAATGTTGCTCCAACAAGTCATCGACAATCCGAACCTGGTTCAGCAGGTCACGCGAACGGCCAACAATCAGCTTGAAACGATTGTCGGTTATTTTCGCATTGCATTCGAACCAGATCAGCAATGCCAGGTTCTTCACGTTCCATTCACGCCGCCGTTGAAAACGATTCCCAACGTCCAAGCCCATCCAACTGGCCAAGAAGACGTCCGCGTTCGCGTCACCGATTGTCAAAAGTTCGGCATACGTGCCGAGATCATTTTGCCAATCGCAACCAGGGATCCGCAAACTCTGCTCGTCGAGATCGTTTGTTCCGAAGAGTAATCGTCAAATTTTGCAACGATCGTTGTTGCAACTGTTCCTAGTCATTTCCACCGTCATTCGTTTTAGGCATATTGTGAAAACTCAACTGGAAGAAAAACTTAATCAATTTGGACAATCACATCTCTTGCAATTCTGGGATGAGTTAAACGAAACGGAACAGGCTTCTCTGGCAAAGCAAATTGAGAACATCGACTTTGAGTTGATAAAAACGCTTGCCGCCGGCCACGCCTCCGCAGATATTTGGGAAGAGCTGGCAGCTAAAGCCGAAGTTCCTCCGGCGATTACGTTGGCAGACTACGCTGACGAAGCTTCTTATAACGAAGCCGTCACGATCGGCAGTGAAGCCCTCAGGGCCGGCAAAGTCGGAATGATTCTCGTTGCAGGCGGGCAGGGCAGTCGACTTGGATTTGATCATCCCAAGGGCATGTTCCCGATTGGCCCGGTCAGCAATCGAACGCTTTATCAAATGCACTTTGAGCAAGTCATGGCTCGATCAAAGCAGTTTGGCGTGACGATTCCGATCTACGTTATGACCAGTCCGCCAACGCACGAAGAATCAACAAACTTTTTGACGCAGAACAACTTTTTTGGGATGGACCCAGCTAACGTAAAAATCTTTTGTCAGGGTGTAATGCCCGCAGTCGATTCGGACGGCAAATTATTGTTGGAAGAAAAAGGCAAGGTCTTTGTCAGCCCAGATGGCCATGGGGGAACGTTGGCGGCGCTGGTTAATTCCGGTTGTCTCAAAGACGCGACGGACCGCGGCGTGGAGCACATTTTCTACGGCCAAGTCGACAACCCTTTGATTCAAATTTGTCATCCAGCACTTGTCGGCTATCACTTGAAGAGTGGGTCAGAAATGACTTCGCAAGTGGTCCGCAAGAATGAGCCAACTCAAAAAGTTGGAAACGTGGTCCAGGTTGACGGAAAAGTTCAGATCATCGAGTACAGTGATTTGCCTGAGCAACATGCTCGACAAACCAACGCGGACGGGTCGCTTAAGCTTTGGGCAGGCAGCATCGCTGTTCATATTTTCTCCACGAGCTTTCTGCAAAAATCGAGTGGCGAAGCAGAAACGCTGCCGTTTCATCGAGCCAACAAAAAGGTTGCGTTCGTCAACGATGCCGGAAACGTTGTCCAGCCGGATCAGCCCAACGCGATTAAGTTTGAGCGGTTTATTTTCGACCTTTTGCCGTTCGCTAAAAACGCGATCGTCTGCGAAGTCGACCCAAGCGACGGTTTTTGTGCGGTCAAAAACGCGCCTCCCGCGCCGTCAGAGACACCAGAACATGTCAAAGCTGCGATTTCCGATTTGCACACACGTTGGTTGGCAGAAGCCGGAGTTGCGGTGCAGTCCGGCGTCGCCGTAGAGATCAATCCCATGTTTGCACCGGATGTTGAAACATTGGCTCAAAAAGTTAAGTCAGGAACCAACATCTCGGAGCCAACGTACTTTGTTTAGGCACCATCCCGTTCATTTAATTGGCGTGTTTTTCCATCGCTCGCTAACTCGATCTGTCGTCAAACTATTCATTAATCGCGATTGAGTTTGACGGCTATCCGAACCCGTTTTGCATCCGCGATTCACCCACCTTATTCGACGAATCCTATTCACCATTGAGACGATTCAACAACTAACTACCTGAAACAGGTAAAGGTAAAATAAATGTTACACGCCACGATCATGGCAGGCGGAACGGGCACGCGTTTTTGGCCTGCCAGCCGCAAAGCGAATCCAAAACAGCTTTTGAATCTTACGGGTGACCGCTCGATGATTCAGGCTACCGCGGATCGTTTGAAAGGGCTTTGTCCAGCCGAGAATCTGTTGATCGTTACCAACAAGACTTTGGTCGATCCGATCGCGGCTCAGCTTCCTGATATTCCGCGCGAATCGATCATTGGCGAACCTGCCAAACGGGACACGGCTCCTTGCGTTGGGCTTGCTGCCGCCTGGATCGCAGCCAAGGATCCAGACGCCACGATGGTCGTGATGCCTGCCGATCACGTTATTGGGCCCGATGACGTTTTCCAGGACGCCCTTACTCACGCTGCGTCTTTGGTTGACGACGACCCAACACGAATCGTTACGTTTGGGATCAAGCCGACTTATCCGGCCGAAGTATTTGGTTATATCGAGCGTGCGGCCGCTCCGATTGCTGGAGCAAGAATTCCATCGTTTGATGTTTTGCGTTTCCGTGAGAAACCGGATTTGGAAATGGCGAAACAGTTTGTGGACGCGGGTTCGTTTTACTGGAACTCCGGGATCTTTGTTTGGAAAGCCAAAACGATTCTCGATGCGTTGACGAAATATGAGCCTGAAATGTCGGCTCACATTCAAAAAATTGCCAATTCAATTGGCACCGACGGATTCGCAGAAACGCTTGAATCAGAATTCTGCGCGATCAAAGGGACATCGATTGATTATGCGGTCATGGAGCGATACGACAATGTGTTGGTCGTTGAAGCCCCATATCAATGGGACGATCTGGGCAACTGGACAGCGGTTCCTCGACTCAAAGGATCGGACGAAAAAGGGAATACCGTAGACGGTGAGTTTTTGGGGATCGATACCGAGCATTCGATCATCCGTTCCGAAGATGGGCACTTGATTGTCACAGTCGGAATGAAAGACTGTATTGTCGTCCATACGCCAGACGCAACGCTGGTTGCCGACAAGAACAACGAATCGGCAATCAAGCAAGTAGTGGCGGAACTTACCCGTTTGAAGATGGATAAGTTTTTGTAAACCGAACCCTCAGTGCAATATCACCCTGAGCCGTTTTGGCGATAGCCACGGTTGAGATCCAGTTACCAGTGAAAATGGCATGACTTTGCGAAATGTCATGCAATGGAAACCCAACGCGTCTGCGAGGGAGAAAAACCGGATTCTATTTCAAAGGCAAACGCATCTACTGCAAGTCATAAAGTCACAGACTGTGGCCAATCCAACTACGAGTAAACCCACCATTAAGTTACCATTGATGATTAAACGAGAGTGTTTTCGATCCATGACACCCCGGCGCCTGTCAGCCAGTCGTAAAACTGATTATTGAGTTGTATTGCATTAAACCGTTAAACAAACTGTGAACCGTGATTTAAAAGCTCATGAAAAATTCTCTCAAATCGTTAGCAGTAGTCGTCACGGCAGCGTTCTTCGCATTTCCCGGCGTCGCGAATTCTCAACATAATTCCCAACCATCAACTTCGACGCAGCAAAATCCTGTTGCCGCGCTTGATGAAAGCAAGCCGATCGCCTTCACGAACTGGAAAGCTAGAACGTTAGGCGGCCAGCAATTCTGGACCGACGTTCGACATGCCGGCGGTTGGCGGATTCAACACAATGCGATGACCAAACATTTTCGCTTGATCGATCCCAACGACGTTCGGCACGCGTGGGGCAATCGAACCCATTGTGAAATGACTTTGGAAAAATTGATCGTCGATGGCACCGCGAAGTTTGATCGTGGCAAAATCGTAATCGTTTTGCATGGACTGATGCGAACTCACAGTTCAATGGATACGATGGCTGCGTACCTGGCCAAAAATGGTGGATACACGACACTTAATTTTCAATATGCCAGTTCACGAAACACCGTCGGAGAACACGCGGCGGCTTTGAAAAGCGTGATCGATAACTTAGGCCGCGGTGTGACGGAGATAAATTTTATCGGACATTCATTAGGCAACATTGTTGTTCGACGTTATCTATACGACACGACAGATGCATCGACCGGCCAACAAGGCGATCCGCGAATCAAGCGAATGGTGATGCTTGGCCCGCCCAATCAAGGGTCGCGCATTGCCAGGATTTTGAAAAGCAGTTTTCTGTTCAAAACAATTGCTGGCGTCAGCGGCGTTCAACTTTCAACCAACTGGGAAAAGCTTTCACGCACATTGGCCACGCCGAAATTTGAGTTTGGAATCATCGCTGGCGGGCAAGCATCAGATGCAGATTTCAGCAATTTTATTCTCAAGGGGCCCGATGATTTCACAGTCAGTGTCGAAGAAGCGAAATTGCCGGGAGCACATGATTTGCTGGTTCGCCCATTGTTTCACAGCACAATGATGCGTCAGCCGGAAACGCTCAAAGCCGCGTTGAACTTTTTCCAGAACGGGTATTTCATATCCGAAGGCGAAAGAAAGCCAATCGCTGTGGCAGATCGAGATTCGTCAACGCCGTCCCAATCGCAACAGCGGAGCCAACGTTGAGCGATTCGGAAGTTGACAACTCGGACAAACAACCGGAAGTCATTGATGGCTCTTCGCCGACCGGGCCGATTCCAACGTCCGGACGATTGGGCGGGATAGATTTTGGAACAGTTCGAATCGGCGTTGCGATCAGCGACCCCAGCCAAACGATTGCCAGTCCGCTTGAGGTTTACAATCGCCGCACGATTGAGTTGGACGCAAAATATTTTCAAACGCTTGCCAAGCAAGAGGAGCTGGTCGCGTTTGTCGTTGGTTTGCCTGTTCACATGAGCGGCGACGCCAGTCAGAAATCTAAAGAGGCCGTCAAGTTTGGCGTTTGGTTGTCGCAGCAAACCGAAACTCCAGTCACGTGGATTGACGAACGTTATACGACTGCGATGGCAAGAGATGTGCTAAGCCATTCGAATCTTTCGGGTAAAAAACGAAAGGCTCAGCTTGATAAACTCGCAGCACAAATTTTGTTGGCTGCGTATCTCGAATCGGGCTCGGCATCCAAAGCCAATTCGATTGACTGATTCGTAACTTGGCCAGCTAAGTGCAGCCGGCGATTCCAAATCAACGGCGATTCCAAATCAACTATGTTGAGATTGCTTCGAGGTCGTGATTCTCTTTTGGCGTCTTCTTTCGCCATCGACGCAGGATGAGGTAGGTAACCAGAATGGGTGCCGACAGCCAAAGCAGTTGTTGCCAAAAATAGAATTCCCGCATTGGTCGACCGTTGAATTCTCCTCCTCCTCCAAGCAGAGCGGCTGCCATGCCGATTGTCATGAATGCACTAACCCAAGCCAGGAAATATCTTGGACCAAAAAACCACCAACGTTGTTTTCGCTGTACAAGTATATGTGCGATTACGGCTCCAAACACCGTTGGCAACGAAGCGATCAACGCGGAAAGAAGTAGAGCGAACGCAATCATTGGCCCGATGGCCACGCCGTCTGCAACGACGCGATTGCCCAGGTAGTTGGCTTTTTCGTGGTCTTCCATGTCTGCCAAAACGGGATACATTTCTTCTAACCGTTCTGCGGTCGTGCGTGTTTGGTCATTGCCTTCTTGCGGCCAGACGTTAGCTGCCAAGATTCGAAACGCGTCGCTTGACGTCGCTTGGGATGCAACTGCAAACGCAGCCCATCCCAAAAGCAATATCATCAGTAATGCCATTAGTCCGGAGACCAGTCCACCGTTCCATGCGGCACTTAGCCAGTTCTTTGGGCGAGAAACGAGGGTTACAAGCATGCCCAGCGATGGCCAGATTAAGAATGTTAAGACTCCGCAAACGATCGAAACCCACAACGGAATACTGGTGAACGAGTAGATTAGTGGAAGTGGATCGGATTCGGTGTTTGCGTAGATCGTTCCGACTTGGTCAATGACGCCAAGAATGGAAAGGGCGAGCGGCAGCGATAATAGAGTGCCCAGCAACATTAGCATGACGATGTAAAAGATGCCTTGGTTGTGGCGGACCCACTGCGCCGTACGCTTGGCAATACTGGCTGGTTTGACACTGATCGGATCGCCGGCCAACCAGCTTTCAAGATCCTCGGCAAGTTTTCTTGCGGTGGAATATCGGGAATCAGGATCGTGATGCAAGCAGTGCATACAGATCAATGCAAGGTCGCGGTCGATCGCTGAGTTTGCATCTCGAACTTGAGTGATCGGTTCATTGAGCACTTGCATCACGGTCTCAATCGCGGAGCTCCCACGATGC
The DNA here is from genome assembly GCA_964478065.1 of uncultured Pirellulaceae bacterium. Lineage (GTDB taxonomy): Bacteria > Planctomycetota > Planctomycetia > Pirellulales > Pirellulaceae > Mariniblastus. Next base: position 9,475 of record CAYZGP010000054.1, read on the forward strand.
GGCGGCACACCAGTAAGCAGTTCATAAAGCATCGCGCCAAGCGAATAAATGTCGGCGGAGGTCGTGACGGTTTTCCCAGAGGCTTGTTCCGGTGGCATGTAACTGGGGGTGCCCAATACCGCGCCAGTGTTGGTCAGGTCGCTTTCGTTGGCGGTGCTTTTTGCGAGTCCGAGGTCTGTGATTAATGGCTGGTCGTTTTCGTCAATGAGCACATTGGCGGGCTTCAGGTCTCGGTGCAAAATACCGCGTTGGTGCGCGTGATAAACAGCTTCTGCCATTTCGCTGACCAGTTTTGCGGCGCGTTTCTGGTCACGGAATTCTTCGATTCGGTTGGCCAGTGAACCGCTGCCAATATATTTCATCGCCAGAAACGCTTGCCCGTCGTGCTCACCGGCTTCGAAGACTGGCACGATTCCTGGATGGTCCAGTTTCGCGGCGGCTTCGGATTCGACTTGGAATCGTTGCATTTCATCTGGTGACGAAAATCGCCCGCCGAGGATCATTTTAAGTGCCACGATTCGGTTTAGCTGCGGATCACGCGCCTTGTAGATGACTCCCATGCCACCTCGTGCGATCTCTTCGATGATCTCGTACTTGGAAAACGAACGGTTCGCTGAAGAGTTGGTAGAAGAGGAAGAAGGCGATGTCGACTGCGGCGCAATCGTTGGTGCATCGTCAGGATTCGTCTGTGGGGCGATTGTTTGCTTTTCGCCTAGGCATTTGTCGCAGGTCGAGCCATTGGAGAGATTTGCGCCACAGGTTATGCAGTGACTATTGTCGGGTTTCATTTTTGGTTGCCGACAGGGTTTTGAAGGGAACGCTTATAAGGAACACTAATTTTCGCTAATTCACACTAATTTAGTTGTGCTTTGTCCCAGTTGCAATCTTGATGTATTTGGCGGTACTCTCAGAAAGCGAATATTAGATTAGCGTCAATCAGCGTTCCCACCTTACCAACACCGAGAGCAGCTTCGACAAGATCTAATAGCTCAAAACAGGTGACAGCCAGCGTTCGATTTCTTTAACTGATTCGCCTTTGAGTTTTGCGTAGTGCTCGGCTTGGTCTTTGGTGATTTTGTTGATCGCGAAATAACGTGACTCGGGATGAGCGAAGTACAAACCGCTGACCGCAGCACCTGGCCACATCGCAAATGACTCGGTCAGTTTGATACCAGTCGCTTCTTCAACATTCATCAAGTTCCACAAAGTTGCTTTTTCGGTATGGTCGGGACAAGCTGGATAGCCCGCGGCCGGTCGGATGCCGCGGTACTTTTCTTTGATCAACTCTTCGTTGGAGAGGCCTTCGTTGGCACCGAATCCCCAATCAACGCGGGCTTGTTGATGCAGCATTTCAGCGAACGCTTCGGCCAATCGATCAGCAAGTGCCGATACCATGATGCCGTTGTAATCGTCGAGGTCTGCTCGATAAGCGGCAGCAAGCTCGTCACAGCCGTGCCCAGTGGTGACGGCGAAACCGCCGATGAAATCTTTGCGGCCACTGTCAACTGGTGCGATGTAATCGGCAAGTGAACGAAAGTGCTCGATGCCTTTGCGTTGCCATTGCTGACGAAGCATATGGAATCGCGTAAGTTCCGTTTTGCGTTCGTCTTCGCCATAAAGAATGACCGAGTCACCATCGCTGTTGGCTGGCCAGAATCCGTAGATGCCACGTGCGGTGAACAAACCCTCGTCCATGATTTTCTTTAGCATTGCCTGGGCTTCGGCAAATAGTTTTGTTGCTTCTTCGCCAACGACTTTGTCGGTCAGGATCTTTGGGTATTTGCCATGCAGTTCCCAAGACATAAAGAACGGAGTCCAGTCTATATACTCAGCAATTTGCTCAAGCGTAATGGTCACGTCCAGCGGAGCAGTCGTGCCAATGTCTGTTTTGGGTTCACCTGCGGTGCCAACAATTTTCGTGCCGGTGAAGTTCGGTTTCGCAACGTCGATGTTTGCCCAGTCGGTTGGGAAACGTTTTGCGTAGGCTTCCTCGTAGGGAACAAGCGTCATTTTTCGTTCTTCGAAACCGGCAACCAATTTCGTTTGCAAAGCCGTGTTCTCTGCCATGAACTCCTTTTTGAGTTCTGGATTTACCAAACGGTCGACCACTCCGACGCTTCGTGAAGCATCGAGTACGTGAATAACTCCATGCTCGTATTGCGGTGCGATTCGCACAGCGGTGTGTTTGTCGCTGGTGGTTGCCCCGCCGATCAATAGTGGGATCTTCATGTCGAGCCGCTTCATCTCTTTGGCGACGTAAACCATTTCATCGAGACTCGGCGTGATCAAGCCGGACAATCCGATCATGTCGACCGAGTGTTTGGTGGCGGCTTCGAGAATTTTGTCGCACGAAACCATAACGCCTAAGTCGATGATCTCGTAATTGTTACAGCCAAGCACAACGCCAACGATATTTTTTCCAATGTCGTGAACGTCGCCTTTGACGGTTGCCAAAAGAATTTTTCCACGAAAGCTCTGGCTCTCAAGGCCGGCGTCAAGCTTTTCCTGTTCCATGTACGGTAGGAGATGAGCAACGGCCTTTTTCATCACGCGAGCGGATTTTACCACTTGCGGCAAGAACATTTTGCCACTGCCGAACAGGTCACCGACGATCGCCATGCCGTCCATCATCGGGCCTTCGATAATTGACAGGCATTTGTCGTACTTCAAACGTGCTTCTTCGGTGTCTTCGACGACGAATTTGTCGATGCCCTTGATCAACGCGTGAGCGAGACGTTCCTCAACGGTGCCGTTTCGCCATTCCAGATCCTCAACACGGCCTTTCTTTTTCCCGGTTCCTTTGACGGTTTCAGAAAACTCAAGCAGTCGATCGGTCGCGTCCGGTCGGCGGTTGAGCAAAACGTCTTCTACGTGTTCGAGCAGGTCCTTTGGGATCTCTTCGTAAATTTCCAGCTGGCCAGCATTCACGATCCCCATATCAAGTCCGGCTTGGATTGCATGATAAAGGAAAGCCGCGTTGATGGCTTCGCGTACAACGTTGTTGCCACGGAAACTAAAACTGACGTTGGAAACGCCGCCCGAGATTTTTGCACCAGGGCAGATCTCTTTGATTTTCTTTGTCGCTTCGAAAAAGTTCACGGCGTAGTTGTCGTGCTCTTCCATTCCGGTGGCGACTGTCAAAATGTTCGGGTCAAAGATGATGTCTTCGGGTGGAAATCCGGCTTCTTGAGTCAAAAGATCGTAGGCTCGTTTGCAGATGCGAACTTTGTCATCTGTTTCAACGGCTTGCCCTTTTTCATCAAAGGCCATCACGACCGCGGCCGCGCCGTAACGACGAACCAGTTTGGCTCGCTCAAGGAATTCCTGTTCGCCTTCCTTAAGGCTGATCGAGTTGACGATCGCTTTTCCCTGCACGGCGCGGAGACCCGCTTCGATGACAGACCATTTCGAACTGTCGATCATGATTGGGACGGCGGCAATGTCACCTTCGCCTGCGATCAGGCGGAGGAATTTGGTCATTGCGGCTTCGCCATCGAGCAGTGCATCGTCCATGTTGATGTCAATTACGGCGGCACCACCGGTGACTTGATCGCGGGCGACTTCGATGGCTTCTTCAAATTTTTCATCGCGGATCAAGCGGGCGAATTTTCGCGAGCCCGTAACGTTGGTACGCTCGCCGACCATCAGGAAGTTCGCGTCTTCGCGCAAGGTCAACGGACGTGCGCCGGACAAGCGTGTTAGTGAAGGAATCTTATTACGTTTGTGTGGTGCGATTCCTTTAACTGCTGCCGAGATAGCCTTGATGTGTGCCGGTGTTGTTCCGCAACAGCCGCCAATGATGTTTAGCCAGCCTTCTTCAGCCCACTCTTTGATCGCTGCCGCCATCGGTTCAGGTTCGAGATCGTATCCTCCCATCTCATTGACCATTCCGGCGTTCGGGTGGCAGCTGATATAGGGAGTCGAGATGCTCGCAAGCTCTTCGATGTGCGACCGCATGATCTTGGGTCCAAGCGCACAGTTCATGCCAACACTGAGCATTGGAAAGTGCGAAATTGCATTCCAAAAAGCTTCAACGACTTGGCCAGAAACAAAAGTTGAGCCTGATTCGGCAAACGTTCCCGAGACCATAACTGGAATCGCATTGCCAGAATCTTCAAAGTACCGAGCGATCGAGAACAAGCAGGCTTTCAGGTTAAGTGTATCGATCACCGTTTCAGGAAACAGGATGTCGACGCCGGCTTCGACCAGTGCTTTTACCTGGATGTAATAAGAAGCTTCCATCTCCTCAAAAGTCGTATTTCGAAACGAAGCATCATTTACGTTAGTGCTGATCGCGGTTTGCTTTGACGTTGGTCCGATAGAGCCAGCAACAAAGCGCGGTTTGTCGGGTGTTTTGGCAGTGTATTCGTCTGCGGCTTTTCGTGCATTGGCGACGCCGGCAAAATTGATCTCGCGCACGATCTCTTCAGGAAAATCAAAATCGCTTAGGCCAACCAAGCTCGCTTGGAACGTGTTGGTTTCGATGATGTCCGCGCCGGCTTCGAGATACTGGCGATGAAGATCGGTGATCTTTTCCGGATGTGTGAGCCCAAAAACATCTGTGCAGTTTTTAAGATCATGAGGCCAGTCTTTGAATCGGTCGCCTCGGACTTCTTGTTCGGTCAGCCCAAGTCCAAAGATCATTGAGCCCATCGCACCGTCGAGAATCAAAATCTCTTTTTCAAGGCGTTTGAGGAACAGCTCAGTTCTATTAGTTTCGTTTGCGACGGACACAGTAGTTCGTTTCGTTGTTAGCAGTGGCTTAATTTGGTGTCAGATGCTTCGGCTAAAAGCCATAAAAATCAGTCGCTATTTTAGTTGGACGAATCCAACTGTGACCGAATTTTGCATCCCGCAGAATTGATGATTTTGGCTGCATTCAGCTAGCAAAATTCTTGCGAGATTGAAAAGCGAGTTGGCTTGGGTAAAGCACGGTGTTTTTGGCTTAAATAAATCGCCAAGATAATCTTTCTACTTTACCGATCACTCAAGACAATCACAATCCGAACCGATGAATATTGGAGGACCAAAAGCATCTCCAACTCCCAGATTTTCCAATGAATTCAAGCATTTACGTTCAGCCTTCGCTCGGTATTCCCGCAGGACCAATTACTGTTGGAAAGCAGGCAGGGCAAAAGGAAACGCAACGTAAACCTGTTGCGGCGGTAATCCGGCCAATGCCTCAGCAAATGGGTCAAAAAGGGATACTCCGTGCCGATGTGGCAGAATCAAAACGACATACCCCCCATATTCGAAAACATAGTCTCGATGATTATGTGAATTGGCTGCGCGAAAAATATCAACAAGACGAAAAAGACACCAAGCCAACGGTGGCTGAAACAGTCGAAACAGAAGTCGTTGAAGAGCCTGAAACTGTAACCAACTCAACGAAAGAGTTGGAGCCAATCAGTTTGGAGTATCCTTCGGTCTACGCGACTCAGGATTCTTACTATTCATTGATGATGGCCAAAAGTCATTTAGATGCGGCCACTAGTCCAAACCCTGAATCGGTCGAAGCGAAAGAGGCTATAGAAGAAACGGTTAACGTAGCGGAACCAGAATTAGCTGAGCCTGAAGCGAATCATTTCGCGCCAATGAAATTCAGCCGCGTTGATGAAGCGCACACGCCCGAGAAAAATTTGGCACAGGCACATGTTAGTTTTGCTGAAGCCGAGCAGCACGAAGGGCCAACGATTTCGGCTCACGATACCGATGCGTTTATCAAAGCGGTTTCGCAGGCCATCGCTTCTGTGTTGACTGAAATGCCAGAGCCGGTTTTTGAAGAGAGAATCCGAGAGCATTTTGCGACGGAGCTTCATGCTCGAGCGATTGAGTCGTTGAAGAAATCATCTGACTATAGCGAAGTCGATCAGATGGATCGCACTACATTGGCGAGTCTTGAGCAAGCCGGTGGAAAACCCGTTTTGACGATGCAGTCAGAAGCGGAAAAAGTCGCTGCCGAGATCTTGCGTGACATGCAGAAAGAGATCCCAACGACGGTCGCTGCCTGGGACGTTGAAGATTTTCGTTGGCCTGTCGTGACCAGTCAGATGATTGTGTCCAGCGGTGCGGCGATTGACAATTTGACGCGCTCGGCAATGGAGATGATAAGTCCTGGAAATCAGCGGATCGCGATCACAGGGCTTTCTCGTGGTGAAGGAACGACTTCGATTGCAATTAGTCTGGCTCGTTGGGCTGCGGCAAGTGGCAACAATGTTTTGTTAGTTGACGCTGACATCACAAGTCCAAGTTTAAGTTCGCAAGTCGGTTTGGCTTCGAATCTTTCCTGGGTCAACGCGATCAGCCAATCGCAATCGCCAGCCGAAGTGATCGTGCGATCACAGTCTTCGAATCTGTGCATCATGCCATTGGCAGACATGGTTTCTCGAGTGACGTGGCCACGTTTCATCTACGACAATCTTGGTGGTCTGGTAGACCAGGTTCGTGGGACGTTCGACGTGGTCATTCTCGATATGGGGCCAGCTACGCAGCTTTTGTCGGAGCTTAGCCGTCCTGACCTGTTGGTCGATGCGACGTTGCTGGTCCACGATGGTGTTTCGTCTCCGGAATTGGGACACACAAAGGAACGGTTGGAAAATTTTGGAATTCGCAAGTTTGTGATTGCCCAGAACCGAACCGGCCAAAAGTCGGTCAACGTTGCTTAGTTGTCCGGTGTGTCAATATTTTCAAAGGCGCGTCAATATGCGCTTTTTAGATGGAGTCATCTAACAGCCGAGACGTACTTCGTTTCGTGCCGCTTGAATTGACTCGCGTTGGAATTGCTTGATTGACTATGATGGGATTTTCATTCAAGCCTTTGCAAACGTCGATCGTTTTCTGTGAATCCATCTCGTAATCCGTGGCCATCGTTCTTGGCCGTCTCGATCGTTGCGGCGCTTGCAGCTTTTTTGCGAGTTGTCATTGCAGGTGATGAGTTGCTTTGGCTGGACGAACTACACACAAGTTGGGTCGTCAGGGAGGGGCTGGGGAGTGTCGCGGGACGCGCTGCCGATGGGAATCAGGCCCCGTTTTACTTTTGGCTGACTTGGTTTCCAGTTTCGATTTTAGGCGCTTCGGAATTGTGGCTGCGTTTGACTTCTGTTTTGGCTGGCGTTGCTCTTTTGCCTGCTGTGTCGATTTTGGTTTGGCGGTGGACGCGCTCAAACATTGCAGCAGTGGTTGTGGCGGTGTTGGTAGCGACCGACATTCAGTTTGTTTATTACGCAACCGAAGCTCGACCGTACGCATGGGTGCAGCTGCTTGGTGCACTTCAGGTTGGGTGTTTCTGGAGGTTTATCGCCAAGTCGTTTCCAAGTATGGCGGGACGTGAATCAGGTGCTGACACTGAAGCGACGACTGATGTTTCTGGTCGCCGATATATGCCGCACTGGGGCCTCGTCGTCAGTTCTGTTGTTTTGTTTAGTACGCACTACACATCGGTTTGGCTGTTTGTTGTCGAGTTGATTTTTATGCCGCTAGTTTGGTTTGCGTTTGCGAGAGAGGCAGGGAAGAGCTCGCGAAAGACATTTCTGGCACGCTCGTTATTGACCGCGGTGGTGTTCTCAATAGCATCTGTACTGATGATGTGGCAGATGTTCAAAGTCTTTCAGCGGCGTGGAAACTGGGTGGGAGTTTCGTCAATCGAACAAACCGCTTCCGAACAATTGATCCCTTTTGCAACTTGGATTCTGTTTCCGCTGATGTGTTTGGTGATCGGTTTTTTATGGTGCTACAAATTGCCCGAAACGGACCGGCAACTGGTGAACGATGACTCGGCTGAGTCCGAAAATGGCTGGGCAGTCAGTAGCAAGGCAGCATTCGTTTTCGTCTCGCTGTGGGCAGTCGTGCCGATACTTTGCGTAATGGCGATGGACCATTTCGGAGTTGCGCCGATGGCGTTGTCACGATACACGCTGGTGGGTGCAGCTGCGTTTCCTGTTTTTGCCGGTTTAGTCATTGGCGTTTCCAAGTCGATGGTGGTTAGGTTGCTAATTGCCAGTTGCGTGTTGACGGTTACGGCTATGTCCAACCCGTTGGTCCAGCATTTTGTGAGTTATGGTGAACTTGCAAATCTACGAGCGGAAGATTGGAAAAGCGTGGTCGATGAGATCGGGCTTCGAGATTCAAAAAAGAATCAGCCGTTATTTCTGTTTGCAAATTTGATCGAAGATGTTGATGCGTTTGAAAACAAAGATCAGCAATTCCAAGAATATCTTTTGTTTCCTGTCCAAGGCCTTTATTCAATCGATTCGTCTCAACGAGATTTGTTCGCCTGTCCAACGATGCCGACAACGCATTTCTTGAATGAGCAAATTTCCAAAGCCAAAGAGCGGGGCGGGGCATGGGTGGTTGTTCGCGCGGAACCTCAGTTGGTGCAAGAGGTTGCGGATGAATTCCAATCGCGATGCAAGAATCTGTTGGGTGACGACCAGCCAGTCATTTCGGTGATGGATTCGACTCAGCCAGCTGCGTCCAGTTTGCAAAACCCCGTTTACTTGCTTTCCATCGATTGGTGATCAGCGGCACGCGACGGGCAGAACGGACGGAGATCAACTGTCGGATTTTTCCCTTCAAGTAAATCTGCCATTACGATTGCTGTGCCTGTTGAAAGGTGAAGTCCGCTTTTGAAATGCCCCGTCGCCACGAAAACGTTTTGCATCGAATCAAGGCAACTCAACCGTCCCAGATAAGGAAATCCGTCATAGGTTCCCGGTCTGAGTCCTGCCCAGGATTTTACAAACGTCTCATCGTTTAGTTCGTCTGTGATGCTTTCTGCCCAGGCACGCAAGTCAGCGATCTCGTTGTCTGATGTTCGGCAATCAAAACCGACTTCTTCGATCGTGGCTCCAGCAATGATGTGACCGTCGACTCGCGGAACGAGGTATCGCGAGCCTTCGCTAATGATTGGGCCGCCAGCAAGGGGTGAGTTTGTGTTTGGATCGAGTTTGTACAGAGCGATTTGCCCGCGGACTGGCTGCATTGGAAGCGGGATCTGCATTGGATCAACTAATTTTTGAGTCCAAGGTCCACAGGCGAGGAAGTACTGTTGGGCTTGGAAACGATTTGTGGTCGATGCCACCCATTCGATTCGTCCACTACCAAATTCGATTTTTGTTTCGCCGACGTCTTGATGGAGTGTCACGCCAAGTTTTTGACAGGCTGCAATGAGGGCTCGGAGGTGGTGCGGGTTGGAGAATTGAGATTCACCGGGCACGTGGACGCATTTTTGAATCGATTGAAATGGCTTGGGACGTTGGTTGGGGGCAAGTTCTTGAAAGCCGATTTCTCGCGCCTTCCAGTCTGCCATTGCACCAACCATTGCTGCCGACTCTCCATTGGTACGGGCGAGGTAGAGTCCGCCACACCGCCTGAATCCGTTATCGATTCCGGTAATCTGTTTGAGTTCGGCAGACCATGAATCGTGCGCGTCGTGACTGAGTGCCTCGAGGTGTTCAAGCGGATGAACGGCGGTTGCTGCGTTGGCGGGCGTAATGATTCCCGCGCCGGCCCATGAGGCTTTTTCTCCAAATTTGTCTTTCTCGATAACCGAGACTGTTCGCCCGCGTTTGGCAAGCTCGTAAGCGATCGACAATCCGATGATGCCGCCCCCAACGATCAAGTTCTCAGTTGCTTCGACGCTCACCGTTTTGCCTCGTTTGAAGCTTGGGTGATCTGGACAAGCAACTTTTCATCGGCGTCACTAAAATGTGTTTGCGTGGAATCGGGGTGGCTGGTTTCAATTTGGGATTGGCGCACCTGCATTTCGTTTTCGAGTTCGCGCAAACTATCAATGTCATCTACGTCAGTCAGAGCGGGAAGCAAGTGGTATGAAACGTTTTGGTTGTCCAAGCGCTCTAACGTTTGAGGGAGAACTTGATCGGTGCTCCAGTTGATGTCCGAAAAAATGTCGTAGCATTGATCACGCATGGCGATCAAGTAGTATCCGCCATCGGTGCTTGGGCCAATAACGACAGAAGATTTGTCCAGTTCAGTCAGCGTGTTTTCGATTAATTCTGGACCGAGTTGAGGGCAGTCGGCACCGATGACCACGATTTTATTTTTTGCCTGATTTTCTTTGTCGGCTAGGGCCATCGCTTGAAAACGGCTTTCAAAGAATGTTTGCATTCTCACTCCAAGGTCACCATCAGATTGCGGGAACAAGTTCCATTGGTTGGGAACTTCACGCCGAAAATCCGGCTCCTTTTCGGGGGGGCTGAAAACGACGGATCGAGTGTCGCCCGAATCGGCTAACTGTTTCAAAAGATGAAATACGAAAGCGTGATAGAGTTTGCAGGCTTTCAAATCGCCAATCGTTGCAGCAAGCCTTGTTTTTACGGTGCCGGGCTGCCAAAATTTGGCAAAGAGACCAAGGTGATTCAATGTTTAGACTCCAAAAATCCACGCCGCTCTTGGTATAATCTGATTAACCATCAAAGCGATTATTATTTTCAATTGGGTTGCCCCTGTCGGCACGACCACGGGGCTTAGATCTTGGGAATTAACTTAAACGCCAAAACATTTTATCCCTTCCCAAGCTCAGACGGTACTAAACTTAAGGTATCATCCCACAAACGTCCAACCACCGAACTTTGTAGTTCGTGCTCTAAGCAGAATTTGAGGCTTTGTTTAAATGTCGGAACCCAGCGCCACAAGCTTCCTGAAAATGCTGGAACGTAGCGGGATCGTTGCGGATGATCGGCTGAAGGCAGAGCTTGATAATCTTTCTGAAAAAGCCGCTGGGCGACTCGTCAACGTCCGTGAACTGGCTGGTCATTTGGTTGATTCAGGTTTGATCACTCAATGGCATACAGATAAATTGCTGGCTGGCAAATACAAAGGCTTCTTTCTCGGCAAGTTCAAGCTATTGGGCCATCTTGGTTCTGGTGGCATGAGTAGTGTCTATCTGGCTCAGCATAAAATCTCGGAGCAATTCCGAGCCATCAAAGTCTTGCCGCGAAAAAAAGTTTCTGACAAAAGCTACCTTGATCGGTTTTATCTCGAAGCCCGCGCCGCTGCGAGTCTTAACCATCCCAACGTTGTACGAATTTATGACATCTGCAACGAAAACGACACACATTATATGGTGATGGAATACGTGAAGGGAAAGGATCTTCACGAGGTAGTAAAAGAGAGTGGCGCACTGGGGCTGGAGGAAGCGCTGAAGTTTTGTATCCAGGCGGCCGACGGTTTGACACATGCACATCAACGCGAGCTGGTTCATCGCGACATCAAACCCGCGAACTTGGTTAGAACGGCCGAAGGCGAAGTCAAAATTTTGGATCTTGGTTTGGCACTTGTGAATCAAGACGACTCGGAATCGTTGACGGTTTTGTATAACGAAAAAGTCATGGGGACTGCCGACTATCTCTCGCCTGAGCAAGCGGTAAACAGTCACGAAGTCGATTCTCGCGCCGATATTTACAGTCTTGGCTGCACGTTGTATTTCCTGTTAACTGGCCATCCACCGTTTCCTGATGGGACATTGGCGCAGCGAATTGCGAAGCACCAAACGCAAGAGCCAGCCGACATTCGTGTAAGCCGAGCTGATTGTCCGGAAGCGATTGTGACTGTCTGCCAGAAAATGATGCGCAAGAGTGTCGACGATCGCTACCAAACGTGTGACGAAGTGAAATTGGAATTGCAAAAATTAGTCGAGTCTGGCGTTTGCAATCAGCCCGTCGAAGCATTCACCGGCGGCGGTGCGGAACATGCTGCTTCCACTTATACGGCTCCGGCGACCGCGGCAAAGTCCAAGAACTCGGATTCTGATGAGGCGTTTTTGATCGACACAACAACGGGCAGTTCAAAATCCGATACTCATAAGTCATCAAAGAGCCGCAAACCAATTTTGCCTCGCAAGAAAGTCAAAGCTCCGCCAAAGTGGCTTTTGCCCCTTGTGATTGCGGTGATGTTCGTCATTTTGGTGACCGTGTTGTCGATCGCTTATAAATTGATCAAACAAAATTCTCCGACGGAAGAGTCGAGGAAAATTGAGCGGACAAGTGAACAACGGCTGGCTGAATTGACAGCGTTTGAATGGGCTCGATTGAAGCAAATGTGATTGCACTGTCATTGAGTCGAGTTGCGCTTGTCGACAAACCAACGACTTTTGAGCGAACGACTGAAAATTATTGTTGAATTGGCTTACTACTGGATTGGTAATTAATGTTGTCCAAAATCGAACTATCACGATGTAAACGATTCCAATTTGGATTTGCAATCGCGGTCGCCTTTGTCGCCATTTCACTTTCTGCCAATACGGCTTGGGGGCAGGTGACGCCTAAGCAGCGCCAAGCGGTAAAGCAAATAAAAAGTAGCATTGACCGGGCTGGAAGGCAGTTCAAATCCAAGAAAATGGAAGCCAGTGCAGGCTATATCAATCAGGCCAACAAACAGGTCCAAGCTTTGGCGGCCCAAGCCAATCCAGAGTTGATGGAGTTGATCAAGCCGGAATTCGAACGGTTGTCCAACGCCCACAAACTACTTTCCGACGCCGGGCAAACTTTGGACGAATTGAAATCGCTTCCCGAACCGATGACCGATGATGGGGGCGGCGACAAAGTCAGTTTCAAAACGGCTGTTGCTCCGATTCTGGTTGCCAAGTGTGGTAACTGCCATGTGAATCGAAATCGGGGTGACTTTAGCGCCGCAACTTTTGAAGCACTCGACAAAAGCACAACGATCTCTTACGGCTTTCCCGCAGACAGTCGGTTGATTCAGGTAATTGAAAGCGGTGAGATGCCTAAAGGTGGTTTGAAGGTTGACGCGGACGAATTGAAAACGCTTAAGCTTTGGATCAAACAGGGGGCGAAGTTCGATGGTGATAGTCAACAAAAAAACCTCAACGAATTCGTAACCGCAGCAGCTCCCGCTCGCAATGATGCTCCAATGAAGCCAGCGTTACCAACAGGAAAAGAAACCGTTTCATTCGGTCTGCATGTCGCTCCAGTACTGCTGGAGAACTGCGGTGACTGCCATATCGCCAGAAACCCACGTGGTAATTTCAGTATGGCGAGTTTCCAGAATTTCCTCCGAGGTGGCGATGGTGGAACTCCGATCAAGCCGGGTAAGAGCGGCCAGAGCGAAATCATCAAACGACTGCGTGGCGAAGAAGCGGAATTGATGCCGCCTACTGGAAAGCTGGACAAAAAAGTAATTGATCAGATTGCCAAATGGATCGATGAAGGCGCGAAATTCGATGGTGGCAACGCGCGACTGAGTCTGAACGTCGTTGCGGCGAAAGTCAAAGCGGATTCGCAGTCGCATGATGAACTTAAGGCCGACCGGATGGAGCTGGCCAAACGTACTTGGGCGCTCGTCATGGATAAAGTCGAAAGCAACGAGATTGCGAGTAGTAACTTTATGGTCACCGGCTCAACTAACGAAAGCCGTTTAACCGATGTGTCGCGAATGTGCGAAGACATGGTGCCGGCGATTGCCAAAGCGTTTCGCGCTGACAAAAAGAAGCCGTTGGTCAAAGGAAACGTTTCGGTGTTCGTTTTTGACAAGCGGTATGACTTCAGCGAATTCGGGAAAATGGTTGAGGAGCGGGATTTTCCAAAAGAGATTTCGGCGCACTGGGGTTTCACAACGATTGATGCTTACGCAACCGTTTTGATGACTCGCAATAAAAGCGCCGAAGATGTGAAGGCTGCGTTAGCTCATCAAATCGCGGCGATTCATTGTGCGAATTTAGCACCTGATGTGCCACGTTGGTTTGCTGACGGGGTAGGGCTTTTGACAGCCAAGCAGGTTTTTCCCAAAGACAAAGGTTTCAAAACGCTGGATTCCAAAGCCGAATCGGCCGCGGCGGACATGACGAAGATCGATGACTTTGTGCAAAATCGAATGCCGGCCGACAAAGCGGCTTTGGTGAGCTATCTGTTCATCAAACAGCTTCGCGGCAAATCATCCAAATATCGAAAGTTGATGAGCCAATTAAGAAGTGGCCAATCGTTTGTCGATTCGTTTGCCGCAGCCTACGGTGGCACGCCCAGCGAGTTGCTTGGTCAAAACGATCCGCGGATGCAAGGGCGTCGCCGCAATTAGTAGATTGTTCAAGCTCTTTGTAGGTTAGGCTGCCTGACGCGCGCCACCCATTGCCCAATGGAAGAGGCGATGAATGCCTTGCAATTCTTTATATCCTATCGCTTTCAGCGTTAGAAACTGATTAGAGCAAAAGGAGAATCCAGATGCCAAGCGGTGAAGTGCTGGAATTCGAGGTCGAGGTTCCATTTATCCGAATACAACGGGCACTGTTGATCACGCTACCCAAACCAACACAATTGAGTGATGCGGCAATGCCTATTATGTTCGTTGAGGTCAAGCCATCGTCCTGGTAGGCGTATGGTTTCAAAATATCGGTGCGGCTTGGCAGCACCATTCATTATGCTACTCTTGTGAGTCAACAAAAAAACCAGCCGCGGTTGCGACTGGTTATTTTCGTCTTGAATTAAAATCTCTGTTCCTACGTTGAAAAACGAGCGAGTCTATTAGTCTTCGTCTTTTTTCAAAGGCTCTTTTCGCTCAGTGATATTCTCACAGGCTTCCGATTGCTCAGCATTGATCTGAACGAAACTCTTCCACTCTTCAGGAAGATCGTCTTCGTGGAAAATCGCTTCGACGGGGCATTCTGGAACGCACGCTTCGCAATCGATACATTCATCGGGGTGAATGTAAAGCATCGTTTCGCCTTCGTAAAAACACTCTACTGGACAGACCACAACGCAGTCTGTGTATCGGCAACCGTCACATGGTTTTCCAACGACGTGTGTCATTTAGTACTCCTGACTTGAGCAAACTGCTCGAACGTATAAATCGTGAACGTGGTTTGTTAAAACGTGAATCGTCACAGCCCGTCACTAAGAAAAATCGTAGTGCGCTCCAAAAACAGTGTCAAGGTACGCAGTCTAGTTAGACCTTTTCGTCCATCCAGCAGGTGAGTATGGCTTCCTTTGTAACTGCGTTTGTGGCTGCGTTTGTTGACGTTGTTGTGGAAAAGGCTGGTTAGGATTGGTCACTCTGGGGGCTGAAGTCCCGTATCGTGGATCAACAGACGACACTTGAGCGAGGTCAATTACGGGGATACCGTCTGGACTTGGCATGGCCCACATACGCTCTGGATTCCCGTAGAGGACTTGCGCGCCAGGTGTGCCAACGGAAAACGTTCCAAAGTCCACAACAACTTTCACATCTTGGCCATCGGGTTGAATCATGTGTAACTCAACTCTTTGGGGCAGACTTACTTGTTGTTCGGCATAATTGCGGTAGTTGCTTGAGTTGGCATAACCCAGTAATTGGTTGGACGCATCGTATAGGGCTTGCTGTTCGATTAAACCGCTTGTTGCATTCAACAATGTAACGCGGGTTTGGCGTCCAGTTGGTGTTTGAGTCACCGTGTACAGCTTCATTCGACCACCGGGGGCAGCCAGCGGGCCAAAGTGAGCGTCATTCGGGTTGAACTCCATGATGCCCAGCGAGTCGATCAATGACTTTGGCTCAAGAGGTAAGCTGCCGCGAATGGGGCTGCGGTTAAACGCCTCGTGGTTGGCATAGTAGAGGGCGGGTTTGGCTTGGCCAGGGATTGACGCTTTTAGCAATCCCCAGAACTGTTCATCGTTGCTGCCGACGTCGATGGTGGGAACTCCCATCAACCCGGCCTTCATTCGCATCCGGTTAGGGAATTCGATTTGAAGGCTGCCTTTGATTTTCGGTGCCCCAGGAACGGAAACTGAAACACTGGAACTTAGCTGACGGACTTGTGCAGAACGGGCTCTAAGGTTGTCCAGCAGTTGTTGTTGTGAAGGAAGATTGTTGTAGGCAGGAATTGGTTTGGCCGACGCGCCACTGAACCGTCCCCCGAAAATTTGGCAGCCAGTTAGCGTACAAAGCCCCATCGAAAACAGCCCGAGGAACAGGAGCTTGGGGATCAAGTTATGTTGTTTCAAGTTGGCCACAGCCTTCATCCTTGAATGGCTTGTTGTTGAAAAGCTCGCGAGGTAGCTGGTGTTGATCTGAAAAGTTTACGTCAAATTTGTCTTTAGCTTCTCTGGCGAATTACTCTTCTAAGTTGTTGTCTACAGGCTCGTCATCATCTTCAGGCCCAATTGGTTGGTCCATGAACAAGCGTTCAGAAAGTTCGTTTTGAATTTCTACCAATCGTTTCGGGGCGATATCGACAACGGGAACTTCGAAAATTGATTTGTCACTTTTGTTACGCAGCACGAGTCGTGAGTCATCACCACCATCATCGCCCATTGCCAGAATCCGTTTCTGTACAAGCAACAGCCCTGTGACAAACGCAACGTCTTCGTATGCTTTGTTACCAAGGACGTGTTCGAAATAGGAAAGTAGTACTTTCTTGGGCGCCCAGTAAACGCGGCCTTTGCCAAGTTCAGGAACCCGCGATTTCCACCAACCAATGGTTTCGTCCGTGGGGCCGTCCCAATGGTCAGAACTGAAGTCTCGTCTTTCGGTCGACCCGTCGTCACACTCGAACAAAGCTGAATAGAATTCTTCGCCCGGTTGAAATTCTCGCTCGCTTTCAAAGCACTTTCGGCTGCTTTTTTTGAAATCGAATTTCAACATGGTTTTATTGATTCGCAGTGGATAAATAACGAATAGGGAGGAATGCAAGCAAGTGATTCACAGGCAGCTTTCAATTTGATTCGGAATACTAGGGATTTTGACTGTTGTTCTCAAGCCAGACCTGCCGAGTTAAACGTTGATGGTTATCTGGTATGTGAGGATTACGCTAGCACTGCCGGAGCGAAATCATCTATTGCCTTAGAACCTTGGATGAGATTTATTATTGCCCATCCTTCCTTTTTTATCTTTCCCAAGTCGAAACAACACGCGACTACAACCGACATCCAGTTCTACAACATTTGAATAATTCGCAGGCCCGATCGGTCCTCACGTTTGACGCCCTCGTTCGACATCTCAGAACATCTCGCAGGAGAGAATTATGCTTTTACCATTTGGAAAATCTAATCGTAAGTCAAAGTCAATTAACCGAAAGCGTTCAAAGTCATTCAGCTATGAATCACTTGAAGAACGTCAGGTTTTGGCGAGCGTCGTTGGATTTGACGCTGCTACTGGTGCATTGACCGTTGATTTGACTGACGTGAACGATGTCGCTCAGATTAGTATTCTTAACAATAACATTGCCGTTAATGGCAGTGACGATCTAAGTTCGGCTGGTGGAACTCAGTCCGCTGCCTTTACAGACCTACGCAGTATTACCATTACTGGTAATCCAGCGTTGTCTGGCCAGAACGCGATGTTCTTTGGCAATTACCTTAGCTCAAATGGTGCGGCCATTCAGTCGATCACGGCTACCGGGGTCGACAATGTGACCTTCTTTGGCCAGTATCAAACCAATGCGTTGGCTGCAAACCTTTCGCAGGCGGGAGGTCAGGTCAGCGATGCGGCCAACGGTCAAATAGTGGTTACTGGCCCGACAAATATTACTGCCAATAACAACTCAATTGTTCTGGACAATGCTAACAATGACTTCCGTGGCAACGTCACGGTTCGTGCTGGTGGTTTGGATCGTGATGCCGTTTTCACTGATGTCAACGATATTCAATTCTCAACTGTTGATGTATCTGGTGACTTGCGAGTCGTTGCGGGTGGCGACATCACTGACTCGGCCGGCGCAACGGTCACCATTGATCGTGATGCACACTTCACAGCTGACAGTGTCACGCTTGGTGACAATGCAACTGACGCGTTGAACATTGGTCGAATCAACTCAACAACGACTGGTGATTTAACTTTTGTTGAAGACTCCAGCGTTGTTCTTTTGGATATCACCGCAGATAACTTGAACGTAAGCACGATCGGCGGCATTTTCGATGGTCGATTTACTTCAATCAATGTTGCTCAGACCGCCACATTTGAAGGCGATCGGATCAGAATTGGTGAGAACGGTGGCGATACATTCAACGCTGGGGCCGTGAACTTCAATTCGGACGGTCACGTTCATATTTGGGAAGACAGCAGCACCAACTTTGTTGGCAGTAATACGGCTTTGTCTTTCAATATCTTTTCTGAAGGCGACGTGACTGATGCGACGACGGCAATTATCGATGTGTCAGCGATTGCAGGATTCGAAGGCGACAATGTTGTGTTGGGTGATTCTGGATTGGATTCATTCAATGCGGGTTCAATTTACTTCAGAACGCCAGGTGATTTCTCACTCATTGAAGATTCAGCGACGCACATTATTGAAACCAATAACGCAGCACGCCGTCTGTTTTTAAATTCAGCAGATGCGATTACTGATGCTGTCGATGCTCAAATCTCAATCGAGCGAATTGCTCAGTTTACTGCTGACACGGTAAACATTGGTGATTCAGGAGCCGACTCGTTCAACGCTGGTTCGATTCAGTTCGCGACAGCGGGCCAGTTCCGAATTATTGAAAACAGTTCAACCAACATCGTTGGAAACAACTCTGCGGATAACGCATTGGTTACCTCAACGGGCGATATCACAAACGTGTTTGAGAATCCCGATACTGGCATCGGAACGACGCTCAACGTGACTGAGGTGGGATCGTTTACAGGAACCAACATTGATCTGGGCAATCAAACCAACGATACGATTAACTTGGGTGCCTTGAGTTTCAATTCGACTGGTACGACTTCGGTGAGCGAAGACGCCGCAACCCACTTGGCGGTTGACAGTCAAGCCAGCCAATTGAATCTGGTTTCAACTGGTGCGGTCACCGACTCGTTGACTGGAAGTATCAACGTCTCTGGACTTGCTAATATTCAAGGTACGTCGATCTTGATTGGCGAATCGACAGATGACACGTTCAATGCGGCTTCGGTCACACTGAATTCCACTGGTAATGTTGATGTAACCGAGGACAGCGGATTGAATCTTGCTGGTGTAAGTTCTGCGGCCAATTTGAGGCTGGTAGCTGCCGGTAACCTGACCGATAGTCTGACTGCTGAAACTCGTGTCGCCGGGTTGTTGGATGTGACAGGTGGATTGGTCAACATTGGAAGTGAAGATACAGACATTCTCGAAATGGGAACGTTGCGATTCACTTCATCGACCGCGAACACTTTCATTACAGCGGACTCTGATATCAACCTTGTGGGATCGAGTTCAGCCGCCGACCGACTACTGTTGACAACCACAGGTGACATCCGTGACAACGCAACAGCAGAAGTCCTGGCACAGAATCAAGCTGTGTTTCAAGGAGTAGACGTAATCATCGGCGAGTTGGCCACAGATTGCTTTGACATCATCAATGGTGGAACTGCTAACCTGTTCGTGCTGGCTTCGGGAGTTGATAATGTCAACGTTGGTGGCTGCTAAGTTTAAGTCATACCGTTGAGGTAGCTTTTCAGCCGACCTCCTGTCTAATTGTAAAGAAAGGCACGTCCATTTGGGCGTGCTTTTTTTGTGGCCGTTTCAATTTTCGGCTAGGTGCAATAAAGTAGATGTCGAGATTGTTCTTTCCGGTATGGTCCTTTCGAAATATTAAGCAGCGGTTCTTTCGTGAAATTTGGGTCGATAACGTCAAAAATCAAATCGCTTGCGACGCAGTACAGTGCTTTGAATGATTCCCAGTTGACCGATATCGCTTTGGATCTTGGGTTTGAGTCGCGCCAGTCGGAGAATATTAACCCACTGATCGAGCGAGCGTTTGCATTGGTTCAAGTCGCTAGCCAACGTCAGCTTCAGATGCAGCACTATGACGTCCAATTGCTCGGGGGGCATGCGATGTGTCAGGGGCACGTTGCAGAGATGCGGACGGGAGAAGGGAAAACGCTGACTGCAACGTTACCGATGTTTGTGCATGCGTTGGCTGGGCGTGGGACTTTGTTGGCAACGAGTAATGATTACCTCGCCAAGCGTGATGCTGAGACGATGCAGCCTATTTATCGTTCGTTGGGTATGACGGTCGGCGTGATTCAGACTGAAATGTCGCGAGAGCAAAGACGGGCTTCTTATCAGTGCAGTATTACTTATGGCACGATGAAGGAGTTTGGTTTTGATTTTCTACGTGACCATTCGATGGAGCGTGAGCAAAAACAGCGAGAGCTTTGGCATGGAGGTGCCCAAGGTGGCGTTGCCGAAGCGGCTGCAGCGAAGCCGGTACATCGCAAGCCACATTTTATCTTGATTGACGAAGCTGACAGTATTCTGATCGATGATGCCAGGACACCGCTGATCATATCTGCTGCTGAAGACGGCGCGACACACGAGCAGCAAAAATCACTTTACAACTGGTCTGCCAAGGCAGCTCAGCGGTTTGAAGAAGATCGCGACTATTGGTATGACCGAGAAAAACGTCGTGTTGATTTGACGCCAGAAGGAACCGCATTAGTCCGCGATACTCCCAAGCCACAAGTGCTTGCAGGAGTTGGGTTGCTGGAGATGTACGACTTCATGGAGCGAGCAATTCAAGTCAGTCGTGATTACAAACGAGATCGTGACTACGTTGTTCGCGATGGTGAGATCGTGATCGTTGACGAGGCCACGGGGCGTATTTCAGAGGGACGACGTTGGAGTCGGGGTATTCACCAAGCGATTGAATCGGGAGAAGGCGTTGAGATCACGATGGACACCAACACGTCTGCGAAAATTACGGTTCAGTCATTTGTTAGCAGATTCCCAAATATGGCCGGAATGACTGGTACGGCGTTCTCTTCGAAAAAGGAATTTAAAAAGATTTACCACATGGGCGTAACCGTCATTCCGACTAACCGTCCACCACAACGAAAAGATCTCCCGATTAAATATTACTTTTCAGAAGAAGAGAAATTTAACCAAGTCGTTCAGGATGTGATCGAAGTGCATGCAATCGGGCGACCCATTTTGATCGGTACGCGTTCGATTGCCAAATCAAATCAAGTCTCTGCACTTCTGAGAAAAGCCAACATCGAACACGAGGTGTTAAACGCGCGGCAAGTTGAACGTGAAGCCGAAATTGTTGAAAACGCAGGGCAAATCGGGAAAATCACAGTTGCTACCAACATGGCGGGACGTGGAACGGATATCAAAATCGACGATACCGTCAAAGAGTTAGGCGGGATGCATGTCGTTGGGACCGAAATGCATGAGTCCAGTCGAATCGATCAACAGCTGTTTGGACGTTGTGGTCGACAAGGCGATCCTGGGTCAGTCCAGCTGTATATCGCCGCCGAGGACAAGCTCTTGGAATCGGCGTTTGGGAAGCAAACTGCGGAACGGTACCGGAAGACCGCTAAAACCCGCACAGATTCATATTGGATCCAGCTTTTTAAGCGCGCCCAGCGAAAGGTTGAGAATCAACATTACAGGTCTAGGCGCATCCTGATGTATAATGAGAAACAACTGGCCAAGTCCCACCGAGAGATGGGGCTGGATCCAATTCTTGATATTTTCGACTAAATGTTGTGATTGATTGAAAGGCGTTTCGGATCAAATTCAACACCCGAAATGTTTGATATTGCACTTCAAAAGGAACTTGTTTCCTTATCAAGTGTCAGTTCTATAATCACGTTTAATTACATTTCGAACCTGATCTCGCAAAAACAACCTTTTTTGGTCAACCCATATTTATGTCAACTGGTGAACAACAAACCAATCCCTCGCCAGCTGCCATTCGGGAAGAAGTGCGCAAGACGATCCATCATCTCAAAGAGATGACTGAGACCGAGCCCAACTTTGACCAATTCTGCGACACGGTTCTAAAACGCGTTGTCAAAATCACGGGCGCTTATGGTGCGTTGTTCTGGCAACTCAGCGACAATGCACCTAAACTAACTCATCAATCGGGAAGGCATCCCAACGAGACCGCCAAGGAAATCCTCTCACACGATAATCGACAACACAACAATGCGGTTTTGGAAGTCATCACCAAAGAGCTTCCGATGGGACTGACGTCAGAAGCATTTACCGGACCTGGTGATCCAACCGATCCAGATGCACAACAAGACGATGCTTTCTTGATGCTCTTCTCGCCAGTTTACAACCGAACGAAAAAGTGTTGTGGTACGTTGGAGTTGCTTCAGCGAGGAGACATTAGCCCACAGGCACAAGAGGGTTATCTGCGTTTTATGACTCAGATTTCTTCGCTTTTCCAACAGTGGAGTGAGCATCAGGCAGCCGCCGCAACTGCAGTTGCAACACGCAACGTTCAACAAAATGTCAGCAACGAACAAAGCGTCAATAACGAACACAGTGCAACGGTCAGCGCGCTGAGCACACAAAGCACTTGGAGTGATCGGCTTGAGTATATTAACGAAGCCCATCGCTCAATCGACCAAAAAGAAACTTGCTATTCGATTGCAAACGAAGCCAGACGTTTGTTGAAATGTGATCGTGTCAGTGTGGGAAAATGGAACGGGCGAAGCTGCAAGATCGTTGCCATCAGTAGCCAGGACCGATTCGAGAACCGAGCCAACGTCGTTCGCTTGCTTTCCAATGTTGCAACCGCAAGCGTCAGTGCGGACTCGCCGTTTTGGATTACCGGTAGCACCGAAGGCATCGCGCCAGAGGTCGCCAAGAAAATCAACGAGTATCTCGACGAATCACACAGCCGTACCTTGGCTGTGATTCCTCTGTTTGCCCGTCCGCCTGAAATGCCGGATTTGGAAATGAAGAGCCGTCGAAATCGTAAGCCTCGCAAATTGGGCGTGATCGTTTTCGAATACTTTGACGCCGATGTGGTGGAAGAGTCGATCGACGATGATCGCAAACTGATTGTGGGCCAAGCCGAACTCGCTTTGGAAAATGCGCGGAAGCACGATGAGATTTTCATGCTTCCAATTTGGAAACGTCTAGGGTGGCTCCAGAAAGTACTCTTTCAAGATCATCGCGCCAAGACGATGACGGGGTTGGCGTGTCTTGCGTTGCTGACGCTTGCTATGATTTTCTTTCCCAAAGAATTGAAGATGAAAATTGAGGGCGTGATGCACCCCACCGTTCGGCAAACGGTTTTTTCACAAATTGATGGTGGAATCATCAAAGAAATTTTGATCGACGAACGTGAACAAGTTACCAAAGGTCAGCCATTATTGGGCCTGAAGCATACCGATCTCGAGATCGAAATTGTCTCAACAGAGATTGCGATCCAGTCAATCAAAGCCAGGATTGCCACACAAAGGAGCCAACAGGCTTTGTTGCGCGGGGACCGCGAAAAGCAACAGGAAGTTGGGATGGCGATTCAGCTGGCTGAAGCAGAGATGAAAGGAATGGAGGATCAGCTTGGATTGTTGCGAGCCAAAGAAAAGTATCTGAACATTACCAGCCCGATTGATGGGACGATCATCACACCCAATCCAAAGCGGCGATACAAAAACTTTGTTGCCAACTCGAGCATGGCGTTGTTGGAAGTAGCGGATCTCGATGGCGAATGGCAATTGGAATTGAAGATTCCCGAAGCCAAAGTCGGCTATGTTGACGAAGCATTCAGAAACAACGACGGCAAACCGCTGGATGTTGAGTTCAAAATTGGTACCGATGCGAGTTTGAATCTGAAGGGCACACTTGAATCGGTTGCCCAGCGAGCGTCGCCTTCGGAAGCCGGTCCGCCAGCGTATCGTGCCATCGTCAAAATTCACCCTGATCAGTTAGACAAACTGGAAGAGGAATTGAGAAGCGGTGCTAGTGCAACTGCGAAGATTCTCTGTGGAAAGCGTTCTTTGGGATTTGTTTGCTTCTATCAAGTTTACGATTTCCTTCGTACCAAAGTATGGTTTTAGGAGGCCGCGATGTCGATCATCCCGCCTCCGTCTGGTGACCCTCCGATTCCAAATCAAGGGGCAATGCCCAAGTCACCGCCGGTGAAAATGAAGATTCGGTCTGATCTCACATTTGATCGGATGGCCTATCAGGGCGTTGAATACTGGGTAATCAAGGAGCCGGTCGGGCAAAAGTATTATCAGTTCCCGCCGCATGTATTTTATTTGCTGCGTGAACTTGATGGCACCAAGTCGATTGATGATCTCCAAGACAACTATCATGAAAAGTTTGCACCCAAGCGAATCACGCGTCAGGATTTGCAGCAACTGCTGACGCGGTTCCATCAAGACGGGCTTGTCATTTCCAATATGCCGGGGCAGGGGCCTGAGCTGCTAAAGCGTGGCCAGAAAAATCGGCGGATGGAGTTGATTGGCGCGTTTTCGAATGTGCTTGCTATTCGTTACAAGGGTTTTGATCCGGAACAAATTTTGAACTGGATGATGCCGTGGACTTGGTGGATCTTTACGAAGGTCGCTGTATATTTCACGATGTTCTTTGCGGCGATCGCAGCGATGTCGGTCATCATTAACTGGTCAGAATTCCAGGCGATGCTGCCGGGCTTCGATGCGTTCTTCGATCCCCAACAATGGTACCTTTTTGGAATCGTGCTTTGTGTGACGAAGGTCTTTCATGAATTTGGGCACGGTTTGTCGTGTAAACGATTGGGTGGTGAGTGCCATGAGATCGGTTTTATGTTGCTTGTACTGACGCCATGTTTGTACTGCAATGTGTCCGATAGCTGGCGACTGCCCAATAAATGGCACCGCGCCGCGATCGGCGCCGCAGGAATGTACGTCGAAGTAATACTTGCTACCATCGCGACATTCGTTTGGTGGTTCGTGCAACCTGGCCTGATTCAGGATATCGCGCTACGTGTGATGCTCATCAGTTCGGTCAGTACCGTGTTGTTCAATGGTAACCCGTTGTTGCGGTTCGATGGTTACTACATCATGAGCGACCTGCTCGAGATTCCAAACCTGAATCAAAAATCGACGAAGGCACTTACGACGTTGCTTGGCCGAAATTGGTTAGGCTTGGAAATTCCAGACGACCAATTGATGCCGACCAATCGCCCTTTAGCGTTTGCAGCATTTACGGTTGCCGCGTTTTGCTATCGTTGGATCATCATGTTCTCCATTATCTTTTTCCTGATGGAGATGCTTGAACCTTACAACCTCGAAACGGTTGGTATCGGAATCGCGTTGTTCTCAATGATCGGTATGATCGTCATGCCGGGTTACAAGTTGTTTAAGTACATGTCTGTTCCAGGACGGATGCATCAAGTGAAAAAAGTAAGATTTTTTGTCGTGCTGGGCTGCCTGTTGGCCACCATCGGACTGATCCTGTTTATTCCGGTGCCACATTATTTGCGGTGTAACTTGATCGTGATGCCAAAACAAATCGAAACGATTTGGGTTGAAGAAGGGGGCTTTCTTGAAGGATGTGAAGTCCAACCGGGCCAGGAAGTAACCGCGGGCCAGCCGTTGGCTCGACTGAGCAGTATTGATCTCGATTTAAAGTTAGCAATCGCTAACTCAGAAGTTGAACAAAAGCGGGGCGAATTGGAGTTTCGCTTGTCGCAGGGATCGCTTGTCAAAGCAAGTGTTGAAACCTCAACGAAATCAGTTCTTCTGGACCTGCAAAAACTTACAAGAGCCCGTGATGAACTGCAGATAAAACGAGATCGGTTAACGCTCAAAAGTACGATCGCAGGAACCGTTCTTGAAACGCCTTACCAGCACATGGGCGAACCATCAGAAGAAATTGAAGAGATCGACATGCAGCCATTGATCTACGGGGCACAAGGAAAAGTTGCCGTAGCTCGCGGTCAACGATTTTGCGAAGTGGCCGATCTTTCCGAGTGGGAAGCTATTGTGGTTTTAACCGAACATCAGATTAAGTTCGCTGAGGTTGGGCGTAAGGCGAAAATCAAACTCTACTCTGAGCCAGGCAAGGTTTACGAATCGGAAGTCGTGTTCAAGGGTGATACCGAATACTCGATTGATCGAAAAGACTTCACGCCGACCCAACGTTCACTGGAGAATATGGGAAACCGTGCTCCCGACCCAGTTGTTGAATTGGTCGCTGCGTATCAACGAACCGAGTTGCAACACTATGCTCGGGTTCCACTGGAAGGAAATACCGTCCCGTTGAAAATTGGCATGGGCGGTCAAGCGAGGTTGTATACCGGCTATCGTTCACTTGGCGAACGGCTTTGGCGGTGGATCAATCGAAACTTCCGGTCGTAGCGTTGTCAGCTAACGTTCGTCGCTAACGTTGTGCTCGTGTCGATTAAGTGCCATCGTTGGTCGGTCCGACTTCGCGATTGACGGCTTTGAAACGCTCTTTCAATAATTTATTGAGCAGATCTTGATTGGAGCCAACTCCATCAATGGCTGCGTTGATCTTGTTGGCTTGTTCTGTTTTTCCGCCAGCGAGATCAGGGGCCATTGCCTGGTAAACGATGGCTTGGCCTGCATAGCCCGCTATGCGAAATTCTTCTTCCAATTCGTCGGAGTCTTCAACAAGCTCATTGAAGATCGTAAGTGCTTGGGCCAAGCGATCGTGTTTCAGATAAAGCTCAGCCAAACGGGTTTTGGCTCTTTGGTTGAACAGTCTCGTTTTGTTGGTTTCTGT
Organism: uncultured Pirellulaceae bacterium; assembly: GCA_964478065.1. GTDB lineage: Bacteria > Planctomycetota > Planctomycetia > Pirellulales > Pirellulaceae > Mariniblastus. Next base: position 35,861 of record CAYZGP010000054.1, read on the forward strand.
TGGCGCGGCTTCAGATGCTGGGAAATAAGTTTCGACGGCCATCCATCGCTTTTCTTTCATCGAGAAAGATTCATCGTCCATCTCGGCTCGCCTTGCCGCGGCGTACTGCTGCGAGACATCCGCTTTTTTGGGAACGTTGTTACTGTCCAAGAGTTCGGAGCCCAGTAGTGGAGGAGGAGCCGAGTAGTTTGCGTACAGACCTCCACCCGCCAGGGCCGCAATTGACAATCCGGCGAAGGCCAGCAAGGTTCCAGGGCTCTTCCACCATGAACGAATGTTGCCTTTCATTACGGTTTGAAGTTGGCGTGTCGCGGCGAGTTTGGATTGGCTCCAGGAATTTGCCCCGGTCAATTCTGCTATTCGGCTGGTCTCGGCGACTGACAATTTTTCGACGATCAATTCCCAATCGTCATCCATGTCAATTTTGACTTTGCGTAGCTCTTTCAAAAGCTGAGCTGCGTCGTCCTGGCGATCATCCGGTTTTTTACCCATCATTTTTTCAATGATGGCCGTTAGCTCTTTGGGGATGTCGGGGCGAAGTATTTCAAGCGACGCGGGTTTTTCGTTAACGTGCTGGACCGCGATTGCCAAAGCGTTTTCACCATCGAAGGGCGGGCGGCCGGCGAGCATGTGGTACGCCGTTACTCCTAGAGAGTAAATGTCGGAGCGTTGATCAACGTTGGCGCCTTCGACTTGTTCAGGGCTCATATAGAGCGGGGTGCCCATCGTGATGCCGATTTGCGTCAGGGCTTTGCTGGTGGCTTGGTTATTGATTCGAGCCAAACCAAAGTCGGTGATTTTCACTTCGCCCTTGGTCGAAAGCATGATGTTCTCAGGCTTTATGTCTCGGTGAATGACTTGCAAGTCGCCGGCTTCGCGAAGCGCCATCGTACATTGCCGCAAGACGTTGATGGCCATGACCGGTTCAACAGCGCCATGTCTCGCCAAGTATTGTCTCAGGTTTCGACCCTGCACGTATTCTTGAACGATGAAGTAGTATCCTTCGCAATCACCGACATCGTAAATTTGTACGATGTTGGACTGAACGAGTTTGGCCGCGGCTTGGGCTTCGTTACGAAAGCGTGCGATGTACGATTCGTCCTTGGCCAATTCTGGCTTGAGGACTTTCAGTGCGACGTTGCGATTGAGGGAATCCTGTTTAGCGAGATAGACATCAGCCATCCCGCCTCGTCCGAGTCGGCGAAAAATTTCGTAGTCGCCCAGCCGCCGACCAGTCAGGTCGAACGGTATCGGTGATTCGGGCGAGGGAAGATTCATGAAAGCAACTAAATTGGGCGTGGCGAAGTTAAATCAGACAAGGTTGAACGCTTTATCCATGTTACTCGAAACTTCTTTAAGACGCGCCAGGTCACCCCCACCAACTTCAGCGGCAGCCCACCCAAAATAGTCGATTTCTACGAGTGCTTTTCGGACATCTGCCCAATCAAGGTCGCCTTCGCCGATTTTTTTGAATTTGTTTTCGGCTCGCGAGAATCCTTTGAGGTCAAGTTTTACAACCCGTTTACCTAGCTGACGAATCCAATCGCCCATGCTGCCATATTTCCAATGGTTGCCAATGTCAAATTGCATACCAACCCAAGGCGAATTCAATTCGTCAACAAACTTTACAAATTTTTCTGCCGTTTGATTCTGGTCTCCGTCGTGATCATAAAGAAATCGGTTCCAAACGTTCTCGATTGCGATGTAGACGCCAAGCTTCGCACACAGGGGAAGTGCTTTGCTAATATTTTCAATCGCACGTGGCCAGATTTCTTCTTCTGTTCCGTCTTTGCCATGGCCTACGACTAGTAACGCAGTGCTGCCGCCAACAGCATGGGTGTCGCGGATGGCGGTTTTGAGATCGGCAAGTGCTTCTGCTCGCACGGCAGCGTCGGGGCTGGTGTGCGTCTTGTTCCAGTGCGTTGAGCAAACCGTCCCATCGACGGGCAATCCTGATTCGGAAATCGCTTTCAATGTTTCTTCGACGTTCATGCCCGGCGAATTCATTTCGATTCCGGCAAAACCAGCTTCTTTGGCGGCTTTGAATTTTTCTGTCAGTGTGCCTTTTACGCCCACCATACCAATTTTCAACGTTTTGTAGATGCGATCATTAAGCGAGACGTCTTTTTTTTCGTCTTGAATGGTTCGATTGGATGGTTGGTTGGCAGACGCGGTCGATGAAAGCACCGATGATGAAAGCGCGGCCGACCCCAATGCTAAAGGAGCCGCGATGCAAGCTGATGAAGTTCGCACGAATGAGCGTCGAGTTGGTTTTGATTTCATGTGGTGTCCTAGGGCAACGCAAACAAATTTTTTGAGCGTGTTTGGTTCTTTGTCAGAAAACGTGATTAACAACCTATGTTCCACCTCGACCAACGTCAACCTTTTGGAGGACTGGACTGGATTGGACGATTTGGGAGCGTACGGCTGGGACCTTGTTTTTTACACACAAGCACAAAATTTGACTCAATCTCGGCGAGTTTGACGACGCTTCCTGTAACACATATTCAAGCATAAAATTGAACTGATCGGAATTGCTTTTGCTGACCTCGCCAATGGATCTCTCCCGGTGCAGACTAAAAGATGACTAAATACTCGGAACATGAAAAACTTCGCTGTAAAACGGCCGACGATCTTCAAAAGGCGCTCGATGGTGACAAGATCGCGATCAAGTCAATTTACTGTGATCGAATCGTTGATGTCGAGTTGGTCGCAAGGATCAGTGAGTTCGTCAATCTTGAGTATTGCTATCTGAGCCTTTGCGACGCAAACCTACTTGCTGCACGCGTTGATGCATTAGAAAAGCTTGTCACTTTTAATTTGCAAGCTTGCCGGTTGAACGAATTCCCAATTTTGTTGAAAAGCGCTTTAGCGTTAAAAACACTCTCGTTGGGCAACAATTGTATCGAGACGATCCCGGATGATGTGCGAGAACTGAAGAGCGTGACCGAACTTTCGCTGACGCAGAATCAACTGCGAACAGTTCCCGATGCGATTTTTGATCTGCCGCTGACCAAACTCGATCTGAGCTACAACCAATTGCAATCGTTGCCGGAAGCAATATCGAATCTCACAAGAATCGAGACTTTGTTGTTGTCCTCAAACCAACTGACGCAGCTACCGTCAGGCATCGGACAACTAAAAACGTTACAGGGACTTTTTCTCAACTACAACGATCTGAATTCACTACCAGATGACATTCTAAATTTGGAATCGCTTGAGTACCTGTCTTTGAAATCCAATGATTTTTCGTCGCTTCCAGCCGGACTCGAATCATTTTCGGGCTCATTGAAAAACTTTTCGATCGAAGGAAAATTTCGCCCGCTGTTTATGGACTGGACGTACAAGCACGGTGACAAACCAATTCAATTCGACTTGGCTGACATGAATCTCTACATGGATGCAACGTCGTCGAACTTCGCTGATTTTTCCAACAAACTGGAAGAGGCAGGAGTTGGTCAAATGAAATCGCAGATTCGAAATTCGATCAACATCAAAAGCACGATTCCCGATGACTATTCGCAGATCGGTAGTTCACGATTGGGTGGCTTTCCAGATCTTGCTGACGAAAGCCAACTTCCTCGCTCCGACAATGGCATCTGGATTTTCCTGTTTCAGCTCAACCTTGCGGACATTGCAGGAATCAACAGTTACCTTCCAAATTCAGGTTTACTTTCATTCTTCGTGAGGTCGCTCGAACAATTTGAATGCAAAGTCGTTTTCTTTGAAGGCGATGCCAGTCAATTGAGCACCGTTCGCTTTGAACCAAGCGACCTCACAGACGATCAGGACGACTACACGGCGAGTCCATTTCAAGTTGAATT
>CAYZGP010000055.1:0-16320 GCA_964478065.1 uncultured Pirellulaceae bacterium
TCTACCAGTCGTTTACAACTTCGCCGCCGGCTTGAGTCCCCAAACCGCTCCAAGCACGCGCGTCAATCGAGTCGGCAATAAAGTCAACATGGCCATCGCCAAAGACAGCATTGACGCCACTCCCGTTATGCCGACTACTAAATCCAATTTCGATTTTTTCAAACGTGCCCGAGTGCTTGTAGCCATTGATTGGCACACCGGTTGAGCCGGAATGACCAGATGACTCGTCACCATAACTCGCCCAATGGTCAACGACATCGTTTCCGTTTGCCGAAGTTATTTGATAATCCGACAATGCTTCACAGTACATCACTGTGTTGCTCAGGCCGTCAGTGCTGCTGCCCTTACCAAATATTCCATCGTAAGGATTCTCGGTGTTCGGAATTCTTTGGAACCTGCCGCCGGCGTCTTCCAAGATTGCGGTCCCACTGCCCACTCGCAAAAAATTTCGAGCTTGAGCACGTACTGTTGTATCAAAAGGAATTTCACGAACAGGCCGTTCTCCACTGCTCGGACACATCAACAGGTAGCTTTGCTGGTTCTCAGATGAGCCATCATCGGACTGGTGCCTTGAACCGAAATTCAACTGCTCCAAACCCAATTGCCGAATTCGGTTTCCGCAGTCAACTCGCCTCGCAGCTTCGCGGACATTTTGAACAGCGGGCAAAGTAATTGAAATCAAGATGCCAATGATCGCAATCACAACCAACAGCTCGACAAGTGAAAACGCACTCCTGGATGCCACGGGGTTGAATTTGGACATGCTCAACTTTCAAAGAAGTTTTAAACCTCTTCACTATACCAAATAAAAAACTTCGCCGCAGAAATTCTAAGCGGGACTACAAACTTATACAGCTCCATGAAAAATCCTATAACGCGTCGGGTTCCCATCTGACACACTACAACCAAGTGCCATTGAGCGAGTGCTACCCCTCGTTCTCCAGCCCCGTCTCTCCAGGCTTTTGCCCGATATAGCGGACAACTAAACCCGTCAAAATCAAACCACCACCTACGATGGTGGTCCAAGCCGGACTCTCGTAGTCAGGTGAATTATGCCAAGCCAGAAAAACCCAAACAGGAACCAGGATTGGCTCAAGCAACGTCAAGCCGGAGGCTTCGTGACTGGAAACAGAGTGTACGGCGCGAGCGAAAAGCAAATAAGGAATTCCCATTTGCAACATCCCAAAACAGGCCAAGTATCCCCACTGAACGCCTGACGGATAAACGCCTTTCTGAAGCAGAGCCGGAAGAAGAAAAATGGCGGTAACGATGTGATTCAAAAATATCAACCAAGCCGCATCGTACTCGCGCAACGATCGCAACATCACCACGACTCCGGCAAAACCAACCCCCGAAGCCAACCCATAACGAACGCCGATCGGCGAAGCGCCCCACAATTCGGCGCGGAGAATAATGGCGACTCCGATCGTCGCGAACGCCAACAGAACCCAATCTCGCCATACCGGATTGTCTCGAAAACAAATCCAGCTAACCAAAAACACCCAAGCCGGCGCGGTGTACTGAAGCCAAATCGCCAACGTCGATTCGCAGTGGACCATGCCAGTCAAATAGGTCCAATTCATCATCGCAAAGATCGCGACCATCGGAATCATCTTCCAAGACCAAGCGACTTTGCGAACCATGAAGATCAAAATGGCTGACGCGAATACAGCTCGCCAAAACGCCAACAATACGCCACGAGATCCTTCTGGCCAATTCTCGAAGATCGGAGCCTTTGCGAAAAATCCGCTTGTGCTCCACATGAACGCAGCCAGCACGATCAACAATCTGCCTTGCCAAACCGAAATCTTGGTGACGGGAGATGCAGTTGAAACGGCCGAACTGACCGGCGGCTCATCCTTCACGTTCAGGACTCGCGGCTTGACCCATCGGCGGAGTGTCGTTGGGTCCCAATCTTGGTCTTACCCCGACGCCTGATTCCCCGCCATCAATCGGATCGTCAGGCGACGCGATATCTCGCAACTGATCTGGGTCGTACTGAATAATGAACTCGTGTTTCCCAAGTGTGAATTTCGTACCGGGGTATAGCGGTTGCCTGGCTCCAACCAAGAGCCGCTTGCCGTGGAACCTGATTCCATTCCTGGTACGCAGGGCAGTGACGAACCAAATGCCTTGCTCCAACTTAAGCAACGCATGGCGCCCAGAGAGACCACCGAAATCCAGCACGATATCACAAGCCTCTCGTCGGCCAACAACAAGATGATGCTTAAGTAAGTCGATCGGATCACCACTAGGCAACGGCTGTAAAACACCAAGCATAAGATCTCCGCTGGCTCGACGAACAATCGCAGGCTCAACCAATCAACTGTGGGCAGAGCTTACTGTGAGAAGAAATCTACAAGAGAAAAATGATCTCAACGAATCTCATCTTACAACTTGCCAAAGCATGGAGCAAAAGCAAGGGAGATTCGCGCAGCATCGAACCCAGTCTAAAGCATGAAAGAAGTGCCGGTCCAATCAAATTGACAGGCAGTCAGAGTCGACTATTTCTTGCGATGTCGAATTTTGGCTCGCATACGTCGTTTTTTGCGGCCTACTTTACGGCGACCTTTGCCGGTCTTTTTAGTTCCCACTCGGTTGAACCTCACTGCTTAGATGGTGAATATTTGCTAATTATCGGAACGATATCGTACTGCCAGAATTCGGCAATCACAAGGCTAAAATTAACCCCGAAGTTTTCTCAGGACCCCAGAAAGGCGGGAATGCTGTTTCCTGTCGGGATTATCCTGAATTTTTCCATTTTGGAGTGATCGCCAAACAACACAGGTCTTTAAAAAGTCAAACAAGGCTCCGTCTAGGATTTCACTTCTTTCGAAATCGACGACTTCAAAAAGAAGCTCAACGTGGCTCCGACAATCACCCAACCGCCAATCCCCGCCGTTGGAACTTGCAGTTTTTGCACGACCATATAATCCAGCGCCATATACGCCATAAAGACACAAGTGAGCACAAAGATTATTGGGAACAATGGGCCGAACGGAATTCGGAAACCGTCGAACTGGCCTTTGTATCTAATCCTGTTGACTACCAATGACACGATCGTGGCCGCCAGGAACAGCCAAAAATATGGCGCGGTCGCAGCAACAATATTTTCAAACCCACCTTTACTATTACCCAACATTCCGATCAGCAGCAGGGTCACGACGGCTTGAAGCATCATCGCTCGCCACCAACCACGCTCTTTTCCCGAACCGGCCAGCCATTGGAGTGACGGATAGTCAATCGCAGTCGCCCAGTAAATTCGCGGACTTGTCAAAATCATTGCATTGATCGCGCCCAGACAGGAAACGCAAACTACCAGAGAAAAAATTTGATTACCCATCTCACCCATGTTGTTGTTGATCATCGCTGCGGTTGCACTTTCTTTTTGCTGTCCTCTAGCCGCCATGTTTTCAAAACCGAATCCGTAAACCAAAGCGCAGTTGATCAAGAGGTAAACGAACAGCACGGTGCCTGTTCCGATCACAAGTGATGGAAGCAAATTCTTTTTCGGTTCCTTCGCTTCGGAAGCCATAAACGCGATGTCGTTCCAGCCTCCGAACGCAAACATGACAAACATCAGGGCCAACCAAAATCGGCCGTCAGTCAAAGGGCTTTCTGATTCTTGTGGATCGGTTTTTGGTACAGCTGTATTGGCTACGCCAGTTGACGTCGCCGCGATCACCGATGCAGCGCTGGTTTCAGGTGCCACTTTGGATTCCGATTGCCGAGATCCAAACACAAAAGCTGAAACCACGATCAGCATAATGCCGAGGACTTTGGCGACCGTGAGAATATTCAAAGCTGTTTTGCCGACTTTGATTCCCAGCAAATTAGTAATGGTGATCGTCACGACACCAATCACCGCGTACAAGAATTCCGATAACGAATTGGGAAACGCTTGATTTGCGAACTTTCCAAATACCATCGCCATCGCGCCGATGTTACCGGGCCGAATGACCCAAAACGCGGTCCAGGAAAATGCGAATCCGAAACGAGGATGGTACGCCCGTTTGAGGTAACCGTAATCTCCGCCGCGGTCTGGATACGTCGTCGTTAGCTCAGCAAAACAAAGCGCCCCGATCAAAGCGATCGCACCACCAAAAATCCACACGCCAGCCAGCCAATAAACATCTGGCATTTTGCCCGAAACAATGGCCGGAATCTTAAAGATGCCCGCGCCAATAATGGTCCCCACGATGATGCATACGCAATCGAATCGCGTCAGAACGCGCTTCGGTGGTAAATGCACTTCATTTGACGCAATGTTGGCGTTGGTTGTTTTTGATTGTTCGTGAGGAGATTTGTATGGATTTTGACTCATTCAGAACGCCGCTGGAAAGGCTTAATTAGCTTTAAAACTTGATCTGGTTGTACAGGAATGGGATCGCCAAAGTGAAACACATTTGCAAGCGGCTACGCATCCAAACAGTTATTAACAGCGCTATACCATACGCGATTCCCATTCACATTTCTGTTTTTGAATCGACAAATCTCCATCATGCCGGTGACTTGTCATAGCCATCCTAACGAACTGTCGGGCAACCGCGAGTCACAGGGGCTTAAGAACTTGTTTTGCATTGGTTTAACGGTCATCAATGGAGCGATTTTGTGATTCGACGTAGTTTGGGGTCGTTTTCCAGTTAGTTTTGAAGATAAAACTGAATTCGTCGAACCAAAGCTGAGTTTACTGCGTCCAACAACACGCTGGACTAGACTTTATAAGTCACGTCCATGTACAATGATCAAACGCAATTTGTAAGCGTTTATTTTAATTTCTCCGACTTTTCGCGGAGGTATAACACTTTTTTTTAAAGGGGCTTTATGGCCAAAGAAGAAGCATTTGAAGTTGATGGTACCGTGACACAGGCACTCGCCAATACACGTTTTCGGGTAGAACTCGAAACGGGTGACGAAGTTCTAGCCCATGTGGCCGGTCGTATGCGCAAACACTTTATTAGGATTGTTCCGGGCGACAAAGTCCGTGTTGAACTTTCCCCTTACGATTTGACCAAGGGTCGTATCGTCTATCGAGAGCGTTAATACCAACGCCCAAGCGACTGGAAGTTAGTTAATTCCCCAGCCGCTCTTCTTTTCCGATCAAATCGGGCCATTGAGATGCTTTTTAGCTGTCTCAACATGCGCGCCGAGTAAAGTCACTGAAAAATCACGGTAAACACAGGCAAGAGATCACATTGAGCGATCACGGACCAAGTTTCCCCGAACCTGCTCACGACAGCTTTTTGCCCAACCGACGAAACTCACAAAGGCGCGATTCTCAGACAAGAATTGTCAGTTTTTCCACAAAAACGACGCCTGGAAACCCACCCCATGTGTTTTCCGGGCGTTTTTTAGCTGGCTTAAAACTTATAGTGCAGGCGCGAAGTATAAATGGTTGCGAATCCTGCCAGTGATGTCTTTGGTCCGGATTGGAGCAAAAAAACGACGAGTTGAGAAAAACGATAGGCGAAAATCTTCAGTAAATTGCTCTACGTTATTGCATCTGCTCTCTGATGCTAGACAATTTAAGCGGGACGCATTTTGAGTTGAGGCCGGATTATTCTCAGTCAAAAATTTCGCAATCAAAATGTCCTCTCAACTCAATCCATTTCAATAACATTCCAACTTTTGGAGACCAACGTGAAGCCTTTTTGTAAGTCCTTTGTATTAGGATTGTTAATCAGCGTCGTATCGCTGCTGCCAGTGGGCCAAGCTTTCTGCCAAAGCGCGCCCGAACCAGCAGTCGTCGTATCTATTGCCAAATTTAAAGAGCAAATGAACGACATTAATTATCTCATGGACGCATCGGGCTACGGCCAGATGAAGTTCATGGCAGGGGCCATGATTAAGGGTTACACCAAAGGCCTGGATGCGGATAAAGATGCCGGGATCATGTTGTTTCTTGAAGAAGATTCGCCCGTGCCAGATTTCCTTGGCTTCGTCCCTGTTTCCAACATGGAAGAAATGCTAGACGTAATCGCTGGTTTGGCTGAAGTCGAAGAGGATGATGACTTCACCACGATCGTTACCGACGATGGAACTGAATTGCTGGTACGCGAGCACAACGGCTACGCTTTCATCTCAAACAAAAAAGAGATGTTCGACTCGCTTCCTGATGCTCCACAAAAAATGCTTGGCGATCTTCCTTCGAAATACAACTTCGCTGCCAAAGTTTTTGGCCAACGTATTCCACAAGGCATGCGAGATCAGTTCATTGAAATGATCAAAGAAAGCTCAGCCCAAACGCTTGATAGTTTGGACGAAGACGACGAGATGGCTGAACTTCAGCGAAAAAATCTTGAGATGTCGACAAAGCAGATGGAAATGATGATCAATGAGTCAGACACTCTGACATTTGGCATGACTGCTGATAAAGATTCTAAAAACCTTTTGATGGACATCGAATTCACGGGCATTCCTAAATCAAAATTGGCCAAGAAGCTTTTGAATTCAAAAGCCGACCAGCCTTCACGATTTACTGGATTCTTGATGGAAGGTGCAACGTTCACTCAAAACCAATGCACCCAGCTCGATGCAGATGACAGCGCCGAGTACAGCGATCAGCTTGACCAACTTAAGAAAGCAATCGTCACCGGAATGGATGAAGACGGCGATCTAACAGAAGATGAAATCACTACGGTCGACAGTGCTTTAGACGATTTGGTCGATTCCCTAAAAGCCACGATGAAGGACGGATTGCTTGACTCAGGTATGGTTGTGATGCTTGACGATGGTGAAATTAATTTCGCTTCAGGAGTTCAGATCTCAGATCCCGGGAAAATTGAAGATGCCGTCAAAGAGTTGGTGGCGTTGGCTGAAGATAAAATGGGCGGACAAATCGAGGTCAACCTTAACTCTGGCAGCCACAAATCAGTAACCCTTCACGAAGTCGTTATTGAAGTTCCGGACGAAGAAGAAGAAGTTCGTGAAGTCTTTGGCGACCAGATAACTCTGATTGTCGGAATTGGCAAGAAAGAAGTCTATGTTGCTGGCGGAAGCAACCCAGTGGCGACTCTAAAAAAAGCCATGGACGGAACTGAGATGGCCAAAGATCTTATGCAGTACAACCTCTACCTTACTCCAATTTTGAAATTCGCCGCCAACACGAACGGTGATCCATCCTTGGAAAAAATGGCAGCCGCTCTTGAGTCCGCTGGAAACGATCGCATGAGCATGACCGCAAACTTGATCGAAAATGGCGTTACCGTTCGCATGGAAATGCAAGACGGAATTCTTGGCTTGATCAAAGTCGGAGTCGAATCAGCAATGGGTGGAATGGGTGGCGGTGGTGGATTCGATCCATCAGACGACGACTTTTAATTCAAATTCCAAACTCATTTGAAGTTGAACTAACAAACTAAGGCAGCCCAATTCGGGCTGCCTTTTTTTCGTAGGTCGTACACGACGGTTCCCGCGACCCCCGTGACTGACGGCCAACTAACTCTCGCTCTCAACCGTCTTCCATGGATTTTCCCAAACCGAGCACTGCTGTAAGTACTCGCCGTATACGGGAAACTCATCGGACTTCATCTCCAGCCATTCCATCGAATCGTTGATAAGCGTCTGTTCCTCATCGAGCGTGATTTCGCCCGTGAGAACCTTTGTTCGTAACAACACGAAATACGTATCCAACACATCACAGCGGCAATAGTCATTGATTCGGCCAAGCTCTCCTTCGTTGTAGAGTTCTTGAACCATGTGGCCAGCGATTCCCATCTTTCCGGGTTTGCCGAGAATGTTTGCAACCAGATTCAAGCCGCCATTGAGTCGCGTCGCCCCATAATTTGTCAGGACTTCTTGAAGGTCTAAATGGGAACCCTGGTTGTAGCGATTTCGCTTTTGGTCGTAGGTCCGCTCATGCATATTAAACCAAGCAGGAATGCCCAGCCCAAATCGAAAGGCCGACATCTCCATTAAAGGAATATCAAACGTGCGCCCGTTGAAACTGACAAACGTCGGCATCTTGTAGGCTTTCCAACCGTCCCAAAAATGTTTGGTGATAACGTGCGGGCGATACTCAGGTGCATCCAATGTCACGATATCAATAATCTTCAGATCAATTCCTACCTTGATGATCGCAACGGATACCGGAATGTGAAATGTATATGGAATAAACTCGGTTCCAAACTGCTCCATCCGCTCGGCACAGTAAACTTGAATGGCTCTTTCGGGAGAATAATTTTCCGCAGGATACCGGACTTTGGAAATCAAATCGCCGTCGGCGATACTTTCGATATCGAACACGAGGTAGCTAACGGCAGGAGAAGACATAGAATGATCTTTTTAATTGCGTGGTAATTCACCATCCAATTTATCCCAGCAGCTTAATTTTGAAAACTAACCCGATGAATAAAGACCGACTTCTCGAGCGTTTCCTCCAGTATGTCCAAATTGACACGACCGCAGTGGAAGACAGTGGAACTTACCCCAGTAGCCCAGGGCAAATGGAAATCGGAAAATTGCTTGTTGAGCAAATGAAAGAAATGGGTATTGCCGACGCCTCCCAAGACGAATTCGGAATCGTAATCGGCACCGTTCCCGGTAACGTCGAAGGAGCGCCAACGGTTGCTTTCAACTCTCACGTTGACACTTCTCCCGAAACCACTGGCAAAAACGTCAAACCTAACGTGATTGAAAATTACGACGGTAAAGACATCGTGCTGTCCGGCGATCCAACAAAAATCATCACCGCCGCCAGCTGCTCAGAACTCCCGGATGCCAAGGGCAAGACGATCATCACAACCGACGGCACAACATTGCTGGGCGGCGACGACAAAGCAGGTGTTGCGATCATCATGGAGTTAGCCAATCACTTGATCGAAAACCCAGACGTAAAACGTGGACCAGTCAGAATCTTTTTTACTTGCGATGAAGAAATCGGGCACGGCGTTGACCATGTAGACATCAGTAAAATTGATGCAGCGGTTTGTTATAACTTTGACGGCGGTGGGCAAAACGACATTGACGAAGAGACCTTCTCGGCCGACATGGCCATCGTCACATTTACTGGCGTCAACATTCACCCCGCGATCGCCAAAGACAAAATGATCAACGCCTCTCGCGCGGCGGGGATTTTCATCAGCCGTTTGCCAATGGAACTTTCTCCCGAGCGAACTGACGGCCGCGATGGCTTTCTCCATCCTTACGTCCTCGAAGGCGGTGTTGCTTCGGCCACGCTGAAGGTCTTGATCAGAGATTTTGATACATCGAAACTCAGCCAACACGCCGAGGTCCTAAAACAGGTCGCCGACAGTGTCAAAACCGATTGCCCTGATACAAACATCGAAATTGAAATCGTCGAGCAGTACCGCAACATGGCAGACGGCCTCATCAACGAACCGCGCGCGGTGGCTTACGCGGTCGATGCGCACAAAACGCTGGGACGAGATTACAAAACGACGATCGTTCGCGGCGGAACTGACGGCTCGCGATTGACGGAGCTTGGGTTGCCAACGCCCAACCTCTCTTCCGGCCAGCACAACATTCACTCGCCCCTCGAGTGGGCTTGCTTGGACGAAATGGTCGCCGCAGTTGAAGTCGGAGTCGAGATCGTAAAACGCTGGGCTGAGTGATTGTTTTGTCGATTGCGCATGTCTCAGAAGAACGATTAAGACACAAAACTCAACAATCGGTCTGCTATCATAGAACAAGAAGATTGCAAACATCGTAACGTGGGCGGTGGTCTCACTGAGCGCGACCCGACCCATCAAACCCGATGGCTCTGCTGGCCTGCGGTAGAAGTAATTAACCCGTGATTGAAGATCGTTTGATGCTTCGACTTTTTCTGATTTTACTTTTTGTCACAACCTTAGCGCGGACACCGCGCGCACAGGCAATCGCGCAAACCAAAGCCCAAACGCCTTCATTCTCCAACGACCAAATCGAGTTTTTTGAAAGCAAGATTCGGCCTCTACTTGTTAACCAATGTCTTGAGTGCCACGGCGAATCCAAATCAGAAAACAACTTGCGAGTTGACTCCCGTAACGCGATTCTCGCTGGCGGAAGCAATGGACCTGCTGCCGTCGTTGGCGAACCTGAAAACAGCTTGATCGTCTCGGCGATCAATCACACGGGCGACTACAACATGCCCCCCAACAAGAAACTTTCTGATGACCAGATTGCCGACGTTGCGAATTGGGTAAAAATGGGATTGCCCTGGGCAACCGACACCACAATTGCCAATCGTTCGATTGCTGAACTTCGGATAGAGCATCGCAATAATCACTGGGCCTTTCAGCCAGTCGTTAAGCCACCGCTCCCAAATGCCAAGAACTCAAATGCAGACATTCAGCCGATTGATCGGTTCGTTCTGGCCAAACTGGAAACAAAAGGGCTTGCTCCCTCGCCGCGTGCTGACCGGCGGACCTTGATTCGCCGAGCCACGTTTGACTTGACCGGTTTGCCGCCAACATTTGAAGAAGTCGAAGCGTTTGCTGCCGACCAATCACCTGACGCTTACACAAAATTAATTAACCGACTGCTGGAGTCGCCTCACTATGGCGAGCGGTGGGCGCGCCATTGGCTTGATGTTGCGAGGTACTCGGATACTTCGGGCTACATTGCAGATTTTGCAAACAACCGATTCCCTTTTGCGTTTACCTATCGCGACTATGTAATCGACGCTTTCAACAAGGACTTACCGTACGACCAATTCATTCGCCAACAGCTGGCAGCGGATCATATGGAGATCCCCGAAGACAAAAAATCGCTTGCGGCACTTGGCTTCATCACCGTTGGACGTCAGTACCAAAGCAAAATTGACACCTACGATGACCAAGTCGACGTTGTAACGCGAGGCCTAATGGGGTTGACCGTTTCTTGTGCCCGTTGCCATGACCACAAGTACGACGCGATCCCAACGGAGGATTACTATTCGCTTTTCAGCGTTTTCTCCAACAATTACGTACCCGACGAATTACCAATTTTGGGTAACGCAAACCAACAAAAGAAGTATGCCGAGTTCTTCAAGAAACTGGATGAGCGCAAAAACAACCTCGAAGCATTCCGCAAAGCCAAACTTAAAGAGATCAAGCAACACATCAGAACACATTTCCACGACTACATTGCCCGTGTCATTCTCACCCGGCCTCACGCGCCTCAGCAACGTAAACTTTTGAGTGAACAACCGTTTATCAAACTTGAGTTCGCCAGCGTCAGAGAAGCAGTCCTTATAAAATGGCGTGATTACCTCGCGTTTCGAATTGGTGAAAGCCCAAAATTCATCAAACCAGTTACCGAGTTGATGGCCTTGCCAGATAAGGACTTTGCTGCCAATGCGAAAAAACTGATCGACCGTTGGGTTGCTTCACCAGAAGAATCCCAGATCAACAAACTGCTGTTTGAGCGACTTAAATCCAACCCGCCGACTCACAAAATTGAACTGGCAAAAACTTGTGCGGACCTGTTCCAGGAGATATTCGAATATTGGGAATCCAAAGGCTCGATCAATCCGCCGATCGCTCAATTTAATGCGCCTGATCAAATCGATCGAAAAGAAATCGCGGACGTCGTTTTTGGGAAAGGCTCGCCAGTCATGCTTAACCAAAGACGATTGGACAACTACCTGAACGTAGCTGAGGCAAAAGAGACCCGCAATTTACGGTCGGCGATCAAAGCCCAAGACGCGAACGCTCCCGAAGGATTCGCTCGAGCCATGGTGCTGGCGGACAATGAAAAACTCCATGAAGAAACGGTGATGATTCGTGGGAATGAAAACCGTCGTGGTGCACAAGTTCCGCGTCGATTTGTTTCGCTTCTGACGCCGACAGAGGAACGGCCAATCTTCAAAACTAAAAGTGGACGACTTGATCTGGCCAACCACATCGCCTCAACCGACAACCCGCTCACGGCTCGCGTTTTGGTTAACCGGGTTTGGATGCATCACTTTTCCCAGCCGCTTGTCGATACGCCAAGCGATTTTGGAATCCGTTGTGAGCCACCGCTGCAACTGCAATTGCTTGATTATCTCGCTGCCGATTTTATGGAACATGGTTGGTCAATCAAACATCTTCATCGCCGGATCATGAACTCACATGCTTATTGCCAAACCAGTTTTGATCGCAAGGAGTGCTCAAGTTTTGATCCCGAAAACCGTTTGCTTTGGAAAATGAATCGACGTCGACTTGAATTTGAGCCATTACGGGATTCAATTTTGGCTGTCAGCGGCACACTCGATCGCAAACTTTACGGTAAACCGATTGAGCTATTCACCAAACCGTTCACCAACCGCCGGACAATTTACGGCTTTATTGACCGCCAGGATTTACCCAACCTATTTCGTGTTTTCGATTTGGCCAGTCCAGACCAAAGTGCCGCCAAGAGAATTCGAACGTCCGTTCCACAGCAATCGTTATTCATGATGAACTCAAAATTCATCATTGAAAATGCGGCGCGGCTGACCGATCAAATCCAAGAGTTCGACACCAAAAGTGACCAACAGCGGATTCGCGCGATCTATCGTTTGATTCTTCAGCGCAACCCAAACGAAGACGAACTTAAAATTGGTACTCAGTTTATCCATTCGGCAATCGAAACTCCCGAAAGCAAGATCGACAAGTGGCAACGCTACACGCACGCGCTACTACTAACCAATGAATTCGAATTCATCGACTAAAATCCAACCCAACTGAAAACTGAAAAAAGAAATGCCCACTCCACCAGAATCCTGTTCACTTTCCCGCCGAAGCATGCTTCGACGTTGCGGCACCGGTCTAGCCGCACTTGGGCTGGCGGGGCTGATGGGCGATGACGGGTTGTTGCTTGGCAATTCAAATTCAGGCTCAAATGAAAATCCACTTCAAGCGAGGCCCACTCATTTTCCGGGCAAGGCAAAACGCGTCATCCATTTATTCATGAACGGTGGCCCTTCGCATGTTGACACTTTCGATTACAAACCCGAACTGCAAAAACGCAACGGCAAGACTTTACCCGTCAACCTTGCGACCGAGCGCAAAACCGGCGTCGCAATGGCGTCTCCTTTTAAGTTCAAACAATACGGAGAAAGTGGAATTCATGTTAGCGAGTTGTTCAAACACACCGCGCAACACATGGACGACATCGCCGTCATTAATTCGATGCAAGCCGACGTACCCAACCACGAACCGTCTCTGCTACTGATGAACTGTGGCGAGTCACGTTTGGTCCGGCCAAGCATGGGCTCATGGGTGACCTATGGAATGGGCTCGGAAAATCAGAATTTACCTGGGTTCATCGCCCTTTGTCCGGATGGGTACCCAATCAAAGACACCCAGAACTGGCAATCAGCGTTTCTGCCCGGCGTCTTTCAAGGTACCCATGTCGATACTCGACATCAAAGTATCGAACGTTTGATTGAGAATGTAAAAAATGAGCGGATCTCAAAACAGCAACAACGGCAACAGCTCGATTTGCTTAACCAGTTGAACAAACGCCATCTTGAAAAACGCGGCTCCGACCCAAGCTTGGACGCGAGAATTCAGTCCTATGAGTTGGCTTATCGGATGCAGATGGAAGCCACTGACGCATTCGACATTTCCAACGAACCGCAACACGTTCTCGACATGTACGGCGATGGAGTGAACGCAAAACAGATTTTGATTGCTCGACGTTTGGTCGAACGCGGAGTCAGATACGTTCAGGTCTGGCACGGCAAAGGTCAACCATGGGACAACCATGATGATCTGGAGATCAACCATCGCATGCTGGCCAAACAATGTGATCAGGCAATCGGCGCGTTGCTAACGGATTTAAAACAACGTGGGCTGTTGGATGAAACGCTTGTTTTGTGGGGTGGCGAATTTGGACGGACACCTGTTGTGGAATTGCCATCGCCAGGAGCCAACATGGGCAAGATCAACGGACGCGATCACAACCATTATGGATTTACGGTTTGGATGGCCGGCGGTGGCGTGAAAGGCGGAAAAGTCCATGGCGCGACAGATGAGTTTGGATTCAAAGCAGTTGAAGATCCGGTTCATGTGCATGACTTGCACGCGACGATGCTGCACTTGCTGGGTTTCAATCACAAACAGTTGACATACCGATATGCCGGAAGAGATTTTCGCTTAACAGACGTTCACGGAAATGTCGTTCATGACTTAATTGCTTAAAACGACAACTCAAAAAAGCAAAACCAAACTTAGGACAAACGAAAGACTGACGTGGCGTACATCGATCAAATTTCTGAAAACGATGCCCAAGGTGATACCCGTCGCATTTACGACGCAGCCAATCGCAGGGCAGGGGAGATCGCCAATATCATTCGCGTAATGAGCCAAGACGGAAAAATCGCCGATGGCTCGATGAAGTTCTACGTTGCGTTAATGAAATCGGAAAACAGTCTTGCCGCTCATCAGCGTGAAATGCTGGCCACAGTTGTCAGTAACGTCAACGATTGTTTCTACTGAACGCTTTCTCATGCACGGGACTTCAGTTTGGAGTTCGCCAAAGAATCGGGAAACGAGGCCGACGCAGAAGCCACTGCCGAGAAGTTGATTTTTGACTATCGAGAATGCGGATTTGATCCGGCTACTACTGCGCTCTGCGAGTTCGCGGTTGCCCTGACTTTGAATCCCGGACTGATGCGACAATCGAATGTTGAAGTGCTTCGTAGGCATGGATTTTCAGATGAGCAGATCACGGTCGCGACGCAGGTGATCTCGTACTTCAACTACATCAACCGCGTTGCCGATGGGCTGGGCGTTGACTTGGAGGATTGGATGACGATTTCATTCGATCACTGGATTGAAAAGAAGCCAAATTGGCGGGAGCAGACCCCTTGAACATGAGCGTTTGTTAAAGCTCTTCGTTTGTTAAAGCTCGTCATCATCTTGGTGCTTCGTCAGATCGACGTCGTGCCCCATCTCGGCCATTAATTCAGTAATGGCTTTATCCATTTTTTCGCCACGCAGATTCTTAAAACGAATCTTTCCATCGGCATCAAGCAGATATGTCGTTGGCCAGCTGGACACATTCCACTTGGTTGAAATGTGACCACCGGGTCCTTCTGACCCATTCCAAAAGCTTCGCCAGGAGATGTTTTTTTCATTAACGACACTGCAAATCTTCTCTCGGTTTTTATCGCTATTTACACCAACGATGGCGAAAGGCTTATCAGCAAGTTGCTTAACGAGCGACCGCTCGTGTGAGTACATGGCCCGACACGGCGCCCACCAATCGCCCCAAAAATCTAACAAGACCACTTTGCCACGGTACTCGCTGAGCTTAAAGGATACTCCGTCAAGGTCCTTGCTTTCGATTTCGGGAGCTTCCATCCCAATCGCCAGATTGTGCATTTCAAACAATGCACCTTCAGCCATCGAACGGTAAGTGCGTTTGTTGCCTTTGAGAACATTCGCATCAGGATAGTCGTTGACAATGACATTGTAGAGTTTTTCGATTCTGCCATCGCTTGCGTCCACGCTGGCAATGAATTCGGAGGCATCACCACCAGCTTTCATTTCATTGATACGGCCGAGTGCCATGGCCAATGAAAACGTAGCGGCAGCTTTAACAGAACTGCGTGGATTTTTGTCGATCAATTCATTCAAACGATCTAACAATTTCTGTGAAGGCGTTGCAGAACCCAACCCCATGCAAACGTCTTTCATTTTTTCATGATCGATATGTTCTGCCCAAAGCGTCTCATAGGCTTGCTCAGTTGCCGCTTCATCATTTGCTCGCAGGACAATCCAAGAAAGCGAATCAAACGCGGCATCGGTGCCGGGGTTTTCTTCTGCGATCTTCATAAACTTGGCAACATACTCATTCGCTTTTGGGTATTGGTTTTCGAAGATCGCAGGCCGTTCACTTTCGGAAGCGGCTCGATACGCCGTTGCAAACTCTTTCATGGCGTCATCAAATTCGCCATTCAATGATTCGAACTGAACCTCTGGAGTCAAGTTCGCAAAGGTTGATTCAGAATTCGAAGCCAACTCTGGATCGGCATTACAAGCCGTCATTGCAAGGCACAGCAACACTGCCAAGTATCGAATTTTCATTTCAGTTAACCCTTCAAAACCCTTGGTGTATCGACTTCGGTAGCACCATCATACCACCTCAAATTCGCCCGCGTTTAGTTTTCCACGTAAGCAACTTTGAACTCGCGATTCAAAGGGAATCGAATTGCGGATGGTTTGAAGCCAATCGAATTTCGTACGCGAGTCGAAACTATTTGAATCAAAAGAAAAAAAGGCCGAGTTCAAATTGAACTCGGCCTTTCACACACACTTTTGGAAAACAACTCGCACAAGTTGTTTTCCTTTATACATCCACCAACGTATATTTCATTTAGAATCCGCGTTGTTGCTGAAACTGTGGTTGAAATTGTTGCGGTTGGAACTG
>CAYZGP010000055.1:16420-39218 GCA_964478065.1 uncultured Pirellulaceae bacterium
AACTGTGGTTGAAATTGCTGTTGTTGGAACTGTGGTTGAAATTGCTGTTGTCCCCCGTTCCCAAACTCGGACGGGTAGAACGCTCTTTCAAACGTGTTATCAATTTTTTGAACGCTACGCTGAAGTTCCCTTGCGGCTTTGCTGATTAAGCTGCCGTCGCCCAAACTTTCGCCGAAGCTTCGCACTGGAGTGGCTTGACCAGGTCTTTGGCAATACATTTGCCACTGTTGGAAAGAAAGTCCGCGTGACCGGCAAAAGCTTTTCAGATATTCCTGCTGGCAATGGTTACATCCACCGGGTTGATTGCCGCATGATTGGCAACCGCCACCGAAGTATTCAGGGTAAACTGGCGGGGCTGGTTTTGGTGGTCGCGGAGCCAACAAAGCTCGTCGATACGAGACTTTTTCTGCTTGATGATTAAGCCAGCCAACGGTTTCAGATGAAACCATTGTAAAGTCGATGACATCCGACTGAGTTCCAACGAATTCTCCGTCAGAGTCAATTGCACTGTCGGACGAACCAACATTGATTGCGATCAAACCAAGACCATCGACCCCCGCAGCGACCACTCCGTAACTTCCGTCTGGGACTTGCTGGAACTCAAAAACGCCGTAGTTATCCGTTGAAGTAGCCGCAACAACGGAGTCAGCCTCAAGCAACAGTACCCTTGTCGTGCGAACGTCAACCGGTCGACCACTGATCGAATTAAGCTGATGGACACGGCCAATCAAACGACCGTCTGCCGTCTTGGAAACCGTGTGGCTTGAAATAGATGTTGCCGGTGATGAGTCTACTTTGTTTGTTACCAGCCCCCTAAAACCATAGAGTTGTTGAGGATCGTCTTCACCTTCGCCTGACTCATAACGTCCAAACACACGGAAATTAATCCCGGGTGCAAAATGGCGAATCCAATCAGTGTTGATTGTAGTTTGATTTTGAAATGCCGTAACCTGAACCGAGCGTCGGATGCCTTCAGCGACGTCTGGGTTGTTAGCGAGGATGTTTAGGCCAAAAGCAAAGAATCCTTTTTCACCCCATCCAATCAAAGAGTAAGCACCTTGACGAACGTTGTTAAATTCAAAGCGTCCTTGATCATCAACGGCAGTTTGCTTAACCAAACGGCCCAAGTTCATCAGGTAAACATTCATGTTTGTAATCTCGGCATTGCGCCCAGGAGTAACTTTCCCCTGGAAACGACCGTTATCATCAACCATGATCCAGTTGGATCGAAGTTCATCAGCGACGCGTTTTCCATCGCGATTTTCTGAAGCCGCTTCCCAGCCTGCATACTTTGAATTGATCAAAATCGTTTGCGCTTCTTGCGAGCGCGCTCGATCAGACGGTGGCGTAAACTGGGTACCCGGAGCACGATTGGATTCGGGGCTGACGTCTTCTGTTGGAGTCTCACGCTCTACAGTTGACCCAAACTCCTGGGCGTCAGAGACAGTTGCCCATGTGAGGCAAACAAGCGCCATCAATAAAGTGATACTGAGTTGTTTAATTTTCATGTTAACTACTTTTCTGTCTAACGCCGGTTCAAGTCAAACGCCGGAATACGATACCTCTTCCGTGATCGGCAAGCACAAGATTAAATGCTAGTAAGAAATTGCTAGTATGCCCCAAATCAGAAATTCGGGCTCCACTTACAACAAAACGATTTGTTGTCAGCGTCTTATCGAATACCTGCGTGTTGGCGAATGTGTCGCTTCGGTGCGTTGCTCGTTTGACGGTCACGTTCAGTATCATGACTACCACAACCATCGTAGTCAAAGAATCGGTTGTGATAGATGCGCGCGTAACGACAGGGAAGTCCACCGAGCGAGTTGAACGTGCTGACACAAAGCAACCTGACAGCCTACTTCAACAACTCTTGTAAATCGCTTACTTGCTGTTGAAGCGATTCTACCGTTTGGCGAAGCTCTGCGACTTCGGCGGCCAACTTACTGACCTCGCCGGACTGAGCATCCTTTGAAGAACTTTCCCTTGGTGAACTTTCACTCGGAACTGAACTTACCGGATGCGAAACGGCAGGCCTACGAGGAGCCGGCTTGGATTGATAGTTGCCATGTTCGTTTCTCAACCGCTCCAGCTCTTGGGGTTGGTACAGATTGTGAGTGACGATCTGCCCACGCCCCGGCGGAGTTAGCTCGACCATCAGGTTCTTTTCAAGCAGACTTGCAACGATCGGGCGAAGCTCATTGATGCCCGAAATTTTGTCCATCCTGGAAGCCCGAGCCCTCAAGTCTCCAAGCGATTGCTCGCCACGTAAAAGCAATTCTGTCATCACCGCCAATTCGATTTGTTCCACCGCCAGCCACTCATACAATTGATGCTTGAACTTTGGCACACGTCCACCTGAGTGAACTTCGATCACTGCCCCGAGTTCTCTAAGCTCATAAAGTGTTTCCTCAACTTGTTCCTCACGCAGTTCCAATTGAGGGCTACGGTTACTTTTCTGATTGGACGCTGTGCGGATCCCGTTCAACGTCATCGGATAAATATCAGGTGTCGTTTTCGACTTTTCTACCAACACCCCGGCGACACGGCGCTGAATCTTGGACAGCGGTTTCCACAAGATTTCTGGCTCAGCATTCTCACCGTCGGCAACGGCTTCGGTGTCGATGATGGCGCTGGCGTCGACGATTGGCTTGGTTTGATTGGGAGTCGGATCATTCATTTCAAATTTGTCTTACAAGTAAAATCGTTGGGGTGTTAAACCATTCTAAGCCTTTCCGTTTGTTTGACCAAGTTGTTGAAAAACTGTTTTTGACGAACGAGTTTGAACGAACACGTTTGGCCGATCGACTTGGGACGTCCAAAAAGAATCCTGGCAAGTCACCTTTGCTTGACCGAGATCTTTCGGGATACTCACCCCATGCTCAAGCGAACCGAACTTTTGGAAATCATCAGCAGAAAGCGAAATGGCCTTGTGCCAAGTGCCATTCGCGTTGGCCTTTTTTGCTTGACGCCAATTTATCGTTTGGCGATTGGATTTCGAAATCGAAAGTTTAACAAAGCTGTAACGACAAACGACCAACAAGTCATCCGCGCCGCCTCCATCCCGGTCGTTTCAGTCGGCAACCTCACGACAGGCGGAACGGGCAAAACCCCGCTGGTGATTTGGATCGCCAAATATCTACGCAGCCAAAACAAACGAGTCGCTTTGATCAGCCGTGGCTATGGCGGCAACAAACAATCCGGTCAAACATCCGGTCGCAATGACGAAGCCCTCGAAATGGAACACCGACTGCCTGACGTTCCGCACCTTCAAGATCCCGATCGTTACCAAATGTCACAAATCGCAGAACAGGAACTTGAGTCAGAGGTTCTCGTTCTCGACGACGCATTTCAACATCGCCAATTCCATCGAGATCTCGATATCGTTTTGATCGATGCGACGGCACCTTTTGGTTTGGGATACTTGCTCCCTCGTGGGCTGTTGCGCGAACCGATTTCCAGTCTCGGCCGCTGTGATTTTGTAATTTTGACCCGAACCAACCTCGTGACGGCGGAGCAATTAGCCCAGACGACCAAGAAGATTCAATCACAAATCCCTGACCACCCGATCGCGCAAACCCAGACAGTTCCCACCGAGTTATTGCGTTTCGATGGCAAGACATTTCCACTGGACGAACTGGACGGGCAGTCGATTTTGCAGCTGTGTGCAATCGGAAACCCAGACAATTTTCGACTCACACTCGATCGCCTGAAAATGAAAATCACAGCTACCAAAATTTTCGACGACCACCACCAGTTCACACGTGACGAATTGGAATCAGTTGGAGATCTGGCAAATCAATCCAACGCAACCGCGATCGTATGCACACACAAGGATCTAGTGAAAATTGGGACCAATCAAATTTGCGGCGTTCCAGTTTATGCGATCTTGATTGATGTGCAGTTTTTGTCAGGCCAATCCGAATTTGAAAACATGCTGGGGCAGTTGCTTGCAGCGAAATAGCAACTCGAAGCCATTTGGCATGCGATGACATTCCTGTCGCGATCGACATTGCTGCCTACTTTTTACGTTGCGGCACGAAATTGCGGAAGCGGCGAAACTTTGACGGTTGACGTTTACCCGATTTTGAATTGTCAACTTCACCATTTCCAAACCTCGGCGGATACGGATCGTTCACGGGTTGGAGAGGAAACAAACTTTGTGACTGAGGATCAACTAGTTGTTGAGTGTTTGACTGCAATTGAGAATTGATCGGAGCTTGATTCACGGTAGCTTTCTCCACCTCTTCATCTTCTTCAAGCAAATACTCGTCTAGAAATTTCCCCCAGTATCCAGTTAGCAAACGGCGACAACGATCCCACGACTCCGGGCGAGACAAAAGCGGTCCCGTACTTGCGAGCAACTGAGTAATCGCTTTCGAATCACTTTCATCAAACCAACGATCAAACACTTGCACGTTATCGATACTAACGTTTCCGGGCCCCATCAGATCAAATCCAATGCGAACATTGTTCAATCCTTCGACTGGCAAATCGTCAAAGTGAACGGCAAACCGTTTCCACTCAGTTCCAATTTGATTTGAATTTGCATCTGGCGAGAGGCTTCCCACCGATCCAAACCGATAGTAGCTGGAGCCTGTACGTTGTCCGGCGATTTGGCCTTCCACGGCCAGTCGAAGAGGAGGTTGTTTGGCAGCGTCTTTCGTTTTCAACCAAACGGAAATCGAAAGTCGGCCAGTTTCGGGTGCATCAAAAGCATTGCTGCGAATCCAAACTGGGTCTTGGTCATCGCTGGTCATCACCAAAGAAATACGATCAGGCGTCTGACTTTGATCCTTTCCCGAGTTGCCGGACTGGGCAGGGTTGACAAAAGTCTGGGCCGCACCGGTTACACTGTTCAATCGAATCTTTGAAGAAGGTTGGTCGCCCGCGTCCCACCCACTGAGTGTGCTTTGCCCTCCCAGTACGAATTCTGGATTCTCAATTACGCCCATCGGTTGAGCCGTTCCTGACTTCAACAATTTTGCCTGAAGCGAGTAAACGTGGCGACGCAAATTGCGATCAGCATTTTCAGGAAGCTTAAATTCAAAACCATTCAACGCGAACCCTTGATCGCTTGAACGCCCCCCGACCAAGCCGAACGGTGGTACTGAAATGCGAATCTCGAACGGGCCGCCCTTTTTTGTTTCAGCATTAGATGCATTGCTCGTTTTTGCTGGTGCACTTTTTGAAGACGATGTTTGTAGAACCGAAACGGTCGTCTGAACATCCAGTTCGTGACGTGAAAGTGACTCAACGGTTGGTGCCGAACCACTGACTTGGAAATACAGTTTGACTTCTACCTCCCACGGCGACGCATTGGCGACATAAAACGTCGATTGATCGGTACCTTTGTGTTGACGGACCGCCAGTGGCAACGAACGGAGGCTCGCGTCGCCACTTTCGACGTCTTCGAATTTTTCATCGGGCAAATTTCCATAGACCGTCATCATCTCGAGGATCGAGGATTCTTGTCCCATCGTCATCATCCAACCGCCATCGATCAGCATTCTTGCATCGCGGTTTTTGATGCTTTCGATAAATCGTTGACGATTAAAATGTTCAGCAGGTGCCATTTGTTGCAGCCGCATCAAAGGCGTGCGCTGACTGCCGAACGGACTTTGTGCCTGGAGCTGAGCAAAATGCGCCCAGGAAATTCGATGGGTAAACAAGTCTCCAGCATATCGCGATTGTGCCAGAAACTTTTGCGCCTGTTTTGAATTTTCAACGCCAATATCAACGCGCTGTGACGAAAGCATTTGGTCAGGAGCCAACCGATGGGGATTCAACAGCACGACACCATTCTCACGTCCGGCTTCATCCACACCAGCGAGCATACGGGTGGACAATCCCATGTGTAGCATGATCTGTTCGAAATCGATTGAGCCGTGGAGACTCGGACTTAGTGCCGAAGCTGTTTCTTCGTTACGATAAAGATCAACGGGAGCTAGATAGAGTTTTCCAGCGGGAAGCGATCGACGCACGCTTGCCGCCATGTCTTCATACCAGAGCGCCATCTGTTTCGCACGCCAGTCAACCCAAGCTTTGCGCTGCGTGCCCAGCAAGAGGCTTTGAATTTCACCCCACTGAGTTGGCGTCGTGCCAAGCTCGGTTTGAGATTGAAAGAACTGTTGAACCGTTGTCGAATCGTAACCCCATCGCCGGCCAGGCAATAACGTGTAAGTATCCGGTCGACAAATAATCGCAATGCCATCGAAAGCCGAATAGTTTTTGTATCGGTCCGCTAATTCTTCAACGACCCGAGTGACCGATCGCTGGACTTGGCGATTGAGTGGATTGTAAATTGGCAAACCGTCGGAAGCCACTTTGGCGTTGAGGGTTTGATTCAAGTCAATCATATCAAAAGGCGAACTTTCGCCGCGTTTGCGGCCTGCTTCGACTTCTGGCAAAGGCCCCGACATCGCCAGCGTGGGAACCAAAACCAATCCTTCGCGCTCAAACATTCGAAACAGCATTTCCAAAATGTCTTTGCGAATTGGATCTTGACCTGTACTTAAAAATATTCCGTTGTCGTGCTTTGGCGAGGCAGACAAAAGCTTGCTTGGATAAATTGAACTACTCTCGCAGGCGACCGTGACGAACGCGCCCCGATAAGAGTTTGCCTGCAAATATTCGATAAAACGATTTGCGCCTTCGTAAAACATCTGCCAGTCGTCCAAAGCCTCTTTAATCGTGGGGTCGATTTTTTCGCGGGCACCAAAGTTTTCTGGGAACAAAGGCGCTTCGTAGAAGGCCATGAACTTTCGATTGGCCGGATTGGGCGACTGAGCGATCTGGCTTGCTTCCAAACGATCTGGACCGGCGAATACACGAACGCGACCAACCGTTGCGTTCTTGGTCGCATGTCGATTGGCAACCAGCAAATAAGGGTTCTTTGACTTTGGCCAAATCGTCAACCGATGACGTTGGATTTTTCCAGCATTGGGATCTTTGACCAACGATTTTGGAATGAAAACTCCAGAGTCGAAACCATAAAGCGGAATTTGTCCGGCACCATCGGGCTGCAGCAAACTCAAACCCATCGCCATTTCACTATCGGCAACGTAATCCAACTCAATGACGTGTGGTTTGCCCAACCGATCGATGGTCAACGGAATGGCTTGCCATCCGCCGGGTGCCAATTGCATCAAAGCCTGTCGATCAATGACGACTGGCTGGCGAAGCTGATTGCCAATTGTCTGGTTGGCTGGCATTCCAACGACACGGGAAAGCTGCGACCAAGCGAGAGCCTGCTCAACATTGACCGGATCGACGGAAGAAACCTGCCGCCAGCGACGCTTTGATTTCTTAGCGATTTTGGATTGTGATTGATCGGTAAGAACGATGAATTGGACGGTTCGCCGCAACGAATTCGTTCTCACGTTAAAAGAGGATTGGTACCAAATCGGTTCCAACTCAAACTCAAGATTGTAAACGCCTTCCTCATCAGGCACGTTGAGACTAATCGTCTCAGCTCCCGCCGATCCGTTTTCATCCAGCTGGAAAGAAATCGTTTTATTGAACAACGAACGTGAGATGGCCTTGTTCGCTTGCAACATTCGGACTTTGCAATGGGCAGACTTGGTTGAAAAACCAGTCAAACGCGGAGTCACATTGAATCGGAATGTTTCACCGGGCTTGAAAACCAAATGCTCTCGCTCAATTGATACATTGATTGCGTCACCCGGCACACGCGTTATGGAACACCGATTCCCCAGCGCGTCAATTTCGCCCCCAGTGGTGTCGCTCAAAAGCTGACTCGCCGAAACGGTTTGTCTAAACTTCGATTCTGGCGATTCGATGGAACTGATTTCAATTGTGACTTTTGTATCTGCCGAAGCGTCCAGCGTCACATCGACTCCGCCGTAGTTTGATGCTGACCAGTGGTCGATCAACAACTTGCCCTCAACCAATGTCACCGATGCAGAAGAATCGGCGCCTAACCCAAGTGGCGCAATTTGAGAAAACGCGGTGGTCGAAATGGCCCCTGTACTCGATTCATCGGCGACAAAAATTTTCCCTTGCCAAGTCTGAGCAGTGCCGCCACCCCATGAAATCCGCAAACGCATCTTTGAACTGTTCGAAGCTTTCGTTTGGGCGGTTGCATTGTTTTGTGCAGCGATTTGTGAGAATGAAGCTGAAGTCAGCGATGCCAACAACCAGAAATTCGCCACAACAAAAACCAACAGAGCAAACACAAACCTCAACCGAAGCGCGTAGGGGAATCCCGACACGACTTTGCGATCAGTCGAGCTGAAACGAACAAGAGAATTCGGACTTCCATGTCCGGACATGAGGCTGCCTATTGATTCGAAGCTTCGAATCGTTACCAATCTTCAAATGCTTGCGAGGTGGACTTCACCCGCAAAAAACCAAGTCGCGAACTTTAGCTGCGGGATGTAATCAGGGCAACCGGCGTTTTGATAGCAGTGCTTGCTGGCTAGGAAAATCGGAGCTGGGAAAGCGGAACAAAGTTGAGCAGCAATATTCCAGGTTCCCGCACCCATTCCACATTTTCTAGCTTAGTCATAACGAATTGCGAGATGTTCAGGCAGCTCCAGTCCTCCTAAACCGCCTGTTTCACATATGCCATCAAGGATGACAGCAAGATCTTCTACGACTTGGGGGCAGCGGCGGCTGACATCGTTCACTTCCCAGCGATCGTCAGGTTTGGCAAAAAGTTCAGAATGTTGGCCGTTGGTGATCAATTTCCAGGCATGGGTTTGAATTGAGCGAAAACCTTGCCCGACAACCCAAGCGGCTTCGTGGCGTTTTCTCGGTAGTGACAATGCGGCTGATTTCCATATTTGTTCGAAACTTGAATCTTCATTGAGATCGGCGAACCAACTGGAAAGCAAATCAAAAACCCAATCCGTTTGCACCAGGCTGCCATTGCGAACCGTTTTAGCTTCGTCGAACTCTTTTCGATTTGGCATGCAAACCATCAATGGAACGTGCACCGATTCGCTATACATTCCCAAAACATTTTCAGAACCGGCCGCCTCATTTTTTTGGTCATCGTATCCAGAGGAGTCACTATCAACGGCATCCGTTGAATCAGTTGAGGCTTGAAGCTCACCTACAATTTGATGTTCTCCCATGGGATATCCGCGGGGTGACATGACGCAGAACAAAGTCGACTCCCAAGCCGGGTCATCCATCAAATCCAGTATCACGCCAAGAAAATCGTCAAGCATCATGACTTGCGCGGCGCAAGCCTGTTGGTAACCAAGCAGTTCGTCAGGGTCATCTGAACTTTTATCGAACAACTTCGCGGGCGGTTGATAAAAATCTGGCGGGTCGGGATCTTCGGAATCGGCAAACCGACAACGCAGTTCGTAAGGTGCATCCCAAGCTCCACTCAGGCCGCGCGAGTGAAGCCATGTGAGACTTCCAGGTTCCAAGGCACTGAGCCACTGCGTTGCTTGGGCGAAAAAGCCAGCCAGTTCCGTCTGCTCAACCGAGCTACCGAGTTTCGTCGAGCTGTTGGTTCGGATGGGAATGACTCGATCGAACGAACGACTAAGCTCATGGTTCTCAATGACTTCATCATCCGTTAGTAGCGCCGAACTGATTCCGTGTGCCCCAGCTATTTCCATCAGCGACTTTTTAAGGCGACCTGACCAAAATGATTGGTAAGCAGTTTCTAGCTGCGTCGTGGGTGCGATTGCGTGATCGAAAACGATTGAACGAGCAGCCAAGCGGTTAAAGTTCTCAGTTTCAAACATGGTGTTGCCGTATGCACTAAGCATGTTTGCACCCAGCCGGTCAATGACCAGCACAACGGCGTTTCGAATTTCAGACGGGTTCGATAGATTCATAGACAAGGAATTGGGTTACTGGTTGGGTCAGTTGAGTCGAAGATCATGGTCGATTGATAAAGGCCTTGCTCGTAGCTGGTACCAGAGTTGCCAAAAACAGAATTTCGTAGGATGGACATTCATTCTTATTCTTGTCCGTCTTATTCAAAGGGATCAACCGCTTGTTGATTTTCGTTTCGTCCATCATATTGTGGGTCGAGGTTAAATAATACGGGCCCCACTACAGAGAAAATCACTTGTACGATCGACACAGATTAATCGAATTGGTTCAGCGAGATGCGCTTCGCTTTGGCGATTTCACTTTGGCGTCGGGGAAAAAAGCGACGTATTATCTCGATTGTCGAAAACTGACCCTCGACAGCGAAGGTGCCAACGTGATTGCAGCGGGCATTCTGGAAACGCTTGGCGATGATCTACCCGATGCCGTCGGAGGTATGGCGATCGGTGCAGACCCAATCACCGCAGCGGTCATCACTGTGGCTTGGCAGCAGAAAAAACCTTTGAAGGGCTTCATCGTTCGTAAAGAAGCCAAGGGGCACGGAACGGGGCAGCAAGTCGAAGGCCCAATCGAATCCGGGCAGCGGGCAGTGATGATGGAAGACGTTATTACAACCGGCGGCAGCTCACTTCGCGCGATT
Source organism: uncultured Pirellulaceae bacterium (assembly GCA_964478065.1). Taxonomy (GTDB): domain Bacteria; phylum Planctomycetota; class Planctomycetia; order Pirellulales; family Pirellulaceae; genus Mariniblastus. The sequence goes on from CAYZGP010000055.1 coordinate 26,877, forward strand.
GAACATGCGCGAGAGTTTGGATTGGTCGTAGATCGATTGGTCACGATCGTTGACCGAGGCGAAAATTCTGCAGAGATATTTGACAAAGTCGGCGTCAAGTTTACATCGCTTTTGCATGTGTCAGACTTGGGCGTGTAGTCGAACAGCCAATGAAGTGTGCTTTGTCATCAAGATTTATGTCTGTGAGTAGGACGCGAAACTCAAGTGCTCAAAACTCTTGACGAGTTCTACTGCGGGCTAGAGTAAACGCGGCTGGGCTCGCCAAGTTCAGGCCACCCAGCAAAGCAAACAACGCAATTAGATCACAATCGCGATTAAACAAACCGTGGTTATCGATCGCCAAAACGGCTCAGATATCAATGCGGTTCATATGCCTGCATGTCCTTTCTTGAATCTATTGTGTCGGAAATCTCAAAATCAGCCCTCTGATAACCCACCCAAACGTGCTGGCACGTTCATGCTTCAGATTCATTCGAAAAGTTGCGACTGCTTTCACAACTACGAGCGGAATTCTCGTTTCTGTCGCTCAAGTCATTTTGATTTTGCCTAGAACAATCCGCCGGAACAAAACACACGCACCAAGTCTGGCAGAATATTCCGATTAGCGAAAACGGACAGCCTGTTTTGCAGGCAATTGTTTGCTTGAAATCAAGTTTGCGGATTAGGGGATCCAAGGTGAATTATGGCACGAGCTATTCACGGCAAAATATGCCGGTTAGGCAGTAATTTCCAAGCTTTTGGGATGATCTATGTGGGGTTGGGGTTTTTGCGAATTTGCCGGAAGTTCGTTGCGTTTCTACCGATTTGCATGACGATGTCAAACGCAGATGTTGTATGGAATCCGCTCAAAGTACAGATAATGCCAAAAGCTCTTGTCTGAATTCTGAGAGTGCAACTTTTTACATTATGCCTGGTCGGTTGTTTGGCCGGGAGCAATACAAAAGGAGTTTGTAATGAAACGTTTTTGGCAAACCTGTTTGGCCGTAGTCGCAGCTGCGACAATGGCTAACACAGCCAACGCTCAGTCTGGTGAGATTGGATCGTATCAATCGATCCTTTCCCGCGCTGGCTATGGCGAGTCGATCGGCGGACAAGCCGCTCTGGGAGCCATCCCAACTGGGCAAGCCGCGATCCCCTCGTCCCCTGGGACACCGATCACCTACGGTGGTGGCCAAGGTGCTGGCTGTGCAGGTGGAGTTTGTGGCGGCATCGTCAACGGCGGTGGTGGCGTTGTCAACAGTGGTGGCATTGTCAACGGCGGTATCGTTGATGGCGGCATGTACAACGGCGGCATGTACAACGGTGTGATCAACGGCGGAATAGTCGATGGTGGAATGTACAACGGCGGTGGTGCTGTAGCTGGCAGCGTGGTCGCTGGCGGAGTAGGTGGAGAGGGTCTCATCGGCGTTCCGTGCGGAACCTACGATGGCTACCAGGGCTACACTGGCGGTGGATACGATGTTGGATACAACGCAGCTCCCGTTTACACACCTGGGCAAAACATCAGTAGTGGACTCGCTGGTAGTTTGGGCGGCGGCCAAGCTTCCAACCTGGTTGTTGGCTTGTTTGGTCTTAACCTTCGCCGCGACTACGAAGATGATCGACGGCTTGGTTTCAACGGAGCTGGAACACAGTTGTTCACAACGGATGCTGACCATGGAGATATGGACGGCATCGGCGCTTCGGTTGCTAAACGTGGTGCCAACGGCTCTGGCTGGGAAGGCATCTTCTGGGGCTTGGACGAAGATACTACCGCCAATCTTGCAGGTCCATCTTTCACACGCCTAAACGGACTGACTGCGCTCGATCACATTCCAAGCGGAGCAAATGTCTACGATATTTACAACGCCGGTGACAACGCTTCTGTCACACGCAACACTCAAATTAACAACTTTGAGTTCAACATGTTGCGTAACGGCGGACTCTACACAACACGTCGTGGCAAATCAGCTAACTACGAATTGTTGGCAGGTTTCCGCTTGTTCCAATTTGATGAAGACCTGCAATACGCAAGTAACTCATCTGTTGCTGGCTACCCAACTCGTTTGGATTACGACGTATCCGCCGAAAACCTTTTGACAGGTTTCCAAGTTGGTGGTCGCCGCGAAGTTTGCTTGTCCAATCGCTTTCGTTTGTCTCAAGCGGCAACGTTTGGTCTGTTCAACAACCGAATCGAAACTCGCCAGCGTATCACTGACGAAACGGGCAACATTCCGGTTCTCAACGCTGGTCCTTCAGCTGGTCGTAATTTCGATTACAGCGACAGGAAAGACGATGCGGCAGTATTGGGTCAGTTTGATATCGGTTTGATCTACCAATTCTCACAAAAGGCACGAGCACGAATTGGCTACCGAGCTTTGGGAGTTGGTGGTGTCGCTCTTGCAGCTGACCAGATCCCTTACGATTTTACCGACACTGATCGGATCCAGAATGCGAACTCCAATGGAAGTTTGCTGCTACACGGATTTTTCTACGGCGCAGAATACGCCTTCTAAGAAAATCAACTTAAGTCGATCGGACGGATTCCGTCGCAACTCAAAAACAAAACGCCGCAGTGAATTTCACTGCGGCGTTTTTTCGTTTTAACCAACTTTTGACAAACAGATAGAGGCCCTGATATTGACGCTAGGGTCTGAGACTTATTTGTTTGCTGGAGCGATAGTGCACACCATTCGCCGAGGCTGTTGGGAAGGCGACATTTCGACCTTTCCATATTCGGCAAGCATTTCAATGATTCCGTCCATCACTTTTCGGCCTTCATCGATGTGGGCATTTTCACGACCGCGGAACAACACGGTGACTTGGACCTTGTCGTTATGCTTAAGAAAACCGATGGCCTTTTTGACTTTGAATTCAATATCGTGCGTACCCGTTTTCGGTCGAACGCGAATTTCTTTTAGCTTAGTCTGGTGGGACTTGTTTTTCGTTTGTCGTTTCTTTTTCTCGTAGTTGAATTTTCCGTAGTCCATGATTCTGCAAACAGGCGGCTTTGCATCGCCGGCTACTTCTACAAGATCAAGTCCTGCTTCTTTCGCTTTCTCGAGAGCTTCCGCAGTAGGAATCACACCTAACTGGTTGCCGTCCTGGTCAATAACGCGGATGGGAGTAATTCGGATCGATTCGTTAATGCGGTTCTGTTTTTTATCGCTCGGTGGAATTGCTGGTGTACCTTTCAAAGATAGTTTTGTTTGTGCTCAATTCTTGCTCGTGCTCGAATGGGAATAATTCGAACGCAAGAACCAAACGTTTTGTTTCAAATCAACGGTTGAATATTTTGTTTTATCGAGGGATTATGTTTTACATTACCCCCAACCGTCAACTTCAACTTAAGGTTGGGCATTGTATCGCAAAACGCCTCAAAAGGCCAACTTTTGCCCTCGACGTTTTCTTTAAGACTTTTCTGGACGACCTTTTTCTGCGACTTCTGTCTGAAATTTCGCAATCGCTTCGGCCAATGGAATCGCGCCAAGATCGCCATCAATTCGATCACGAACTGAAACAGTCCCGTTTTCTGCATCTCTTGGTCCCACGATCAACATGTAGGGGACCATGTCTAATTGGCCATCGCGAATTTTTGAACCCAGTTTCTCAGAGCGGAAATCGCCTTTGAACCTAAGCCCGGCTTCTCGCATTTGTTTCTCGACACTTCGTCCGTACTCTTCGGATTTATCGCTGACCGTCAGAATTCTTCCTTGCTCAGGATTCAACCAAAGTGGAAAACATCCGCCAAAGTGTTCGATCAAAACGCCGATGAATCGTTCCATACTTCCAAATGGTGCACGGTGAATCATGATCGGCCGATGCTGTGCATTGTCGGCTCCGATGTATTCAAGATTAAAACGTTTGGGCAAATTGTAATCGACTTGGACTGTTCCTAACTGCCATTTGCGACCAAGGCAATCGTTAACGACAAAGTCAATCTTTGGACCATAGAACGCAGCTTCACCTGGATCCTGGTCAAACGGCTTGCCCAATGTTGCGGCGGCTTTACGGCAGGCCTCTTCGGCCAAGTCCCAGTTTTCCGGATCGCCAACATATTTTGAGCTGTCTGGATCTCGCAAACCGACTCGAACGGAATAGTCATCCATCCCCATCGCACCAAATACGATTTTGACCAGTTCAATACAACCGACCAACTCTTCATCGAGCTGCTCTTGTGTAACAAATAGGTGCGCGTCGTCTTGTGTGAATCCACGAACTCGAGTCAGTCCGCCGATTTCGCCAGACTGCTCCCAGCGGTAAACGGTTCCGAATTCAGCAAGCCGTACGGGCAGATCGCGGTAGCTTCGTTGTTCCGAAGCGTAAACGCGAATGTGATGCGGGCAATTCATCGGACGCAGCATGTAGCCTTCGATGTCACCTTTTTCCATCCTGTTGGCCAACTCGCCACAACTACAGCCTTCATCGGCCAGCTTTTTCAACTGCTCACGATCGACCAAGGGTGAATACTGACTTTCTTGATAGTACGGAAAGTGACCGCTTGTTTTATAGAGGTCCAGTTTTCCAATGTGCGGTGTGAATACCTGGTCGTATCCCTGCCGTGTGAGGTGTTCACTGATAAAGTCTTGAAGCTTCTGGCGAATGAAAGCACCTTTGGGTGTCCACAGCACCAAGCCCTGGCCGACCATTTCATCGATATGGAAAAGCCCAAGCCGTTTACCCAACACACGGTGGTCGCGTTTCTTGGCTTCTTCAAGCATCTCCAGATGTTTGTCGAGGTCTTCCTGTGTGAAGAAAGCTGTCGCGTACAAACGTTGAAGTTGTGCGTTGTCTGAGTCGCCTTTCCAATACGCACCAGCAATGGAAAGCAGTTTGAACGCGCCGATTCGTTTCGGTGATGGAATATGCGGGCCGCGGCATAGGTCGAGAAATTCGCCTTGCTGATAAAACGACAAAGTCGGGTCTTCGGCCAATCCTGTTTCAATATGCTCGACTTTGAAATCCTGCTTCAGATCTTTGCAAACCTGAATGGCTTCTTCACGAGGACGCTCAACTCGCTCGAAAGGTTCATCGAGTTTGATGATTTTAGCCATCTCTTTTTCAATGGCAGGAAAATCTTCTTCTGTTAGTGGCTCTTCACATTCAAAGTCGTAATAAAATCCGCCATCGATTGTCGGACCAAACGCGAGCTGCACACCTTTCTTAAGTCGCATCACCGCGCGAGCCATGACGTGTGCGCAGCTATGACGCATTGTGCCAAGTGCTTCCGGGCTCTTCTTTGTTACGATTTTAAGATCGACCGGATCGCCGGATGGAATCTCATAGTCAAGTTCGACCGGCTGCATGTCGACTTCGCCCCACAGGGCATCTTTGGCTAGCCGCGAGCCAATGCTCTTCGCGACGTCTTTTACGGAGACGGCTTTGTCGAATTCTTTCAGGCTTCCGTCGGGCAGTTTTACGCTTGTCATGTCTCGTTTGTATTGGTCTAAATTTGTGGTTTTGTTTGGGATCTTGGTTACGGCAATTCGTCCACTTGATGTGGCAAACCACTGTTGGAAGTATAGGAAGTCTGACAGTTCGCCGAAACGTCGGTTCGCGCGGACGTGAAACGGGCAAGAAAAACTCGGTTTTTGTTGAGTTCTTGAGTCGGCTGGCTGGATCAAAGACGGGTTGAAGTTGAACAAGCGCAGTTTTTTTCGCCGACGTCAGTCACAGCCCTCCGCCTTGCGTCATTCCCAAACCAAACGTGACCCGCTCGCTTCATTCCATAACACAGGACTAAGTCTCAGTTGAATCGAGCAAGCTCTTGCATCGCAACGCACCAATGAAAATTGTAATTGCAAAAATTGGATAGAGAACGATTCCCAGCCCCAACGTGGATCGGACAAACGTTGAAACCGTTGGATGTTTTTCTGGGCTATACAAGAAAATGAAGAAAGCCATAAACCCAACCAGAATCACACAATATACAAACGTCATCGTTCTGATTGGAGTATCGAATCCGCTGACCGCGATCCCCAACGCGATCATAGCCGGCGCCAAAAGACCAAGACACTTAATCAGCAAATAGATGACAGAACCGCTGGAAGCGAAATGTTGCGAAAACGGATCCGGCTCCGCCGTTTCAACGAGCGAAATGTAGGGATACTTAACGATTACGTAGTGGCTTGCCAAAAGTGCGACAAACACGATCACTCCAAGCACCACAAATACACCCGACTTCAAAGCCGGCGGGCATGCTCTAAGCAATGTGCCGCCTACCGCCAGGGCGACCAACGCGAACCCAATCGAACTTTGCGAAAACCTGTAGCACGCCGGGAACTCTTTGAATGGAATTGTCATATTGCAGGTCCCATAGAAACGGCCCGCGCAAGAAACACTTTGCGCGATCAAATTTGAATCAACTGTCGATCCAGCCACCACCGAGGACTTGATTTTCCTCATAACAAACAACCGCTTGCCCGGGAGCAACTCCGTTTTGTGGTTCATCGAATACGACATCCAATCGGTTATCGGGAAGGACTTCCGCCGTGGCCGGATGTGCTGAACTATTGTAACGGATTTGTGCAAGGCAACGAAACTTTCCCGTTGGCGGTTGAACCAGCCAATTGGTTTCGCTTGCCGTAAGCTCTTTTTTACCAAGCTCAGAAAGCTTGCCAATGATGACTCGTTTTTCACGCGGCTCAATCTTGACGACGAAATACGGTTCGCCCATCGCCACGCCCAATCCCTTTCGCTGGCCAATCGTAAAACGTTCGATACCCGGATGCTGCCCAACGACGGTTCCATCGGTCGTGACAATCTCGCCAGCCAATTCGCCTGCCCCCGATTCGCCAATCGTATCGCCACGACGCTGACGCACAAACTCGTCATGCTTTCCGGAAGTCACAAAGCAAATCTCCTGACTGTCTTTTTTTTCCGCCACGTTCAACCCAAGCTGCCCGGCAACCTCACGGATGAATGGCTTTTGATACTGGCCAACAGGAAGCAACATTCGCTCCATGAATTTTTGCTTGATACCAAACAGGACATAGGACTGATCTTTGCCGCCATCGACACCGCGAAGCAATCGAAGCCCGTCATCATCACGAGCAAGCTGTGCATAGTGGCCCGTCGCAAGAAATTCGGCTCCCACACTGTCCGCGTAATCAAACAGCTTTCCAAACTTGATTCGATTGTTGCACATCACACACGGATTGGGCGTGCGGCCGACGGTGTACTCGTCAACGAAATAATCAATGATCCCACGAAACTCTTCTTCGAGATTCAAAGCGTAAAATGGAATACCCAAACGCTCGGCGACACGGCGACCATCTTCGGCATCGGACGCGCTACAGCAGCCTTGCTTGTGATCGGCGCGGTTATTGAGAACCGGCAGGAGGGGCGAACTCTCGACTTTTCCGTCAATCGAACATGCAGAAATGGCTTTCTCACCATGCCGCATGAACACACCAATCACTTCATGGCCTTGCTCGAGCAACAAGTGCGCGGCAACGCTTGAATCGACGCCACCTGACATTGCTAATACGACTCGTGCCACCCTGAGACCTTATTCCCGTTTTATGTTTGCTGGTTGAACATTAAGCCGCTTTGACGCTGCTTTTAATCGATTCTGAACCGAATAGACAATGCAAGTCTAGAATCAACGGTTGCCGATAACAACCGTTACCAATCCCGACCTCATGCTCGTCCACGTTCTGTCTAACTCAAAGTTTCGTCTATCGCCCAAGTTCCGCGATGGGTATGATTTTCTCTCACGATCAAGCCGATCTCAATCGTCAATTTCTGTGGTGCTTTCGCCATTGATTATGCCGGCACCGATCGCACTGAGCGATGACAAGTTGCCTCCGACGGACACACTTCTCTCTGTCTGAGCATAAAATCCTCCTTCAGGTTCATTTCCTTTTTGGCGATAACCAGCTGGCAATCACGCCTGTTGAAGTACCTTGAAACACGTTTGCAAAAACAAAACATCCAAGACAATCATAAAGACGTCCAAGCGATCAACCCCCACACTTAAACATCAATTACCAAAATGACTCAACGCAAAGACATCCGGAACATCGTTATCATCGCCCACGTCGATCATGGCAAAACGACGTTGGTTGATTGCTTGCTTCGTCAAAGCGGACAGTTTCGCGAATCGCAACTTGAAGGCGAACGGATTCTCGATTCGGGCGACATCGAGAAAGAGCGTGGGATCACCATTCTCGCCAAGAACATCGCGCTGCCATACAAAGGCGTGAAGATCAATATCATCGACACGCCGGGCCACGCAGATTTTGGTGGCGAAGTCGAACGCGTGCTCAAAATGGCTGACGGTGCATTGCTGCTCGTCGATGCCGCCGAAGGCCCAATGCCGCAAACGCGTTTTGTGCTTGGCAAAGCACTCGAGGCTGGACTTAAACCAATCGTCGTCGTCAACAAAGTCGACCGGCCCGACGCCAGGACAGCCGAAGTGGTTGACGAAGCGATGGAGCTGATCCTGGAAATGGGCGGTGAAGAGTACCTCGATAACTTCAACTATATATACGCTTCAGCCAAAGATGGTTTCGCGACCACGGAACCCGAAGTCTTCGAAGGCAACATGGAACCGCTGTTAGATATGGTGCTTGAGCAAGTCGAGCCTCCCGTCATTGAGCCGGGCAAGTTTCGCATGGGCGTTACCACCATGGACTGGTCTGAATTCGTTGGCCGAATCGCCGTGGGAAAAATCCTCAGTGGATTCGTCAAGAAAGGTCAGTCGGTCAACGTCATTGGAGCCGATGGGAAACCTCGCCAGTGCAAAATCTCCGCGCTCAATTCGTTTGACAAACTTGGACGCATCGAAGTCGAACGCGCCGAAGCGGGCGAAGTCGTTGCCATCATCGGGATCGACGACATCGAGATTGGCGATACGATTTGCGACCTGGAAATCACCGAACCGCTCCCGCGTATTTCCGTCGACGAACCAACTTTGCAAATGGTATTTTCCATCAACAGTTCGCCCTTGGTCGGGAAAGAAGGCAAGTACGTTACCAGCCGGCAGCTTCGCGAGCGCTTGATCAAAGAACTCGATCGCAACGTGGCGCTGCGTGTTGAGCCGATGGAAAGTGGCGATTCGTTTGCCGTTTCTGGTCGCGGCATTTTACACTTGGCAGTATTGATCGAAACGATGCGTCGCGAAGGATTCGAGCTTTCGGTTGGAAAACCACGCGTCGTCATCAAAGAAGTTGACGGCAAAAAACACGAGCCGTTTGAGACGCTTGTCATCGAAGTGCCCACCGAAAAATTCGGCCCAGTCATGGAGATGGTCGGCAACCGCCGCGGCGAAATGCTGGAGATGACAACCCGAGGCGAATTTACGCTGGCCAATTTCGTGATCCCATCGCGAGGTTTGATCGGCATGCGAACAAAATTGCTTAACGCGACGCAGGGTACGGTGATCATGAATCATCGCTTCCTTGAGTTCCGGCCACTGGAAGGAGAAATCGGAGCCCGTTCAAACGGTGTGATGATTTCAATGGTGCCAGGCAAAGCGGTTGCGTTTGGCTTACATGGTCTTCAACAACGCGGCGAGATGTTTGTCGCACCTGGAGATGCGGTTTACGAAGGCATGATCGTTGCCGAGCACGTCCGCTCCAATGACTTGCCCGTGAACCCAACTCGCGCCAAACAGCTTACCAACATGCGTGCTTCTGGCTCGGACGAAAACATTCAGTTGAAACCGCCGCGCTTATTTTCACTTGAGTCGGCACTCGAATACGTCGAAGACGATGAGTGGGTAGAAATCACACCTAGTAACATTCGTCTAAGAAAAATGTTGCTAAAAGAATCCGATCGCAAACGCGCCGGGCGTGCAGCCGTCGCTTCGAAGTAAGGCCCCCGAACTCAGGCAACACGCAATGCTACGTAGGTTGGACATTCCTGTCCGACAATCGCGACCGGAAAAAGACGAACAAGAATGTTCATCCTCCAGCATATTGCGACTTCACCATAAGCGATTAACCAGCCTGGTTCCAAAGACGATGCACGCCCCACAGTGATCAGCGCGTCGCTTCCTTGTTTACGCAACGACTTCCCGCAGATCTTCACCGTAAACCAAACTCTAACCCCCCAACGCCGCCCCCTGAAAGGCGCCAAAAATCGCGAGAAACCCCCATTGTTTCAACCGCGTGAAAAAACCGCTATTATATTTACCTTGAGGCATAGATAGCAATTCACAAACTGAAACCGTTTGAATCGAGGTTTGCCGTGGAGTGGAGTCAACTTTTTTTTCTTGCGCAACGAGCCGAAGCCGGCCTTAACGACCCTAACTACACACGGATCGCAATCATCGCCGGGATCGTCGTCCTCGGGTTAATCTTCATCGGATTATGCATCGCGTTCATCACTTACGGAAAACTTTGGTTCCAAGCCTACATGTCTGGCGCCGACGTCAAAATGTCAAGCTTGATTGCGATGGGGTTCCGCAAAGTCCGTCCCGATGTGATCGTGAAAGCCAAAGTCATGGCGCGACAGGCTGGCCTCGACATCAATCGAAAAACAGGAATCGGCACCGAGCAACTCGAAGCCCACTACTTGGCCGGCGGCGACATCATGCGTGTCACTAACTCGATCATTGCTGCCCAACGAGCCAACATCGATTTGGACTTTGACCGCGCCGCAGCCATCGACCTTGCCGGGCGTGACGTAATGGATGCTGTGCGAACATCGGTATATCCCAAGGTAATTGATTGCCCTGATCCGCAACGAAGCGGCAAGAACTTTTTGAGTGCGATGTCCAAAGACGGCGTTGAGCTAAAGATTCGAGCTCGCGTCACCGTACGAACAAACCTTGAGCAGTTGATCGGCGGAGCCACCGAAGAAACCGTCATCGCCCGCGTTGGCGAATCGATCATTTCGTCGATTGGATCATCCGAAAAGCACCAACACGTTTTGGAAAACCCGGATCGTATTTCACGTGCGGTTTTAGAGCGTGGCCTCGACGCACATACGGCTTTTGAAATTGTCTCCATCGACATCGCCGACATTGATGTGGGTGAAAACATCGGCGCCCGCCTCCAAGCCGATCAAGCCGAAGCCGACACGCGGGTTGCCCAAGCGGCGGCCGAGAAACGTCGCGCCGATGCGATCGCCAAAGAGCAAGAGATGAAAGCCGACGTTGCGAAACAGCGAGCTCAATTGGTACTCGCTGAAGCCGAGGTTCCACAAGCCATGGCGACCGCATTCCGCTCCGGAAACTTGCGAGCCAGCGCCAACAACAAGTGATTTTGATTGGCTGGACACCCAAACCAATTAACGCCCGTCCCGCTCGGCTAATCCCACACCGCGCGGGAGCGCGGCCATTGTTTGTCTAGTCCATAGTCAATCGTGAAACTTGTGGTTGTCCACCAAGCACGCAACTCCATGCATTCACTTAATAATTCCAGCAAGCCCCAGCACTCTACCGATCTGCGATAAAACTCCGGAGCCACCCAATGCCTACCGCGAAAAAATATTGGCTCATGAAATCAGAGCCCAATTGCTTTTCGATCGACGACTTAGCAAAAGAAAAAAACAAGACAACTTGTTGGGACGGTGTGCGAAACTACCAAGCCCGAAACTTCATGCGTGATGACATGAAGAAGGGCGACGAAGTTTTGTTTTACCACTCCAACGCCAAACCGCCTTGCGTCGCCGGCGTAGCAAAAATCGTCAAAGAATCTTATCCCGACTTCACCGCTTTCGATCCCAAGAACAAACACTTCGATCCAAAATCGAAACAGGCCGAGCCAAGATGGTTTATGGTCGACATCAAACTGGTCAAGAAGCTTAAACGAGCGGTCCCGCTGGATGAATTGCGAACCATCAAATCGCTTGACGGCATGGTGCTGCTTCAAAAAGGATCTCGTTTATCGGTGCAGCCAGTGACAAAAAAGCAATTCGAAACGGTACTCAAAGTCGCCGACAAACCGGCTCCGAAATAGCAACAGACAATTTAACCAGACCTTGAATCAGGATGACTAAATTATTAAGCGACTAAGCCGGTCCACTGTTAATCCGTTGCTCGTTCCGTCCAGTGTGTTTCCTATCAGTGCACCATAGTAACCTAGCCTTTCCTGCTTGAGTAAAACCGGGGCAGGGCAGTACGGCATCTGCTTCATGTTCTTGATCAGCCGTCGAGCAAACCCAATCTCTTTTTGCATTCACTTGTTCGAATCGTTGTCAAATTTTCCCGAACCTTCCAGCCAAAACCAAGCTCTAACACGACAAGGACAGCAAAACCTTTAAAAAGCGGCATTTGGGAGAATGACAACCCTAAAGAATCCGCCTCAAAATGGCGATATTCTCAACTCAGCCCAATCCGGTTATGATATAACTCAATCAAAAGGACGATTAGCTCAGTTGGCTAGAGCGCCTCGTTGACATCGAGGAGGTCGT
>CAYZGP010000056.1:0-7364 GCA_964478065.1 uncultured Pirellulaceae bacterium
CGTGAGCGCAGCCCGCCAGTTATCTACTACCCGGTCGAGGTGGCCACCCAGGAAGACGTACAAGATCCAGCCGAGTGTGAACGCCGCCGGAAGCCCCCATACCAGGAAGCGGCGCAGTGGAGAGTGGCCATGTGCAGCAGACGTTGAACTTTCGTCCAGTATCGACTCCGTCATTGGGTTAATAACTCTGGAATGTTAAAAGGTTGGGGTGGGACCTGCGATAACTGGCAACTTGAGGCATTGCAGTTGCTGGATAAATGGCAAGTATACTAACAAAACAGGACACTGCTAGAAATACAGAATTGCCTGGCACTTCAATTGCTGCCTGAAAACACTGTTTGTACACCGAGCACTACTGCGCCAATCCGTGCCACTCGCGGAGAAAACTAACCAGTTTTCGATACTCAGCACCGGTCAAATAAGCGTGCTTTCTTGCGTGAGAAAATGAAACCACCGTTTGCGAATATGGCCTTTCAATAACCGAGCGGCCTTCGTGGCAGGAAGCACAATTCAACAAGAAAATCTCGCGGCCAGAAATCTCACTTTCGAATTGCCCTTGGCTTGCACCATGCCCATTGCAGCTGCATGCCCCGCTGCATGAATCACAACTCTGGGCGCGAACGATTGGAGTGAACGGGTTTGGCGAAGTGTCGTGCAGGCACCCAGTAAACGCGATGCCAAATGTTACACAGACTGCCACTGCGAATACCAAACGCACCAACGCGAGCACGCTTGCACGATGCTTATCAGCAACGCAATCCGTGTTGCCACGACTCTCCGTTGTCCGAATTTTAAATTCTTGGTTGGGCATTAAATTTTAGCCTGATTATCAAATTTAGAAACCGAATACAGCCTGAGCAATGACGCCGTTGTCGTCGACTTCGAACGCCGAGTCCTTTTCATCGTTTATCTCGTAAGCGACTTTGAAAATTAGACTTGGCGTTATGTAGTTGTTAATTCCAATGGTGTAGCGGTTTCGATTTACGGGCGTGAGTTCACGACTCCCAAAATCAGTTCCAGTTGCTGCCAGATCGATACCGTCAAAATCCACGTATCCATACCGAAACACGTATTCCAAACGGCCAAGCAATGGTCGGGTCGAATTGCGATTGCGATACGCACCTTGCACATACGCACCCTGCCGCTCAATGTCGCCAAACGGTGACTCTTGATCGACTTTGGCGTATTCGAACCTCAAATCGATATTGCCGCTGTGATAATTCAAATCAACATCCCACAACGAAAGATCGAAGTCGCCTTGATTGTCGTAGGCATTGTTTTGCAATCCCGAGAGGCCAATCGTCCAGCCCTGGATTGGATTGGTAAACCCGACTCGCCCGCCAAACGCTATTTCATCGTTGAAATCATCGAACTGCCGAAACCCATTTATATTGGCAACATCGAATTGGGTTGGCGTTTCAACACCGCTGGACAATCCGTTGGCTGCAAACGCCGCCAATTCCAATTTGACCGTTGAATCGCCGATGTATCTTGCGTATCGCGATTGACCACCTCGAAACGAAAGCAGTCCTGGCAAGACCTGTTCAAACAACAAAGGTTGGTCTGGCGTTTTGAAAACCCAAGGAGTCCGCAAACGATCGTTGAAGAATCCAATCGGTGAAGCAAACCTTCCCCCGACCAATGTAAGATTATCATTCACAAACCAATTAACTTGAGCCGTCAAAAGCTCGATTCGGTCTGACTCAATAAGCGGGTTGATTTCAACTTGGAATTGGTCAGTGTAGTCCCACAAAAATATTGGCCGCCAAATCGGCGAAGCGAAATTGCGATCCGAATCATCAAAATCAAAAGTATCGAATTGCAACGTATTGAAAATGGCAAGCGGACTTAAAAGTGGCCGCGAATGCGAATAAAGTTCACGTAGATTGTTTGGCAGGTACTGGCCAATATTATATTTGAGTTCGTTGGTATCCGCGTGAAGCTGCTGAAGTGATCCCTGATTGATGGCAGACAATTGATTCAACCGAGAATTTAAACGCTGCTCCATCCGTTGTAGACCCGCAATATTCTCAGGGGTCAGTTGCCTGCGGAATGCATTCGGATCGCCTGATATACCAGGCGCAATTTCTCGTGACATCCGATCGGTCATTCCAAAAATTGTTTCCAATTGTTGCTGCTGCAAGTCCACCAGCTGCCGCAGCTGTTTGACTTCATTTTGAATTTCGATTTCTGACATCGGCTGGAACTCGGTCGTCCACACACTGTCAGGATTCTCCGAGTCCTGCACTTCGAATACGAAATCGCTGCTGTCTTGGTAAGAGGTCAATCCAATTTCGCCGTACAATGGCGACGCGGATTTTGCCTGCTCCTCGGAATTTGCCAGAGCGTTAGGTAGAGCGTTTGGCTTTGTCAGAGCACCCGGTTTTGGCGGATAGGGATTTTTTAAAGTCAGGTCGTAACGCGATGGAAATTGAGTCTGCGAGACTGGCGGTGTTGCTTGAAATGCTATTGAGGATGTCGGCGGCGATTTCACTGGCTGCGCGGCAAACGAATTTTGAATTTCAACAACAGGTATTTCTTGCATCCAGGTCGGCGAACCAGCCACTTCCGGTTTTGGTTTCGGTTTTGATTCTGGCTTTGGCGGATCGTCAGGTTTTGGCGGAAAGGTTTTATCCAAAGTCAGATCGTAACGCTCGCGAAATCCATTTTGCGTTACTGGTGCTGGCTGGACTGCAAACGGAATTTGGTTTGCAGCGCCATTGGAATTGAAAAAGCCATTGGTACCAGCTGCGTTTGGAACATATCCATTTGGAGCCGTTGCTCTGGGATCAAATGTTCTTGACGCAACATTGGCAGCGGATTGTTGCCAAGTCGAAGCCGCCAATGCCGCATTGTTTGGTGCAAAACCTGTGTGGTTGTTGGTAAACCTTTGGAAGCCTTGGGCGTTAACATCTAAAGCGCCGCAAACGGCAAAGTAGGCCAAGCAAATGATGATTGCCTGACGAACACACTGTTTAAATTTGCTGTTAGAAATTGCCACGTGGAGCTTCTTGAAAGGCGGATTCTTCATGCGGATCGCCCTCACAGAGCTAGCGATCTTATCGGTGATAATCGACCTAATATGGGGGTGGCTAAAGCCAAAATGTTAAGATTTTCCGATTTTGACGATTAATCGGGCGAAAACCGCAAGCAGATTTATGGCTAGCGGAGAAACAATCGAGTGCACTTAAACCTAATTGGAGAGGGTTTTCCAAGCGGGTATTTGGGTTGAGAAAACTAGTTTCCAAACTCAGCCCAGTTGCCAACGGATTGGCTGTGACAAATCACCCGAATGATCTTGGCAGAGTGATTGATGACCGAAACTCTTGACGAGTTTCGTACGGCGGAGTGGATCGCTGCTGCGCAAAAAGCCGTCTAGCAATTCTTGCACTTAATTCGGCAAAAAGGTTTGTGCAACGGACAGAAATGTCCATTCTACTTATATGGCCGAAGGCCCATTTCATCGTAGCCTAGGGCATCGCCCTAGGTGAAATGCAATCAACCGATTTGGCTGTAAGCCAAGCTCACCCAGCACTTGGCTCCGCTTGAATATGGCCTTCAGCCAAAGCTGATTCGTTGCTTTCGCTTTCCTAGGGCGGTGCCCTAGGCTACGATGAACTTGGCCCTTGGCCAAAAGTAGGTGTTGGCCCTTAGCCGAAGGCGGATGTTGGCCCTTGTCTGAAGGCAGACGTTGGCCCTTGGCCGAAGGCAGATGGCCCGACTACTTCTTCCAAACATCCACCGACTCTTTTTTTGAATTGACGGTGTAAAGAATCTGCGTCCCCTTGGGAACATCCAACTCCTTTAGTTTCTTGATGATCAACGCCAGCCCTTTGTCCAAGTCTTTTACCGCGACGTCAATGCCGCTGTACGGTTCGTCCGAAATCAATGTCCCACCGCCGAACACTTCGCCCAACTTAGATTCCTTTAGTGCGGCGTCGACTGGATGAGCAAACTTACCACGCTCGATCGGCGTCAGGAATTTCGGAATCTTGATGTAAAACACAAACTCTGGTTCCTCTTTGATGCCAGCCGCTTTGTCCTTTGCTCGTTTTTCATCTGCCAGCTTTTTCTGGAACGCCTGAAACTCTTTCATGTTCATCTTCATTGGCTCGCCAAGCGTCACACCGGAATCCGCTGCCGATGGGACGGGTGAGCCCTTTGTGGCAAACGGAAGGTGCATTTGAACTTTCATCGCCAATTGACTATTTGGCGACAAGCTTTTTAGACTCGCCTCAAGCATCTTTGCCGCCTCTGGAAATTTCTTTTGGTCGTGCAAAAACAATCCGAAACCAGCTTGAGTTTCTCCAAGCAACGTTCCTCCGAACTCGGTTGCTGCTTCGACCGCCTGTTGGTACTTCGGTTCGGCCAAATCGTTTTGCTCCGAATAAACCAACCAACGAGCGTAGTTTTGAATCAGCTGCGCCTCGTTTCGTTTCAAGTCATGTCTTTGGGCATAACCAACTGCCGTCTCAAAAGTCTTTCGGATGTTTTCAGGTTGCTCCAGAGAACCGTAAGTCCGGGTTAACGCCGAATACAAATCGCAAACGATCGGATCGCCCGGTTTGGCTGCTTTGATTGCCGCTTGTAAACTCGCCAGCCGTTGCGGATACCAACGCAAGTTGTCGGCTGCATTGGATTGATGAATCAACGCGTTAATATACTGCTGCTTCAAAGCGTCAGATTCACCAGGTTCATCTTTTAACTTGCCAGCCAGTTTTTCAAACACGACCATTCGCGACGCTGGATCGGCGAGCTCCTGAAAGTGAATCACTTTTTTAAGCAAATTCAATTTCGCTGTTTTAGATAAACTTTCCCAGCCGATTGCGTTTTCCGTCGCTGCAAAATCAATCCTCTCCAGCAGCGCCTTGACCGATTTGCCTGTACCTTTTTTGGCTTCAACGTAAACCGAATTCACGCACTCAGCCCAAACCAACGTTGCGTGACCTGCGGCAGGAAATTCGGTATCAGATTTTTTGTAGACCGTTTTTGCCTGCTTGCACAACTCGATTGCTTCGGGAAATTTAACTTGCCGCATTTTGACCCGAGCCATTCCAGTCAACCCAGTGCCGTATTGCGGTTTGTCGGCGCCGAACAGCTCTTTCCGTTTCTCCAGCGCTTCGGTGGCTAACTCAACCGCCTTCGGAATATTGCCAGTCATCAACAGTGAATCAACCAGCTCGCTTTTAAAATCAAGCTGCAATTCCTGAAAGTCATCGCTGGCCAAGCGTGGATCGATCGACATGGTCAACAATTCTGCGGCAGCCTTGTGATCGCCCAATTTTGCGTACATCCTTCCGCTTGCACCGAGAACTCGCCCATACTCGACAGATGTTGTGCCATGCTTCTTGGCAATTTCTATTGCGTACGATCGCATCTTTACGATCTCCTGCGGGTCGTCTTCAATTGCTTGATTCAGTTCATTGAGCTTGGTGTCGATTTCGTCAAGCGCAACTTCTGGTTTGGCCGGAAGAGCGATCGCTGACGGCAAACTGTTCACTTCTGCCGGTTGGACACCAGTCTCCGATCCATCGCCCAAGTCAATTGGTCCGGCAGCTTTGGACGTCAATTGCCATGGCACGATGCCTAAACCGGCGATACAGATCAACGACAGGCAAGTCAATTTGGTGGATCTTCGGCTTGGTACGTAAGCACTCATGGCATGAAATCTCCGTTTGAGGTGATGGTGGGATCGAAACATGGACGTAGTAAAAGGAGCAACCAAAGCCGGATTGGCAGAGGTTGAAACCATCAGCAAAGTTTCTGCGTAAGAATCCATCGAAGTCTTCGAATCAGTAACGGCTCGCTGGTCGCAGGCAATTTCTTTGGCTAACTTGCATCGGCTGGACGCAAGCCAGACAAGTGGATGGAAAAAGAAAACGATTTGCGTCACGGTCGACAGCCAATCCCAGCAAAGATCGTATCGTTGCAGATGGGCAACTTCGTGCGCCAGAATCTCTCTGGTTTGATTTGCCGTTAGCTCGGCGAGCAGGGGTTCAGGCAATACGATGATCGGCCGAAAAACGCCGACCAGGAATGGCGAACTTGCTAAGTGCGTGGTGGCAAGTTTTGGGATCGCCGATTGCAACTCGGGATCAAAAAGAGAATTCAGTTTCGCTGATTGGTGATCGTCAAGAAATTTCAAGCTGTTGATGATTGCTGATTTTGCGCGCCAACCAACAAGGAGCTTGAGCAAAAAGAACCCAATTCCGATCGCCCACGATGCCCCCAGAATTGACTTCCAATCAAGGGTTGCCCATACAGACAGTGTCGAGGTCTCGCGATTGTCAGATTCATTTTCAATCGTGTTTACGAAAGCTTCATTTTTGTCTGTGTCGATGGATGCTTGCCTGGCCAAGACGCCGGCCTCCGCATTGACCAGTCCATCAATCAAATCTGACGCCAAACCAGGGTCGTCGTCGTTGATTTTTGCGGCAACGTATTGCTGTTCAACTGCAGCAGTTTCTGGCCTGTCCGTTTTCACCGTGCTTGATTCCAAAATTGGAATTTGAAACGGCGATACCACAAAAATAAGAACCAGCATTTGCACAAACACTAACCGCCACAACCAGCACTCGGTTGATTCACTAATCGACTTGCGAAAAACGTGACAGCCTACCAACACGACCGCGATCGCAACTGCTCCGTGAGTGGAAGCTCGTAGTAGCGATTCCACAATAATGTCTATCACTTTTTGGCTCCTTTCCTTGTGGCTTTCGTCGCAGCCATCTTCTTTCCCGACTTTTGTTTCATCTCTGCGACAAGACGCTTGAGTTCATCCACGTCTTCTGGCGAAAGGTCTTCTGATTCGGAAAGGTAAGCGATAAAGGGTGAGACCGAACCACCCAGCATTTTTTGCACGAAATTACCAACCACGCCGTGCATAATTTTGTCTTGAGATTCTCGACTCGAATAATGGAACGCACCCTGCATTTTCTTTCGCGACAACAACTTTTTGGCGCGCAGCCGTTCCATCACGGTTAGAATCGTCGTGCGGGCTTTGCCAAATCGCTCAAAATGCTCCGCGACTGACCGTACAGAAACGGGTTGGTGCTGACAGACATATTCCAGCACCGACATTTCTTCCTGTCCGATTTGAGAAGGATCTTTCTTTTTTGCCATTTTACAGCTCGATTCTTTTGATTCAGATTGCCTACCGCTGTAGTCAATTCGAGAATCTGACTATAAATGTAGTCACCTATCACTGTCAAGCAAATTTTTTAAGAATTTCGACAAAGTCATTCAGGATGGAATGCGGGATCAGTTACTCACAGCTACAACTGAGAGACGGATTCAAAATTCAGGGAACGTTCAGGGAACACTAATCTCAGGGAACACTAATCTGCACTAATTGACACTAATCC
>CAYZGP010000056.1:7464-10116 GCA_964478065.1 uncultured Pirellulaceae bacterium
GTTCAGGGAACACTAATCTCAGGGAACACTAATCTGCACTAATTGACACTAATCCAGACTATCTCAGGTGAATACCACTGCTTTGGATTGTCGAATTCGATTTCAAAAATTAGCAATCAAAGATTGTCGCCTAAACGGTTGATGGAGATTAGTGTCGATTAACGTTCTTCAATTCCACAAACCCTTGGAAGAGCATCGGGCATGAGAAAGGATAGGCTCATATAAACCTAACGACATCAAACGCCAGCTTGAGAACTTTAGCGCTATTTTCTTGGAGCAAACTTGGGCGATTGAATAGCCCCATGGTTTGTTGCTCAGAGACAAAAGCGGGAAGCATCCGCTTCACCTGCCTTCATCGTTTCATCTGTTTGTGAAAAACAGAAAGATATTTGACTTTGCGAGCCAAGCAACCATGCGATTATTGGCCAGCCCATTTCGCTGACCAAAATCGCATTGCGTGCTTTGAGGAAACTTATTCAGTTCGCTCGGTGACTTCTAGCAAGTGGTAACCGAACTGTGTTTTGACTGGCCCTTGAACTTCATTCAAATTGGCGCTGAAAACGACTGCATCGAACTCGGCAACCATTTGACCTGGGCCAAACTCGCCAAGGTCGCCGCCTTGCAAACCAGAGGGACAGTTTGAGTGCTCCATTGCGGCTTCTGCAAAGTCAGTACCTGCAAGAATTTCAGATTTTAGTTTTTCACACTCTTCAAGTGTATTGACAAGAATGTGACGTGCTTTTGCAGATGCCATCTGTTAGTTCCTCGGTCGGATTTCTGGGGTCATGGGAGAAAAATATTGAGACAACATCCAAGTGATAAAGGCACTTTGAAAGACACGAAGACTCAATGCACCATTAAAACTAACCAACAAAGAACGTTTTGACTATGGGCGTGAACTCGACTCTTCAGGCCAACCATACTCTCGACTCCAGTTCACGGCTCATACCTATAACAAGCCGTTGGCTTCAATTCATCAATCGATGTTTACTTTGTCAGGATAAGCTTTCCTTGCTTTGTCCTTCGCAGACGGTAAATCTGCCCATTGTTTTCGATCCAAAGTTCTTCACCGCAGCGGGCAAGCGAATCGAAACTAATGATCTTGGGTAACTGTTTTCCCAGATCGCCAGACAGTGCCTTACCCAACGGAAGCTCTTGACCATCAGCGTTTTGAGCAGAATTGGATTGATTTTTCGAATCGTCTTCAATGTTCATCGTTGCGATTTTTGGCAGACAAATTTGCCTAAGCCACTGATTTGGTGTTGTAAAGGGTCTAAATCTCGCTACATTTTTGCTATTGAGATTGGTTCTCAATTGAGATCCGACCTTCAATTTAAGCAATTCCGAGAACTCAGCAAGCCACGGTCGCCTTAAATCCTGCAGGATTAAGCAAACAAACGATCTTCTTCAGCCAGCAATGCTCCGGACTGTCCGCATCACGGCATGCGGACCAATTTCACGCTGGACTATAGGAGACGCGAAATGCGTAAAAAATCTGCGCTTGCAGTATCACGATTTGGGATGCCTGAATCACACACAGATGGAGCCACAAAATCTGGCTATGGAAAAGTAAAATCGGCCAAGCGATTTGGTTTTACTTTGGTTGAACTACTGGTCGTTATCGCGATTATTGGAATCTTGATTGGCATGCTTTTGCCTGCCGTCCAACAGGTCCGAGAAGCCGCCCGCCGAATCGCATGTGGCAACAATCTTAGACAAATGGGCATCGCCACTCTGAACTACGAGTCGGCTCACAAAGCTTTTCCCGCCAGTTGGAAAGCCGCGGGCGACCTTGCAACGGGCGACATTACCGGCTGGTCAGTCCAAGCCCAAATTCTTCCGTTTCTTGAGCAGGCTAATTTGTTCAATGAAATCGACTTTAACATTAGCTACAACGATAATCCGCCAATCATCGTCAACGGCCTCTCGATTCCATTGCGTGCGGCGCGGGTGGCGACTTATCTTTGTCCGAGCGAAATCAATGACCGGCAGAGATTAGACGACGCCGGAAACCCTCACCACTACCCGCTAAACTACGCGGCCAACTCCGGAACTTGGTTCGTGTTTGACCCAAGCAATCTGCTCACCGGTGATGGAGCGATCGTTACCAATCGAGAACTTGGTATCGGTGCGATCACCGATGGCACCAGCAACACGCTTCTCTACGGCGAAGTCAAAGCGTACACGCCGTATTTTCGAAACGCTGCCATCGAAGGTGAAATTCCAATTCCCAACGATCCAAACGCAGTTGTCTCGATGGGTGGAGATTTCAAATCAAGTTCTGGGCACACCGAATGGGTAGACGGACGAGCCCACCAGACTACCTTCACCGCGACTTTCACACCCAATACGGTTCTTAGATACGTTGATGGGTCGGATGTGTTTGACGTTGATTGGACCAACCAACAAGAAGGAAGATCGCTGACGGCGAGAACGTATGCCGCTGTAACGTCACGAAGCTTCCATCCTGGCGGCGTTAACACTTGCCGCGCCGATGGATCTGTAGCGTTTCATTCAGAATCCGTTGACGGATTCGCTTGGCGTGCGTTGGCTTCTCGTGATGGCGGCGAAGTCAACACTGAGTAAACCGAAACTGGATGCGGCGCGGAAACAGGCCAACGGCAATCCGATTAAGTCACATCCAATTAAGCA
>CAYZGP010000056.1:10216-23459 GCA_964478065.1 uncultured Pirellulaceae bacterium
ATGCGGCGCGGAAACAGGCCAACGGCAATCCGATTAAGTCACATCCAATTAAGCAATTGGCCATTGTTAAAAATGCAAAGGCTACGGTTCATTTTAGTGAACCAGCGAAAACGACTTGGGGTCGCAGAATCAATCTGATTTTGCGACCCTTTTTTAATAGCCATAGTTGTTTGCAACATAAGAAAGGTTTACGATTTTTCTAACTTTCAGGAGAATCGGGATGAGTGCAGCCAATTCAACGATGACTTTCAAAACCAAAGTCCAACAATTCTGGCAGTGGTACGAGACCATCGCGGGCCGACTTTATGAGTCGTTTGAAACGGGCGGATTCATGGAATTGCACCAAGAATTCTCAGGAAAACTCTCGGAGCTGATGCCAGATTTCGCTTGGGTGTTCGGTCCAGGGCCTGCCGATGTTGGCGGCCACTCGTTTACTCTGTCCGCTGGCGGCGAACCGAATCATCAGTTTCTAACGGAGTATTGGCAATCTCAAGCGCCGAAGCTTAAAGGCTGGACTTTTTATGCGTCGAGACAACCCGGAAATTTATCGCCAGACGCTGGATTCGAAATCGGAGACCACAACTATTCTTTTCAAGACGTTTTCATTGCAACGGAAACCGACGAAGAGAACGAGAAAGTCGACTTATTATTTTTCGCACAGGATTTGGTTGACGTAGAAGACGACCTCAAGCATCACGTAATGTTTTTGATGCTTGACGAAGTGCTTGGTGAATACGGCACAGGCCAGTGGCTCGGGGCGCTGGAGTTTACCGACAGCATACCGGACAACGCGAAATGCATCCTTGAACTTCGAGATGTACTTCACGATCTTGAGTTGCAATACGGCTGGGAAAAAATTCCACCGACCGAGGCTGCCTCCTTGTACAAAGTGCCGGAGATCGCCGAGTCGTTTCCGCGCAGCGACACGCTGTTTGGAAGCACCGTCAATTTCAGTGTGATTGGCGAACACCTCAACTCAATGGGCGAAACGCCAGACTTGCTTGAAGGCACCGGCGCAGATTTCGTTTACGTTTCATTTGATTCAAGTATCTTGCCTGACGGCGCTCAAGTCGATTTCCGTGCCAATATTGCAGACACGATCGAACCACTTTTGCAAGCCGAAGCCGTTGGCATGCATCTCGGCGGTGCATTTGGTGCGATCAACAGTTACATTGATTTTCTGCTTTTCGACACCCAGCGCGGGATGGAGATCATCGTTGATTCGCTGAAAGAGCAGGGGCTTCCAGTTGGAACAAGCATTGAGTTCTTCGCAAAATCAAAACGCGAAATGGGGATTGTTCTTTAAGTCCCCTTTTCCTGCAATTCAAACATTCCGGTTCTTTCTTTTTGCCGCAACTAAATGCAACCTTTTCAGCCTGAACTACGGACCGCAAACGAAAGGATCGCACGCCAAATTGATGGTAGATCGATCGTGGCGGACGGCTAGCCCAAGTCGGCTACGGAATTATTGCTTCTTTCCGTGGATCGTTTGCCAACTCAAACCAAATTTGGCCAAGTACTTTTTCAATCGATCCGCGTCGTTGGGGTTCTTTTTTGAGGCTCGGGAGACTTCGAATAGTTTTCGGCCGGCGTCTGAAAGTGATTTTGATGCTCGGCAGACTTTGACGACTTCAGCCAATTGGATGCGGTCGAAATGGTCAATTGAATTTGTGCCTTGAGGCAGCAAACCTTCGAGCGATTTACCCAGATCAGAGTTAGCTGGTGCAGCGGCGCTCCAGCTTTTTTTCAAGCGTGCGATCTCTTCGTCAACGTCCTTGACTGAGATCCGTCCGCTATTAGCAAGCGTTCCCATTCTGGTTACGGCGCCGTTTAAATCGCGGAAATTTGCATTCCAAGTCGCTTTGTCACTCATCGCGAACTTGAAAAATTTTGTACGGGCCTCTTTGTTGATGGTAAGCCGCCGTCCGGTATGAGATGTGAATTGCTCGAGCTCGTAATCCAAGTTGGGCTCAATATCTTCTCGACGTTGAGCCAACCCAGGCAAGCGAAAATCCCAAAGATTAATTCGCGCCAACAAGTCCTCGCGGAATTTGCCCGCAACGACTTGCTTGTGTAGATCCCGATTGGTTCCCGCAATCAATTGAAAATCACTGTTGGTCATTTTGTCTGAGCCAACAGCTTGAAAACTTTTTTCCTCAATGGCTCGCAACAACATTGCTTGCTCGTCAACTCCCAATTCACCAATCTCGTCCAAAAACAAAACGCCTTTGTCGGCCGATTTGAGTAGTCCCTTACGATCGGCCGCCGCGCCAGTAAACGCGCCTTTCTTGTGACCAAACAAAGTCGACATCGCTTGGTCGCCTCGTAGCGTTGCACAATTGACTTCAACCAAATCACCCGAGACAAGCTTTCTCAGTTTCTTCAATTCAAAAATACGTTTTGCCAATTGAGATTTTCCCGCCCCCGTTGGACCGGAAAGCAAGATGGGCGAATCGGTTGCGACAACAACTTTTTCAATTCGTTCAATTAGTTTGTTGAAATCCTTGTTCTTGGTCTTGATCCCAGACTTCAAATAGGAATGGCTTTCTTGTTGCTCCAGCGAAAATCGAGTCGCGATTTCGTCGTAGCGCGACAGATCCAGATCGATAATGGAACGCCGGCCGGGACTGCGTTTTGCTCTTTTCGCCGGCGGTGAAGTTTGAAGCAATCGGGCGGGGAAGTGCCGCGACTCCGTCAACAGGAACCAACAAATCTGCTGGACGTGCGTTCCCGTCGTGATGTGAATCAGGTATTCGTTTTTTTCTAAATCGAAAGTGTAGTTGCGCGCGAAATCATGAAACGAAGCATACACCTCTTCAAAATCCCATGGATCGCGCACGTTGTAGATATGCGAGTTTACCTTGGTTTCGGGTGAGACGTGTTGAATGTCCTCGGCGACTTGGCGTTGGAGCTTCCGATCCTTCTTCGGATGAAGGATTTCGATTTGATCGACAAGAAAGTCGTCGTGTTGGCATACCGATACCGTGGGTCGCCATTTCGCCCAGCGATCAACGACTTTGGCTGGCGAATCCAGTTTCACGCCCAGCATTCCGATTACTACTGTTTTCTTGCTCATATCTTAATTTATACTATTTATCCGTTTGGATAAAGTAGATTCCAATGCCATTTGTCATGCTTGGCGATCAAACTTCAGAAAACACAACGAAAACAAGGATTTTGACACTTTTTCTTTTTGCCGTTACGTTTGGCATCCCGCTTGCGTAAGTGACTTTCATCAAAAAACGAAAGTTGTTTAAGCAAGGGGAGATCACGATGATCCAGAAACCAATCAAGAACCTAATCCCGACCGGACCAGCCACTGCGATCCTTCCAGTCGATGACTCAACACCACCAATCAAAGTGATCGGTAACGCTGCGATCCGTGAAACATTCGGTGAAGTTTGTTTGCAACAGGCGATCAACTCCCGCAAAGCTCCAGGTGTTACCGAGTTGGTTTTGAATCCGGATGCTCACCTTGGTTACGGTGCTCCCGTCGGCTGCGTAATGGCTTCACCGACACACATCTACCCAGGTCCAGTTGGCGTCGACATCAAATGCTCAATGAGCCTGTTGCAATTGGATCTGGACGAAGAAGCGATCACGGATCGTCGATTGCGTCGAGCATTGATCTCAGCCATTTGTCAGCGTACGCCAACTGGAGCAGGCAAAGGTCAGCGCAATGTGAAAAAGGCTCGTCGCGTAAACCGTACCCTTGGTATGAAAGTTGTTACCGAAGGTGCTTCTCAAGAAGTTTGCAGTGAACTCGGAATCCCATTCGAGTGGGCTTCGCGTTGTGAAGACTCATTTCACTTGGGCCATGACGACACTCGCAACGCTTTGGGATCTCGTCTCGAAGAACTTTTGAAGATGCGTCATATGTCAAACTTTACAGACAAAATGGGCCAGCTTGGTTCTTACGGAGGTGGAAACCACTTCGGTGAGTGCGAGGTCGTCCAAGTCGTCGACAATGACTCGGCTCGTAAGACGGCTGAGACGTTTGGTTTGATGGACGGTAAAGTCGCCTTTTTGTCGCACTGTGGATCACGTGGTTTCGGTCATAACTTGGCCAGCGGTCAGTTCAAGACTTTGCAAGAAAAATTTGCGAAGTGGAACATTCCGTTGCCAGCTGACGATCGACAACTTGTGTACGCTCCGCTCGGATCGTTGGAAGCTAACAACTACCTCGATGATATGGCGATGGGTGCAAACTTTGCGACCGTGAATCACCTCTTGATCAACCAGTTGGTCCTTGAGGCGTTTCAAGAAGTCATCCCGGGCGTTGTGGGAAAGTTGGTGTATTTCATCAGCCATAACATCGCTCGTAAGGAAGTGGTTAAGAATCAGATTTCGTGGGTTCACCGTAAGGGAGCGACCCGCGCATTTCCGGCTCACCACCACGCCCTTGAAGGTACTCCGTTCGAGACGACTGGACATCCAATCTTGTTGCCGGGAAATCCGCGTGACGGATCGGCTGTGATGGTCGCCGAAGAGGGTGCGAAGGAATCGTGTTACAGCGTTAACCACGGTGCCGGTCGTATCATGGGTCGTAAGCAGGCCAAGCGAGAGCTTGATCAAGCTACGATTGACGCCGAATTTGACCGCGAAGACATTCTGAGCAACTGCCGGACTTATCCAAAGGACGAGGCCCCAGATGCTTACAAGAATTTCGAAGACGTATTGGATTCGGTAAAACAAGCTGGCTTGGCCAGCGAAGTCGCCCGGCTAAAAGCCCGCTTTGTGATTAAGGACGGTAGCAAAGCGGATGATTAGGTTGCGTAGACTGTAAAAGATTGAGAGAACCTTGCCTCGCTCTGGAAACAGGGCGAGGCTTTTTTTCGAAACACAACTTAAATAACAAACCAGCACAGTTGAAACGATATCTTTGAATCGCCCTGTGTTGCACCGAACCACGATAAGGATTAACCGTCCTATCTGGTAAAGTAACACGGCAAAATTCAATTTGGTGCTCAGTGGTTTGTTGTGTTTGACTTAGGATTTGGTTTTAGCTTGCGAAAATTATGATTGAAATTGATGGATCAAAAGGCGAAGGCGGCGGGCAGATCGTTCGCTCTTCGCTTGCTTTGAGCGCGATTACGGGAAAGCCATTCACCATTTTGAATGTTCGCGCCGGCCGCAAGGCACCGGGACTTAAACGTCAACATTTGACCTGCGTTAAAGCAGCCACCGAAATTTGCGATGCCAAAGTTGAAGGCGCAGAGCTTGGCTCCGATCGTCTGGAATTCCACCCAGGAAAAATTAAACCCGGTGAGTACGAATTCAAAGTTGGAACGGCAGGCAGTGCGCCACTGGTCGCCCAAACGGTTCTGCCAGCGCTTTTTACAGTCGGAGGAAATTCAAAAATCGCAGTCGAGGGCGGAACGCACAACCCAATGGCTCCTTGCTACGAATACTTGGCGGATATTTATCTGCCGCTTGTTGAGCGAATGGGGCCCTCGTTTAAATGTGAACTTCTGTCGCACGGATTTTATCCAGCCGGTGGCGGGCGGTTTGAAATTGAAATCCAACCAAGCGATAAACTCTCGAAGCTTCACCTGCTTGGGCGAGACAAAAAATACAAACCGAAAGTCACTGCGATTGTGTCTTCAATTGATGCAAACGTTGGCCAACGTGAGTGTGATACGATTCGTCGCAAAATGAGCTGGGATCGATCTTGCTGCAATGTAAGAGAAGTCGCCAATCCTCGCGGACCAGGAAACGCGGTACTGATCGAGATTGCTTCGAGCGGCGTCTCGGAATTGTTCGTTGGACTTGGGGCGCCTCAAATTCGCGCCGAACAAGTCGCAAGGAATGTCTTGAAAAAAGCCAAGGCGTATATCGGAATGGAGAATGTACCGGTCGGCTTGCACTTGGCAGACCAAATCATGCTGCCGATGGGACTGGCTGCCGCCCAAGGCGAAACAAGCTCGTTTGTTTCAATGCCTTTGACTCAACACAGTTTGACCCACAAAACAATCCTCGAACTGTTTCTTGATGTTGCAATCGACATTGAAGAAAACGGCCCGGCGACAAAGGTCACGATTCGGCCGCGAGCGTGACCGATTTTCTAACGATTGAGTGGGTATTCGTTAATCCAACGATACCCGCGGTCCATCAAGAAATGTCCTGATTCGACTTTTTCAGATTCCCAATTCTCGATTTCATTCTTCCCATGCTGGTAAATAGGCCGCACGATCACGCAAAAAATGATAATGGCTTTAATGAAACGATAAAACCAAATCGAACGCGGCCCAACGTAAGGCGGGTTGAGAGTGACTTTTCCTTGGGTTGGTCGATTGAAGAACAAGACGTTTGCCAACCTTGGTAGATCGGGAAGCAAAAGGAAGATCGACATCACCACCAAGTGCGTTGAAAACAGCTTTACCGGAACATCGTAGCAATAGTTCAACATCATCACATTGAGCATCACACCGAAGACAACCAAGGCTCCAAGAGTCGCCGTTCGCCTGAACACAATCAGCACACCACCAATGACTTCCCCCAGGCCACCAAAAAAAGTGTAAGCAGGGGACGCCGCCATAAAAGTCCACAACAGCCCCATCGGAGAAGCATCTCCAAACGTGCGCGTCAATTGATACTCGCCCGGCATTCCGCCAGTCGCAAATTGCGTTTGAATAAAGCCGGTTTTGGATAAACCGTAACTCAGCATATTCATCGCAATGAAGTATCGGAGATAAGTTCGCAAACCATCGTTAAGCCAAGCGTGATCCGTTTTGCGTTTGATCATAACCAGCGACCAAATGCCACCAACGATCAGTGCAACCGCGAAACACATAAACACATGGATGAACCCGGTCGTCGTATCGCCACTGCCAGTCCGAAAATATTCGCATTGGACACCAAACACGTTTTCACCGGTCCAAATAACCCATGACTCGCCGGTTTTCTTAGTCCAATTCGCTGCAACCCCAATCCACTCCAGTAGTTTGGCCGTCCGGGGAACTTCAGACTCACCGGCAAACAAGTTGAGCAATTTCTCAAGCGAACCAATCACTCCAAATGTGATTTGAAAAAGTGGTCTTGGAAAACAGTAAAACAGCCAATACACGACCGAAAATTTAATGGCGAACTTTTGAATAAACGACATGGCTGTTTGCTCATTCAAAGCAGCCAAGCTCTCTTTGCCCGTTCGCCAACCAAAACCTAATTGTGAAATTGAAAAGAACAACAGTGTAAACCCAACCAGCCAGAACCAATGTGTCCAAAACGGTTGCGTATTAGCCGGAGTTGAATTCGCTTTCCCATTCGAATTCGCTTTCCCATTCGAATTCGCTTTCCCATTCGAATTCGCTTTCCCCTTCGAATTCGCTTTCCCCTTCGAATTCGTTTCCCCTTTTTGCGCCGCCCCGCCAAGCTCCATCGCTGTCGATTCGGCGTCTTCTTTATCAATCACTTCCAACGAAACGTCATCGATCCAGGCTTTCGTTTTTCCGAAAACTAACATTCCTACCGTCATTCGCTCTGCGTCTTCATCAACGTCGACAACGATATCGTAATGCTTCCATTGGTCTGACTGGATTGGTCGCGAGTCCATATTGCCAAACGCACCAATCACGGGATCTCGACCGTTCGATTTCCGATCAACTCGCAGCCACAATTGAGCGCGACCGCTGCCTGAACGCTCGGCAGTCTTAACCGCCGCGCGAAAGCGTATCCGCTTGCCTCGATAGATTTTCGGATCGAGATATTGATTGAACTGTGCGAACGTACGCGGATCCTTCGATGTTATTTCCGTCGCATCAATCAGCGTTGATTGCTTGCCTTCGAACGGGTCTTCGCTATCAAGCAAAATTGAGTAGCCTTGTTGTTTTAACCGATAAGAATAAACCCACCCCGCTGGCGCACCTTTTAGGTTGCTGTTTTCTTCCTCCATCGATCCATTGACGATCTCACTCTTGGCCTGAATCGCGACCGCTTCGGTTGTTCCGAGAAAAAGACCACTGACGAGAGCCACTGTGAATAGAAAAACTGGAATCGTTTTCCTAGACGAGCGAGATTTCATATTGGGCACCTGTTCATCCAGCAAAGCAAATTTGTTAGGTTCATGAATACCTTTATTAGTCTAACGCAATTGGTTGGCGATGGTTTCGGTTTTTTGTTCGCAGCGTGAATTTGCCAAAGCAAATAACCAGCCAACCATACAAGGTTTGCGATCAATAAATTTCTTCATTAGATATTTCATGTAAGTGACGGCTAAACACCTAACCAGCCCTCTGGCTTAGTATCGTTTATCTATGGGCGAATATCGGATAAAACATTGGAGGCAAACTCTGCAGCTGCCGAGATTGTAATTTCAGATCACGCCCAAAACTGCGATTTGTAACTTCTCTATGCGATTCCTTATCATTACGCCCGCTGCTGTTGGTTCCACCAAAGGAAATCGAATCACGGCCGAGCGGTGGGCGCGAATCATAACCACACTGGGCCATCAGGTTTCGATCCGCGAGTCGTTTGATGGAAAATCCCCTAACACAAATTCGTCCGCAAGAAAAAAACCACCCTTTGATGTCTTAGTGGCCTTACACGCTGCCAAAAGTAATCCCTCGGTTGTGCGGTTTCGCAAAAAATTCCCCGCATCCAAAATCATCGTCGCGTTTACCGGTACCGATATCCACTTGAAACCTAACGCGCCGCGCAGTCTGGTTAATCGAATTGCCCAGTCGCTTAAACTGGCGGACCAAGTTGTGTTGCTTCAACCAGAGTCGATGCGATTGATTTCGAAGTCAGCTAGGCACAAGACCTCTGTGATATTTCAGTCGTCCAAGCCCATCGCGACTCCACCAAAAAAATTGACTCGTTGGTTTGAGGTCTCGGTGATTGGGCATTTAAGACCCGTCAAAGATCCGTTTCGAACGGCGCTGGCCGCACGGCAGCTTCCGCCTAACTCGCGTGTCCGAATCGTGCATTTTGGGGCCGCGCTGATTGATGAAATGAAAAAGACGGCCGAAAAAGAGCAACGAACCAATCCCAGATATCGCTGGTTGGGCCAGGTAACGCATTCCGAAGCCAAACGCAGATTGAGCCGTAGCAGGTTGACGGTGCTTAGTTCAAAATCCGAAGGCGGACCGGCTGTTATCTCAGAGGCCATTGTAAACGACGTCCCAATTCTGACCACGCGCATCAATGCCACGATCGGGCTACTTGGGAAAGGGTTCCCCGGATTTTTCGAGTTTGGCAACACGAAACAGTTAGCTGATTTGATTCATCGTGCCGAGTCAGACAAAGAATTTTACCAATCGCTGGTGAAGGAAGGAAAGAAACGCAAACGACAATTTTCTCCAGCAGCAGAGAAAAAATCATGGGCAACCCTGATCAAAGCCCTTGGGAACGGCTAACTCAAAACCGTGCTTACAGTTGCTCGCATTTTTGTATCTTGCAATCAAAAAAAAGCGGCCGACGAGTTGCCGGCCGCTGAAAGCAATTTATGATGCTCGTCAGTCCGTTGAGCTTTGATGAGTTCGCTAACTACGCATCAAGTTATTTCTTTCGTTCTTTGGCCAGCTTGTAAAGCGATCCAAACCTCTGCTCGACGCCATTCTTGAAACTACGATACTGCGGAGAAGCGTAGTAGTCGAGAACGATCTTTTTTCGCAGTTCCCAGCCCTCTTGGCTTTTTCCTTCGTTGAATGCTTTCTTTGCATTGGTTTCCAGTGCCGTGGCCAATTTCGAATGGGTGTCGACAAGTTTGTCCCATTCTTCAACGGCACTTTTGGCTGAATCAGCAAACGCAAAATCAGCGTGCCATTTGAGGAATCGATCAACCCACTTGCCATAGCCGCCTTTCTTGATGTACTTCAAATGGCGTTCTACCTGCTTGGACGCTTCGGCATCGAACGAGTTGCGAATCTCTGCGAACGAATCGGCAGCATCAAGGTCTTTCGATCTTTTTAACGCCAAACCAACGGTACGCCAATCTTTCTTCGCAAGCCTTTCCGTTGTGTATTTCAAAAGAAGCTCTGAATCGTCTGTCGTCAAAGCATCCAAATACTCGATCGCTTCGTTGACCGGGAGAAAATCGTAGGGATGACCGCCAGATGGGTTGATGAATTTCACGTTGGAGAAACCATGAGCAACAAGACGTTGATACGCGCCTTCACTCATGGACACATTTTGGACTTTGTCGTTCTTTGCGTGAATGATCGCCATTGGCGTTGTGCGCTGAGCCTTCATCAATGCTTCGTCTTCAAAAACGTCTGGTTCGCATTGCATCATCATTCCACCCGCCATCGGAAACGTTCCGTCGACCTTGTCGGGAAAGTGCATTGAAATCGTGTAGGTTAGCCAACCGCCTTGCGAGTGCCCGCCGACAAACGTCCGCTCGAAGGAATGCTCATCGCCGAGTTCTTCGATGACTTCCATAACTAGCGACGGGCTTTCGCGATCAGTGTATGGAAATCCTTTGTAGGTACTTTTTCCCATCCAGTTCACGTAGTGATAGTTATGACGCAGGTCGTCTGCGTCACTCCAGTCAGCCCATTTGTCGCCCTGGATTCCAAGGATGGCAAACTTCTTTCCGATTTCAGGCCAATTCTTGGCAGTGATGAAAACCATGCCTGCCGTTGTAAAGTTACTGCCGTGAAACAGTACGATCACATCAACAGGGTCGCCATCCTTCCACCCATCGGGCATACGCAAGTGATACAGCATTCCGTTGTCAACGTAGCCTTTGACGATCTCGCCAGCTTTGGGAGTCGCGTGATGAGTAAACCCTTTAGCTTTGAGCCCGATCCATTCGAAAGCATTGTCGTACTTGACGGTAGAGCCATAAATCCTGGAGCCATCTTCGCTTTGTTCGATGAAGGCTTCTCCTGTAAAGTGAAATTTCTTCCACTTGAAGTTAAGTCGATTTCCCTTCACTGTTCCCTCAAGCGTGGCCAATCCCTGAGAGCCATAAATGCCCGTGACCTTGTCTCCCTTTTGTTCCAAAACAATGTTCCCCTGATTGGAAAGCCAGTGTCCTGAGAAGTCAGCCGTTTTGGATTCGTCGATTTCATCGCTCAACTTCCAACCACGGAACGCTTTGCCTTTATCTGTTCGTTTGAACTCTGTTCCGGCGTCATTCAGCTCAAGCGTGGCTTTGGCTTCTTTCCAAACGTACCGATTCCCCTGCTGTATTCTTTTTTCATAATTCAGTTTCAGACTTTTTCCTTCCGCGGTACCATCGACATCTCGGTCTTTTAGCGTGCCTGAAAGTTCTCCATCATCAACGGTAATTTTCAGTTCTCCAAAATCCGTGATCCAGTTTCCCTCCCAGTTATTAAGTTGCGCGACAGCATTCGATTGGATGCAACCGAAAAACAAAAGAATGACAAACGAAGTGTTGCGTAGAGAAATCATGTCAGCTCTTTCTTTGGGTTAATTAGACGGGGTTCAGAAATCAATCCTTCTTCTCAAAGCTCTTCAAAGACCGTTGGTAGATCTTTGGCAAGGCTGCTTTATCCTTGACTTGGTGGAATTTGAGCGACGACCAATTCGCTTCTTTAAACGCTTTGTTCGCTACCATCGAGTACGAACTCCGTTCATCTTTGCGAGGCTTCGTATCCAAAATCACAAGCGGTGTCGCACGCTGGGCCGTCATCAAATCTTTGTCTTCATAGGCGTCTGGCGCAGACTGAACCAGTAAGCCGCCATCAATCGCGATCAGGCCATCGATCATCTCGGCGTAATTCATCATTACCGAGAACGCCAAGAATGCTCCATCGCCTTCGCCGATGATGAACGTCTGGGAAATCGGGATTCGATCCTTCAACTCGGTGATGGCTTCAACGACCAAAGCGGGGCTCTGCCGATCGGTTCCGGGAAAGCCGCCGTACCTGCTACGGCCAGCGAAATCTATGTACGTGTAGTTGAATCCGCCTTTGACTTTCTTGGACCGTTTTTCGCCGTTGATCCCGATCAACAAAAAACGACCAGCCACTTCGGGAGACTGGGCGACGAATTCCAGCAACATTGAGTCCGTGTTGGAGTTCGAACGATGAAAGAATACGATCGCCGGATAGGGTTGCGCCGGATCGTAGCCTTTGGGAGCGCGAATGTGATACGAGATATTGTCCTTTAAGAATCCGCTCGTCAGTTCCCCCTCTTTGAGCTTCGCATTTCCGATCGTTATGATTTTGGAAAGCTCGTTGATGTTAATGTGTTCGACGTCATCGTTTTCGATCGGAAGCTGGTTTTGGGCGATCGTGCCAGTCAAGACCGAACCGTCGTCAGCACGAATTTCAAATTTACCTTCTGCGACGGATTTGACACTTCGAACTTTTTCCAGGTCAAGCCTCGCGCTTCCGTAGCTTGTTTCGATCTCCATTTCCCCCGTCAGCTTTCCTCGCACGAGGCTGTTGTCTTTCAGCAAGATTCGATGTTCAATTTTCATTGCCGTTTCAGCCGTCGATTGCTCTGCAACGGCTGAGCCGATGTGAAATCCGGCCAGACCAATCACCGCAATCATGGATATGATCGCGATTCCAATTTGTCCATAAAACGAAATTGGTTTTCGAGGTGCCGACGTTGACAGGATCGACTGCATGCGTCGTTCCAGCGGAGAACAGTCGGACATCGAAACCGAAACGACCGCTACCGCTGGCTTCCGCCAAGTCGACATCGTGACGTCAAAAAGAGCTGAAGCGTAATTAACATTGTCCACGCCTCGAGCAATCGCCCAGTCGTCACATGCCATCTCTGATTCACTTTTCAAACAACGAAGCAACGTCCACGAAAGCGGATGGAACCAAAGGATGGCGTTTTCGAGGTGCGCCATAAAGTTTACAAGGCAGTCACGGCGGTATGCATGAGCCGATTCATGAAGAACGACCGATTTTTGATCGGCAAAATCCCAATCCAAAAACTCGCGAGGCAACAGAATCGTGTAGCGGAAAATGCCAAAACACATTGGCATCTGGCCGAGTTCGCGATGGACCCTGAACTTGCAAGTCGACGTTGTGAATCTGGCAATCAATTGTTGCAGCTCTGACTCTAGTAGGTCTGTTTCGAGTTTCGGACTGCGGATGACGATCCTCCACACGATCAGCCAGGCGATCATGAATCGAAGAGTCAAAGCCACGAATCCGAAAAACCAAACCAGCAACAGGATTTTTCTAAAGGAAAAAAAGGAAACGTCGGGCGTTTGGTTTGACGGATCCGAAGCAACTCCGTCTGGCGGAGCAGATCCGACTAGCGAAGCGGCTCCGCTTGGGTTTTCAAGCGATTCCAACGTCTCCGGGTGGGAAGT
>CAYZGP010000056.1:23559-39125 GCA_964478065.1 uncultured Pirellulaceae bacterium
GCGAAGCGGCTCCGCTTGGGTTTTCAAGCGATTCCAACGTCTCCGGGTGGGAAGTGGCCGTAGTATCTTTATTCGCCAGCTTTGTTTCTGTTTGTGCGACGAGTTTTGAGTTGGCGGAACTGTTTTCGGGCGAATAGTCAAACGCTCTTTCGAAATTGGAAACGGATTCCTGCTCCAACCACTGCAGATTCTGCGACGGAATCAACCATTGAGCCGCCAACAGGCATGGAATGGAAAGCAAAGCAACTACAAGAATTGAGTGCCGGAACGAAGCCGATTTCTTGCGAAACATCAGCCAAAAAGCAAAGAACAGCCCAAGCAACAAAGTGATCTTGAGCGTCAGCTGCAGCAATGGAAATGGTTGGGCAACGGTTTGAGCAATCGCAATCATTGAGAACGCCCCTTTCGATTCGAGGCTTTCTTTTTCTTGCCGGTTGAAGCTTTAGCGTTTGCGTTTTTGGACGCTTCCGCTTCCCGGATCATCTCTCGAATACGATTCAATTCGCCTTCGTCAATCGAAGCATCCGGGCCCGAAAAATGAGATGCAACGAGATTTTCAATGGAGCCGCCGAAGAATGTGTTGAGGATATTGTTAAGCGCTCCTTTGCCAACAGATTCCCGTGACTTTAACGGAGAGTACACAAACTCGCGCCCAACGCGTTCATACTTTAGCGCGCCTTTCTCAACCAGAATCGTCAGCAACGTTCGAACTGCGGTACGGCTGGGCGGGTCGGGAATCGCAGCAACTACTTGTTTTGCGGTCGCTTTACCGTTGGCAAAAATCACTTGCATGATCTGCCTTTCTCGTCGACTGAAATCTTTTCCTGGATCCTGCATGGTGACCTCGCAGTTTGATACAAATCTCAAGTGCCAAAATATTGGCACGAAAGAGGTTTGTCAAGCATGAAAGCCAAAAATTTGGCAGAAAGAATTAACTAAGTATTTGTTGGTTTTTGTAACAAGATTGCAACGGTGAAGAAGGTACATCGGCTGTCCTGAATTTTGATTGAAGCGTAAGAAAATTCGATTGCAACAACGAAAGTGTGTTTCGGTTGCGGCGTCATTTCCAGCTTGGCCCACGTGGCATATTTGGGCAGCGATTGCGGAACTAACTACGCGGCGGAAGCGCAGACGAATTTGGTCCTACTCCACTCTCCGACATTTATGCACCTTACGACGGTGTTCAAAGTTCACATCTCCTTCGATTGGTCACAAGAATTTTGGACTTGGGGAAAGACGAGCAGGGAATATTTCACCCAAAAAAAAGATGGCCACAAAGTAGCTGTTGTCGGCTTGGGGAAACTTTCATTGACACTTCTAGGGAAAGCTAATTCAAGAATTTGTAATTCAGCCAATGAAACTATGAAGTTTTTAATATTATTTCGCTAAGTTAAGTCTCTTAAGAAGTTAATGCATTAGGAGACAACATTCGGATTGACAAACAGGTGAATTTAAGTGCCACATCAGACAACAATAATTCAAAAAATCAAAACTGGCTGGATGAAATATTGGTTCGTCGCAGTACCCGCGATCGTAATCAATGTTGTTTTCTTATTGGATCAAGTCATTGGCGAACACCGAACGAAGTCGTTTACCGTTGTTCTGAAAGCTGAGACTTTTGCTGAGTTGGCAACTCAGGACGAAGAAGATATTGAATCGCAAGCTGAAACTTTGCGAGCGCATTGGGTAACGACTAATGACGAAGGCAACCTTGAAGGGCGAATTTCTGCGATTGAAGCCGAGGAATCATCGGCCGTCCCAATCGAACGCCTCAAAGTAACGTTGCTGCAAAAAGGCGAAACGATTCGAAAAGGCACAACTATTGAGGAGGGGCGATTTGTACTCAAAGACGTTGATCCAGGTGTTTATACGTTGGTGGCCTCAGGCAAAAATGGCTTCCTCGCGTACGGCGTCCACGTGCTGCCAAAGCTTGCCGAATTCGACGCACTTGACGACGCACGCACTAAGCCACTTTTCCCTCGCAATAGATTAAACAATGCGAACAACTTGCTTGGCAAATCGACGAAATCCATGCTTGCCAAACGCAATTTTTACGTAAGCCACGTTAATCGGTTGTCCCAAGTTAACCTTGATGATGAATTGCAGATCGATGCGGCAGCCATTCCACCCGATTTCAATACGCTTAAAGCAATCAGCGAAAACTACATGCCAGCCGCGATCGCCGCTGGTACTGATAAAACGTCCGATGACCTTAAGGCGATTAAAAAAGCAACCGACATCCGCGACGATTTCCAATTTACGTTGACCGACGATGGCAGCTTTAGTGGTCGGATTCAGCCAATTGCCACCGAAGCCGGAAATCCCGCCAAACTTTCAGAGATGAATATTTTCTTGATTCAAGATGACATCGAAGTTGCACGGGTCTCAGTTGAAGAGAACGGAAAATTCGAGATCGAATCCGTAGAACCGGGAGTCTACTCGATTGTTGCGGCGGGCAAAGACGGGTTTGCGGCACTTTCGCTAGAATTGATCGAGCCCCAAGACGATGAAGATTTGGGACTCCTATCGCCCAACCGAACGAGCCAGTACGTTTCCACTGGAGCAGTTGAAACAGAAACAGGCAAAACAAAAAAGAAAGTTCCGTTTTTTATCGCGATCGTAACTGACCCTGACGATTTGAAATTCATCCAAACTGAGGTCAAACGGGTAGGTGCCGCAAGAGCTGGACTCGTAGCTGATGCCGGCGCAGCAAGAGTCGTACCAACCTTGCCATCGGATCCATTTACCCCACCTGTGTTTCAAGAACAAATCGTAGGATTGCCGGTTTTCGATCCGTTTGCCACCCAGCCGATCACTTATGCTCCCATTGGCGGAGGCGGAACGGGATTTACTGCCGGACCAGTCAACGTTTCCAACTCACCCATTTCCGGGCCAACGATCAGCCCACGCCAAAGAGTATTTTCATCTGGACCGATTAATCGTCGTGAATTGGGCCGATTGAGCGCGGCGGGAATCCTGTTGGCATTGAGTATTGATGATCTTTCGGACAGCGATGATCAGTTTAATACCCCAGCTATACCCGACGTGAGCGATGAGGTCCCACTAGATTCTCCAACAATACCCGATGCACCAGAAGTGCCCGATACTCCAGTTGATCCACCAGCAGTACCCGAGACTCCAGCCGATGCACCGGTAACGCCCGACGTGCCAGTCGATTCACCAACAGTGCCCGACGATGACGACCAAGCCGATCCGCCAGAAATGCCCGACGATGACGATGATGATCCACCTCAGGATGGCGATGACGACGACGAAATTGACATCGATTGTATTTTCCGCGGCGACGATGCGCCACCAAAGGAGGACGCTCCAGACACAGATCGATTTGATCCGCTACCAGGCTCAAACTCTGATACCTAGTGGTGCATAAAAGTTTTGATTTTTGGTAGCTGGATTCGCCAGAATTCAGGCCATCCCAAATTAAACCAAAGTCTGGCGACTCCGGCTACAACTCATCACCCTAATTCCAAATCTAGATGAAGCAGTTGAGAGGGTTATTGAGCAAGTGGGTTATAAAGAGCGGTCTCCAATTCTTTAGACAGTTGATTCAAAATGGCTCCAACCAAGAAAGATTCCTCCAACGATCTCTCTTCTTCGGCTTTAGATCAAACCTCAGCAAGTAATCGACCCGAAGACAAGCTGGACCAAACGACTGACAGTAACCGACCTGATGAGGTTCTAGATCATACAACTGACAGTAACCGACCTGAAGAAATTCTAGACCAAACAACTGACAGTAGCCGGCCTGATGAAGTTCTAGATCATACGACCGATAGTAACCGGCCTGTTGAACAATTAGACCAAACTACCGACAGCAACCGCCCTGCCAGTTTTGCTACCAGCAATTCAGCTCAATCGGCGGACTTGTCCAACGTCAACGAGGCGACGCTTCCTTCGAATATTTCCGGTTTAGACCGCGAGGCTCAATCCAAAAGCGCGTCGAAAGATATCGTTGAAACTTTCGATAGCCAAAGATCCCAGCGAAGATCCCAAGATGACGACATCCAGTTGATCGCCGTGCCTTCTGGTTCGAGAAGGAATCGCTCAGGCAAAGGCGCGCCAAGCGAACCCTTTGACAGCTTCCCTGAATTGGTTGAAACCAAGGATGGCGATGGGAATTTGGAGATGATCGGGCGCTACCAAGTGAAAAAGATACTTGGTGAGGGCTCATTCGGAAGAGTTTATGAGGCTCACGATCCACAACTGGACCGGCGTGTCGCCATAAAAATTGCAAAGATGACGACATCGAAATCTAACATCGAACGATTTCAGCGCGAGGCGCGTGCGGCTGCCCGGTTGCGGCATCCCAACATCATTCCGGTGTACGAATACGGAATGGTAAGCGGCCAGAACATTATCGTTTACCAGTTCGTTGCGGGTGAAACGTTAAAGGCTTTCATCAAACGGCATAATTGCGAAAACACAGACGAGACTGTTGCAATTATCAAAGCGATCGCGGAGGGACTAAATTATGCTCACGAAGAAGGAATCATTCATCGAGATATCAAACCCGATAACATTTTAATTGACCCTCAGGGCCGACCGCACATTGCAGATTTTGGCTGTGCCCGCTCGCTGGACGACCAAACCGAGTTGACGACAGACGGTTCGTTACTCGGTACGCCGATGTACATGAGTCCCGAACAGGCGAGCGGCAAAGCTCACTTGGCCGATGGAAAAACAGACATTTGGAGCTTGGGCGTGATCATGTACGAAATGGTCACGGGGCAAAAGCCGTTC
Source organism: uncultured Pirellulaceae bacterium (assembly GCA_964478065.1). Taxonomy (GTDB): domain Bacteria; phylum Planctomycetota; class Planctomycetia; order Pirellulales; family Pirellulaceae; genus Mariniblastus. The sequence goes on from CAYZGP010000056.1 coordinate 28,321, forward strand.
CGAGGGCAGATGAGTGACTTGCTCCATTGGATTTGCAACAACGACGCCAAACCCATTCGCAAAATCACTCCCAATGCACCGGTTGAGTTGGAAACGATTTGCGAAAAGTGCTTAACGCGAAGTCTCAGTGATCGGATACCTAACGGAAAGTTCTTAGCCCAAGAGCTGGATCGATTTCAGCGCGGCGAGCCGATCCAATCGCGACGCATTGGCCCATTGCGACGAACGTGGATGTGGGCGAAACGCAATCCAACGGTTGCTGGATGTTTGGCGACCGTGGCGGCCACACTCTTGGTCGGGACGATCGTGTCAACAAATTACGCCTATCTGGCCGCTGTGTCGGAACGTAATCGGGCGTTTGCTCAGTTGGAAACGTTGACCACATCGGATGCCTCTTCGCTGCCACGTACATTCAGCGTGCTTAAAGACTTTCGCAAAACCATGCTGCCGATGCTTCGAGAGCAGCTGACCAAGGAAACAAAAAACTTCAAGTCACAACATCGAATCCGGATGGCGATTCTTGAACTCGAAGACGATCCAGAGCAACGAAAACAGCTTTCCAATTTACTCACGCAAGACCTTTTAAATTCTGACGCGGGAGACTTTTTTATTGGACGAGAGCGGTTGCTTTTCCGTCGACCTGAACTGACTGAGCGGTTTTGGAAAGTCGTATTGGATACTAACGAAGACAGTACAACCGAGCGTCGTTTCCGCGCCGCGGCGGCATTGGCTTTGTTCGATCCACATGCCGAAACATGGGACCAGATCCTGCCGGACGTGGTCGGTCACTTAACGTCGCTTGATCAAGTCGAAATGTCACAGTGGCTGCCGTCATTTGCGCCAATCCGTGAACGGCTTCGACCAGAGCTGGTTAAAGCGTTCAACGACCGCAGTGATCCAAACGCTCCCTCACCGCAAAACGCGGCCGCAATTATTTCGAGACTGTTTCAAACGGATTTAGAATTTCTGGTGGAGCTACTTGCTTCCGCAACACCGCGCCAGATTCCGTTTTTAACGAAAGCCTTGGAGGCGAACAAGTACGCAGCGATCTCTGAACTTCAAACCATGCTCCAGGAACGAATCGATCAAGCCAAGAACGCGGACTCACAGGGAACTTTATCGAACATCACTCATACGGCCAATTTGGTCATCGCGATGTTGCAACTGGGTGACAATCAATGGAGTCAATTCGCGCAACGAAGAGACATGTCGATTTCGACAGAGTTGATCGAGCGATTGGGCCCTTCTGCCACTGGTGTTGACCTTCTGATTGATCGAATTGATGAGTGGCGTTCAGCCGATCCTGATGTGTTGGCTGGAATATTGTTGTCACTAGGACAATTCAAATCCAATCAAATTCAAAGTCTGGATCGCGAACGAATTTTGCAAGCTCTGCTCAATATTTTCGTCGATCATCCCGATTCTCGCGTTCATTCCTCTGCCAGATGGCTCTTGCGACGTTGGGGCCGAGAAGCAGATGTGCAAATGAAAGAAAAACAACTAAGCCGCGCTCAACCGGAGCCCGGCAAAAACTGGCATGTGGATTTGGCAGGCAACACGTTTGCTTTGTTCGGCCCAATTGACTCTTTTGAAATGGGTTTAAGCAAAAAAGCCGCCCATCCAGATTTCAACATCGAACGAATTGTCAACGAGCCGGTGCATCGAAAGCGGATCCCACGGCGTTTCGGAATTTCGATCAACGAAGTAACCGTTGGGCAATTCGTTGATTTTGAAAAAGAGCTACAGGAATTGCTCGCGGGTCAGATTCCGGTTTACCAAACTCGCAAAGACCAACAGCAAACACTGGTCGAAAATTTGAGTAAGGCGAGTAATTCCCAGCAAGCAACACCATCTGCCCAATCAACCGACGCGCCGTCATCAGACCTTGAGACAGCGAAAAAGAAATTGGTGGCTTTGACGAGAATGCTAAAAGCACTAAAGAATAAAGTAGTTGACTTGGGACGCCGACTTAAACGGCGAGAGAAATTGGCGAAAGAACTGCCGGTAAGCGATGTCGACTTTTTTACCGCTATCCAATATTGCCGCTGGATGAGCGATCAACAAAGTCTTAATAGTGCGTTGCCTTCGATGGAGCGGTTGGCGCAGATCGTATTGTCGAAAGAGGACCATCGTTTTACCCAAACGCATTTGGAACAAGACGGGTATCGAATTCCAACTGCATCTGAAAGAGAATTTGCCAGCCAGGGAGAAACTCACACATTGTTTCCGTTTGGCAGAAATACTGCGGCGACAAAACACTACGCTTGGTTTGCCAACAACTCAAATGCACATCGTCATCCGGTTGGGATGTTGAAACCTGGGAATTCTGGCCTGTTTGATGATCTCGGCAACGTTAGCGAATGGTGTCTCGATTGGTACGTCGAGCAACTACCGACGCTGACAGACCCAACAACAAATCTGTATACCGATTTTGGAAAAGAGTTCGAGAACCACCGAAGCCTTGAAAGGGAGTATCGTGGTGGCTCGTTTGCGGACGAAGTATTCGACGTCCGCGCAGGCAGGCGGTTTTCAACTCTCTCGATGATGGGATTCCCGAGGCTGGGATTCCGTTTGGCAAGGACTTATAAATAACCATCTCACTGTGAGTCAATGTTGCGCGTCATGAATTCCAATCATGAATTCACAAACGGGCTAACCAATTCACAACAGGTCACCGTCGGAAAACAGATCCGTTGACGTATCGTCAGAACTGGCGACTAATGTGTCGGTCGAAGCATTGACGTCTGCTCCGAACGGGGGAGGGTTGCCATCGATCATCGCAAGAGCATTGGCTGCCGCTTTTTGTTCGGCTTCTTTTTTGTTTTTCCCCCACGCAGGAAAATAAGTACGTTTGTCAATCTGAGCAGCGACTTGAAACCACTTGTCGTGGTCCGGGCCTCGGTCGTCCAGCAAACGATATTGTGGTGGAATACCATATCGTTTCTGGGCGTACTGTTGCAATTCAGACTTGTAGTTTATCTCCAATCCCCCACTGACCGCGGCGGCGACTTGAATCTCAACAATCGGCATTAAAAATGACTTGATCGCTTCAAGTCCGCCGTCCAAATAAATCGCAGCAACAATCGATTCAAACGCGTTTGCCAAAAGTGATCTTGGGACACCCGCCCCAGAACCGACACCTTTGCCTACAACCAAGCACTTATCGATTTGTAATTTCAAGCCAATATCTGCACAGGATTGGCGACTAACCACATTTGACTTGATTTTAGTAAGATCACCTTCGAGCAGCTGGGGAAAGTTTTGAAACAGGTATTCGCAAACAATAAAACCCAATATTGAATCGCCAAGAAATTCCAATCGCTCGTATGACTTTAGCCGTGTATTGGCGACAGAAGCATGGGTCACAGCTTCGGCCAGATAACGCTTGTTCCGAAACTCATATCCTAGATAACCCTCTGCTTGAGTCATCCATTCGAGCTCTTCCTTGCTTAGCGGCGTATTCCGATATTTTTGATCCATAACGAGAGGTTGGTTAGTTCTTTGAATTCTTGAGGCAGGAAAAGACAAAGATGAGATTTCAAGGTGGAATGAGACTAAGCAGATAACGGAACAAGAATTTCGACACCTACCTTTTGGGGGTTACTACATAAAATTTATCACTTATGTAATCGTGTGTCAATTTGCATCGACTAACCTACACCAAGTTCGGACGAGGCGAGCAGAATTCGGCTGACCGCAATGACGACAATGCCCGCAGCCATGAGCCGAGCAACGGGATCTCGAAGAGCCCCATAAGTTGACCACCAAGCGCTTCGTTTGCCTCTGATGAAGGTGCAGAACTCAATCATTTACAAATTGACTAGAGGATTGCCACTTGCAATTGGTTAATTGCAATGGAATGACCACTTGTGCAATTAAATTCAGATGCCGAAAAAAGGTAAGCGTTCCAAAATTCTAAAATTTAATTTTGACGTTTTTGGTTGATCTTCATATTGTCAGCGATTGAAAAAGCTAACTCCATTGCTTGATCATAATTCAATCGCGGGTCTACGGAACTTTTATAAGCCCGCTCCAAATCCGGCTCTGCCAAATTTCCTGCCCCACCAATACACTCCGTAACGTCGTCGCCGGTCAGTTCGAGGTGGACACCTCCGAGAATCGAACCAAGCTTGCCATGAATTTGAAATGCTTGTTCAAGTTCACTGGCAATTTTCTCAAAACTTCGCGTCTTGATTCCTGAATTGGTTGAAAAAGTATTTCCGTGCATTGGATCGGCACAAAACAGTACTTTAAGTTCCGCTTCCTGAATCGCTTCGACGATCGGTGGAAGACATTTTGAAACTTCGTCAGCACCAAAACGATGGATAAGCGTAATACGTCCGCGTTCATTTTCTGGATTAAGAATTTTAACCAACTCGACCAACTCAGCCGGCTCAAATTTCGGTCCTACCTTAATCCCGATTGGGTTTGAAATTCCTTTGAAGTACTCGACATGAGCGCCATTGATGTCGCGAGTACGGTAACCGATCCATGGCAAGTGCGTGCTCATGTTGTACCAGCCTTCACGACGTGGGACGCGACGCGTTTGGGCTTGCTCGTAGCTAAGATGCAGCGCTTCGTGAGACGTAAAAAAATCAATCGTCTTGCTTTGGGAAATCGACGTCCCAAGTACGGCTTCCATAAAATTAAGCGAGTTGGAGATCGACTGAATCATCTCGTGGTACTGTCTGGCTCGCGGTGAGTCAGTTGCGAATTCCAGATTCCAGTTTTCCGGATGATGCATATCGGCGAACCCGCCAACGCTCAATCCACGAATAAAGTTCAACGTCAAAGCGGCTCGTTCATAACCGCGCAACAAAAGCTCAGGATCGGCGGTTCGATCTGACTCCGTAAATCCGGAGCGATTAATAATGTCGCCCCGATATACAGGAAGCGTCACGCCGTCTCGCGTTTCAGTATCGCTTGATCTTGGTTTGGCATACTGGCCTGCGATCCGGCCGACACGAATAACTTTCTTCATCGATCCGTAGACTAGGACAAAGCTCATTTGCACAAGTACTTTGAGGTTGCGCACGATCGAATCAGTTTCGCAATCGTCGAGACTTTCAGAGCAGTCTCCGCCTTGCAGCAAAAACGCTTTGCCCTCTGAAGCATCTGCCAGTTGCGATTTCAGGCTTTCGATTTCCCAACTCGTCACCAAAGGTGGCAGCTTTGCTAAGCGGGCCAAGGTCTCATCAAGTTTGGCTTGATCCTTATAAATTGGCTGTTGGGTAATAAGCTTTTTTTGCCAGGAAGTAGGCGTCCAATTGTTGGCCATGAAATTTAGATCTGTCAGTTTTCAAATATTGAGTTAGTTTTCGACGACGACCACTCCGCAGAATACTGGGAACGCCCATTGAGTCGAGAGCTAATAATATCCTCTTTGCCGTTTTTGTCAGCGTTAGAATTGGACTTGTCGGACGAATTTGACGTCTTCTATCTAACAGTTTGTAAGTTGATCCGGTTTTGGTGGATTCGGTAGTTTTTCCAAACCAAATACGCGACTACAATTGAACTGCTGCAAAAGAATCTCTAACGGTTGTTGGAGCACCATTGTTACCAATATTTTCCCTTAAAGGTCTCAATCGATGGATTGCTGGATTTTAAAAATTTCAATTGCTTCTGTATCCGTTCGCTCGCGTTTGCTTGGAATTTTGGCCTTCGCGATTTTGAACGGCTCAGCGGCGACCAGTTTCGCGATTCAAAAAACTGAAAAGTCGGAAACAAAAAAGGCAATTTCTGAAGAGGACAGTACCAAAGAGAAGGCTAAAGCCAATCCTGATGACGGTGACGAGGAAGCCCTTGCCGATCTCGAAACCACGATCGATGAAATCCTTGAAGGCCACTCGATCCACGGCGAAGCGTTCAACGAAGGACCACGCCAACGTGCATATTTGATGGGCGGCACTGGCAACGTCCAGTTTCCCGTTACCACCGAATCAAAAGAAGCACAAGCATTCATCAACCAAGGCGTTGGGCAGCTCCACGGATTTTGGTATCTCGAAGCCGAACGATCATTTCGCCAAGCCGCTGCGATCGACGAGAACTGCGCGATGGCCTATTGGGGCGCTGCGATGGCGGCCTACTCAAAGCGCAAACGCTCCCAAGGTTTCATCGCCAAAGCCGTCGAATTAAAAAAGTCGACGACTGATCGCGAAAAGATGTACATCGATGCTCTTGCAAAATATTTTTCGGACAAAGAAAAAGACAAAAAGAAACGTGCCACGAATTTCCTCAAAGACCTTGAGTCGATCGTGATCAAGTATCCAGATGACATCGAAGCAAAAGCCTTCGTCGCCCATCGCGTTTGGCATAACGCTCGCGAAGGGACACCCGTCAGCAGCTACCTCGCACTCAATTCCCTGATTGAAGAAATCCTTGAAGTGGAACCGCTTCATCCGGCTCACCACTACACCATCCATCTCTGGGACACTCGCCATCCAGCCAATGCGATTCGGGCTGCGGCGCGATGCGGCGTTTCGGCTCCTAGCATCGCACACATGTGGCACATGCCGGGTCATATTTACTCTCGGCTTAAACGATACGAGGACGCTGTTTTCCAGCAAGAGGCTTCTGCACGCGTTGACCACGCGCACATGATTCGCGATCGGGTCATGCCTGATGAGATTAACAATTTCGCACATAACAATGAATGGTTGATACGCAATCTGGTTTTCATCGGCAAATACAATGACGCGGTCAGTCTCGCCAAAAACATGATCGAACTTCCTCAACACCCAAAATACAACACGTTAAAAAAGCGAAGTGGAAGTGCGAGTTACGGTCGCCGTCGATTGCTGCAAGTACTTCGCGAATTTCAGCAATACGAAGAAGCCATCGGCCTTTGCCAATCCAAATACCTTGACGTTGATGATTCCGTTCAGGAACAAGTCAAAACGGCGAGACTGCTGGGCTGCTCGGCCGCGATCACCGGTAACGAATCGATCATGAAGTCAGCCAACACACGACTCAAGCAATTCCTGACTGAACAAAAAGCAGAACAGAAAAAGCTAACCCGTCGCGTGGCCAAATTGGAAACCGCCCTTGATAATTCTGCCGATCGTCCTCCACGTCCAGTAGACAAAAAATTCGACATGAAAAAGGGCAAACTTCACTTGAAAGAGTCGAAGGCAGATCTGGCCAAGGCGAAACAGGCCATCAAGAATATTGACAAAGCAATCGCGGCCGTTGAAGGATACCGATTGGTTGCCGAAGAAGAATTTGAACTGGCACACAAGAAATTGAAAAAGGCAGCTGGTGAAGACGTAAGCTGGCTAGGCGAATTGGAGTTCCTCGCTGGAAACACTGAAGCCGGTTTGAAAACGATGGCTTCTCAAGTCAAACGTCGCCCACAAGAAACCATTCCGCTTGCTCGTTTGGCCTATCATCAATACCAAAATGGCGACATGGATTTGGCAACTGAGTCCTTTGAAAAACTTCGCGACACATCGAGTTCGATTGACCTAAGCATTGAAATGTTTGCCAGACTTGAACCGTTGGCCGTTGAATTGGAATACGGAAAGAACTGGCTTAAACAATCCTCGCCAGCAATCGATCTGGGATTCCGCCCACCCCTTGATTCGCTTGGCCCATTCCGTTGGTCGCCATCAGCTGCACCCGAGTGGTCACTGAAAGATTCGGACAATCAAACCGCGAGCTCTGAAGACTACGCAGGTAAACCGTATGTGTTGATTTTTTATCTCGGCCACGGCTGTCTACACTGTGCCGAACAACTCAATGCGTTTGCTCCGCAACTTGACGAATTTGAAAACGCTGGCTTGGACATGGTTGCCATCAGCAGCGACGACCATGACGGATTACAAAAGTCGATTGAAAACTACAACGGCACGATGCCTATTCGACTGGCATCTGACAAAGCCAATGAGGTCTTTAAAAAGTTCCGCGCTTACGACGATTTCGAATCAACTCCGCTTCACGGAACATTTTTGATCGACGGCAAAGGTCGCGTTCGTTGGCAAGACATCAGCTACGAACCGTTTATGGACCATGCGTTCTTGTTAAAAGAAGCCCAACGATTGTTGGCCGACGAATTGGGCATCGACGCTCAAGCAGGAAAAAAGGCGCAAGCGGAAAAAGTTTCGCAGCGGTAACCACTCCCTTTTCAACAATTGATTTGAACCAGAACGCCTATGCGCATCGGCGGTCTCGTGTGTTGCCTGTGTAGTCATAGTTTTGCCAAGTCATCCAGACTCATCAGACATCAAAATATCAGTTTCTTGTTACACTCCGCCCCAGTAAACGACTGCCAGCATTCAGTCGGCAGGTATTCGGACTTTATCCGGCGCATCAACCACCCGAGTGGCGGTTTTATTGACTTAAAGTTTTTCGTTTCAAGAAAATACCCTAAAACTAATTTGGACAAAACATTCCAAAATTAGGGGGCGAAATTGACAAACTAGGGCTCGCCAAGCTCAAATAGAAGTTCAACAATTTCATCCATTAGGAGTAACCCAACAATGCAAATCCATCGTGTACTTTTCACAATGGTTCTCGGTCTGATCGTCACAGCAAATTGCTTTGCTCAAGACGACGCTAGAGCCAAAAAACAAAAAGCTAAGGCTTTAAAAAGTTCCACCAAGCAAATCATGAGGCAGTTTAAAGCTGCTGAACTAACTGATGAGCAAAAGGAAAAAGCCACTGCAATCATCGAAAAGCATATTGATTCTGTGATCGAAGCTCGCAAGGCTTCGGAGGGTCTTCTATCTGACGAGCAAAAAGAAAAACGTAAAGCCGGAATCGCCGCAGCGAAAGAAGAAGGACTCAAAGGCAACAAAGCCACTAACGCTGGTATTGCAGCGATGGGCTTGAGCGAAGAAAAACTAAAAGAGTTCAAGCAGTCTCGCAACAAGGTAAAAGCTGCTAATGCAAAAATCAGCGCTGCCATCAAAGAGCTTTTGACCGAAGAGCAAATTGCTGCACTGCCTAAAAAGGGCAAGCGCAAAAAGATGAAAGATGCTGCTACAACAACTCAAACAGTTTCATTGAAACTTCCAGGTATGACTTGAAGTGGCTGTGCTGCTTCCGTGCGAAGTGCTCTGACCACTGTTGATGGAATTGTTGAAATTGAAACTGACCCAAGTAGTAACACCTGTACATTCAAAGCTCCCAAGGATTTGGATGTAAAGGCCACTTTGAATAAGTTTGCCGAAGCCGGCAACGCACACATCAAGGGCTGGTCCTTGAATGATGAGTAAATTGTAACGTGTTCCCCAAACACGTTGCAGTTTATGAAACGGTCGCTGAGTAAGAACAGCAACCATTAACGACGGCCCGTTTGTCGAACTCGGCAAGCGGGCTTTTTTCGTACCAATTTTCAATCGTACTGGCGGCCAGCGTTTGAATTGCGCACAATCGATTCACAGTGGGGGTACACGTCCCATTTGCTTGATCATCATTTCATGCATCCGTCGCGTATGGTGTATGACACCTACTTGGCCTATCGCTTGAATCGCAGATAATGATCGTGACATAAAATAAGGCGCGATCATGACCGACAAAAGCAACCGCAAGCCATCTCTGGCAACCCGCGTCTCGCAGGCACTACATTTTGTAGAAGCGGAGACAGGCGCTGTTATCCCATCCATCCAACCTGCGGCCACTTACGCGCGCGATGAGAATTACGAGGTGCGCAAGCCCTATTGGTATCGTCGCGACGGTAGTCAAACCACGGCACATGCGGAAGCGATCATTGCGGAACTGGAGGGCGCGACAGAATCGTTATTGTTTGCCTCGGGAATGTCGGCCTGTACCGCAGTGATTGAGCATCTTCCGGCAGGTACACATGTTGTCGCCCCAAAAGTTATGTATCACGGCGTTCTGGCTCAATTCCAAAACTACGACGCCAACGGGCGCGTCAAAGTCACTTATTATAACGCTGGAAACCTTGAGGAAATGGCCCAAGCGGTTCGACCGGGCGAGACACAATTGGTGTGGGTTGAGACGCCGAATAACCCCGACTGGGAAGTGACCGACATTGCAGCCGCCGGTAAAATTGCGCATACCGCAGGGGCCAAGCTTCTGACAGATTGCACTGGAACGCCACCGAATCTGACGCGGGCGTTGGACTTTGGCGCAGACATATCGTTTCATTCGGCCACCAAATTTTTAAATGGTCATTCGGATATCACCGCTGGTGTTTTGTCGGTGCGTGAAACGGGGCAGTACTGGGAAGACATTTACATGGTGCGCAAGTTGCAGGGAACGGCGCTACATTCGTTCGATGCATGGTTGCTTATTCGCGGCATGCGAACGCTGTTTTTGCGTGTGGAACGGTCGTGCCAAAACGCCATCACAATTGCGAAGCATTTTGAGGGTCACCCTTATGTTGAGCGCGTCCTCTATCCGGGTTTGCCGTCTGATCCAGGTCACGAGGTTGCAATGAAGCAAACCAACGGTCAATTCGGTGGCATGATGTCGATCATCGTGAAAGGCGTTGAGCAGACGGCCATCGACGTGACTCGTTTTTGCGAGATTTTCTATCCTGCCACGTCGCTTGGCGGTGTCGAGAGTCTGATTGAGCACCGCAAAACCGTTTCAGGTGAAGGTTTCCCCGTGCATCCCCGCCTTCTGCGTTTGTCGATCGGGATTGAAGATGCAAACGATCTGATCGCCGATCTTGAACAGGCCCTAAGGCGTGCCAATGGTACATAGGACGAGCCACAAAACGCATGGCGCGAACCAAGAAACGCGCTTGCCAACACACCGAGCGCATTCGGCAACGCGTGCCCCCTTTTGGTCATCATGGAACGCAATTGCGAACCAAAGCGCGTTATTTATCCACCAAG
>CAYZGP010000057.1:0-12405 GCA_964478065.1 uncultured Pirellulaceae bacterium
CTGAACCAACCAATGAACCAGTTGAGTCAGTTGAAGAGCCGGTCGCTGAAGAGCCTGTGGTCGAAGAGCCAGTCGTTGAAGAGGAGTTGAACGAGTTCGGATTCTCAGCCGCTGAGATGGTTGAAGATGACGACGAAGAGGAGGAGGAAGAAGACGAAGATGTGTCTCCAATCGAAGAGTTCGTCGATGAAGCGGCGATCGCCGACGGCGAAGAAGTCGAAATGGAGTGGTATATCCTTAAGGTTCAAGTGAACCGTGAAAATTCAATTTGCGACAACCTAAAGCGGCGAATCAAAGTCGCTGGGCTAGAGCGCTATTTTGGCGAAGTGTTAGTGCCAACAGAGGACGTTCGGGAGTTCAATAAGGCCGGCAAGCAGCGGATCGCAAAGCGTAAGCTGTATCCCGGTTACATCGTTGTGAACATGGAGATCAACGATGATTCGTGGTTCTTGGTGCGTGAGACATCTGGCATTGGTGACTTTACCGGTGCTGCAGGCAAACCCGCTCCATTGATGCCCGAAGAAATCGCTCGGATCATTGCGACTTCGAAACCGCTTGAGGTCGAAGGCGAAGGTACTGACGATATTAAAACGGCCATCCCATTCAAAGTGGGTGATCGTGTTCGAGTCAAGGAAGGCTACTTTCAGAATCACGAAGGTGAAGTCTCAACCGTTGACGAGCGTAACGGTCGCATCACTGTCATGATTAATATTTTTGGTCGACTTAACCCGGTTGAACTTGACCACTGGCATGTCGAGAACGTTTGATCAAAACTGGTCAGCGATCACAGCCCTTAAACAACAAATTTACAGCGGAAAAGCGGATAGATAGTTATGGCGAAGCAAGTAACAGGCGAAGCGAGATTTCAAGTACCCGGTGGTCAGGCAACGCCAGCCCCTCCGGTCGGTACTTCATTGGGTAAGTTCGGTATCAACCTTGGTCAGTTCGTTCAACAGTTCAACGATCGAACCAAAGAGTACAACGGAACTCCGATTCCTGTAATCGTGACAGTTTACAACGATCGCTCGTTCGAGTTTGTCACCAAGAGCCCGCCAGCTGCTTCAATGCTGAAAATCGCAGCCGGAATTGCCAAAGGATCTGGCGTTCCTAACCGTGACAAAGTCGCCACGGTCAATCGCAAACAAATCGAAGAGATTTGCGAGAAAAAAATGGCTGACTTGAATGCTCGTGACCTTGAGCATGCCTGTCGGATGATCGCAGGGACGGCCCGCAGTATGGGTATTGATGTCGTCGACTAGAGTTTGTTTTCATTGCTTGACGAGCCAGGTCGTGGCCGCGTTGAGGTTCGATAAAAAAGCGTTCGATTAAACGATTGCATAGTAAAAGTTAAAAAAGTCATGAAGCGTTCAAAACGATATAAAGAAATTGCCACCAAAGCTCCAGCAGAGCCGGTGGATTTGGCAACCGCGGTCGGAATCCTCAAAGGTTTCGATGGAACCAAGTTCGACCAAACGGTTGAGATTCACATGAATCTTGGGATTGATCCAAAGCAAGCGGATCAGATCATCCGTGGTTCAATCGTGCTTCCTCACGGAATTGGTAAGACTCAGCGAGTCGTGGTGTTTGCAAAAGATGCTGCCGCTGACGCTGCCAAAGCAGCTGGTGCTGATGAAGTTGGCCAGGAAGACTTGGCGAAAAAGATCAGTGATGGTTGGTTGGAATTCGATGTCTGCATCGCTTCTCCTGACATGATGGGAGTCGTTGGTCCACTTGGACGTGTGCTTGGTCCACGTAGTTTGATGCCTTCGCCGCGAGCGGGAACCGTTACGCCCGATGTCGCCAAAGCCGTTGAAGAATACAAAGCGGGTAAAGTCGAATTCCGAAACGACAGTGGTGGCAACGTTCACGCTGTGCTTGGTCGCTTGAGCTTTTCCCCAGAGCAACTTCAGGACAATATCTCAGCATTCTTGAAGTTCATTGATTCGCTTAAGCCAAACTCGCTTAAGGGTCACTACATCAAGAGTATTTCGCTCGCCGCCACCATGAGCCCGGGTGTTCCACTGGCTGCGTAAGTGCCTGACAAAGGCCGGTGGTTACCACCATTAAGGCCAATTGCTTGTTAGGGTTTCAAAAAGAAATAACGATAAACATAAAGTTGATGCCATGAGTAAGTTTGTAAAAGAATTGTTGACCAAGGACCTCCAAAACCGCTTGGAAGGTGTTGAAGATTGCGTCTTGGCCGATGTCATTGGAATGGATGCAAACACCACCACCACCCTTCGCCGTCGCCTTCGCGAAAAAGGCATCGGGATGATGGTGATCAAAAACAGTTTGGCAAAACGAGCCACTGAAGGCACGTCTCTGCAAAACGCTTTTGAAGGCCTTGCAGGAACACACGCTGTACTTTGGGGAGCGGAAGATTTTGTCTCGCTCGTCAAAGAAGTTTCAGATTTGGATAAGGACGAAGAAGCCTTTGAAAAATTCGAAGCCCGTGGCGGTGTGATGGACGGTGAGCAATTGACTCCCGAACGCGTCACTGAAATCAGCAAGTGGCCAAGTCGCGCCGAGCAGCTCAGCATGCTGGTCGGTCAGATCCTTGGCCCTGGTGGAACTTTGGCCGCTCAGCTTAAAGGTCCTGGTGGAACATTGGTTGGCCAGATCAAATCCAAGAGTGAAGAGTAAGAAGAAATCAACGCTGGCATTTGCCACGTGGAAATAAAGTTCGATTGCCAAAATAACGCGGAGTCGGCATACCGAATTGTGAACGATAAAGTTTGATTATGAATTTAGAGACGGCTTGGGTCCCGCACCTCAATCCACTCAACGATACGAAAGGTGACTTCAATGTCCGAAGAAGCAACGATTGAATACTCAGCAGAATCCAAAACTCTTGGCGACCAAATCGCTGGGATGACACTTAAGCAAGCCAAAGAGCTTAGCGACTACCTCGAGAACGAGCACGGCATCAAAGCTGCTGCTGGTGGTGGAGTAGTGATGGCTGGTGGCGGTGACGGTGGTGGTGAAGCTCCAGCTGACGCCAAAACTGAGTTCGACGTAATCTTGACTGGATTCGGCGACAAGAAATTGGATGTTGTGAAAGCCGTCAAGGCAATCACTGGTGCTTCATTGATGGATGCCAAGAAAATGGTCGAAGGTTGCCCAGCAACTTTGAAAGAAGGCGCTTCGAAAGAAGATTGCGACAAGATCAAGGCAGACATCGAAGCTGCTGGTGGAAGCATCGAACTCAAGTAGTCGACTGCTCAAACTCAAGTCGTTTGCGATTCGGCGAGATTTTGACTGGTTTGAAATCAACCGACATGCCGTAACCACATTTCGGCAATCACCGAATCAAAACGTCTTATTTGAGATAAATCGTTCACACATAAGAAGTTAGGTTGGCAGGTTTTTAGCCTGTCAACCAACTTTCGTTTGAACGCTATGACTCCTGTGCCAGCTGCTGTTCATAAAATGAAGAGTTGCGGGTACAAAATAAGGACAATACCGCCGAAGGGAATGGCTCAGCGGTATACGAATGAGCCTTAGATAGCCAATCCGATTGTTGTTCGTTTACCAATCAATACAAACTGAAGCAGTGATTGCGACAGGTTGTTTTGTGGCGGCCAATTCAAGGAAACTTATGCTCTCCAGATGCACTCTTGGGAAGTTTTTTACGATCCAGAGTTTGTGTGTGGAGTCGGTCTGCGCTGACAATGAATTTTGCATTGAAAGATGCTCTGTTCTCTGCGGCTATTCTTGTGCGCTACATAAATTGTTATCGGCTAAACAAGCAACGATTCATCAACGATTGAATCATCAATTATTCGCCTAAACTGATACCGGAGATTCTGCGCTTATGGCAACCCCAGTTGAGCGACGATTAGCACCAGATAAAGTTCGCGTTTTTGGCAGTGGCCGGGATTACCAAGTCCCACCGGATCTAACCAAGATCCAAACCCACAGCTATAAAGCCTTTTTGCAAACAGATGTTGCGCTCGAAAAGCGCAAACTCCACGGCATCGAAGGTGTGCTGCAAGAAATTTTCCCGATCGAAAGTTACGACAAAAAACTCCAGCTCACCTACGTTCGCTACGAACTGGGCAAGCCGCGATATACGCCCGAAGAATGTCGCCAGCTTCGCATGACGTACGGTCAACCGTTCCGTGTGTGGCTTCGTCTTGAGAAAGAGCAGCCAGTAGAAGAGGAAGTGTTCCTCGGCGACATCCCAATCATGCTTGGCGGTGGTGAGTTCATCATCAATGGTGCCGAACGTGTGGTTGTCAGTCAGCTGCACCGAAGTCCTGGTATCGACTTTGTGATGGAAGCGGACACGACTTCGGATCGTAAGCTTGCCAGTTGCCGTGTGATTCCTGAGCGTGGCAGTTGGATCGAAATCAATGCGACCAAGAAAGACGCTTTGACGGTTCGGATCGATCAAAGCGGTAAATTTTCAGCGCTGACATTGCTTCGTGCGATGGACCCAAAGTACGGCGAAGATTCCGCAATCATTCGCGCGTTCTATGACACCGCCAAAGTCAAAGTGGTTGACGGACGAAGCGCCGGAAAACTCGAAGACAAAATCGCGGTTGATGACATCATCTATCCAGCGGGCAGCGATCGCGCTGGTGAGATCATCGTCGAAGTCGGTCGTAAGATCACCAAAGACGCGGCAGAGACAATTTGCACTGCGGGTGTCAAGACTTGTGAAATCATGCAGGCTCCACGTTCGCCATTGATTTTCAATTCATTGATCGAAGACAACACGTCCAGTCACGAAGAAGCGTTGTTGCGTATCTACCAACGTCTTCGTCCCGGTAACCCGCCTGCTTTGGAAAAAGCTCGCACGTTGTTCCACGAAAAGTTCTTCGATTCCAACCGTTATCGTTTGGGCCGAGTCGGTCGATTCCGTATCAACCGAAAATTGGACTTGGGCGTCTCTGAAAAAGAGATGACGCTCTCACCAGACGACATTTTGGCGTCGATCAGCTACTTGCTTCAGCTCTCGACACCAGGCGGTGACGCTTATGTTGACGATATTGATCACTTGGGCAACCGACGTTTGCGGACCATCGACGAATTGGCCTGCGATGAACTTCGCAAAGGCTTCTTGAAACTTCGTCGTACGGTTCAAGAGCGAATGAGCCTCAAAGAGCAGGATGACATGACTCCTCGTAGTCTCGTTAATCCGAAAAGCATCTCCGCTGCAATTGAATACTTCTTCGGTCGTGGTGAATTGTCTCAGGTGGTTGACCAGACCAACCCGTTGTCGCAGTTGACGCACGAGCGTCGTTTGTCGGCACTTGGTCCGGGTGGTTTGAATCGAAAACGAGCGGGCTTTGAAGTTCGCGACGTTCACATTTCTCACTACGGTCGAATCTGTCCGATTGAAACGCCGGAAGGTACCAACATTGGTTTGATTTCCAGCCTCGCGATTTATGCGAGCGTTGATGATTACGGTTTCCTTGTCACACCGTACGCGGTTGTGAACAAAGGTAAAGTAACCAATGAGGTGGCATGGCTACGTGCTGACGAAGAAACGGAAGAATTCGTTGCACCGGCGGATACGAAAGTTGAAAACGGAGAGATCGTTGGTAACAAGCAGTTGGGTGGTGCGATTATCGCTCGCTTTAAAGCTGACTTTGAATTGGCAGATCCGAAAGAAGTCCGATTCATGGACATCGCTCCGGCACAAATGGTCGGTGTCTCTGCGGGCCTGATTCCATTCCTCGAGCACGACGATGCTAACCGCGCGTTGATGGGCTCAAACATGCAACGCCAAGCCGTTCCGCTTTTGGTGGCTGAGCCGCCAATCGTTGGTACTGGCATGGAAGTTCGTGTCGCTGAAAACTCCAGCATGTTGATCCGTGCCAAACGAGCCGGAAAAGTCACTTACGTTGACTCGACTCGCATTGAGATCGGAAACGACGTTTACAATCTCAAAAAATACGTTGGCTTGAACGAGCGAACATGCCAAAACCAAAAACCCCTGATCGTTCCTGGCCAAAGAGTCGAGAAGGATGAAGTAATCGCTGACGGAGCTGCGACTTATAAAGGTCAGCTTGCTCTTGGGCGAAACGTTTTGGTTGGCTTCATGTCGTTTGACGGTTGCAACTACGAAGATGCAATCATTATCAGTGAAGAACTCGTGAAGAACGACACTTACACTTCGATCCACATCGAAGAGTTTGATGTCGAAGTTCGCGAAACCAAACTGGGCCGCGAAGAATTCACTCGTGATATTCCCAACGTCAGTGAGAAAGCTCTTCGCAACCTCGATGAGAATGGAATCATCCAGGTCGGTACTTACGTCAAACCAGGCGACATCCTCGTTGGTAAAGTTTCACCAAAATCGAAAACTGAACTGACACCGGAAGAGAAACTTCTTCACGCAATCTTTGGTCGTGCCGGTGAAGATGTCAAAAACGATTCACTCGAAGTTTCATCTGGCATCGAAGGCATCGTGATTGACGCCCAACGTTTCTCTCGACGCATGAGCCTTTCCGAAGAAGAGCGAAAGGTCTTCGAGAAAGATCTCAAAGCTGCCGAAGCCGATGGCAACGAAGCGATTGCGACTGTGTTCGGTGAGATGATCACCGAGATGGAACGTGTTCTCGGTAAGACTATGACCGATGAAGATGAAACGCCACTTGTTCGTGATCAGGATCCGAAATTCGTCGCAGAAAAAGCCACGATGTTCCGGATGCAATCCATCGTTGGCTCGATGCGAAGCGAAGACAAGATCAAGCAGCTTGAAGCGATCTACAAAGAGCGCTGGCCGAACATCGAGAAAACCATCGACGTCCGCGATCGTACTGTTAACAGTATGAAGCGTGGTGACGAACTTCGCAGCGGCGTGTTACAAATGGTCAAAGTCTATATCGCTACCAAACGGACCATTTCCGTTGGCGATAAAATGGCCGGTCGCCACGGTAACAAAGGTGTGATCTCCAAGATCCTGCCTGTAGAAGACATGCCTTACCTCGAAGACGGCACGCCGATCCAAATCATGCTTAACCCTCTTGGTGTTCCATCGCGTATGAACGTGGGACAGATCCTTGAGACACACCTTGGATGGGCTGGATCGAAGCTTGGTTTCCAAGCGATCACACCTGTGTTCGATGGAGCTTCAGAAGCTGAAATCAACAAGTGCCTGGAAGAAGCCGGTTTGCCGTCTCACGGAAAGCACACGCTTTACGACGGGCGAACTGGAGTTGCTTGTACGCAGGAAACTACCGTTGGTTACATCTACATGCTGAAACTTCACCACTTGGTTGACGACAAAGTCCACGCTCGAAGCACCGGACCTTACTCGTTGATTACGCAGCAGCCACTCGGTGGTAAAGCTCGATTTGGTGGACAGCGATTTGGTGAGATGGAAGTTTGGGCTCTTGAAGCCTATGGAGCCGCTTACATCCTGCAGGAATTGCTGACCGTTAAGAGTGACGATGTCGAAGGTCGTACAAAGATTTACGAGTCGATGGTCAAAGGCGAAAACACGCTGGAAGCCGGAACACCCGCAAGCTTTGACGTTTTGACAAACGAAATTCGCGGACTTGCACTCAACATGCAGCTTGAAAAACGACGTGGATAAAACCACAAAAAACATCGAACAAGGTAGGGCATTAACGTGTCTTACCTGGTTCTGTTTCTGAAGAAATAAAAAAGAGCGGATGATCTTTTAAAACATCCACAGCCAACACTACATAAAACGCAACCCGGAAAATAAAGGAGCAGGTGAACCATATGGCAACTGCCGACAGCAGCACCTACGATCGCATCAACGATTATGCTTCAGTCAAAATCTCTTTGGCTCGACCTCACGACATTCGCAGCTGGTCGATGGGCGAAGTCAAAAAGCCTGAGACCATTAACTATCGAACCTATCGTCCTGAAAAAGACGGTTTGTTCTGCGAGCGAATTTTCGGCCCTGAAAAGGACTGGGAATGTGCCTGCGGTAAATACCGCGGCATGAAATACAAAGGCATGATTTGTGACCGCTGTGGTGTGAAAGTCACCCACTCGCGCGTTCGACGTAAACGAATGGGCCACATCGAATTGGCCGCTCCAGTCGTACACATCTGGTTCTTCAAAGCAATGCCTTCTCGCTTGGGCAACTTGCTGAACATGAAAACCAGCAGCCTTGAAAAAGTCATTTACTTCCAGGATTACGTCGTCACCGATGTTGGAGACACCGATCTTGAACGTCAGCAATTGTTGACCGAAGAAGAGTACCGCGCCGCGCGTGCAGAGTTTGGCGAAGGCAGCTTCAAAGCCAACATGGGTGCCGATGCCGTTCGTGAACTGCTTTCCGAACTCGACTTGGTCAAATTGTCAGATGACCTGCGCATCGAACTTGCCGAAACAGGTTCCAAGCAAAAACGAAAAGACCTCACCAATCGCTTGAAGATCGTTGAGTCGATCCGCGATAGTGACAATAAACCAGAGTGGATGGTCCTTGATGTTATCCCTGTCATTCCTCCGGATTTGCGCCCGTTGGTTTTGCTTGACTCAGGGAACTTTGCGACCTCCGACCTAAACGATCTTTATCGTCGCATCATTAACCGCAACAACCGTTTGCGAAAACTTGTCGACTTGAATGCTCCTGAAGTCATCATTCGTAACGAAAAACGAATGTTGCAGCAGTCCGTCGACGCTTTGTTTGACAACAACCGTTGTAAGCGTCCGGTTCTCGGCTCAAGCAACCGCCCACTTAAATCTTTGACCGACATGATCAAAGGTAAGCAAGGTCGTTTCCGCGAAAACTTGCTGGGTAAGCGTGTTGATTACTCAGCCCGTTCCGTCATCGTGGTGGGTGCCCGCTTGAAGCTCCACCAATGCGGTTTGCCCAAAAAGATTGCGCTGGAACTTTACCAGCCGTTCATCATTCGCAAACTCAAAGAGTTGGGCCACGCCGATACGATCAAAAGCGCCAAGAAAATGCTTGAGCGTAAAGACGAAGAGGTTTGGGATATTCTCGAGCAAGTCATTCGCAATCACCCGGTCATGTTGAATCGTGCTCCAACACTTCACCGAATGGGTATTCAGGCGTTTGAGCCGATCCTGGTTGAAGGTAATGCGATCCACTTGCATCCGCTTGTGTGTAAAGGTTTCAACGCTGACTTCGACGGCGACCAGATGGCGGTTCACCTGCCGCTTTCGATCGAAGCCCAAGTCGAAGCGCACACTTTGATGCTTTCGACAAACAATATTTTTGCTCCGTCCAACGGTCGCCCAATTATGAGTCCGTCGCAGGACACCGTGATGGGTTGCTACTACGTCACATTGATGTTGCCCAACCAGCACGGTGCCGGCATGACGTTCTCTTCATTGGACGAAGCCGACACAGCTTTCTCGCTGGGCGTGATCAACCTTCACGCAAAAATCAAAGTCCGTTTGCCCGAAGGCCGATCCGTTCGCCTCAACGAAGAAGAACGACTTCCAAGCCAGATCATCGAGACCAGCTACGGCCGTGTCATGTTCAACATGATGCTTCCCGACGGCTTGGACTTTTACAACTACCCGCTCAAGAGTGGCGACCTCGCGGTTGTGATTTCCGACTGTTACCAAACACTTGGACGTCGCGAAACGATTGAACTTCTTGACGACATGAATCAGCTTGGTTTCCGCGAAAGTACCCACAGTGGTCTTTCGTTTGCGACCGACGATCTTGTTACACCTGACACCAAAGAGAAATTCGTTGGTGCTGCCGAGAAGGAAGTTCTTAAGTTCCGTAAGCACTACGAGCGTGGTGTGATTACCGAGCAAGAGCGATACAACAAAGTGTTGGATACTTGGACTCACGCACGTGAGAGCATCACCAAGGAAATGATGGAAGCGATGAAGAAGGATGATCGTGGCGGCATGGGCTACGTCAATCCGGTATATCTCATGGCTCACTCTGGTGCTCGTGGTGGTGTTGAACAGATTCGACAGTTGGCCGGTATGCGTGGCTTGATGGCCAAACCGTCTGGTGAAATTATCGAGACGCCGATTAAAGCGAACTTCCGCGAAGGCCTGTCGGTTCTTGAGTACTTCTCTTCCACTCACGGTGCTCGAAAAGGTTTGGCGGATACGGCCTTGAAAACGGCTGACTCCGGTTACCTGACTCGTAAGCTCGCTGACGTCGCGCAAAACGTTGTGATCACAATGGAAGATTGCGGCACCACCAAAGGTATTACCAAAGGTGTTATTTATCGTGGTGAGCAAGTTGAAGTTCGACTCGCCATCGCCATTAACGGACGCGTATCACGTCAGAACATCGTTAACCCAGTTACCGATGAAGTCGTTGTTCGCGACAGCCAGATGATCACGCCCGAAATCGCGCGTAAGATCGAAGACATGGGCCTTGAGAAAATTCAGGTCCGTAGCCCTATGACGTGTGACGCTCCTCTAGGTGTCTGCCGTTGTTGCTATGGAATGGACATGTCGACTGGTGACTTGGTCGAAGAAGGCATGGCCGTTGGTATCATCGCTGCTCAAAGTATCGGTGAACCTGGAACGCAGTTGACGATGCGTACATTCCATATCGGTGGTGTGGCCAGTACGACTACCGAAGAGAACCAGAAAGCATGTCGCAAAGCGGGCCGAGTCAAAATTACCCGCATGCGTTATGTAACCAACGACAAAGGCGACACCGTTGTTCTTAACCGAAACGGTGAAATTGCAATTCTCGATCCACGTGGTCGTGAACTTGAAAATCACAAGATCCCACAAGGTTCTGTGCTTGCCGTTGCCGATGACGAAGAAGTCAAAGAGAACCAAATGCTTTGTCAGTGGAATCCACACGCGGTTCCAATTCTGTCTGAGGTCGCAGGCAAGGTTCGCTTCGAAGATATCGTCGAAGGCGAAACAATGCAGATCGAGAAAGAGGCTAGTGGTACGATTCGTAAGTCGATCATTGACTTCAAAGGCGACATGCACCCGCAAATCGTTGTCGAAAACGCGGACGGCACCGTTGCAGATGTTTACTACTTGCCAGAACGTGCTCACATCGCCGTCGAAGAAGGCGAAAAGATTTCGGCTGGTTCGACCGTTGCGGAAACGCCACGTGAAGCATCTGGTATTTCAGACATTACCGGTGGTCTACCTCGTGTTACCGAAATTTTCGAAGCTCGAAAACCAAAAGATCCAGCCGTTCTCGCCGAGATCGATGGCGTCGTTGAACTTCTGGCTGAAAAGAAACGCGGCAAGCGTTCCATCATCGTGAAAAGCGAAAGTGGAATCGAAGCCGAACACCTTGTGCCTCCAGGAAAACGATTCCGAGTCCACACTGGCGACATCGTCACCGCTGGTCAGCAGTTGGTCGATGGTCCACTGGTACCTCACGACATCCTTCGTGTGTCTGGTGAAGAAGCCGTTCAGCAATACCTTGGCCACGAGATCCAACAGGTCTACCGAAGCCAACGTGTAGAGATCAACGACAAACACGTCGAGATCATCGTTGCCCGAATGCTACGTAAAGTAAAAATCGAATCGGCCGGCGACACGAACATGTTGCCTGGTTTGATTTGTGATCGCTTCGACTTCCTTTCAGTCAACGAGCAACTTACTAAGTGCATCAAAGTCACCGACAAAGGCGACAGCGATTTCTCCAAGAGCCAAATCGTTCCTAAAGTTGTGTTTGAAGAGACCAACGCAAAAATTGAAACGCTTGGTGGAAAACCAGCCAAAGGCACCAAGCCCAAAGCAGCCACTTACAGTACTCAGTTGCTTGGAATCACCAAGGCAGCCGTTCAAAGTTCCAGCTTTATCTCGGCCGCGAGTTTCCAGGAAACAACCAAAGTGCTTACCGAAGCTGCGTTGGCAGGCAAAGTCGACAACCTTGTCGGCCTGAAGGAAAACGTGATTCTTGGTCACTTGATCCCAGCCGGTACTGGATTCCAGACGTTCCAAAACTCGGAAGTCCAATACAACCTCGAAGCCATGCGAGAAGCCGCTGCGGCACCATCGCACACGCTCGAAGAAAGCTTCCCACTACTCGAATCAGCCACACCATCCGGTGGCGACGCGATGGGGGGCGGAGATGCGTTTGCCAGTGCGATGGCATCACAAGACGTTACACCTATGGAAGGCGGAGCAACCGCCGAAATGGGCTTAGCGGCACTTCTTGGTGGCCAAACTGCAACCGACAACACTGCCGTCGGTGGTGATGACTTGACCAAAATCGAAGGCATTGGTCCGGCGATCGCCAAACACCTGAACGAAGCTGGCATCAACTCGTACTCCGAGCTTGCCGCGACAACACCAGAACGCATTCGGGAAATTCTTGATGCCCAAGGTGGTTACGGTGCTCACGATCCAACGACTTGGCCTGACCAATCCCAACTCGCTGCTGCCGGCGAATGGGAACAGTTAAAAGAATGGCAAGACCAGCTTGATGGTGGTCGTATGGTCGGTGGCGAAGCTGCCGCACTTGCACCAGATCCGGCGCCGGCTGCTCCTGCTCCG
>CAYZGP010000057.1:12505-38547 GCA_964478065.1 uncultured Pirellulaceae bacterium
CGTGCTCGACGGAGGTAAACCATCCGCCGACGCTCCATCACCTTTGGCAGCCGCTCCAACTCAGTCGGCTCCAACTCAGTCGGCTTCAACTGAGCCAGTTTCAACTGAGCCAGCAGCTCCTGCACCAACTCCAACTGAGCCAGCTCCAGCACCTGTCGACGTCGAAGATCTAACGAAGATCGAAGGTATCGGGCCGAAAATCGCTGAGCACTTGAATGCTTCGGGCATCACAACGTTCGCGCAATTGGCTGCGGTCTCACCAGAGGACCTCAAAGGCATTTTGGTTGCAGGTGGATTCAACTCGCAGGACCCTGGCACTTGGCCTGACCAAGCCCAACTGGCCGCTACTGGCGAATGGGACAAATTAAGCGAGTGGCAAGACATCTTGGACGGCGGAAAGATCGTTGCTTCGGATGATTTGACAAAAGTTGAGGGGATCGGGCCAAAAGTTGCCGAACTTCTTAATGCAGCAGGAATCATGAGTTTCGCCCAACTTGCCAGCTCGACGCCTGAAAAGATCAAAGCGATCTTGGAGGAAGCAGGCGGCTTGATGGCGTCTCGAAACCCAACAACATGGCCTGACCAAGCCCAACTGGCCGCTACTGGCGAGTGGGACAAACTTAAGGAATGGCAAGACGAACTTGATGGCGGAGTCTAGTTTGAGGCAATTGGCCTCGAAACCAAGATTTCAGTCATCTCAACAGCCTCGAAATTCGAATTAGAGGTTGACAATTTGACGCAAAACATTAATTTTACGGGCTTCCACTCGTGTTTTGAGTGGCCCGGTCAACAGATGTGCAAAGAATAATATGCCAACGATTAATCAATTACTTCGCAAGAAACGCAAGAAGAAACGCAAATTCACCAAAGCTCCGGTTTTGGAACGATGCCCACAGAAACAGGGTGTCTGTTTGCAAGTTCGTACCATGACGCCGAAGAAGCCTAACTCGGCTCTTCGTAAGATCACACGTGTACGTCTTTCCAATGGCAAAGAAGTCACCGTTTACATCCCCGGCGAAGGTCACAACTTGCAGGAACACTCGATCGTTTTGGTCCGTGGTGGTCGTGTTCGTGATCTTCCTGGTGTGCGATATCAAGTCGTCCGTGGTGCTCAGGATACGCTGGGTGTCGAAGGCCGCAAGCAATCACGTAGCCGCTACGGCGCGAAGAAGTAAGCAAGCAAGATTGACCGGTCTTGCAAATTGAACTTTAAAAACAACACACAGCAAACGATAGATAGAAGCCATGGGAAGAATTACAGCCAGCCGAACTCAACTAAAACCGGATCCTAAATTCGATTCGCTTTTGGCCAGCAAGTTCATCAACTGCTTGATGTGGGACGGAAAGAAAACAACCGCCCAAGCCGTATTCTACAATGCACTTGATGAGATCAAGAAACGTATTCCTGATGCGGAGCCAATCGATGTTTTCACCACAGCCGTTGAGAACGTCAAGCCTCACATCGAAGTTCGCTCCAAGCGAGTTGGTGGTGCTTCTTACCAGGTTCCAATGCAAGTCAATCGGTCCCGCCAACAGTCACTAGCGATTCGCTGGTTGCTGATCGCAATCCGGGACAAAAAAGGTCGCCCAACCCACCTGCGTTTGGCAGATGAACTGGTTGCGGCTTACAACCGTGAAGGTGCCGCGATTACAAAACGCGAAAACACGCACCGCATGGCTGAAGCGAACAAGGCTTTTGCTCACTTTGCGTGGTAAACCCGAACATTTACAAAACCGTTTTGTCATTCACAAAGCGGTTTTTTTTATGCGCCGGTTTTCAAATCGGAAACACAGCCCAACTCCTTATAGCTATCGCTGTTTCCATCCCATTTCGACGAACCCACCGCTACGCAAACCTACAACCAATTAATTCACCCAAATCGGCTTTTGCCCGCTTGCTTAAACCCAAATATCCGCATTGCTTCAATGACGCTTTGCAAACTAACATTTGTGAGTAAACACGACGAGCAAGCACCAAACTTTAAAATCCCGCATTCCCAATTCCACGTTAAAAGACCATGGCCCGTAAACTTCAAAACCTGAGAAACATCGGCATCATTGCGCATATCGATGCGGGCAAAACCACCGTCACCGAACGGATGCTATTTCTCAGTGGCGCCAAGCACCGCGTCGGAAAAGTGGATAGTGGCACGACCACAACTGATGATGATGAAGAAGAGCAAAACCGCGGCATCACCATCTACTCTGCGTGCGTCACGTTTGACTGGAAAGACATCCATATCAACCTGCTGGACACGCCCGGCCACGTGGATTTTACTGCCGAGGTCGAACGCAGCCTCCGAGTCCTTGATGGGGCGGTGGTTGTATTCAGTGCGCGAGAAGGGGTCGAAGCCCAAAGCGAAACCGTTTGGCGACAGGCCAACAAGTACAACGTTCCGCGCATGGCGTTCATCAATAAACTCGATCGCGAAGGCGCCGACTTTGAACGCGTCTTCAATGAGATCAAAGAAAGACTCGGGGCCAATCCAGTTGCCGTCCAAATGCCAGTAGGCATGGGGCCCGCCCACGTCGACAACCCGTTCCGTGGCATCGTCGACCTGATCAAAATGCGCTACCTTTCATATGAAGAGGAAGGCAAGAAACAAATTGAGTCTCCGATTCCGGAAGAAGTTCTTGACGAAGCCCAATTCGCCCGAGAACACCTGCTGGAAACGCTCTACGACTACAGCGACAAAATGGCTGAACTAGCCTTCGAAGGCAAACCTATCCCCAACGACATGATTCGCGAGACCCTGAGAGAGGCAACGCTTTCCGGGAAAATTCAGCCAGTCGTTTGTGGCTCCGCACTGCATGGAATCGGCGTCCAAGGCGTGCTCGATGGCGTAAAATATTACTTGCCCAATCCACTGGAACGTCCGCCGGTCATTGGCACCAATCCCAAGAAAGAGAAAATTCAGGAAGTCCGCAAACCAGATCCCAAAGAACCATTTTGCGGATTGGTTTTCAAAATCCTTCCTGCGAAAACGGGTGACCTCTATTGGATCCGCGTTTACTCGGGTTCGCTCAAAAGCAACTCGCGAGTTTTCTGCCCCTCTAAAGACAAAAAAGAAAACGCCGCTCAGCTTTGGCAACTTCATGCCACCAAAAAAGAGCGCGACGGCCAAATCGACGAAGCCGCCTGTGGTGAAATCGTTGGCATCATCGGGCCAAGGTTCGCAGTCACTGGTGATACACTTTGCGATCAAAAAGCGCCAATCCTGCTGGAGTCGATTGAGTTTCCAGCAACCGTTATCGAAATGGCAATCGAACCAGAATCCACCGGCGACCGAACCAAGCTGGCTGAAGTCCTGGAACTGCTGAAGAAACAGGATCCAACCTTTAAGGGCGAAGAAAACGAAGACACCGGCCAGACCCTGATCGCCGGAATGGGTGAGCTTCATCTCGAAGTAATCAAAAATCGCTTGCTTCGTGACTTTAACCTCAACGTCAAAGTTCACCGCCCGCGAGTTTCCTATCGCGAAACGATCAGCCAAGCCGTCGAAGTCGTGGGATCTTGTGAGCGTGAAGTCGAAGGCAAGAAACTGTTTGCGAAACTTAAAATTCGTATGGAGCCCGATGAAAAAGTTGATGCGGGCGTTGCGATTCGCAGCAAACTCACAGTTGATTCGATGCCCATGGAAATGGTGCAATCGGTCAAAGACGAAATCAAAGCACGCGGCGAAGGCGGAGGCGCGATTGGAAGTTTCCCATTGGCCAAAATGCGTATCACATTGATTGGTGCCGAAGCCAACGAAGACTCAACACCGATGGCATTCTCGATGGCAGCCGGCGACGCGTTTGAAAAAGCACTGCAAAAAGCGGCGCCAATTTTGCTTGAGCCGATCATGAAACTCACGATCACAACGCCAGAAGATTACTATGGCGAATTCGTAAGCGACCTCGCCCAACGACGCGCTCAAATTATCAGCACCGACACGCGATTGGGAACCACCACAATCGTTGCCAATGCACCGCTTGCCGAACTGTTTGGCTACTCAAGTGCCATGCGATCACTTTCCCAAGGTCGCGCCGGAAGCTCAATGGAACCCTTGGAATACGCACCGGCACCACCGGAAGTCGCCAACGGTTTCGCAATGTAGCCGCTTGCTCAGAATGTAAATAAATTGAGCGACAGGTTAAAATCCTTGGACGTGCAAAATTTTGCGGCGACCGATACGATCGTTTTCAGTTTGACCGTACTCGCGAACTACCCCAGAACTTTCTTACCATTTCACAAACCAAGCCGTAAGCCGTAGCCATTTGAGCACCTAACAACCTTTGCGTTTCGCCCAACACTGGATCTCATGTGCGAGAAATCATAATGTCCTGGCTACCCGTGCTCATTCCGGTGATCTTTTTTCTCGGACTCTTCGTGCTTGTTTATGGACGAATGTTCTTACAGTTCCTTGGCGACCGCAAACGAGCTAAACAGTTTAAAGAATTTGAGAATGTGCTTTCTGGAGTTGAATCGGATCCACATAAAACCGAAAAGTTCTTTTCCGGCGAGGTCAAAATTCAGCAGGAAGTCTACATTCTGATCCCGGAAGAAATCATTGCCCAAGACCGGATCGAGCGATTCGAAAATCCGATCGCCGAAGCGTTGGCGGCTACGGAGCTTGGCGAAATCGTACGTGGATTCACTTCAGATGGCACCTGCGGCATCGACGTATTTTTGATCGACTTTGTCAACGGAGTCGACTTACTCAGGAAACTGCTAGTGCAACTCAAATCTCCAATGGGAACGTTAATCGAATACGACGGAGGCGATCTCCCAATCTACGACGATTAATATTGGGCCAACAACCGGAATGAGTAGATGCAATTAAACGCTCGGCCTACATGGTCGGCGCAACCGTTCCACCGATTGACTTCCAATCGCATACGAGAATAAGGCCAGTACCCAAACTTAAATCCAGAGATTCCGCCAAAAAATGAGCCAAAATTCGGCAGCAAATTGCTTGTGGTTTAGGGCTGGTTCTCAGGTAAGGAATCGCTGGTTGAAGCGTCTAATGAGACACCTTTCGATGCCGGCAAAACCGTAACAATTAACTGTCGTGAAACAAATCGGACTGTAAAACCAAGGTTTCGTTGAGGATCGCCCGGTACGATTGACGATGTTTTTTGGCTGGATAAAATCTTGCATCCTAAGACTACTAACCTATTTTGGAGAAACATAAATGGCAGCGGAATTTGACGTTCAAACGTTTGAATCTGATGTGCTGGGAGCAACGTCTCCTGTGCTCGTCGACTTTTACTCAGTGGGCTGACCGCCTTGCAAAAGACTGGGTCCAGTCATTGATGAGTTGGCAACTGAAAACGAAGGAAATGCAGTTGTTGGAAAAGTGAATGTTAACGATCACATGGAGCTTGCCGTAAAATACGGTATCTCAGCCGTTCCCACATTGATCGTATTTAAGGGCGGCGAAGTCGTTGAGCGCATGCAAGGCTTTAAAGATAAAGCTGAATTGCAAGCAGTCATCGATACACACTCGACTTCAGCGTAGCCAGCCAGCTACGGCAATTGAAAAACCAAAAACCTCTGCTCCGGCGGAGGTTTTTTTATGCGCCCGTTTCAATGCCAAATCAAAATGATCGGTTTGCCACGTTAACTTTAGCTGCGAGAGGACGGCCGCCAAGCCAGCTCACCCAATCAGATCGGCATTCGCGGATATCTTGTTCTGGGCTATGTTGTTTGCATGTCTGAACCCGATTCCGAAAACCAGAAAGACTCGCCTGCCGAGAAAATGCCGACTGAAGCGCGGCAATCAAATACGTTGACCAATCAATCCTATCGCAAAACGCCTTGGCTCTTGCTTGCGTTACCGCTGGTTATGATCGGTGTAATCTTGTTCGTTTCGCCGAACTTTCAATTATCGGACAGCCTCCGCAACGATCCGCTGGGTAGTGACTTTCTTCAGGAATGGGTTGGAGCATCGATTTGTAACTCCGCGGAACAAAATCGGCTTTACGATCCCGTTCATTTCAAAGCCATGCAACACGATGCCGACCTGGTCGGTTTTGAGTGGCAAGAAAAGAACTTTTTCCCGATGGTTTATCCGCCATTTTACTACCTCGCACTCCAGCCGTTTACAATCGTAAGTTATCCTGTGGCGATGCGAATTTGGGCAGTGCTTTCGGCGCTCGCGTTTTCACTAACAGGATTTTTATTATTCAGGTTTTACGCGCCCTGCCGTCGGCTGCTGGGAATCTGGCTGATCGCCAGTCTCGTTTTTGTTCCGCTGCTGACGTGTTTTAACATGGGACAAAAAGCGAGCTTTCTGTTGCTGATTTTGACCGCAACATTTGTCTTGCTGCATAACAAGCGTCCGCTCTCTGCAGGAATAGTGTTTGGTTTGATCGTTTTCAAACCGCACCTTGGTATCGTGATCGGTTTGGCGATGCTCGTCAAAGGCCAATGGCGTTTTGCGCTGGGTGCAGTTGGCATGGTCGCAGCGATCGCTGGCGGGTCATTTTTGCTTTACCCGATTTTGTGGGCCGACTATTTAAAAACCGTGAGTGGAATGACAGATTACGTTCAATCTGGCGGGTACTTGTTGCATGACTCTCATAGCCTGTGGGGTGCGAGTCAACTTTCGCTTTCGGCTTGGCTACCTGCCAATGCAATCAAAGCGCTTACCGGGATTTTGTCACTGGGAGTTGCCGCTCTTGCTTTGGCTTCGCTTAGAGGAAAAATCGAAACCGCCTCCAGTGATTTCGCTCGACAATTTTCTGTTTTGGTTCTGGCAATGATTCTGCTAAGCCCGCATTTCTATACGTACGATTTGACAATCATACTGTTGCCGTTGTTACTCATTGCCACTACTTTTGTACCGGGCCAATGGAAATCGAATCCGACCGAAAAAGCGATTGCGGTATTGCTTGGCAGCCTTTTTGTGTTCGCGGGTATGTTTTCCAATGTCGCTAACACGATTCGAATCCAACCAAGTATATTTGTGATCGTCGCGGTAATCGTATTGATAACGAAAGCAAGAGAAAAGGACGCAAGTCTCGAGGCTAGTTGACGACAGTCGGTCGCATCGAAGGTGTTCAAGAAATCGCGATCCGCAACAAAAGCTGGCTGGCCGGAAGTACTCCGTGCTTCGTGATTTCTGTGCGGGGAAACTTAATCCGAGGAAAGCATCTTCAAGTTTGGTGCAATCTGTTCGATAACACGATTCATGAATTTCTTGACCTGTGCGGTGGTTTTGAATTTCATTACCGACTCGACAATCTGCTCGGCTTCGGCAATCGAAATCTGGCTGGCCAATTGTTTGATTGACGGAACGAATGCTGGACTCATGCTGAACCGGCGTAAGCCCATACCAAGCAGCAAAACGAACGCGCGTGGTTTGCCTGCCATTTCGCCACAAACGGTGACAGGTATGTTGGCTTTGTTGCAAACTTCGATCACGTTTTTCAACACGATCAAGACAGGTGGAGCCAACGGCTGGCAGAGATGGGCGACTTTTGGGTTGTCCCGGTCGGCGGCCATTAGATATTGAACCAGGTCATTGCTGCCGATGGAGACAAAATCGACCAGATCAATCATGGTCGAAATCGAAACGGCGGCCGCGGGAACTTCCAACATCATTCCGATTGGAACTTCTTTGGTCTTAATGCCTTGTGCATTGAGCGTTTTGTAGGCCCGACGGACCATACTGCGAAGCTTGCGAATTTCTTCGACGGTGGTGACCATCGGAAACATCAATCGTACGGTGCCCTGAGGGAACTTACTTGCAGCGCGAACGATGGCCCGTATTTGGTTATTGAAAAACTCGGGATGTTCAAACGAAAGCCGAATACTTCGCCAGCCCATGAATGGATTGGCTTCTTTATGGTCGTGTCCGAGGTAAGCAACCGTTTTGTCACCGCCAATATCCAACGTACGAATGGTGACATTATGATTTGGACTGTTGGCGACAATATCGCAATACGTTTCGAATTGTTCTTTTTCGTCGGGCACATCCGCATGGGTCAGATATAAATACTCGGTCCGATAAAGCCCAACCCCGGAAGCTCCCATTGCGATCGAAGCTTTGGCGTCAAGCACTCCGTTAATATTCCCCTGCAGCCGCAAATCAATGCTGTCGGCTGTTACCGCCGGAAGGTCTCGATTGGTAGCGAGTTGATCTTTGAGATCGAAAAATTCTCTTTCAAGTTTTCGGAACGCTTTTAACGTTTCCGAATTAGGATTGATTTCGATATGGCCGTCGCGACCATCCACCACAATCGTGTCGCCCGTTTTGACTTTGCGAACGATCCCGCGAACACCAGATACGGCTGGAATTCCGCGTGATCGAGCGACGATCGCGGCGTGACTGGTTTGACTGCCTTTTTGCGTGACGATGCCGTGAACTTCGATGTCACCGAGGGCAACGACTTGTGATGGTAGAAGCTCGTCAGCGACGACAATGAGTGGGCCATCGATGGACTTTGTCTCCGGTTTGAGTACGTCACTGAGGTGGCCACTAAGTCGAATAATTACGTCGCGGACGTCGTTCAAGCGCTCTTGGAGGTATTCGTCGTTTACCTTGGAGAATAGTGTCGTGTACTCGCCAAGCAAACGGTGGAGAGCTGCAGCGGCGTTAATTCGCTCATCGACAATCCAATTGCGAACTTTTTTGGTGAAAGCAGCATCGCGCAGAATTGATTGATGGACTGCAAAAATGGAGGCTTCTTCGTGGCCAACTTGGGCTTCGACCTTCCGCTCCAAGGCGCGTAAGTCCGCACCGGCTTTATCTCGAGCCGTCTCGTAGTTTGCCAGTTCGGCGGTTATTTCGGAGTCTTCGAGGCGCTTCGTGTCCGGATTGACGAAAATCTGATGGATCACGTAGGCGGTGCCAATCGCGACTCCTGGTGAGACAGCTATTCCTCGGCGCATGGAGAGATTTTATCAGATCTGACCACCATTTGATACGGTTGGCCGACGACAATCGACTCGGATTTTACTTGATAAAATCCGTCGCAAATCAGACCTGCGTCAGCGATCTGTTGTTGAGGCAAAACAATGGTTTTGTTACATTTGGGTAAGTCGGTAAAGCGGGATCATTGTGATGTCCTCCGATGGATAGCCCGATTACAGACCTCGGTATTGGCCTAACGTATGCGTTTCTCCCAACTTGACAGAATTACAGCCTTGGAGAAGGGTAAATCGATTTCAGCTGTCAAATGCCTTTCTCTTTCTGAAGAGTATTTACAGGATCATTTTCCTCGCTTTCCTGTAATGCCTGGCGTCTTAATGCTAGAGTCGCTTTTCCAAACCAGCATGTGGTTGGTACGTGCAACGCATGACTTTAAGTATTCTAGTGTTGTGCTAAAAGAGGCGAAGGGACTAAAGTTTCAGGGATTCGTTCAACCAGGCGATTCCCTAAACGTGGTTGCTTCGATCAAATCAGAAAGCGATTCACTGACTACTTTGAAAGTGACTGGCAGCGTAAACGGCAAACAAGCAACCAGCGGGCGTTTAGTCGTGGACACATTTAATTTGGCGGACCGAGAAGAAGGCGTTGATCCTGCGATCGACAACTACATGAATCATCAATTCCGATTGACGTTTCGACAGCTTTGCAATCAACTCGATCCAAATAATTTGACCTCGATGGTGACTTCATTGACACCATTGGGACATTAAAAACGACCGCAGCATCGTCATAACATTTGCTGCAAATAATATTACACATTAGAGTTCAACGGAGAGAGTTACGAATGCCCGTAAACGAAGAGGTATTTGGCAAGGTCAAAGAAGCACTCATCGACGCCCTTGGCGTGGAAGATGACGAAGTGACTGAAGAAGCAACGATGGTTGGCGATTTGGGTGCGGAGTCAATTGACTTTTTAGATATCGTATTCAAACTGGAAAAAACGTTCGGGATCACAATTCCTCGGGATGAGCTTTTCCCCGATGATATTTTGACTAACGCCGAATACATCAACGACGGTAAAGTCACTCCAGATGGACTGGCTAAACTAAAAGATCGTATGCCGTTCGCCGATTTGACGAAATTTGAATCCAATCCACTGGTTCAGGATTTTGGTAACTTGTTGACAGTCAAAGATCTATGTAACTACGTTCAAACAAAAACGAGCTAGTTCGCAGAACGCACTTTCAATCAGAAAGGTCCAAGGGTGGCAGGCACCCGTTGGGCCTTCCTTTATTTGCAATCGTTTGTTTGATTAACTGAATTATCAGGTACTTCAATGCGTTGGTTTTGGATCGATCGTTTTACCGAGTTTATTAGTGGTCAATCCGCAGTGGCTGTCAAAAGCGTCAGCCTCAGCGAAGAGTCCGTTGACGAATACGCGCCAGGAAGAACCTTTTGCCCAACCTCTTTGATCATCGAGGGTCTGGCGCAAACGGGTGGCTTGCTGATTGGGCAAATGAGCGACTTCAAAGACCGTGTCGTGTTGGCCAAAATCACCAAAAGCAAATTCAATTTCGAAGCCTATCCCGGCGATACGCTGACCTATCGAGTAACGATCGAAAATCAGGAAGGCATTGGCGCGATGGTGCAGGGGACTTCGCACATCGGCGACCGAGCCCATGGCGAAATCGAATTGATGTTTGCCAGTCTCGATGACGAACGATTTGAAAACGTCGAATTGTTTGAACCAGCGCAGTTCTGCCGCATGATTCGACTCTTGCGGCTATTCGAGGTCGGGGTCAATCCCGATGGAACGCCGATTCAGGTTCCAAAACATATGGTAGAAGCCGAAAAAGCTTATTTGAAAGTTGGAGTTTGAGAATGATCTCTTCGAATAAAGATCGTCGCCGAGTCGTCGTTACAGGCGTCGGAGTTATCAATCCGCTGGGCAACGACATTGAAACGGTTTGGTCAGCAATCAAAGAAGGCAAATCTGGTGTTGGGTACACGACCATTTTTGATGCCAGCAAGTTCCCCACTCGTATCTCTGCCGAAATCAAAAACTGGGATCTGGCAAACGTCGTAGACGATCCAGAGCTTTGGAAACACCGAGGACGTCATACAAAATTTGCAGCGGGCGCTGCGATTCAAGCCTTTAACGGTTCGGGCGTTGCGGACTCAATCAAAGACCGACGTCGGTTTGGCGTTTACATGGGCAGCGGCGAAGGCAATCAGGACTTTATGTCTTTCGCCTCAATGATGGCCACGTCGCTGGACGATGATGGCAACCTTGATTTGATTAAATTCACCCGAGCAGGATTGGATACACTCGATCCGGTGCTGGAACTGGAACAAGAACCTAACATGCCCGTTGGCCATATCGCCAGTTTGTTTAACGCGCAAGGCCCAAACGCAAACTGCTTGACGGCCTGTGCTGCGAGCAATCAAGCCGTTGGAGAAGCCTCAGAGATCATTCGCCGCGGCGAAGCTGACGTGATGCTTTCTGGTGGAACCCACAGCATGATTCATCCGTTTGGCGTAACCGGATTTAATCTCCTAACGGCACTTTCAACAAACAACGACAATCCAGAGGGAGCTTCCCGGCCATTCGATCGCTTGCGAGACGGATTCGTACTTGGTGAAGGATCGGCAATGGTTGTGCTCGAGGAATACGAACACGCGAAAGCACGAGGAGCGCACATTTGGGGCGAAATCATTGGCTACGGATCGTCCGCCGATGCCTATCGAGTGACCGACATTCATCCTGACGGACGTGGCGCGATCGGCTGCATGCAAATGGCACTCGACGACGCTGGTGTGATGCCCGAACAAGTCGACTATGTCAACGCACATGGCACCAGCACCACAGTTAACGACAAAGTGGAATCCAAGGCATGCCGTGAAGTGTTTGGAGAACACGCTGGCAAGACGCCAATTTCGAGTACCAAGAGTATGATGGGGCACTTGATCGCCGCGGCCGGTGCAACGGAGCTAATTGTCTGCATGATGGCGATTCGTGACAACGTTTTGCCACCGACCATCAATTATGAGAATCCAGATCCTCTTTGTGACCTGGACTATATTCCTAACGAAGCACGTGAAGCCGATTGTAAAATTGCTTTGACCAATAGCTTTGGATTTGGTGGTCAGAATATTTCGGTCGTGGTTTCCGAGCTTCAAGACTGACCAATTTCAGTTAAATCAATTTCAATTAGTCGTCTGACTGACTCATCGCAACCACAATTAAGCAGGCTCGCGGTTACCGCGAACGCGTCCAAGGTTCTTGGAAGTCGCAAGACTGAGCCGCAGTTTTTCTAGCTCGCGCTGCTCTTTGCCAGCTCAGGAGCGCCTTGGGGTGCCGAATCGATGCCTTTACTTTTCATGGGCATCGCTTTTAGCGAATTTGCATGTTCCTGCATCGTCACCAACTCAAAGTGCTTTTCAAGCATCTTGAAGCAAGAACCAAGCAGCTCAATCTTTTTAACGGCTGGTTGATTCATGCCCGGAAAGAAACTCATGTCTTCGTCATCTTCTTCGCCCATAAAATCCAAACTGTGCAGCAAAAACGAAGGCTCAACGCCGGTCATACGACAGAACTGTAGGGCCGACCAAAAATATGCTTTCGCCAGAAAGGCCGAATACGTGGCTAGGTACATAATGTAGCTTCCGTGAATCGGCAACTTCAGAATTGGCATCGTCGTAACTGGAATTTCAAGCAACTGAGAATTGCCAGCGTTCCAACGAAACGGCTTATTGGATTGCAGGCCATCCTTGAAACTTCCAAACAACACTTTGCGGTCTTCTTTTTCTTCGGACGTCAATGAAGACTTCAAAAAGTAATACGCTCTGGCAACGGGGCCAAGATACGTTGGGAACGTTGAGCAATCGTATTCGTAGCCACGCCGAACCAATGTCCGCAAGACTTCGTCGGAAAGGCTAAACCCAGGTCCGCGGAATCCAATCGTTTGCTGTCCGGTTACATCGCGAATCGCATTTTCGCTTTTTTCGAACTCTTGATTGAGTTCGCTGGGAGTATACAAATGCAACCACGGTTCGTGATTGAACGAATGGTTTCCAATTTCATGACCATCTTCGGCAATCGATGCAAGCGCTTCACGGTTTTCTTCCAAAACAGCGTCCTGGCCGACAACGAAAACCGTAATCTTGGTGTTACGATCTTTCAGGAAACTCAAAAACCGGGGAACTACGTAATGAAAATACGAAGGCATCGATTCCCATTCTTCGTCACCGTGGGTCTTGAGATAGGACCATTTATTGTCGAGGTCCAAAGAGATACTTGCGAGAGGTTTGTGAGTCATGTTGTAGACCAATGGTTGTGTACGTCGAGGTGCAATTTAAAGTGCAAAGATTTAAAAAAGGGCAAGAGCAATTAAAACGAGCAGGTTCAATTGAGTGCGGTATCTGTTGAGAATTCTCTGGCAATGCCTGTATTTGGGTTAGAAACTGACCGCTCATCCATGAAACCACTGGCCGAATCCGGGATAAGCGTCGTGATAACTTTACAAAAACACTCTGCGGTCGCTTCGGCCGAAATGTGAGCAACAGACTCTTTGGCGGCCTGTCCCATTTCAGCAAGTGTTTCACGCGAACAGGCCATAGCGCGATCAATCGCATTTAACATTGATTCTTCGTCCGTCGTTTCGAAAACCCAACCGTTTTCACCTTCGTTGACTAACGCTTCGACGGACTGAGCGAATACGCTTCCCAATACCGGCAACCCGGAAGCCATCGATTCAACAGGAACCAATCCCCACTCATCGGCCAATGTAGGAAACACGCAAATGTCTGCGGCTTCGTAGGCGGCCGCGAGCATGGCGGTATCGCAGTTGCCAAGGAAATTGATCTTGAGATTTTCAGTTTGACAATCGGCGATGACTGATTGCAATTCGCCTGTACCAGCAATCGAAAATTCTACGTCGCGGCCCGAATTTTCATTGCACCATCGCTTAAGCGAATTCGCAAACTGGTGCACACCTTTTCGTTCGCTCATCGCGCCGCAATAAATCAAACGCAGCGGCGACTCTGCCTGCCGGATTTGACGCTCACCTGAAAAAACGGTATCCGTATCAATGCAATACGGCAAATGAAACAAACGGTCTTCGGAGATACTAAGACTTTTGAAATAGCGTTTGCAACTTGGTCCGTTGTAAGTGAAATAGTCAACGCCTTTCCGCACAAACCACCTCATCAATCGGCGCATCCGGCCACGTTCCTTTTCAATGTGCTCTGACATATTGCCGACCAGCACCAAAGGAACTTCAGGATTGAAGCGGCGGAACCAACTCGACAACAGCGTACGCATTCCCATTTCATAAGAAAAAACGATGTCTGGCTTAAGCGATTTCAACTGGGAATTGGTATCGATTGGAATGTGGATAAAGTTCTGCTCTTTAAAACCAGATGGGTGTTTCCATTTGGTTGTAAACATCCAGTTCTTTTGCAAACGAACATCCAAACCACCCCACTGTGCTTCCCAATCCCGATCGGGTTCCATCTGCACCGACAACAGGATCGTCAATTTGCGAACGCGTTGCGCCAACGCTCGATAACTATTAACGTGGTGCGGCCTGACATAATTTGTCAAAATCACAACATGCGTGTCCAAGCGACCTTCGGACTTACTCAATGTTTCGATTGAATTCATTGTCTTCGCCCCTTTAACGAAGCGTTAAGGATCCCAGGAGTGGACTCTTGCTGAGCTTCCATTGCCGGCAAGCAAAGTCCCATGGTCCAGATGACAGTTGGCATCCCGGCGAGAAAAGAAAAAATCACGTTTTCAAATAGCCCGTTGATCAAAACAAAAGTAACTAAGGCATCAGCAATAGCATGGTGACTCCTGAATAGCGAAAACAATCTTCCAAGGCACATGGCTAGAGCGGCTAGTCCTCCCAGGACACCCGATGAAAAAGCGATGTTAAGGATTAGATTGTGTGTGTAAGAAGAGTATTCCGCTAAGTGATACTTTGTCGTTGCCGCCCCAAAACCGGTCAAAGGTCGCTGGCTAATCAATCGAATCGTGTAGCCCCAAATGTCGGCTCGTCCAGTCGCGCTGGTTAGCTCTTCGGCATCACCCGATTTGGCAACGAATGACAATTTACCCAGGAAAAATGCCTCTAGATCCACCGACAGACTCAAGATCATCAAACCAATCAATCCAGCGGCGCCCAGCCACAATCCATAAATCATTTTCCTGCGATCAAAAACTTTATGGCGATGCACAACGGCAACCGCAACGACCGTGGCGAACAAACTGGTTCGAGAAAGTGAAAACATCAACGCCAGCAATGCCAAGAGAACGGTTCCCACGATCAATAGCCATTTTTGCTTGTACGTAAAGTACAACAAAAATCCAACCACAACCGTCAAACCTGAAACTTGACCAAGTGTATTTGGATGAGCCAAACCGGACATACGATACTGAAATTCTCCGCCAGGAATTGGCTCAGCAAAAACTCCGATTTCTGGAACGGCAAAATAGACAAACCATGAAAATGCTACAAATAGAGTCATGGCAGCAAATACAATATTTAGGACGACTTGAGGCCCGACATGGTGTAACACAGTCACTGTCATCAGCATGACACAGGCAATTGAAATCGTTGACGCCAGCGACTCAGTTGGAGTCAGAGAGAATGGCACAGCCAAAAAATAAAATCCCAGGATCAAAAACATCCACATAATTGGGAATGTGAAAATCGTTTGACGGACTTTGGGTAGTGACAAAAACCCCAAACCTCCATAGATCCCGCACGCAGCGAGACCTGCAAGCTTTAACATCACCTGTAGATCGATCGCAACTTTGTCTTTGTCCAATGTCAAGTTGATCAAATTCAAGAAGGTCGCCACAAACAAGCAAACCAATCCAAGCATTGGAAAAATTGGCAACTGAAGAAATCGTTGAAAATGCTCGGACAGAGTCAACGCTTCGCCTGTTGGCGCAAGTAGATTCTTAAATTCCGTATTGTCTAAACTACTTGCGGTCATTGAACTTCCTCCACAGCAGTATTCAATAAGCACTTCTCACTGTCGATCGTGTCGCGAATCACTGCCATCGAAATAATCACCATACTGATTGCCTGACCGATTCCCGCGGCAATTGGAATACAAAGTAGCTTTCGTTCAAACCAAGGCAATATGTCGAAATAAACCAAGCCCACAAAACCCACCATCACAAATATACTCAGGAACCGCGCCCAAACGCCGACCATCGGTTTGCCTCGCCCTTTAAGATATCCGTCTACCGTTTGCAAGTAACCTTTGATCGCACAGGCAGGCAGTAGCAACAGTGCAAAAATAACCGCTGGTTCATACCTGTCTTCAAACATTGTCACGATCAAGAATGGAACGATGATGGCCAACACAATCGCTGATACGACTTGAAGCATGGCGGTTCCAGCCATCACCGAGATGACTTTACGCAGCGATGGGAAATAGTTTTTATCTGCACCTGCGTTAAAGGTAAATACGCCCAGTGCGTTGGGCGCAACAGTCAACAGTTGTGCCGCCGGCACGGCAACAAAGTAGTAACCTGAATCTGCAACCGAAGCGATGGCGACAATCAAAAAAACGTCCAACCGTTCGAACATTTCTGAGGCAAGCATTGAGAGTGCGTAGAATCGGCCGTTCTTCAAAAGAGTCCAAGGGCCTGGCACCTCTGCCGTCGCAGTTTCATCTTCTTCAAAATTCTTTTGTATAAGTTTCTCTTCGACAGAAGCTTTATTGCCAAACAGCGTATGCATCACATCCATGCCACGAAGCGTTGGCGCAATACCAATCACTCTGGCCAACACGAACAGGATGCAAATCACGGTCAACCAGTGTGACTGGGAAACCAGACCAGTTGCGTACACAAGCCCGACTAAAACTACGAACGATACAGCAAACAACAATCGGTTGATGTTATAAAAGCGAAAATTCCTGTTCCCGCGATCGACTGCCGAGATCGTAAGTTGCATATGCTCAAACGGTACGAACAAACAGCAAAGTAATCCGAACGGAATCAGGTAAGTCTTGCCAACGCAAATCAAAACGAAAACAGATACGGTCGCAGCGACGATGCCAGTAATCAATCCGCTGATCAATCCGACTTTTGCCGCTGAATACTTCAACGACCGAACATTTATTGCACCCCCGACAGCATAGCTGTTGACGACTTCGATACCGCCAAGCAAGCCGGCATACAAGAAAACGTCACGAGGGAAAAACATCGCTGTACCAAACTCGCCACGTCCAACCGGACCGAGAATTCGAGCGATGACAACGCCTTGAATCAAGTAAATCCCAAACACCGCGAGTGTTGTTAGAAACGTAGTAAATACGTTGCCTAAATCGGAATCCTCAAAGAGCTTCCCAATCAGTCCCAATCGCTTCAACGGCTCTTGAGTTGCATCATTTGACTTGCTTTCCCAAACTTGCTCCGGCCCTGCTGGCAGGGGGCTGATCGCAATCTGTTTATCGGAAAGTTTCATTGTCAAAATATTTGCACATCAGGAACAAATTAAAAAAGAAGCGGGAACAGGAATCAAAAGTAGTATCGATACCAATTGGAATCGAAACCTAAACAGAACCTTTATGCAAGATTGCAATAAAAGCGGTTTCAAAAATCAGCTTTAGGTCAAACCAGAAGCTTTGCTTTTCGATGTAGTCCAAATCCATTCTCATCCAGTCCGCGAACTTAACGTTGCGACCGCCATGAGCTTGCCATGTACAAGTCAGACCAGGCAAAACCGTCAGGCGAGTTCGTTGCCAAGCGTCGCATGCGTGCGACTCATGCACCGGAAGTGGTCGAGGTCCGACCAACGACATCTGCCCAATTAAAACATTAAACAATTGAGGTAATTCGTCGACGCACGATTTTCGAAGGTAGCGTCCGACTCCAGTAATTCGCGGATCGTTCTTGATTTTGAAAGCCGGGCCGTCTTGCTCGTTGCGACTTCGCAAGTCAGCTTGTTTTTCCTCGGCCCCCAACACCATGGTGCGAAATTTTAGAATCCCAAACGGCTTACCGTTTTTGCCTTCTCGCACTTGGCGAAAAAACACTGGGCCTTTTGAACTTAATTTAATAGCGACCGCAGCGCCGATTAAAACTGGAGAAAGCGCCAATAAACCAAATCCTGAACCAAGGATATCAACGGTTCTTTTCCACCAGGGAATAGGAGCGGATTTAACAAAGGCGTAACTTTTCTCAGTCACTAATTTACTGGCCTTAAATTTCAAAGCCTGAACGCTGGCTGCTTCATTGTCGCTTGCACCGCTTCCGTTGGATCCACTCCCGTTAGATCCCTTTCCATTGGTCCCGCTTCCGTTGCCCAACGATCCATTTCCATTGGGTCGGTCATCGTTAGACTCGGAATGGTCATTTGACTGGTCTTCCAGGAGTTGCCTCAGTTCTTTTGAAATTGCGACCAATCCATCATCCCAAGGATAAATTGATATCTCAGTATCGACTTTAGCCCCGTGATCGCTGGCAATTTTCGCCAGGACATTGGCCGTTTGAAGCGTCCCCTCTTTATCCGTTTCTGGCAGCAAGAATGAGAGACTTGAATCGTACCAACCGATTGAATCAGTAATCCGTAGACGCTGGTTGAATTTTTCGACCAAAGGACTCAAGAATTCGTCTTCGCATAGCATTTGATCCTCAAAGATCATCCGAATCAGTCCAAAATCGCGATTCTTTGGCCGGCGATCGGAACGATACATTTCTTTGAGCAATTCCTGATGAAACTGCGCGTCTGACAACAAACCAGCATCCATTGTTTGACGCGGTGTTTTGGCGAATATGCGCCCAAACAACGTTTCATGTTTTCGCCTTTTGCGAACGATCATTGGAGTTCCGAATTCAACAGTTGAAAAATCTTGGTGTAAGTAATGTCTGGAACCAGCGGTACTTGGTCACTGCCTTAGGCAAGGCGAACATTTTGTCTGAGTCTTGAAGAACTAACTTCTGGTTGGTTTGGCTCTATGCCTTATTGAGAACGACACCGACGATTTCGATACCGTGGCCTTCAATTTGTTTTCTAAAACGATTGATTTGTCGTTGATCAATTTGATTTGCTTCAACCGTTAACACGATTCCGTCAATGTGAGGAGCAATCGAATGACACGCCGTTAAGTGATTTGCCAATGGCAGATCAAAAACAACACAACCAAACTCATGGAGTTTTTCGTCGAGAATCGGAGAGAGAAGATCAAAAGGAAGTTCAAGCGCCTCCTGGTCTGATTTGCGTCCGCACCCCAACACCGCGAGGTCAGTCAAAGGAGTTGGGAAAACCGCTTCCTCAATATCGGTCACACCTAGCAGCAATTCACTTAAACCCGGAGCCCTTGAGTAGCCCAATCGTCGACTCACAAAGTGTTTTCCAAAGTCGGCTTCTACCAACAAAACTCGACTGCGGTATACGGACGTCAAAGCACTGGCAAGGTTATAACTAACCGTGCTTTTCCCAGCCCCTCGCGTTAACGAAGTAACACCAACTGCAAAGCCTCGTCCTGATGGAGGAGCGGGTTTTGAATCAGCCCAGGTGCGAACTTGCCGAGCCAGAGCAAAAAAGTGGCGACGCAAGCTAGAGCTGGGTGCAACTCCTTTTCGCCGGGCTCGTTGAAGATCTTTTTGGTTGCGTTCCATGTTGTTTTCAATCATTAGTTCACCATATTTCGGCTGGAGTAAACACGCGGAAGAGTAACCAATACTGGCAAGTCAAGAACTTGCTCAACTTCCCCTTCGTTGAGTGTTGCACTGAGGTGATTGCGATCAAAGAACAACGCGGTTGCTAGTGCGGCAATCAAGGCACAAATGAATCCCAGCGGCAAAATCAAACTGCCTTTGGGGCTTACATGTTTAACAACAAAATTCGCTTCTTGAGCAACCACAACATCCGAGATATTGAGCTCATCCAAAAGCGACATGGCTTTAGATTCGCCACGTTTTTGAGTGTAAATACTTAAGTATTGGCGGGCGACGTCAACATTTCGCTGAAGCTGATCGGCTTCGACCTCTGCTGTATTCATCTCGCCCAACTGCGCCAGTGCGTCGTTCTTTTTCTTATTCAAAGCAATGAATCTCGCCTCCGAACCAGCCCTTTCTCCCTTGGCTCGCATCAAGTCAACTTTCATCGCTTCGTAGACCGGATTAGATTCCATTGCAGACTCTGTACGATCGTCTGCCATGTTTGCCAGCTTTTGCCTAACTTCTCTTAACTGCTTTTGGATTGCCAAGACTCTAGGGTGATTTGCTTGAAGAGTTGAACGCAGCCCTTCGAGTTGGGATTCCAGTCGAAAAACTTCTGTACGAGAATCTTCCGTGGACAATCGCTCGACGCCGCTTTTTGGCATCGCGATTTTTGCCGGCGTGTTAAGCATCATCTCTTCAAGTTTTTTCACGCGATCTTTTGTTTCGGCAAGCTTGACACCTGTTGTCAGCAAATCATTGTCGATGGATGTCAAAATCCCTTGAAGCGTTCCTCGTGCTGCCCCAACAGATAGAACCTTTTTCTTACTGCGAAAATCAGACAACTCGTTTATTGCCTTAACCAACAACTTCTCTTGCGATTCAAATTGATCATCAAAAAAGACGGCTGACCCTTTGGACGCATGAACCTTCAAGTGGATTCGGCGAGTGTGCTCAAAAATGCTGTTAACCAGTCGCTGAGCAAGTTTCGCTGAATTCCCTTTAATGAAAACCGAGATCACAGATGTTTTCTTTTCCGAAAACACAACCATCGAATCTTCAAGCTGTTTGGCCGCCAACTCTCGAAGCTTGAGATTGTCGTACTCTTCAACCGACATTCCATCCTCGCCACCACTGGCGAAAAGGTTCGGCAGAGAAATGCTGGGAATCCAATCATCCCACCGGCTTTTTAGAATCTCTTCTGCGCCAATGTCTTTGACGACCGACTCCACAACAGCGCGACTCTTAATGATCTCCAAAACCGATCGGATTTCCGTTTCGCGCGT
This sequence comes from uncultured Pirellulaceae bacterium, assembly GCA_964478065.1. Classification (GTDB taxonomy): domain Bacteria; phylum Planctomycetota; class Planctomycetia; order Pirellulales; family Pirellulaceae; genus Mariniblastus. Next base: position 33,340 of record CAYZGP010000057.1, read on the forward strand.
GTCCTGAATCGAAATGGAGGCAGAGCCTGTTGTCGGAGAAATGCCAGTGTTGTTTCGGCCCATCTGTACATACAGCCGGCCTTCCGAACCGTACTGACGTGGCCAAGCAAGAAATGCGAGGACGATAAGTGCGATCACAATCAGCCAAGCAAAAAAAGCTTTGAACTTGTGTCGCGTCAACGCACCAAAAATCTGTGCGATGGTTAATGGATTGTTATTCATAACGGTCCGTGATGCAAAGCTAGAAAAAAACGTCTCGGTTTCGTCGAGCAGCAAATTTGTGCAGGAAGGGGAAAAAGACTAGGAGACGGCAAACAATCCGCCCGCTAGGAAAACTACGGATCTGGAAAGTCAAATCCGAATGTCCAGTCTATTAACGAGGTCTTCGATTTTCAACCACTTTAGTTACAACTGACGCGAAGATATCGATTGATTGAGCGTTTCAAGAGTCGAAACGCATGTCATAAATTTAGTGGCTATTTTTTAGCTTTCCCCTCTATCACCATTGAAGGACTTTAACGCCCCCTAAGCCGCGATCAAATTCCTTTTGTAAGGAAAATTCGACATGTTTCGATTTCAACGATTGCAACAACCAGCTGGAACTTTATCTCAAAAAAAAGTTCATTTAATCACGCTGGACACAAATGCGTAACGATTTGTTAGCGACCCTAACTGAAGGTCCGGCTGGGCAGATTTTAGTGTTTCCGAATCGCAGCCACCCGTTTCCACTGCGACCACGCGGGAACCAATCGAGCGAGCGCAAAGAATGTCATTAACCGTGTCACCCACTACCCACAACTGCTCGCTAGCAAACCGCTCACCGAGAAACGACTCAGCCGACTCTCGCGCTAAACGGGCAACATCATTTCGATTGGAATGATGGTCACCGTAACCGCCGAAATGGAAGTAACCATCTAGCCCAAAATGCTCAAGCTTGATCTTCGCGGCCCGTTTAGAATTGCCGGTTAAAATGCCAAGTGCGACGTTACTGTCTTGGCTAAGCAAATCCAAAAGATCGATCACCCCTGGCAATATTTCACCAGAACATTGCTTGAGTATTTCAGGAAGCAACTCCCAATAGGTTTGATCAAACCTCTCGCGATGCTGGTCGTACGAAAGCGACTGAGCATCAAAAACATCAGACAGGATCCCATTGTCAGTCCGCCCATGAAGCTCAACGTGAGGCAATGAACCCACTCCGAACAAACGTTCCATTGCGGCGGTAATCGCAATCAACCCAGCGCCACCAGAGCGGATTAAGGTTCCATCAATATCAAACAAAATAGTTATCATTCTCAATCTCACTTTTAGTGACGCATGTGCGCGATGCATTCAATAACCGCAGTTCATTGGCAGCAAGTCATTAGCCGCGATTACCGCCCCCTTTTTAACTTGGATTAGTCTCAAATCGTAACCGCAACACAAAGCTTCAAGAACCGCGTGCAATTCCAACGTTATTTACCAATCAGTGCTGATCGCCAATTAAATTGTTGTTACGATGACTTAGAAGCCTATCGCAGTGGCAGCAAGCGTCAAAGACACGGACGTCATTCACGAGAGTTCGTCCATTTACCGCGGGACTGATTTTGAATTCACATCGAACCAACGATTCGCCAACAGAACAAAAGCGACACCGGCCCATGCCTAACTCGCTTGCTCGTTCGTTGCATTTCTTGCAAACGGCCTTTCTGACAACCAATTCGCTAGTCATTCTAACCGGCATATTTGCAGTCCACTGCGCTGCATTACAAACGAGTGCACTTACTTACAGCCATCTGGAATTTCGCCAATCGCCAGCCACGGTTCAGGAACAAGAAATAAACAAGGAAACCGACCCGCTAATCGCCGCCTTGATTTCTCAGCTAGGCGACGCTGACTACAGCACACGGACTCAAGCGGAAACCAAACTGTTGTCTATGGGCGGCAAAGCCATTGAGCCTCTTCGGCTTGCCATTACCCACCGGGAAACCGACGCTCCGGACAGCGAAATCAGACTTCGCTGTACACGGCTATTGATTTTGATTGAGCGAAAAGAAGCAGAGAGAAAGATCCAAAGCTTCCTCGCTGGATCTTCAAACTCCGATTCGATGCCGGGCTGGAGCAAATTCTCCGCAATCTCTGGCGATGACAAAAACTCTAGAAAGCTATTTGCAAGCATCCACCAAGCTCACCCGGAGCTTTTCGACGCGATCGCCAAAAGCAAAACGGAAACTGAGAATGTAATTCAGGGAATCGCAAAATCAGGACTATACCGCAGTAGTGCAAACGAGACGCTCGCAACAGCAGTCGCAATCATGTTCGCTTCGACGTTGGAATTTGACTCGCAGACAAAAAACCAACCAGAGAAAGTTCAAATTGGAATCACTGACCACCAAAGACTTCAAGCCGTCATCACACGGCAACAAATGCTTGGCTACCTCAAGAGCAGTGGCAACAAAACGCAATTTGACCGGTTGATCTCAAAATGGATCGACACCATTCCCGACACCCAAACCACTCATGCCAACCTGAAACTGATAGTCATTGCAGCATACGGCTTGACTGAAAAAATTGACTTGGCCATGTCGTTCGCCACCAACAAGAAACTTGCCGTTCGCACGCGCACCCAGGCCATCGAAGTCGTTAGCGAGATTGGCAAGCAGAACCAGGTACCCATGCTCGAAAAGATATTTGACGATCAGACGTTGGTCGGCAATTTTATACTCCGGGCTGAGACCGAAGACGAAGAGCCTGAAACTGAGCAGCCCAACACTGGCAACCTGAAGGCTCAATTGATGGAAGTTCAGATGCGCGATCTTGCCTTGGCAGCCGCAATCAAATTAAGTGGAAAAGAGACGACCACTTTTGGCTTCCACCCGACGAGTATTGAAAACGACAAACTGAAGCACAATCGAGCCGGTTTTTATGACGAAAAATTGAGACTATCCGCTTTCGAAGCCTGGAACGCCTCGAAACGTTCTAAATAGACGCCCGATAGCAAATTTTTGAGCCATTTTCGCTTAGCAACGCTCAAGCAAAGCTCGTACAATAAAGACGTGGTTGGAAGACTGTTTTCAACCAACTTTCACTAACCACGACATACACCAATTGCGAATTGACGGAACTGCCCCTGACTAACCTTTAAAAACTTACACAATCAAAATTGACTGGCGGATCTCGGCTATGGCCACTACTTCCAACTTCCCGACCCAGACAAAAGCTCCAACTGCGCAAAGGCCGCTCATGACTGCAGCCTTTACCGAGTTGGTCGCGATTAACTTCCAAGTGCAACCCAAAATCCTTGCGGACAAAATCCCCAAAGGACTTGAGCTAGACTTCTACAACGACGAAACCTACGTCAGCCTCGTTTGTATGGTCATTCGAAATGCACCTTTTCTCGGAATGCCGATCACACCTCGATTCGCAGAACTGAGCCTGCGATTCTACGTTCGCCATCCCGCCGATCCCAAGAACCGCAAGGGCACATGCTTTATCCGCAACTACGTCTCCAGCGGAACCGGCGTACGGACACTCGGCTCTCGCTTTGAGACCGACTACCGTAAGCTCAAAATGAAGTTCAAGAACTCCGGGTTTACTAACGAAAACGAAATTCCTTCAGCCGAGTATCAATGGAAAGTTGGCGACCATTGGAATAAATTGAGAATCCGTGCCCGCAGCAAGATAAAGAATACCGGACCGGATACTAAAGTCGGGTTTATTCTCGAACACTCAAATCACTATCAATCGCTTAAAGGCAAAACGATCGTTCACAAAGTCCAAAGACCCGCATGGAATGCCTGGGACGCAGCGCAAGCCAATTTCACCTGTGATGTCAAAACTCTGTTCGGCAATGAATTCGTTAAACCACTCGCCAAGCGGCCTGCGTCTGTTTTCGTTTCGCCCGGTAGCCCGGTTACAATTTTCAAGCCAACAACGGTTTAGACACAGAATTAGTTTACCTACACGATTGAGCATTCTATGTTTTGCCCAGTTAAGCCAGGGTAGAATTGCATGAAAAGAACAAATGCCTTGGGTGCGGTACTGGTGTCTAAGGCTTTTTTGAGAAATCTATGACAACTGACATTCTCTTCTACATTTTTACACGTGTTCTCGTAGGTGGACCGCTAGTCGACGATTTTTTGTTTGGCCAGTATGACCGTCATGAATATGACAAGAGCATGGAAGAGGTGGAGGCGAGTGACGCGGTTTGTTTCAGTAAGAACGTATCCCGGATTCCAAAAATATTGGGCAGTTCGACTGGAATGGTTTTGCCTACCGATTTGAGGCTTGATCTGCGTGACGTTAAGGGTAAATGGAGGCGAGTTGAATTTACGAGCCTGTTCAATTTCGAGTGGGACGAAAACGGGTTTGAAATATTCGAGCGATACATCGACGAGCAGGAAGAGCAGTGCAAGAATGATGGTATTGGAGACTTTGACACCGAATTTCACGTGAATTCCGACCCAACGTTGGCCTATTGGGATTTCGCAGAGCGGTACAAAATTTCGGAATTTGAATTTGCGACAAAATTCTGGGAGTTGATCCCAGCTAGTGCGCATCGGATTGCAAAACTCGAATCCCAAAAGGATTCTGTCTGTCTTTTTCGCCGAGACGGAGAACCCTGTTTCAGATCGCAAAGCGAGTCGAGTGAGGACGACTATTTATTCTCGGTTTCATCGCTTGCCGAATATAAAGTTCTTGTGCTGTATTCGGGCTCCTACGCAGTGGCACCGGCACAGTTCGCCATGTTGAAGCCATATCTCGAACCAGAGTTCTTCAGAGTGACTCCAATCAGAGCAAGCGATTTACCAAGCGATTGAGAACAACAAAACAGGGCTAGGTCCAATTGAATGAACGCCGTTAACATTTTTCGTTATTCAAGACAAATACCTCAATCTGGCGAGCCTGAACCACTTTGACTTCAATGGGTCCACTTCACTTGAAACGCTGTTGCCAGACAAATGGCTAAAAGACAATCCTGACAAGAAAAATGAACAACAAGCCCTGTAGTTCTACGGCGCTTACCTTAAAGACGATTCGCTTTACCTACAAACAATTCGTTCACTTTGACAATTAAATTGCACTGACCGGCACTGACCGCTCATGATTTGCTCAAAAAATGAGTCACCCGTATACTTACTCTATTATCCGTAGACCGTGCATTCAGGTCCGGTTTTGGCTAGATCCTATCAATCCATTTTTCGAGTGAAACTGAAATCGAAAACATCG
>CAYZGP010000058.1:0-2358 GCA_964478065.1 uncultured Pirellulaceae bacterium
TGGCAGTAAGTTAAATAAAGCCTCGTTGGGAATACTCAACGGGGCTTTTTCTGTTTACAGCGTAGGTTGGACATTCCTGTCCGACATGAATCTTTTTAGTGTGCTGACTGACGGACAGGAATGTCCATCCTACGTTTTTACAGGAAAGTTTCGTTGCCGTCCCATCTTACAAAGCCTTCGATTGCCGCGTACTCGGCCAATCCAAGCGAATCATATAGCTTGGCCGTTGTTGCGTTTCGATCCTCGGCGCGTTGCCAGAATTCTCTTGCGTCGTGACCGGGGTAAACGGCTCGGTCTTTTTGCGATTCGTGTTTGAAAATCGCATTCCGCTTTAATTCGACTTCGCCGGGGCTAAGCGGAACCGCCATTTCGATTTCGTGTGGCTCCCATTCATGCCACGCGCCACGATAAAGCCAAATCGTACATTGCTGGTACCATTCCTGATCAGCAACCCGCAAACAGGCTTGCAAGATCGCGGTCAAGCACGTCCGATGGGTGCCGTGCGGATCGCGAAGATCACCCGCTGCGTAAATCTGATGCGGCTTTTGCTCTTCCAGTAGCTTTACGACGATCTCGATGTCTTCTTCGCCAAGTGGTTTTTTCTTGATCGTTCCCGTTTCGTAAAAAGGTAAATCGAGAAAGTGAAGTTTCTCCTCCGTTACGCCACACAATCGCGTTGCGGCTTTGGCTTCGCCTTGGCGGATTAGTCCCTTGATGGCCTGCACCTCTTCGGAGTCGACTTGGCCTGGTTTCTTATTGCGAAGCGATTCTTCGATCCGCGAATCCAACTGTTCGGTTTGCTCAGGGGAAACTCCAAATTTCCGATTGAAGCACGACATGAAATCGCAAAAACGCAGCGCGTCATCGTCGAACACCGCGATGTTTCCAGACGTTTGATAGGCCACGTGAACGTCGTGTTCCTGTTTCGCCAATCGGATCAAAGTTCCACCCATTGAGATGACGTCGTCGTCGGGGTGCGGCGAGAAAATCAAAACGCGTTTGGGAAAGATATCATCGTGACGCTGTGACAGATCGCCAGGTTGCTTGAGGTTTGCCGGTTTGCCGCCTGGCCAGCCCGTGATCGTTCCTTGAAGATGTCGAAACACTTTGATGTTGATATCGTAAGCCGGACCGTGATCGGCCAATAGGTCCTGAAGTCCTTCTTCGTTGTAGTCTTCTTCGGTCAGTTTCAAAATCGGTTTATTCAATAGCTGAGCCAGCCAGATCACGGCTTTGCGAATCAACTCAGGGTCCCAATCGACATTTTCAACCAACCAAGGGCACTTGTGGCGCGTCAAGCCTTGGGCAGCCGATATGTCCATCATGAATCGGCAACGCGGATGCTCTTGAAGAAAGCTGGCTGAAACCGATGGTGAGATTTCGCCTTCGACTGCCTCTGCGACAATTTCTGCTTTGTGTTCACCATAAGCGATAATGAAAATTTCACTGGCACTCAGGATGGTTCCAACGCCCATTGTGATTGCGCATCGTGGCACGTTTTCTTCGCCAAAGAAATCACCGGCGGCGTCGGAGCGGGTTACCCGGTCCAATGTAATCAGACGAGTTGAGCTGTTTTTGCTTGAACCGGGTTCGTTGAAACCGATGTGGCCGGTTCGCCCGATGCCGAGAATTTGAATGTCGATGCCGCCTTGGTTTTCAATTTTGGCTTCGTACTGGGCACAGTACTCAAGGACTTTTTCTTTATCAATCGTGCCGTCGGGAATATGAATATTCTCTGGTGCAATGTCGATGTGATCAAACAAATGCTCGCCCATGAATCGAACGTAAGACTGAAGTTCGTTGGGTTGCATGGGAAAATATTCGTCGAGATTGAAGGTGACGACGTTTTGAAACGAGAGCCCTTCTTCCTGGTGTAGCCGCACGAGTTCGCGATAAATGCCGACCGGAGTGCTGCCGGTAGCCAATCCCAGCACGCAATTTTTGCCTTTTCTGGCACGTTCGCGGATCAAATCAGCGATTCGATTTGCGATCGCAACCGACGATTCGTTGGCTTGGCTGAAAGTTTGAACTGGTATTTTTTCAAACGCGTTAGAAGTGGAACCATTAAAGTGGTTTAAGCTTTCTGAAATTTTCGTCATTTCCCCGATCGCCATTTTTGCTCTCTGCCTTGAGTGTTGCGGTTGCATATTCGGAGCAGTCATTATCACGTTTTTGTTTGGGCTTGGTAAGTAGTGTGACAAACGATTGCTTGGTGGCGATTGCCAACGGCGATTTGCTCAGTGGCGAGCAAAAGAAGTCGGTTCACCAGGACTCGCTGGATTGAGCACAGAGAGCACAAAGTAGGATGGACATTCCTGTCCGTCGCACAACTTACCCACAACCGTAGGATGGACATTC
>CAYZGP010000058.1:2458-5402 GCA_964478065.1 uncultured Pirellulaceae bacterium
TCAGCGCACTTCTCTGTGTCCTCTTTGGTTAATTAATTTTTCATATTGCAATTCATGTCGAACAGGAATTTATCCCTGTCCCGTCAGCGCGTTCGGATTGTCGGACAGGAATGTCCAACCTACTTGGTGCTCATGAAAACGACGGCTTCTTGGTGTTCCTCTGAGTCCTCTATGGTTAAACCCATCCCAACGTATGGTTCGCTTTCAATCAATTTCAACGGGCTATTTCCACATAATTTGCCCAATGACAACGAACCTTCATACAATAGAGGAGTCCAAAAACTCAAACGAAGAAGCAACTTGCAACAAACACCTACCTAATTCGGATTAGATTTGTCGATTCCCCTTTCCAATTCAACCACGGTCCAAGTAGCCCAAGTCGTCCCGGTTACCCAAGCCGAAGGCCCCGGAACGCGGTTTGCGATTTGGGTGCAAGGCTGCCCGCTACGATGTCCCGGCTGTTGCAATCCGGAAATGCTGCCTTTTAAAGGCGGTGAAGCAACCGAGGTCGATGACTTGATCGACCAGATCAAACAGGCAATGTTTGACGCCGATGGCAAGCCTCAAATCGAGGGTTTGACTTTGTTGGGTGGCGAGCCGTTTGCACACGCTGATGGATTGTCGCAAGTCGCAACGATCGCCCAGGAGCTTGGCCTAAGTGTGATGATTTTTAGTGGTTTTACGCTGGAAGCCTTGAAGGAAAAATCGGACTCTAGCGTCAACCAATTGCTGGCTCACACTGACATTCTTGTTGACGGCCCCTATCTCAAAGACCAGCCTGATCCGTCTCGTCGCTGGATCGGATCGGCGAATCAACGGATCCACTTTTTGTCCAAGCGATACGGCGAAGACGATGCACGCTGGGATCGATCCGATACATTGGAGATTCGTTTGAATGGAAACGAATTGACGGTCAATGGGTTTCCGGCAGAAAGTGCCGTTGGGCTTTGGAAGCGACCAAAAAAACAACGTTGAATATTCGTTTGTTCGGCTGTCGTTTTCGTGCAAAGTCTATCGCGTTCAAAGTTGATCATGCCGCATGTTTCAACGCCAACTTTTATACCACATTTTGGTCCCAACTCCGCAAGCCGATGCTCTGAACTACGATTGAGAAACCCAAGTGAGCACTGAATTTCAAAAACTGATGGAGACCTGTTTGCGAGAAGAAAACATCGCCACGCGGCGTCGTGCGATGTCAGATGTCGTCCAGTATGTCAACCAAAACGGCTCGGCGGAAACTGTGGACTCAGCCAGCTTGATTGAAACATTGGCCCCGTATGCTGTCGCGGTTGAGACGCAAATTCGACGTCGGTTGGCCGAGTTGATTGGCGAATTTGATAATGCAAACCTGGACTCAGCTGGCTTGTTCGATTTAGTGACCGATGGCTTGGATGATCCCAGCTGGACGGTACGAGAGAAAGTCGTTTCTTCGCTTGGGGCATTGATTGAATCCACGGGAAATCCATGCTTGGACAAAATATCGAGTTTGGTCAAGTGTTCAGTTCGAGATCGCAATCAATTGGTTCGTGCCGCTGCGTTTAATGTTGTGCTCAAACTGTTGGTCGGGCGGGGTGAATTTGACGACGCGTCGAAAGTAGAGATTTATCAATCGCGAGTTTCACAAGTAATCGCGATATTGCAAGAGTCGTTGGTCAGTGATCGCGTGCAGATCCGTGCACGGGCCTGCGTTGCAACTGGGCGTTTCGTTTTGGCGCTTTTACCAGAGAGCATCAACAAAACCGTTTACGATTCTCTGTTGAAAGACCTAGTCGGATTGATTCAAGATTCACACGAAAAAGTCCGCAAGATCGCCGTGCAGACCGTTGGCGGATTAGGTACGCGATTGGTTTCGTCGCCTTGTTTCTCTTCCGCGTTGCCGTTGCTCGTTCAAAGACGTTATGAAAGAAACCCAAAAATTGCCAAGGCGGCCAGTAGTGGTTTAGATGAGCTTAAACGTAGCTGCGGGCGCGAATTAAAGGATTGGATTGAGGTTGTCAGTCGCACGCAAGAACCCGAGGAAACGCTTCGTCAATTACTTGCCATCGGTCCCGATACGAATCGGGATTGGGAAAAAGTAGCTGCCCAATACGAAGCAACCTGTCGCCGTCGAGCTATCTGGATTGCGAAGACGAAACAGATTAACGGCGGAGAATTTTCGCCCGACCGCAGTGAACAAATTTGGCGAATAGCGCGTCTGTTGGAAGCACAGATCACTTCCTTGGGCTCCGACGTTTGAGCTACGAGCTTTACTTTAATTTGGCATTCTGAACCCTCCATGCTCAACAACCAACTATTTCAATCCGTTCTTGCTAACCCCGAGGACCTGGAATTGCGCCTGGTATTTGGTGATTGGATGGAATCGCAAGGCAGCACGCTGGGAGAGTTAATTCGTTTGCAAATTGAATTGGCAAAGCAGGCGAAGGATTTGAAATTGGAATTGATACCGGTTGTCAGCCGATTGGAAGTTCACAATGTCCAACTGGTTTCCGAGCAGCAAAGGGAACATGCGAAAGCGTTCTTCGCAACCTTGAAGCGATCCAACATCATGGTGGCCGAGAACCGTAGCGAGTGGAATGCGCCGATTCACCGTTACTTTTCTGAGCTTGGACTTAAAGTCTCATCTCGCCGTGCCCCGATTCGTGGTTGGAATTACGAACGCGGTTTTATCGAACACGTTACCGCAACAGCAGAAGCGATTGGTAATTACTCAAATGAAATCTTTCGGATCGGCCCCATTCGTTCTTTGACGGCGATGCAATGCACGTTTGACGATGATATCGTTTCGCGATGGATCAATGATGCGAATCTGAATCAGGTAGAGAGTTTTTATCTGCGAAACATCCGGTTTCAAAACGCGATGGTTGAAGAACGCTTTTGGGGAAAATTCTTAAGTCGGGCTCGGGAAAGGACTTCGGGAATTCACAACTATTGGGCGCCTGCAGAG
>CAYZGP010000058.1:5502-21149 GCA_964478065.1 uncultured Pirellulaceae bacterium
AAGTCGGGCTCGGGAAAGGACTTCGGGAATTCACAACTATTGGGCGCCTGCAGAGGGCCAATTGGATCAGCAATTTGCGCAACCGAGTTGGCTACAACGGATCTTAAGTGTGTTTAACCAATAGCGTTTTATGTAAGTAGCTCGACTCTTCGAGTCGCAACTGTAAATAAACGACACGGAGAGTCGAGCTACTTTAAATGAGCTACTTTAAATTACTCTTGAGCGGACAAGGCACGAACTGCGGGACCAAACTCGTGATCCAGCACAGAAGTTCGATTCGTGAACCCATTGTCGTTATCCATCAATCGGTAAACTTGCATTACTTTAGCAAGTGCTTCTTCGTCGCAGAGTTCTTCCAATCGCTCTTGACGTGTAAGCTGGAAAATTTGATTACGCATGACGGTAAACTCTTTACCGTTAATCAGCCGGATTCGGACTTCGTCGTCACCGACGAGACCAAGAGGGACACACGTCACACTGTTGCCATCGAACTTCATGAATGAATTAAGCAAAAGTGATTGTGAATCGCCATCATAATCATCACGTTCACGATGAATTCCGACTTCAAAGTAACCTCCGTCGCTGCGTGAAACGCTTCGACAGCGCCCGACAATCAATTCATCATTGATTTCAACGGTGGCTTTTTGATCGGCAAACAGGATAAGTAGGTCCAATCCGCCGACGCGCAGACCTTCGATCGATTCATCGATCAGGAAGCCGCCTGATTCGCCAATGCCAAGGCGCACGATGCACTGTTGACGGTCGGCATTAAGTCGAAGAAATTTTCGTCGGTTGAGGTCCATTTGTTCACTCATTGAATAGCAATTAAGTTTCAGAAGTTTAGTTCCTAAAAAACTGTTAGCTGTTCAAATTTAAGGCATCCTGATTGGCGGGCACTCGAAAACGACAGGTTGATGGCATCTATGTTGAACGTTCCGGTTGTAGGGATTATTTACGTGGAAATAGGCCCCAAAAATCGGCTCCGTGATTTGTGCTCGCTCTATTAGTAGTGGGGTGAAGAGGCTTGTGAGGGCATTTGAGATGTTTGCCGCTCTCGAGTTTTGTTGCTTGTGCGGCGGGTTACCATTTTCACTCGCCAGAATTCAGGGAAAGCGAACGTTTAACGACAACCCGGAAGACGACCGCGTTATTGTTCTCGCTTCTTCCTCGTTAAAGCGTTGGGATTCCATGAATCAACCCAGCACACTCGCTAGTCAATCAAGAACTACGCCAGTAACTCCAGCAACTGGAGTGCGGTAGACGCTTTTGATTGCTTTAATGTCAGAGGCATCTGTTTCAACAAACGCCGGTAACCGCCGAGCGTTTCGCGCTAACAATTCAAGGATCCGCTTTTTCTGACTACGCCCAATGCCTTTGCCTAATCGCAACGCCGTTAAGCTCCGATTTGATTCAAGTGCATCGGCCAAAATTTGGGCTCCCGCCGATGAAATTCCGTTGCCTTGGAGGTCAAGCACACGCAGCGTGCGGTTGGAGCGAAGCAGTTCCCCGATTGCGGCACAGCCGAGATCGCCAATCCGGTTTCTTTTTTCGCCAAGCACCGGTGCGCTTTTGTCGTCACCAAGATCCAGACATCGTAACGTTGGATGGTACTGGAGTTGTTCGACGATCGACCAAGCCCCGTCTGGGCCAATGTCGTTTGCAGATAAACTGATCGTTTCCAAATATTCGTTTTCCGCAACCGCTTGGGCAATCAAGTTCGCACCATCGTCGCCCAACCGATTCACGCTTAGATACAAACTGTGAATCGAGCGATTGCTGCGAATCATCTCGCAGATCGGCAGCGTAAGCGCCGCATCGATTTTATTTCCACCGAGATACAGCCGTTTGATCGACGTGTTTGTCTTTGGGTTGGTACGGGGCGCAGGCGCATCATGAAATGACAGCGATTGGCAAATTTGCTTTAGCCCATCTTCGCCGATTTGTGTGTGGACCAAATCAAGCGTCCGTAATGTCGAATTCGATCCGAGCATCATTGCGATTTGAGCCGCACCCTCGGGGCCAATCGGGTTTCGCTTAAGCCATAATCCAGTGACATGTTCGTTTTCGATAAGTGCATTTGCCAGATCGGTTGCGCCGTCTGATTGGATCAGGTTACAGCCAAGGTAAATGGTTTCGAGTTGTTTGTTGGCTTGGGCGGTTTTTGCGACGCTTTTTGCGCCCTCGTCACCCAGTCCGTTGGCGCCGAGCAACCAATGTTTTGTCTGCGTATTTGATTCAAGCGCCGCCGCAATGGCATGGGTACCAAGCGGGCCGATGCTTTGTTTGCAAAGATCCAAACGACCGTCGGCCAGATGTGTGCCACGCGGGAATATGGCTTGGTCTTTGACGGCGGCGTCACTTTTGAGATGTTCGACAACTGCGTCGAGTTCGGAGAGTTCGCAAGGCGAGAAAACTTTTCCAACGGGGCAATACAAAACCGAAGGGCGCGCAGGAGCTTTTGCTTTCGAAATGTTTGTTGGCTCTTTGGTTGGATTGCTCATGGGATTATTGTGCAGGGAAGAATCTAGAGTTATTGATCGTGTTGGGTTGTGTTTTGGTTTGTGATGTTGGGTTGGACTCGGAGAGTCGAGTTACTATCGGTTGGTATCTACCAACTGGATACCTGATAGTCCTTCAAGAATATCCCGTAAAGAAATTCCTGTTTGTTAATGCCCTTGAAAATCGGATCGCAAACTCGGGCGGCGCCGTCGATTTCATCCAGCGGTGGCTCGAAACCGTGGTCTTTCATTTTAGCGGTTTTTTCAAAGGGGTATTCGTTTGTTACCCAGCCAGTATCAACGCTTGTCATGTAGATCCCGCGCGGAGCATAACGCTTGGCGGCGGTTTTGGTCAGCATGTTCATGCTTGCCTTGGCCATGTTAGTGTGTGGATGGAACCCTGTTTTCTCGACGCCGAATTGGCCCTCAACCGCGGACACGTTGACGATGTAACGATCAGGAGGTGAATGCTGAAAAAGAGAATCCAACTGCTGTATCAGAATAAACGGCACCAATGAATTGACGGCGTGGACTTCTAGCAGTTCCGGGATTTCTACTTTGTTAAGTTCCATGACCCACGAGTTGGATCCCCTTCGATCAATCTGCTGACCGTCGAGGTCAAGTTGTTGTTTCGGGAAAAGCGAGGCGTCGTATTGGCCGTCTTCTTTTAACAGTCGTGCCTGCGACATCAACGCGGCGATATGAGCCGACGGTTCGGGGGGCGATTCGGCCAGTCCCGATTGCTGAGCGATTGCGACTCCAGCTTGTTCTGCGGCGGTGGGGTTTGAAACGGAATGTGAAATCAAACGTTTCTCGTCTGCTGAAACCGAATTTGCTGATTCTGTTTCCGCGGCAATCAAATGTTCGTAGTACTCAGGTGGACGGCGAACCGTCTGGGCGGCATTGTTGATCAAAATGTTTAACGAGTCGTGGTCGCTACGAATCGCTTTGCACATTTGATACACCGCGGCCAAACTACGGAAGTCAGCCGAGTAGATCTTCAAGCGGTCGGACCACTGAGCGTAATCGGATTCCTGCTGGTATCGTTTGACTGTGTCGTATGGAAACCGGCTGGTCACGGCAACGGAAGCTCCTGCGCGAAGCAGTTTGAGTGCGATTTGGAATCCGATTTTGATTCGGCCGCCCGTCACCAACGCATTTCGGCCAGTTAGATCCGCCGTCAACGAGCGTTTGGCAAAATTGAAATCGCCACAAGTTTGGCAAAGCGAATCGTAAAACGAATGGACTGTTTGATAGTGTGATTTGCAAATGTAACAAGCTCGCCGCCGATGAAGTGAGACTTGCGAGGTTTGCAGCGGGGTTGAAGCTGGATTTGAGGCCGTTTTCTTGGAGGCTTTTTCTGAACCAACGGCGGCGTGCTGGGAACCGTTGGCGTGATCTGTGTCCATTGTTTCATCGGTCAAGTATCGCCCGTATTGTTTCTGTGTTCGCTTTTTCCGAATCGGCGATTCTTCGATGACTTCCTGATCACGAATGCGGGCTTCTTTTTTGCGAGTCGCCTTGAGCCGCCGGATGAACAGCGTGACTTGATTGACCACGTCGGTATAGGGCGAGTTGGGCGCGGTTGCCAGTTCAGGGTTTTCACAAAGCTGTCGCAAGACGTTGAGGCACGTTTGAATCTCGTTATCAATTGGTGTTGGATTCGGTTCAGGCATATGTCAATGGTTGCGTGTTTGTCGATTGTTATGCGTTGCAGCCGGTGGCAAAATTTAATAGGCCCGGAGAAGGAATCGCACCTTCATTTCCCTTTGGTAAGGGCGTCCTACTAATTATACGATCCGAGCAAATTGATTTTGGAAACGATGAGTTTACAACGCAGCGGGCCGCGATATTTGGGTTTGTAATTTTGAACGAAGGACTGCCAAAAACAAAATGGCTTTAACGTAAAGGCCCGGGGAAGGACTCGCACCTTCGTCGCCCTCCTGCAAAGAGGGAGTCTTGCTTGTTAGACGACCCGAGCAGAAATCAGTTTACTCGATTTATGTTTGGCTCGGTCAAGCTGTTTTTAAAATGGCCCAAGAGTGGCTTTGCACCACTATTTTCCGAGGTAGCAACTCGGTTGTCTTACTGATTGAAACGACTTGGGCAATGCGTAAGATCCGTCTTGCAATAAATGGTTCATGGCTTTCCAGGTTGGTGAGAACCGAAAGCGATCTTCTTATGATAGAAATCCTTCGACAAAGATCACTAAATATTCGCGGAAAATCGAACTTTGCGTTTTTTTGAGTGTCTCGCAAGCACGCTCAACACCGGCGAAATCACGTATACTCTATAAAGTGTATTCTTGAAAGTTTTTAGGAGGACCCGTTGCGCTCTGTTACTCGTTTTGAATCGAACTTGCTCAAGATCGTTTATTGCGTGTTTGGAAACTACCCCGTTGCCAATGCGTATCCGGTCATCCGACAGCCTTGTCGCACTCAGCCATGTTTGAGTTCGGATACGGTTGAATTGGTCCAGGCCGCCATCGCCAAAGGTGTCACCGAAAAACTGGCCACCGATTCTGGCTGGAAAACACAAACGTTCTTACGACAGTCCAAACCCAAAACGGGTCGAGTTTGGGAGCGAACATTGCCTGGTGAACTTGGTCTGGAGTTCTCCAAATATTCACTTGAGTTTCTCATCTGGATTACTTCGGCTGACTTAAGCAAAAAACGTTTTTGGCGTGCCCCGGACATCGAGAAGCTTACCTTGGGCGATCAATATTTGTTTTTCGCCGTGCTTGATAAATTCGCAATGACAGAATTCGGCATGGTTTGGCAATCCAAAAACATCTTTCGAAGGAACGGTTTGTACGCGTTAATGAACGCACATCGGATTCGTTTGGAAGACGTTGACGAAATCAGTGACTTTGAAATTTGGACCCAGGGAAAAGGGGCCGTCATTTTGGAGGCCATGCAGGGCTCGTTGACTCAGCGCTGGGTCGAGATGGAACAATACAAAGGCCGTATTACTACTGTCGAGGCGATGAATAAAGTCGGTGTGGCTCAGGAGCGTGTGCTTGACCGTTTGATGACGAAGGCCGATGCAGTGGGCCGCAGAGATTTGTGCCGATTTTTGCTGGAGACGTTTAAGGAAATTTTGAAAAATGAAGGCGAACTTAAAAGCTGGACGCGCTCTCTAAGAACCAAGGGCCTGCGCCTCGCGGATCGAACGGAAGCCTACCAAAATGCGGCTTCGTTGCTTCGCCAAGCCAATCGTTTGGAAAAATGGCACAAAGATTCGGTCGCGACCGGTTATATGGATGAAAACTATGCCGCGACGCAATTATGGAAATCGGATTGGGAGCGTATAAACGTTCAGCCTTCAATCAACAAAGCACAAGCCATCTTGCGAGAAATAACTTTCTAACTCAAATCTGATTGCACTTTTACAGCACTTTTAATTTCGAATTCTTTCCTTAGAGCGTTCGTCGGTTATCATTTCGAATAGAAAATGAATTTGGCGTGTCGCAGGATGGACATATCAGTCCGTTCTTTATGCGAGGCGCGGCTGTTGGACAGGAATGAATGTCCAACTTACATACAACAGCGATAACATAAAGGGTCACCATGAGCCGAGCGTATAAAATCAAAGTCAGTGAGTCGGTGAGCAAAGTTATCCGAGCCGAAGACCACGTGAGCACGCAGTTGGAAATGCTTGAAATTCTCCCCTGCGATCAGATGGCAGATTTGTTGGCTGAAGAATTGGTTAAGCAAGGTTTTGAGCGCAAGGAAGGCAAAGTCGTTCGTATCGATGGCGACGTGACAATCGAAGTCGACCTGGAGTCGGGTACCGTTTCGGTTCGCGCGGCGGCTTCGGATGATGTTGAAATTGCCGGCGAAAAATCAGGCGTCGGCTACGACGACGAAGGCCCCGCCCGATCGCGAAGTGCGGCTTCGAAGAAGCTTAGTGAACAGCTCAAACAAGAGTTGGAGGGCCAAATTGATCGGAAAGAAGAAAAACTCCAGCAGGAAATCACCGATCAGCTTGAAGAGCAGTTAAAGGATCTTCGTGCCCAACTCGACAAAGCCGTGAATCGTGCGACTGCGGAGGCGCTTAAGCAAAAGGCTGCCAAGATCGGACAAATCAAAGAGATGACTGAAGACCCCGAAAGTGGCTCGCTTACGATCGTTGTCGAAGTCTAAAAATCGAATCGAACTTCGGTTCAATGAACAGTTAACGCCTAGCCGGCAGGCTTGCGTTTGATAGGAATACGCGATTGTCTCCAGGCTGTCGTAAAACGTAAGCCGGCTCGCGCGTTTTAGATTTCAGTTCTCTTTCTCTTTATTCACAACAACATCACCCAAGGTCCCTAATAACGAATGTCAGTTATCATCCCCGAATCAGACCTGCCCCAAGAGCTCACAGCCGAAGACGCGGTTGAATCGGCTTACGCAGAATCGCTAACCGATACCGCTTCTGATTTGCGCCGCGGTCTGCCTGTTTTGCTTGAGTGCGACAAAGACATGGCGCCGTTTGCGTTCATGAATCTTCGTGGGCGCCTGCGTACCAACGACATTCGATGTCTTTATCTCGATGGCCGGCCAGCCAATGATGAACAAGCCGCGATGCAATGTGGGTTGCTTGGGATGATGATCGCTCAGCTACGCGAAGCCGTTCGCGGTGCTGTCGAACGTCGCGTTGTCGTGTTGCCGCACCTGGATTTGCTGACCACTAGCCAGGGAGGTTTGACAGCCGAAGCCAAAGAAGTCATTCCCCTGCTCTACGAAAATCCAGAACTGGTTTGGCTTGGTTTCAAAGACCCGTCTTTTTCGATTCCGCCTGTCATCGAAAACCTGTTCCCAAAACGATACAGCATGTTGGGCATTCCTCGCCCGCGGCTGCAGAATTTGGTGACGCAAAAAGAAGCCCGGAAATTTGGCCGCGAATTCAACCCGTGGAACCTGTACAAATTTGTTTCAGGTATGAACGCAGTTCGGCTGCGTAAATTGCTTTCGACGCTTGAAGGAGAAGACTACCCAGAGAATCCACGCCGGGCCTACGATCAAATTCGGCAGGCGACCGCCAGTGGTAACCTTGAAGTTCCTCAAATCGATTTGCATAAAGAGGTGGGTGGCTACACGAAAGTCAAAAAGCGATTGCAAACTGAGATCCTTGATGTGTTGGCGCTCAAAGATGCCAAAACGGATCCGGCTGCCATCAAGCGACTTGAGCAGCTTATCCCGCGCGGCATGATTTTTTGGGGCCCGCCTGGAACCGGTAAAACGTTGTTTGCCAAAGCGATGGCGACCGCGATTGGTGCCGCGATCACGATCGTTTCCGGTCCTGAATTGAAAAGCCGTTGGGTGGGCGAGAGTGAAGAACGCATCCGTCAGATTTTCCGCCGTGCACGCCAGTCCGCTCCGGCGATCATCGTATTCGACGAACTCGACTCGTTCGCTGCGGCACGAGGAACCTATACGGGATCCGGGGTTGAGCACTCGATGGTCAACCAGTTGTTGACCGAGATGGATGGTTTCCATTCAGGCGAATTGGTTTTCGTCGTTGGCACCACGAACTTTGCAGAGATTCTCGATCCAGCGTTGCTACGTCCAGGCCGTTTCGAATTCCACTTGCATATTCCGGTTCCCGATAGCGATGACCGTCGGGCGATTCTGGATATTTACAATGAAAAAATGGGGTTGGAGATGACCGATGAAGCGCTCGAGTTCGCCGTGCGCCGAACGGGAGAGTACGTCGAAGGCGCCGCGCCGGGCACTCGATACACGGGCGACCATATCAATGCGCTTTGCCGGGCGCTTGCGCGAATTCGTTTGCGAGAAGACAAGCAGGACCCAACGTCATCGGCGGACATTGATCGCGCTTTGACGGAATGGGTTGAGCGTCCAAAAATGACGCTTTCGGAAGAAAAAGTGGTCGCCACACACGAAGCAGGCCACGCCGTTTGTTCGTTGTTCTGCGAGCATACTCCGCCGATCGAACGAATTTCCATTCGAGGCGATTTGGCAGGTGCACTTGGGTTTGTCAAAAGCAAGGACCCCGCTCAGAAATACATTGTCACACGCGGCCAGTTGCTTGATCGATTGTGTGTGTTGATGGGTGGCCGTGAAGCCGAATTGTTGCTGCTTAATGATTTGTCCATTGGGTCCGCGGGTGACCTGGAGCATGCTACGTCGATTGCACGTTCATTGGTTGAAGAGTTCGGGATGGGTGGCGATTTGGTAGGTGTTGGCCAGTTGGTGACCAAGCCGCATGGGGCCGAGCGAACACGGCAGATTTCTGACGAGCAACTTGAGGCAATCGACAAATCGGTTCGTGAAATGTTGGAAGCCGCCCGAGATCGCGCCGCCGCGATTCTCAAAGAGAACCAGCCGATGGTGGAAACGCTCCGCGATTTGCTGCTGGACAAAAAAGTGGTCGATGCCAAAACGCTTGGCGAATGGTCAAAATCGACGGGTGCGTCAGAGGAGATCACGAAAAAGATCGCGGAGGTCGAGGCGGTTTGATGGCAGTCAATGGGGATGGTAGATGTTTGAATCCAACGAGCGGTTAATGCTGATTGTCGATATGCTCGACGGGGTTCCTGAATCGCATAAAATTCTGGCGGACTTGTTGGAGGAATCGGGCGAGCGTGGGTTGGCTCAGTGGGCGAGGGCTCGCAAAGGGAAATTGAGCCAGCGGTTGAGTTTCGCGTTGGCCGTTTTGCCGTATCGAAGATCTCTTGAAATCGGCTGCCACTTTTTAGCAACCTGGATGGAAGCCCATGAAGATATCATCCGACCATTTTTCGAAGAGTTAAAATTCGTTTGGAACTGGGCCCAGCTTCCGCCAAAATTTGATACCGATGCGGACGCGGGCTTTGAGATTCTTAAGGAACGCAAACGTTGGCCTGAGTCTGGAGTGATCGAACCTGATTGGCCGTATGGAAAACTTGTGTTCCGAGAGCTTTTCTACGAAATTGAAAATGCGGTTTTAGAAAAAGAGGTTGCTGAGACATTGTTTCATCGTTTTTTCGACCGCGAGACGCCAGACCGAAGTGCCAGGTTAATCCTGCAAAATTGTATTGACGAGTTTGATTTGGCAATTGGTTGGGCTGCCCAAACCGTTGCCGCTGAGCGAAATTCTGACCTTGGCGCCCAGCGAAACGGGGCTGCAGAAACGAAAAATCATCTGCGTAAGTTGTTGCGTTTGATCACGCAACACCCCAGAAAAACTTCGATTTATGGTGTAACGGACAATCCCTGGTGGGAAATTACCGAACAAATTAAACCCAATTTCTATCCAAAAATTAGTGTGATGCAGGAACAGGTTGAGTACGTAAAAACCATCATCACAAAAATGATAGAATCAAAGAGCCAAAAAACTTAACGAGACGAGAATCACGATGCCCGAAATGACGATCCAATTACGAATCAACCCCACCACCGGCAAAAAGGACATTGTTGTCTCGTTGAGTGGCGAAGAGGATTCGCTGCCGCATGAACACGAACGCCAGCACAAGGCGCTCGTCGACAAACTCATCGAAGGCGGAATGCTTAACGCGACCGAAGTTGGCAAAGTCGTGATCGAACGTGAAGAAGATAAGGTCATTCCCAACGATCCCGTTTCCAACCCTGGCCAAGACCAACGTCAAAGCCAGTCTGAGGGAGGGTAGCTACGATCACGGATTCGGAATCTCAAGTGCCACCTGCCGATCAGCCAAATCAGGACCAGTCAACTGACCAGCCTATCGATGAACCTGTTCAGCCTACCCGACCACCGGCGACCGATTATTCAAGCATGGAAGAATCGCTCATTCAGGAAATTTTAAAACAGCCTGAACATGAACCGGCCAGATTGGTCTATGCGGACTGGCTAGAAGAGCGAGGCGATGCAAGAGCGGAATTTTTGCGTAAAGAGTGCAAGCTCTTTAATCTTCGTTTTGACCATTCGGATGCCCTTGAGATCAAGAACCGTTTGATCGAATTGAACGACGAATTGGATCAAGCCTGGTTGAAGCGAATTGCGACCCAATACGATGTTTGGCTGAAAGAAAGTTGGACGCAAACATTGTTGGCCGCCAATGTGATTCGATCGCTTTCGCAATTGTTCTTGCAGAATATTATCAGTTTGGCAAATGCGAGTAACATGATTGGCCGCGCACCCTGCCGCGTAGTCAAAGGCCTAAGTTTGACGCAAGCTGAGATTGCCAATAGAACCATTTTCAAAGCGATCGGCACTTTTTTTGGGCCATCTCAATTCGAAATCCTTCCAAGCTGGCGGTCACTTGAGACGGACGATAAAAATAATCCAAACGAACCAAACGAAAACTCAGCGACACCAAAATCAACATGATTTTACGTTTCCCAAATCTCGAAGCATTTCAGCTTGCCATGACCTCTGGGCTTGTTCCAGAGAAAGTTTGGATCGCCGCTGCGCAAGCCGGGTTTGACGAAGACAAAAAAGTTGTCATCAATACCGCGGAAAAAATAACGCGCAAAGCCTTGGCAGAACTTAAGCAAGTCGGTGTTGAGCTTTTGAAAAAAACTCCGATCTCGTTGGATCTGAATGTCTGCTGTTGGTTGCAGGTTTTACCCTTAACGTCTTGCAAGCCCAGTGAGCTCAAAGAGCTGTCAGATTCGACCACTGTTTTGTTTCACTTGCCGGGGGAAAATGGAAAATTGGGTAAAGGAATCAAAACGGAATCTAACTCAGAACTTCACAGTGTTGTAGGTGAGATCCTGCGATTGGGTAACGATCGGCAGAGCTTTCGCGTGCTCGGTCCCAACGGCAAGCAACCGTTTTTGAATGAGCCAAACGAAAACGCTGGAGCCAACGGCGAGCCCGCTTCGTTGTTGCGTGTCATTGGTCCGCCCTACTATTCGATGCTTCGTGCTTTGGAAGCCAATGGTAGTGAATCCGCCAATGGCCAACCCGATAATCCAACAAATGCCGAATTAAAAACATCTACAAACGGCTCTCCGCGTGGAGGGATCACCGCGTTTATTGAAACGCATCCTCGCGTCTGGGTTCAATACGGCTACGAACATCCAATGGGAGCTAAGGTCACGCCACCGCCAGGAAAATGGTTGCTGCTGAAACCTGACAACAGCTGGATGTTTATCGAAGAAGCTCCGTTTCGTGATATTTACGAGTCGCTTGAGTTTGAGTTGCCGAATGTGGAAACAGGCTGGGCTGACCAACCACTGGCACAAAAGATCGATGTCACTTTGAATTTAACCCGCGGCAGTACGGGCGAGATGGCCGAGCTTTGGGTGATTCGAAAAAACGCGTTGGATCAAATGGAAAAATTGGTTCTTGAAAGCGATGATCGCTTGCTTGCCCGGCTTGCGTTTGCCGTTGCAGAAGTTGAAGGCGAAGATCCCGTGGTGCTTGTGCGCGTGCGGCCGTCGAAAAAACACCCTCCAGTGCTTGTGCTGGACGGGTTGGCTTATCGTTCGTACTTGAAGATTCCAAACTTGTTCTTGCCCGTTGGAATGCGATTGCATCCACCGCTTCGTCGCGACGCTGTGACAAAATTGCTTGCCAGTAATTCGCAGGACATCATTTGGCTTGAACCGGATGAAACGGGCGAGTCAACAGGCCAACTCAATCAAGCATTCGGTCCACATTCAGTGCCCGATGCTGCGTTTCGCCCGATCACTGATTGGGTGAAATACGTTTTGGATCACCAACAAAAGTCGCTTGATGCGTGGACCGAGTCTTACCGATTCGATTTTGAAAGCTTCATTTGTCCTGAAGACAAGAAAGATAAACCGAAGCCAAAACCAAAGCCAAAATCCAAACCAGATATCACGGCAGTCCCTTCGAAGACAAAAACTACCAAGAGCAAGTCGACCAAGAAGAAATCTGATGAAGCGGTTGCGGAAGATCAAACCGATTTTGCAATTGGTGATTTCGCGGTAGAAAAAACAGAGCCAACCCAGTTACAGCGTCAGTTGAGCGAAGTTGAAACCCAATTTCTCGAATCAGAAGAGCCACTTGATTCGCCCGGGCGTCAAACGATGTGGAGCGAAATGGGCGTGCTCAATGCGCAGCTTCAGCATCGTCAGGATTCGACGGTTTGTTGGTCCAATGCGGTTTGGGCGGACTCGGAATGGACCAGCGCAGATTCCCGCGATTCGGAAGTCTCCAAAAAATTGGAACAGTGGCTGAAGTGTGAGGTCATCTGTTCAAAATTCAAGGAGTTTGGCGTTGATGATCTCGCTCCACTGTTAAACGAAACAAAGATGCGTCCGTTGGATTCATCACTTGTGGCGGCGTTTTTGATTTGGTCAGCGGCGCAAGAATCCAAGCCAGATGGTTTGGAGCAAATTTTGAATCAAGCGACCCAGTTCATTGAGCGGCAGGAAAATTCGCTGCCCATTCGTACGGCGTGGCTGACATGGGTTGCACTTTATAAGCTTTCGGGCAACGACACGTTGATGCTCGCCCGCGCCCGAGATCGCGTTTTACAACGCTTGTTCGATTCAGGGATGGCTGCCGAATACGACATGCCAAACTTCATGCGCGTTCGAGGGCTTGGTGAAAGTGATCGGTTCCGCGTGTTGCGCGAGCAAGTGATCGACTTGCGTAAATTAATTTCCGAGTGGGTGATCGAACCCATTTCTGGATCGGCGAAACCGCGCACTAAACAGTATGCGGATTTAATGTTTGCATTCGCTTTGGCGAAACTTGGCGAAGTCGCCGAGGCCAAACGAATCACAGTTGAGGCGATTGAAGGTTTGGTTTCGAAAGATTCGATTCACCATTGGCTCGGAAATGCTTTTGAATATCGAATCAATCAAGCCCTTAATGGTCAGTCGAACCAAACGCAACTGAGCGAGATGTTGCTCGAACGTTTGGACGCCATGGAACGAATGGATCGCTACAAAGTCGATCGGTTCCGCGGGCAGTCGCGAATGATTGAACCGCATGAGCGAGTCAATGCGTTTACGCGATGGCACAATCGGCATCCCGATGAATTGAGTGAGCAGCTGGCGAAGTTGATGGATATTAAAGATCGAACCGCGTTGCAAACGACGTTGACCGATTTGATAGCCGAAACAAAAGCTGACCCAAAGAACTACGGTCGCGTTTTGGTATCAGCAATCGAGTTGGCGCCTCGGATGGGCGAGGATTTTGCTAATCATTTATTCGATGAAGTCGTTGCCTGGCTGCAAAAAAATGGCTCGACGATGGATCGTGCTCACCTGCTGCAAAAATCAATGTACGTTGCGGCTCACTTTGGTCGTATCGATGTAGTTCAAACGTTTGTTGGATTGTTCGAGCAATCACTTCCAAAAATTGTTTCGGAATACTTGAGCCTGCAATCGAATCATGATCCGATCAACAAAGAGCGTGTCGATGCGATTGAGTCTTTGTTCACCGAGTCGTTTCGCGGCTTGCGTAAATTGGGAATGCGGGAAGAGATTGGCCGGCTTTATAGTGGCGTTGCTGATTTGGTCAATAAGCACGAACCCAAAGGCAAAAAAGCGCGTCAAGCAAAGAATTCAAAAACCGACATCGACGTTACGCGGCCTCTTCGATTGCTGTTGTGTGTTGCGTCCGGCTGGTACTATTTCGGCCAAGTCGAACAAGCAGCGGAGGTTGTTGGTCAAGTCCGTGAGATCTTGTTGACGCAAACTTTGCCACCAGTCGAACAACGAAACCTCGCGTGTGCATACGTCAATTGCGTTTCCCATGCGCCGGTTGATGCAGCGTTGGGTATGATTTCGGAGCTGTATCAAGGCAAAGGAAAGAAGCGAAACCTGGCGAACATCAAAGACAATATGACGACGTCATCACATTTCTCGATCTCGCAATTGGACTTGGTCGAGACAACGATTTTGGCACTGGTGAGTGATGAGTTTTCATTGAATGAAGAAAGCCGTCGTTGGCTCGATGAAGATGAATTCCTTGTTCGACGGCGAATTCATGACGACGTTCGAAATGCAGTTAAGTAAAAACACGGTTGACGTAATCGTGCTTTTGAAGAATGAATAATTATAAAAAATCGCGTTCGATTTGGGCGCGACAAACGGATAAAGATTGACGAAGGCTATGGCAAAAAAAACGGAAGTTAAAGATCTGACTTATGATCAGCTTAGTGAAGAGGCTGAAGAAATTCGTGCGCGGATTAACCGGTTTCGTACATCGCTTGGGCGGTTCTTTGTTAACAAACAATTGCTGATTGACTTGATGTGCGTTGCCGGGATCGCCCAGGAGCCATTGCTGTTGGTCGGAAAGCCCGGAACGGCGAAATCGGATTTGGTTTTGAAATTCAAGGAAGCACTTGGGATTTCCAACGAAGATTACTACGAATATATGCTGACTCGTTTTACCGAGCCTTCAGAAATCATCGGCCCGATCGACATCAACGAGTTGCGAGATGGTCGGTATATTCGTCGTGAAAAAGGCAAATTGCCGACCGCTAAATTGGCGTTTCTTGACGAGATATTCAAATCAAATTCAGCGATTTTGAATATCCTTTTGACGATCATCAATGAGAAAAAATTCTATCAGGACGGCGTGCCCCAGCCTGTCGCCTTGCGGATTCTTTTCGCCGCTGCCAACGAAATTCCTGAACATGGGGAATTGAATGCGTTGAAGGACCGTTTTGTATTGAAGGTCGAAAGCCTTTCGGTTCAGGGCGATCATTTTCAAGACTTGATCGATGCAGGTTTGAATTCGGAAGTTTACAAAAATCTGAATCAGAAGCCGTGGGTGGAGGGGCATGCGTCGCTCGAAGACTTTGAAAAAGCCAATCGCTACATGTTGTTCCAGTTTGGTGGCGAAGGTGCCGCAGCCAAGTCCGGTAAAACGGATCGCGAGTTGTTTTTTCCGGATGAAGTTTTCCGCGAGTTTCAGCGTGTCGTGAAAACACTTGTTCGCGAAGACAAAATTTTTATCAGTGACCGAAAATTGGTAAAACTCTACAAACTGTTTCGTGTCCGCTCGTGGATTTTCAGCGGCGGAACGGTAACCCGCGATGACTTGAAATTGTTGATGTACCTGGCGGAGACCGAGGACGAGATGGCAGTGTTGCGTGAAAAAGTTCCTATGCTCTTGGGCGAATAAACGCATGGTCCAACACAATTCAATTGAACGAACCTCAATCAAACGAACCTCAATCGAACGCATTTCAATCGAGTTGACCAACCTTTGCGACAAAGGTTGCTCGTTCTGTTACAACCACAGCCAGCCAGG
>CAYZGP010000058.1:21249-37972 GCA_964478065.1 uncultured Pirellulaceae bacterium
TGACCAACCTTTGCGACAAAGGTTGCTCGTTCTGTTACAACCACAGCCAGCCAGGTGGCGCGACGGAGTGGACGGTCGACGAGGTCGTTGATTTTGTGCGCGACTGTGCAGCCAACGGCACCCAAGCCGTTTCGTTTGGCGGCGGGGAGCCGTTGCAGTACGAGGGTGTTTTTGAAGTGTTAAAGTCATTGCGCGGATTGCTTTTCCGTTCAATGACCACCAACGGTTTGCGATTGGAACAACATTTTGATGAACTCGTGGACGCGCGGCCGGAGAAAGTCCACTTGTCTGTTCATTTTCCGCAAAACGTAAAAGAAGTCGATCGCGTCATTGGTCAGGTTCACTTGCTTGCCGAAAATGGTATTCGCAGCGGAATCAATTTGTTGGTTGCCCAGAGTAATCTTGAGCCATCGATTGCTGCGGCGGAAAAAATTCGTGAATCTGGAATCGGAAACGAACGGATCGTGTACTTGCCCATGCGATCAAGCGACACGCCAACGCCAAAACAAATGGCGCAAGTCGCAGGGCTAGAGCCGTTTCAATCGATGACTTGTTTGAGTGAGTGTGGCAAGAGCGATCGTTTTTGCAGCATTGGTTGGAACAAAATGGCGGCTTGGTGTTCGTACACGGTTTCACGCCGACCGCTTGAGTCATTGGATTTTGCTGGGCTCATTAACGCGCTTGACGGGTTGGGGGTGGAGTTTTGCGGTGGAACGACAGAGCGGGTGGAACTTAAAGAGCTGGTCACAAAGTAACGAGTGAAGGTATTAAGAGTCATGACTGAAGAACAGAATCAACTTCCTATCGATTTTCCGGCTGCACATAGCATGGATTCGACCTGGTTCGCCGTCGACGCCGAAGGCAATGTTGCTTCCTTTCAAACGGGTGAAGCGGGTGCGATGCCAGATCAAGCATTTATAGAAGCGAGTTTTTCCGAAGGCGAAGAGGTCGCGAGCTTTCTTGCCGAAACGGATTACGTGATCAACGTTGAGGATTTGCTTGTCCAACCCGATGGAAATGTTTACGTACAACAAAACTGGAATACGCGAGAGTACGTTCAGTACACGGTGACAGAATCTCGTGAGAACGAATACGGGTGCCTTTTTTGGCTCAAAGATGATTCGTTTTTTGAGGCCGAGCTGGAGAAACTGCAGCCAAAGTGGTTGGCTATTGTTCAGAGTTTGCCAGAGCGTCTGCAATTTTTGCGGATCCCTCACCCGGAGGCGATTCTTGGTTTTGTTGAATCGATTCCTTCGACCGTTTTGATGGAGCTACAACGTGAAGGAGCGTTTCACAAATGCTGGGTGCATTTCAATTTCGATCCCACGCGAATTGGTTTTTTTGGTTACTCACATGGCGACATGTTTGAAAATTGGATTGCGGGCCCATACATAAAAGAATTCCAACCCAAAATTCCAATCAAGTTGGAGCAGCTTCCAGAGTCGTTGCAAAAAACAATCGGAGCTATCCAAATGGAAAATGTAAAATTTAAAACCGACCGCTCAATTCAACCATTTGAACACACACCCTCTGGAGGCTGGCAAAGCCAGTGTATTGACTCCAATGGTGTGACCCATGAAGTTGAAAATTTGCCAGACGCCGATTAGCAATTGTCTTTTTGTAAACACGAACTTGGAATTCAATGTTCAATTTTTTCAAGAAAAATCTCAATCCCAACTCGAAACAGGAATCAGATTTCGCTTGGCAGATGAAACCGGAAAGGGAATCAATGGCCGACGTTGTGTTTGAAAAAGACTTTGTGTTGCTTCTCATTTCGTTTCTCGATGGTGCAAAGGGCGCGGGAGAAGTGCTCAATGACTTTTTCGAAGAACGCGGGCAGCCTCGTGCTGTATCGGTGGATTCGGAATCGATCATGAAGCAAACGAAACTTGGTAACCGATTGTCGCTGGTCCTTAACGTTTTGCTGCCTGCGAAATTTACCAGTGCAATGGCGGTTGATTTTTCCAGCCACGCGATCCAACAATCACCGCTTCCTCGCAAGGATTCCCAAAAGGCGAGTAAAGTACACGAAGCGTTGTTAAAGTTTAACAAGCAAGAGACTGCATCATTTGAAGATGAAAAAAAGTTAATGGAATCCGCCAACAAGTTTCTGCTCGAAAACTGGAAGTCCGACGGTTCGGCGGAAGCAAGTGCCGTTTGGTCGGTTTGGGCGACCGTGATGGCCAAGCCCGGCAATGCGGCAACCGCTGCGCAGGCGGTGAGCAAGGACGAGTTGGGTTGGCAAGTTGAGTATTTGAAAAACGAAGTGTTGCAACGTGTTAAAGACGAGTAGTTTCGGTTTAAGTTTAAGCGGTAGTTTTATCCCAATAGAGTTTTTTGATTAAGTCGAAGCGGATGAGCAGCAAGTGAATATTTACGATCTTCGAGATCCGGATGAAGCCAGACAGTACCTGCTCCAGGGTTTACTGTTGTCTGCCGCTGCGCCGATCACCCATGAATCGCTTCATCAAACATTGCTGTTTGCGATGGAAGTCGTGTCCGACGGTTCGCCGCTACCCTGTGTTGGGCTGGTGGGTGATATTGGCATGGTTGCACTGGGTGCATCTCGAATCGACAGCGCGGCTCAACGAAAGAATCTTGAAGGGATCGAGCGTGACCCCAACATCATTCGCCAATACGAAGATTATGTGTTGGGAAAACTTTACGCGGACATGAGTTTTGAACGCGCGGGTGATGCACTTGCGAATTACAAAGATCGCGATCAACGTCGGGGTGTTGCGTATATCGTCAATCAAATTCGCGAGCGTTCGAACTCGGGCGGTGCCGTGTTGACGCTGGCTTCAATCAAGTCCTTGGTGGAGCTTCCGTCTGAGGAGTTGTTGGCCGCAGCGATCGAATCGGTTCGCGATGATGGCTGGTCGGAGCCACTGTTAGCTCAATTCAAGGAGCTTATTTTCACAATCCGAAACACAGGCGAGTTGCTGGGCAGCGAAGATGTATTCGAACTTGAACACGGCACGGCGCTTGCCGAGTTCGGCCAGCGAGTCGCGCTTCGTCAGGTCTTGCGAGCTGCAACCGAATTGAAGCAACGACTACCGACCCAACGGCCGAGCGTTCCGGCGCGGAAATATTCAGTCGCGACCAACATCATGGAAGAGGATTTTTATCCGATCGGTGGATTTACGTCGATTTCCAATCGCGGAACGATGGAGAGTTTGCTTCGTTCGGAACTGGCTTATCTTGATGAGTCGGGCGAACGACCAGATCTTTTTGATATCAAATACGTTCGCGATGAGTTGCTTTATTATGCGCGGGATGAAAACCAATTCCTGCGTCGCCGACTGTCGTTTTTGTTTATCTTTGATGCAAGTTTGGTAATGGCTCGATTTAAGGACGCTGGCATGCCGCTGCAACGGATCATTTTGATGTTGGCTTTTCTGGTTGCCGCGATCCACAAACTGCTCGAATGGCTCAGCGATGATGCGATTAAGTTTGAGCTGTTGTTCGTAACCACGGTGGGCGGAAAAGAGTTGGTGGACGAGCAAACGCTGCTCGAAACGCTGTTCCGCGAAGAGATCGAAAACGAGATCGTGAAAATCAGCAGCATTAAGCCGGGCGAATTAAGCGACCATTGCGACGACCATGCTCGTATATCGCTTTGCCATGCGATCGAATTGACAGCCAAATCAAGTCCAGTTCATGGCAAAGGCGAGTTTGCTGTTCCGTCGCGTATGATATTCGACGCTTCGGCGCCATCGTTAATGCTCGAAGACGAACCCGAGTGGCGATCTGAAGACGAAGACATGGACGTCTGGCACGAAACCGCCGAGCGCATGTTACGCTTTTTGGTGTAGTTCTTTGCTCGGGCCCGCACAGAAATGTTTACTGGACGGTACGCCCTCTCAGAAATCAAAATTAGCGTCCATTGACGGTTGAAAATTCAACGACCAAAGATTCTCGTTTCGTGGCGATAAAAACTGTGATAAAAAATGGTGGCGTTCAGCGAGAAGTCTCTCAATCGGTATAGATTAGTGTTCCAAATTTAACCGCTGCGATTCTGCTGAAAGCAAGCAGAACAGGGCTCAAATAAAGTACAATATGCGGCAAACGTCCCTTAGTATTTTTCAAGGAACCTCTCATGGCTCGCAATCAGTTATCCCGACGAGGATTTTTGTCAAAGGCTGGACGAAGTACCGCGGCAACTGGTGCCGTTGCACTACTGTTGAAGACCAGCGATTTGTTCTCCCAACAAATTGACACGGCATCAATGACGACGCTTGAGGATGTCGACGTTGCAAAATTGCGCAGCCAGTATTCGATCGGTCGCGATGTGGTCTATCTGAACCATGCATCCATCGGTGCTATCCCGGTTCCAGTTCAAAAAGCGAGGGAAGAATATCTTAAGATCTGTGAGTCAAACCCGTGGCTGTACACTTGGGGCGGAGCTTGGGATGAGCCTCGTGAAAAGACGAGAGCTCAAATTGCCAAACTGATCGGTTGCTCTGACACCGAAGTTGCTTTCACTCACAACACGACGGAGTTTTTCAACACACTCGCACATGGTCTACCTTTTCAGCCTGGCGACGAAGTGCTATTCAGTTCGTTAAATCATTCGGGAGCTTCCGTTGCGTTTAAACACATGGCAGCAGTTCGCAATTTCAAAGTTCGCCAGTTCGAATTTCCAATGGATAAAGTCAATGAACTGACACCAGAGAGAGTCGTTGAGCTACACCGGGCTCAAATTCGTCCGGAGACAAAGTTGTTGGTCTTGCCCCATATCGACAACACGATTGGCCTTCGCCATCCCGTTCAGGAAATCACGAAAGTAGCGCGCAAAGCGGGAGTGGAATTTGTGGCGGTTGATGCGGCGCAGTCAGTGGGAACCGTTGACGTCAATGTCCGCGAATTAGGAGTTGATGCCTTCTCCACGAGCCCCCATAAATGGCTGGGAGCACCGAAAGGTTTAGGTTTGGCTTACGTTTCGGAATCACTGCAGCAGACACTTCGCCCCATGTGGGTTACTTGGGGGCAGAAGTCGTGGTCAAAATCTGCTCGCAAGTACGAAGACTACGGCACCCGCAATCTGGCCGAAGTCTTGACACTGGGAAATGCAGTCACGTTCCACACAGCTATCAATCAAGAGATGCGTGAAAAACGACTGAAGGAGATTTGGCAACACACGAAAACGCGAGCCGAAAATTGCAAACAAACTCGTTTCAATTCTCCTAATGATTTTTCTGTCGGTTCGCCCGTTATCTCAATTGAAATAAAGAACGCAGACAGCAATCAATTGGCCAAATCGCTATTTCGTGACCACCAAATCGTCGTTCGCCCTTTCAAAATTGGCGAAAAGGACGCTGTTCGAATTTCGCCAAACATCTACACGATGACTTCCGAAGTCGACCGGTTCTTTGACGTCGTTGAGGGATAGCCGAACTGAGCAGGCTATGGTGGCCACTCATTTGCGGATCATTCCTTCAATTCAAACATCATTTCGATTTCGCAAATCGCGCCTCTCGGTAGCGAAGCCATTCCCACAGCTGCGCGAGCACCTTTGCCAAAATCGTCACCCCAAATATCGACGATCACCTGACTACAGCCATTGATCACCTCGGGTTGCTGAGTGAATTCGGGAGTGCTGTTTACCATTCCCGTCGTCTTGATCAATCGCTTGACCTTGTTGAGCGAACCGATCTCGTCTTTAAGCGTTGAAAGTAACGCGAGTGCACAACGCTTGGCCGCTTTCGCGCCCTTCTCCACGTCGGTATCGGCACCAACCTTGCCTTTCATGATCTGGCCTTCTTTGTCGATCGGAATATGGCCTGAAAGGTAAGCGATATTATCAACGACAACAATTCGTTTGTAGATCGCCAGCGACTTGGAAGGTTCTGGCAACTCCAACCCAAGCTCTTTTACTTTTGCTTCTGCGTCAAAATTATTACCGATGTTATTCGCGTCATACATTGAGTATGCGCTGCTTGATACGGCTACCAGTAGCATTAAAAAAATCAATATTCTCATCACGAGCTTCCAAAAACGGGAAAGAGTTCGAAAGGGTCTAATTTAGCAAGAATGGCACGGTATTCAATCAAATGCATTTTCGAGTGGTCTGCGAGATCGTATGGTTGGTCACAACGCCAACGTAAACGGGCAGCTTCTCGTGCTCGAAGCCAGCCAATCTCAGCAAGCTGATGCTATCGGTTAGCCGGACAATGTGATGGTTGTAACTGCAACTCCAAGAGGGAAATCCCTAATAGCGTAACTATGGCCATACTGAGAAAGGGGACGAGTCGTACATTTTCGAAGACAGGATAGTTGGATACTTCGCCTCAATTATTTAACTCGATTTATATGCGACAGATGAACTCTTATTGGCTCCTTCTTCTTGCAGCGGTCGCAATGTTTTGCGATGCGTCGCCAATAGTTGCTCAGGAGCCGAAGGCGAGTCAGCAATTGACTTTGGATGCGTTGGATTCTCTGGGAAAAGGGGCTGACAGCAAAGCAGCTAAATCCGGCAGTGAATTCTCGTTGAGCCTTTTGGATCAGGCAAGTTCGAAAAGCGAGGTTTCCAACTTGGCTGAATCCTCTCAACAGTTGTGGACCGACAATCTCCGATTCACTGTAGACCTCGCTTATCGCCCTTCATTTTCTGGCAGGGACGGCACGATCGGTGGCGTGGGGTTTGCCGGTATCGATCTCCATAAGATCTTCACTGACAAGGAAGGAGACTGGGGGACGCTTACTCTTCAGACTTATTTGTCTCGCAACGATAACGGAGCGGAACCTCAACCTGACTTTGAAGACAATAGTGATTTCGAGCTCGTCAATCGGATCACCAACTTCAACTACACCCGTCACGGAAAAGGAAAAACCAACTTTCGAATTGGGCACTTTGAAGTTCCGTTCGGGCTTGAGCAAATTGTTAACACCAACGGTACTTTGCGAGACTACACCCACGATCTGAACTTCGGTCTGAAATCGGATTGGGGCGTCACTTTTAACGGCGAAGCAAACGATGTTGAGTACGAATTAGGACTGAGCCGAGGGAGTGGCAATGTATGGCGACGCCGAGACGATCCATTTATTGTTGCTGGTCGAATTGGAAGCTCCAGGGAACAACCTGTCGTTTTGGGTATCTCCGTATTCCATGGTGATGTCTTGAGTTTTGCTCCTGCCGGTGGCACTGTGGAACGCAGTCGAGTCGGCGCAGATTTTACTTTTGCGGATGAAAAACTGATTTGGCTGGCCGAAGTCTCTGCGGGCTTTGAAGACAAGGATCGTGCCTACACCGCGTTGCTTGAAGTCGACTGGACGGACTCCGACGAATCGTTGCTGGTTTACAACCAGACGGTGCTGCGCGGGTTTGGTCGTGTCGCCGGTTGGGACAATGAGCTTAGGAATTCTCTCGGAGTTCGCTGGACGCCGGATCAACATTGGACGGCCAGCGGCCAGTTTTCGCATTTCCTCGATCCGCTGGGTTCGCAAAGCCGAGGGTCCGTTCTTGAGTTTCAAATACGATATCGTTTCTAAAAGGAGTAGGAAATGTTTCAACGTCAGTCCGAAATCCTGGTCACATTCCTGATCCTGTTGGTGACAGGGGTGATGATCGAAAAGAGCTATGGACAAGCCTATTGTGCACTGCGTGATCCGACTAAGCGGATTTACGAATCTTATCCGGACGCGACTTCTTACCGGTCATTGGTGCGTACCGTGGATCAGGAAGTGCGGCAATACGTTTCAGGAAAACTACCGTTCACAATTCACTTCAATGAACTTGGACGTCACACGCTTTACCTTCCTGTAAATGGAGATCGACCCATCGGTTTGGTGCACGCGCGGTCTGAAGCTGGCAACTGGGGGCTTTCAGAAATCGTCTGGTCGCTCAGTCCTGACTTGGTCGTTGAAGACTTTCAATTTCAGCGCTGCCGTTCTCGTAAACGATCCGTCGTGGAAAAGGATGCCTTCAAAAAACAGTTGATTGGAAAAGACTTCCAGCAACTTAAAGCAATGCTATCGGAAGACGGCAGTACATTGTCTAACGGAAAAGTCACCGTTGCTGCTGATGCTCAGGAAATGGCAGCCACCGTTATCCGGTCCGCGTTGAAAACAATCGCCGTTACCGAATTCACATGGAAGCAAGAGCTGAAAGTGATTCAACCATTGCACCACGTCAATCAGGCTTTCCCGAACACTGTCCGGATAGAAAAAATCAATCAGCCATACTCTGCGGCGGTCATTGAGATTTTTCAATCTGCATTCAAAACGAGCTCAGGTAAAGATTCTTCTTCGATCAAACGGTCTAGCGTCGAAGTTTACAAATCCATCGCAGCGGATGAATCGGAAGCTGGATTTGTCGTAAAAACACCATGGGAAATGGATGGCACGAATCTCAAGCTGTGGTGGTATGTCAGAAACGATGGTGTGATTTCGGCAGTTAATTCACAAGGTGGCTGGCCGACACCGGAAACTCAAAAAGCATTCGAATCGGTTGTTGGGTTGGCGACGGACAAAATACGCAATTGCAGTAGCGCCGCCGAAATTGCCGGCGCAGAAGTGTTGCTGCTTGTTCGCAGGAGCGGAGCCAGGAAATGAGAGTGCGGACCTATTTGGCGATTCTTATTCTTGGATACAGCATTTGTGGTCTGACTGTGTTTTATATTTTGAATTACTTTCACCAAGGCGAATCCCAGTTGGCAGACAGTGTCAGTCAGTCCGAACTGACCCTGCGTGACGTGCGCCGCCTGGAAGAAAACTTTTCCCACTGGATGCTGCTTTCCGATTTGGTATTGGGTGCCGATGAGTCCTACCTTTGCGAAGGTGCTTTGCAGGTTGGCGCCGAAATTGATTCCATCCTTGAAAACTTGTCATCAGAAATAGATTCCACCTCCCAAGCGAGCACCCTTGATTTGCAATCGTTTGCGGGGCGCCAAAAAGACCGTCTGCTTGAGTCTCGGAAACTGAATTCTGCCGATCGACATTCGAAGATGCAAGATCTACTAACCCAAATGGATGTGGATTCTGAACGAGCGATCGTCAGCCTGGAAAATTTGCATAGCGAAATTCAACAAATCTTTGAGGAAAACAAATCGCAGCTGGACAAACGGCTTTCGTACAAACCAACAAATATCCGCATTCTTCTCTTGGGCTTCCTTGGTAGTGCGTTGCTGCTTTGGCTTTGGATCAGTTCGATTGTCAGCCAGCCGATTTCGATGCTCGCGCGCCAGTCGCGGATCAAGCATGATTCTGTACGAGACTTTGAAGTTAAATCTTCTGCTCCTAGTGAAATCAAACAATTGGCTGGTTCTCTCGGTGAACTCGTGGATGATCTGGAGTATCAAATCGAAGAGCATAAAAAGACACAAGTCGAACGTGCTAAACTCCATAACAAATTGATGGATTCATCACGTCGGGCTGGGATGGCCGACGTTGCTTCGGAAGTCCTCCACAATGTAGGAAACGTCCTCAACAGTATGAACGTATCGGCAACGGTCGTTCGCAATTCTTTACAAAAAAGTTTGACAGACAAACTTGCGATTGCCAGTCGGCGATTTCTGGAGCACGAAAATGACTTTGCAAGCTATCTCGAAACAGATGAAAAAGGGAAGCATTTTCCGGCTGCACTTGATTTCATTTCGCAATCTTTGGTGACTGACCACGGCACACACATAGAAGAAACCGAACGACTGATCAAAAACATTTCTCACGTGCGAACCGTGATTCAGAGGCAATTGTCGATGTCGTGCGACAAAGGCGTTATCGAAACGTTTTGCTTGTTGGAGTTGATACAGGAATGTGTCGCAATCAATGACGACAAAGCCGACCAAATCGACGCCGTCATCACCTATGAATGTCTCGCAACAATAACCCTGACAACCGATCGCCATAAATTACAACAGGCTTTGATCAACCTGATTGCCAACGCCCTGGATGCGGTCGAAGGCGTCTCTCGCACAGGTCGAGTCGAGGTGATCGCGGATCGTCAACTTGAAGACGTTGCGATCAGTGTTACAGATAACGGCACCGGTATAGCCGAGGAGAATCTCGTGAAGATTTTCTCACAAGGCTTTACCACAAAAATAGACGGACATGGATTTGGCCTGCACAGCTGCTCGCTGACAGCCCAAGCCCTTGGCGGAAATTTAGAAGTTGCAAGCAAAGGTCGTGGACAAGGAGCGACCTTCCACTTGGTAATCCCAATGAGGCAATCAGAGTTATGCAGAATATAGACTCACCCAACCGGCGAATTCTCATCATTGATGACAACCAGAGCATTCATGATGACTATCGAAAAATTTTGAATTCGGAGAGCTACCAGCGTCCCAGCACTGTGGCGATGTCAGCTTTTTTTGATGAGCCCGCGGCCGAGCCAGATTCGATGCCAGTTCCAGTGAAAATCGAATTGGAATCAGCTTTGCAGGGCCAACAAGGTCTTAAGATGGTTGAACAAGCGATCGCCGATGGACATCCGTATTCCCTCGCGTTCGTGGATATTCGGATGCCGCCTGGATGGGACGGCCTGAAAACAATCGGTGAGATTTGGAAAGTTGCACCCGATTTGCAAATCGTGATCTGCTCTGCCTATTCCGACAACAGTTTCCAGGACGTTTGCAAGAAACTGGGCCGGAGTGACAGTCTTTTGATTCTGAAAAAACCATTTGAGTCAGTCGAAGTCTATCAGATCGCTATCGCGATGACTGAGAAATGGATCTTGAGCCGCAAGGCAAGACTGCGTCAGGAAGACCTTGAAAAACTGGTTCATGAACGAACGGTCAAACTGGAACAAGCTTCCTTGGAAGACCCGCTAACCAAAATTGCCAACCGAACAAAGTTTAATACAATCCTGAGCGAAACGTTGAAACGAACGCGACGCCATAACACGATGACAGGATTGTTATTGATCGATGTTGACCACTTCAAAGAAATCAACGACTCGCAAGGCCATCCGGCAGGCGATCAATTGTTGACTCAAATTGCACAACGTTTGCAAAGCGCGATCCGGGAAACGGATACGGTGGCGAGGCTTGGCGGCGACGAGTTTGGTATTGTTCAACCCGAAGCACAAGACCCTCGCGAGTTTCGAATTGTCCTCGAACGCATCGAAGATTACCTCAGCCAACCATTTGAACTCGAAGAAAAACAAGTCCATTGCAAATTCAGTATTGGAATCGCAATTGCACCTAATGACAGCGATCAGCCAGAAGAATTGATGAAGCGAGCAGACGTGGCGCTTTATCGATCAAAAAACAGTGGAAGATCGCAGTCAAGTTTTTATGCACCTGAAATGGATCAGGAACTGGTGAAGACAAGGGAGATCGTAGCCAGTCTTTCAAAGGCAGTTGAGAACGGTGAATTACTGCTTTACTACCAGCCGATCTACAGTTGCAAAGACCAGCGGTTGGCCACTCATGAAGCGCTTTTGCGATGGAACCATCCAGAGCATGGCCTGCTTGCTCCCGATGCGTTTTTATCAGCGGCTGAGGAAAGTGGATTGATCCTCGAGATTGGAGAGTGGGTTATTCTTGAAGCAGCGAGAACGGCTGTTCAATGGCCTGATGAAATCAAGGTTGCGGTCAACCTTTCGCCTTTGCAGTTTCACCCAAAAGTCGATATTTTCGAAACGATTATGAGTAGCCTTTCAAAGTCCGGGCTCGCTCCCAATCGAATGGAAGTTGAAATTACGGAGAACGTGTTATTGAGAGATTTTGACTTGGCATCGGAAGCAATTAACAAGCTTCGAAAAGAAGGAGTTTGCATTGCTTTGGATGACTTTGGAGTTGGGCATTCGTCTTTGAATTATCTGAAGAGTTTTGCTTTCGACAAAATTAAGCTGGACCGTTCGTTTGTATGGAGTGCCGAAACCTGCGACAAGTCCGCAGCAATCCTCAATTCAGTTGCTTCGCTTGGCCGAGAGCTTGGCATCATTTCGACAGCCGAGGGAATTGAAACACAAAGCCACCTCGAACGAGTCATCAATGCGGGCTTTACAGAAGTGCAAGGCTACCTTTTTTCAAAACCAACCCCCGTTCCGGTTTCCAACCAAAACAAGATCTTTCCAAACGTGAATCTCCCCGGTCTCGACAATTCATTCAAGAAACAATTTTGACCGACGATCCGTTTCGCGATCTGCAGGGTGGTGCCCTATTAATCAATTTCTAGCAGGTACACTGGCTACTTCAAGCGTTGTCCCTCGAATGCCGGTGACCACGACTTGGCGTCCAGCTGGAATGTAGCCATCTGTCGAAACCGCATTCAAATCTCGACCCTCAATTCGAACTTGGCCCATCGGTGACAACACGCCAATAGTTTCACAAATCTCACCAACGACCGATTGATACTGCACCTGGTTTTGCAAAGCAAGATCTTGTTCCTTTGCTCTGGCATTAGCAGCATCGAGCTGTTTCTGTTTCAAGCGCCGTTTCTTGGGTATTTCTGACAAATCCATCAAGCAAAGCAGTGGCCAGAAGGCGATTGCAAATGGAATGACGACAATAGTCACAAGTGGCGACGTGATCATACCTTTAGCGATGGCAAGGAGGCCAGCCTTTTCAAAAGTTGAGTCTACCCTGCATTTTCTGTTGTGCCGAATGCACCAGTACACTGCCACGACACCGAATGCCAGGTATAAGAGAATGGCGACGATGTAGGACAATGCTGTATTCTTTCACAAATGGATAGACTGTGCCGGATTCGCCCAAGCGGAATGATCGAACATCCACTTCAAAATCACCGCAAATTTTGATTTACGTGTATTGCATTGTTATCTGGCGTTTAAAAGCCTGAGAACCGCTCTCGCGCATTCTGCTCCATGGCTCGCTCCGCGCAACGGGATCGCGTCTGGCTGTTTTCCGCTCGACGAGTTTTACGAGGAGATGCTGGCGCGAGTCATGTCAGGCAACAATTTTTTAAAAACATAAAGCAAGTAGAAACTCATTCCACCTGCCAATACGGTGGTTTTGGATACCTACTACCTTGATATTTTGACGTTAATAAGGTACAATAAGGGCTCATTCTAGGCCATAATTTGCTGTTTTCAGCGATCATCATTACCCAATAGGGTTTTCGGTTCTCATTTTCCTTCCTTCCCCTCATCGTGACGTGACTATGAATAAATTCAAATTTCAGCGACGCGGGTTCACCTTAGTTGAGCTCTTGGTTGTCATCGCCATTATCGGCATTTTGATCGGCATGCTTCTCCCCGCAGTTCAACAGGTCCGCGAGGCGGCTCGACGAACCACCTGCAAGAACAATCTCCGCCAGCTTGTCCTCGCAATGCACAACTACGAGAGCGGCTTTCGCAGGTTCCCTCCGGGTTACGCTTATATCTCAGGGGCTGATTTTGCATCAACCGGATTTCCGATAGAAGCCAGCGATGCAAACCACCTTGGACAGGCTTGGGGAGCATTCGCTCTGCCTTACTTTGAGCAGAACAATCTTCACAATCAGATTGATTTCGATCTTCCAGGTTTTGCTGTTGAGAATTTGCAAGCCCGAGAAACTTCAATCGACATTTTCATCTGCCCAACAGATAACTTTTCACCAAACAACTTCGTCGTGCGTAATGAATCTTCAACGCCAGTCGAACAATACGCTGCTGCGAGTTACTGTGCAAACTGGGGCCCTGCAACCAGCGACATGAATCTTGATGCAACTCCGGAACAGGCCAGTGGTCCTTTTTTCCGCAACAGTCGAACACGACATGGGAGCATCACAGACGGAACTTCGTCAACCATCGCATTGGGCGAAAGAACGAATGGGCCAATCCTCGACATCGATGGGAATCCAATCGGAGTCCCACCTCATCCGAACTTTGAAAACGTCTGGTTCGCAGCGATCAGAGACATCGACACTCCAGACGATGACCATGGCCATATGGTTCTGTTCGATGCCCAGTTTGGCCCCAACAAAGCGAGAGGTGCCGGTGCTGACCGTGGCGTTTCAGCCCCTCATGCAGGTCTGGCTCAGTTTGCATTTTTGGATGGTTCTGTTCACACTATCTCCGAAGAAATTGCCATCGAAACCTACCGAGCCTTGTCATCTATGAATGGCGGCGAAGTCGTAAGTGTCGGTGATTTCTAACGCAATCAGGCGTTTGCAAAAGCGACGAATCTATGACAATCAAACGCGGAACATTGACCGTAGTGCTGGGCTTGGCCATTGCGCTTGCAGGCTTTTTTATCTGGCGATCGAACTTCAGCCACGGCCAAGGTTCAGTTGAGTCACATGAGCATTTTCACGTGCATGGGACGGGTGTCGACCATGGTCATGAACACGAAGAAATTACCGGCGAAGTATCACATTCGCATGCGCATAAACATGATCGGCATTACCACGATTCAGCAATATTGCCGGAACAACCAGACCTGACTGAAGTCGGACATTCGCATGACTCACCCAGTAGCACGACTCACTATTGGGCAAAGCTGTCTGCTGAAGACGGTGGAGACAGATTCGTGCTCAAATTCTTTGAGTCTCGAGAAGGTAAAATCAAAGATTCCAAGCCGAAGGCCAATTCGGTAACTGCTTTGATTTTCAATGGAAGCAAACTGGATAAGGATAAGGAAGTGAAGTTTGAAAAGTCTGACGACAGCGACAACTATGTCGCTGAAATTCCTGGCTTTCTCGTCCTACCAGCACACCTTTTCAAGTTCGAAAATCTCGAATTCGGCGATATGAAATTCGACGTATTGCTTTCCGTCGAGAAGTAGATTTCATCTCCCGATTGCCGCAATACTTTTGGTCGAGCTTTCTAAAGCCCGCGGTAAACACAGACGATTATGCTTAAAATGATTGATCATTCCTGACCAACGGAATACTCGAGCTGCTTCCTCCGCAAAATATTAAGCCGATCTCCGTGCGGACTTTATCATCGGCGCAACATTACAGTTGCCGGATATGCGATGGATCGACTATCGTAGCGAGGTTGCAGCTAACTTATGGCTATCGGTAAAGGGAAAATCGCATTGATCTCAGTGTTCGTTATTGCGATTGTTGGTGTGGTAGCTGTCTTCATCGCCATTGTGCTGTTTCTTGTTTTTGCCTGGGCGGTGGTTCATGTGACGACCGCTCCTTCGATTGAATTTTCAAAGGAAGATTCACAATCGGTTCGAGTCGAAAAAACTGAAGCGTGGCTGGAGAAACTGCACCAACAGGGTAGCTTCAATGGAGCCGTGCTGGTCGCCAAAGAAGGACAGGTCATTTTCTCCAAATGCCTGGGGTACACCGACGCTTCGAAAAAAGCCGAGATCAAACCGCAGACATCAATGCGGCTTGCCTCAGTCTCCAAGCAGTTTACCGCAGCTGCAATTCTTGTGCTCGCTGAGCAAGGAAAAGTCGGACTCGATGATCCCGTCGCCGCTCACTTGAATGAATTTCCTTTCGATGATGTGACGATTCGGCATCTGTTGAATATGACCTCCGGCGTTCCTGACTGTTACATGGACCTTGCCCAAAGTCACCGGGACGAGATCGCAGACTGTTTAACAAATTCGGATGTTGCAAGATTGATCGCCAGGTTTCCTCCTGAGCGCGTGGCGAAGGTCAACGTCAAACACAAGTACAGTAACACCAGTTACGTTTTGCTCGCCACGATTGTCGAGTCGGTGTCGGGCGAGTCGTTTGAGGCGTTCATGAGCAAAGAGATATTTCAGCCTCTGGGAATGCAAAACACGAGAGTCTGGAATCAGATGTCCGACGACGAAACATTTGCCGGCAAAGCAGGATCGTTTCTTGATGGCGAGGATCAGAAGCCCGGCTTTCTCGATGGAGTCGCCGGTGACGGATCAGTCTTTTGTTCTCTCGATGATTTCGAAATCTGGGATCAGTTTTGGCGTGGCAACGATCTGGTTTCAGCGGAATTGATGAACCAGGCTTTCGAACGCCCGCAGTTGGCAGATGGTTCGAAGTCGGATTACGGCTTCGGTTGGGTGGTCCAAAGCGAGAAGGATTGGAGCCACTGGCACAATGGAGGCTGGCTGGGAGCGAGAACGTACGTTTATCAGGACAAGGACTGTTGCATCGTTATCCTGGATAATTCGAGCAGCCTGATTGTTGATTCGATGGGATCGGAGCTTCATCGAGCTCTTGATGATTAAGCGAAGTCCATGACGACGACGGTTGTCTCTCCGACCGCGCTATAAGCCATGCCTTCGACTTTGGTTGTGACCACGGTGTTTTCAACCGCTTCGCGGGGGTCAGCCGCTTGCGGCTGGGGAGGATTCTGAGGAGCAATCAATCAGGCCATCAACATTAATCAAGCTCACATTGCCCTCAGTCGCGACTTTCAATACTCGTTGCTCCTTATCGCTTCGAGCCCCAATTCTTGAGTTTTTCTTTCTGGTCCTTCGTCAGCAATTCTTCAATTGCTTTTTGAAACTCTTCCTCAGCCAACTTTCGCTGTTCTTGCAGTTTTTCAGAGAGCTGTTTGGCATTATGTTCAAAGCGTCGTGAAAGATCAGCGATCACATCTGACTGGTTTGAAGTGATCTTGAGAGACTCAATTACCTTTGGGTGCATCAACCCAAAAGAGGTGCGGTACTTTACGGTTAAAATCTGGAATTCAATGTTTGGAAGCCAATATCGGGCCGCGCCATTATCGACTATCCATCTGCTCAGGAGTCGGCTATTTTAAAGCGCACGCCTGATCGGTTGAAAGCGTGGGGCTGGGCTTACGAACAACTTACCGGTCGAAGCACCGAAGCGGCCCCTTCGTCTAACTCGTCGACACCGCAAGATGATCAAGTTCCGAGTTCATCCGAGTTCAAAA
>CAYZGP010000059.1:0-37698 GCA_964478065.1 uncultured Pirellulaceae bacterium
CCCGCAGAACAATTCGGCGCCGTTAGCTTGGTTGAAACTTCGACAAAATCAAGCGCAGTACATTCGCACTCGCATGATCACGGCCATCACCATCATTCGCATGACCACGACCACGATCATTCTCATTCCCACCAGTCGCATTCCCACGGCCATCATCACCATGGACCGGTAAGGCACTATTCAGAAATCGTCAGGCTGGTCAATGAGTCGTCACTTTCGGACAACATCAAGAAACGATCGATTGAATGCCTCCGATTAATTGGCGAAGCCGAGTCGAAGATCCACAATCAACCGCTCGATAAAATTCACTTGCACGAAGTCGGTGGTGTGGACGCGATCATCGACGTGGTTGGAACCATCATCGGATTCGAATTGCTCGGCGTTGATCGAATCGTCTGTTCGCCGCTTCCGCTGGGACGTGGGTTTGTCGATGGCGCCCATGGCAAGATCCCTTTACCTGCACCGGCGGCAGCTTTGATTCTTGATGGAGTCCCCGTTTACGGAGTCGAGATTGATAAAGAGTTGGTCACGCCAACCGGAGCTGCGTTGGTCAAGCATTTGGCCGACGAGTTTGGGACGATGCCGGAAATGAACATAGCCAAACAAGGCTGTGGAGCCGGAACGCGAGACCTGCAGATACCGAACATTGTGAGATTGTTTGTGGGAGAAAGTGCCCAACCAAAAACAAACGCCAACCCGACTCAGGTTTCGTTAGCAACTGGAGCTTCTTCGCAATTGTTGATGTTGGAATCGGACATCGACGACATGACGCCCGAGCAAGCTGGCTATGCCATGGAAATGCTACTGTCACAAGGCGCGTTGGACGTGACTTTTAGTTCCGTGCAAATGAAGAAAAACCGCCCTGGATTTCGCGTGAATATTCTTTGCAATGCGTCGCTCAAGAATTCTCTTCTCAAGACTCTTTTTGTTGAGACATCTACCTTCGGCGTACGTGAAACACCCGTCACACGGCATGAGCTTGAACGAGAGATCGTCGAAGTTGAAACCGAATTTGGCAAAGTGCGAGTTAAGCATGGACGATGGCAAGGCGACACGCTGAAGAAGGTTCCCGAATACGAGGACTGTGTCAAGCGAGCCCAGGAGCACCAAGTGGCTTGGCGATCCGTCTACGAGGCCGCACTGAAAATTAGCTAGAACGCGTATAACCGGTCACGCGCAAAACTTATTCTTCCCCGCGAATGAACTCTGAAAAGTCACTTTTCCCATCCCACTTTTTGACGCGTTGGTCAATTCGAAATCGCTCTCGGGCTTCATTCAACGGCAAATCGGTATCAATGATCCCCAACTGATAGGCAAGCCAATCGGAATAGCCCGGCCACACAACACCGCGCTGATAGGCACTGATCGGTTCGTCAAGCACTTTGTTGGTGTGAAAAACAATATTGTTGGTGCAATTGTTCGTCATCGTATTATAAAACTCCGGCGACTTGTGAATGCCGTTGGTTCGCTCGAGCATATCCTTGAGCATTGCAATGGCTTGATCCTTCGTCGCTCGAACCGGATAAAGCTGAACCACATTTTCGCGCACGTCTGATCGCACCGACAATACGTCTTGCTCATCAGCGATGACATAAATGATTTCGTAGTTGTTGAAAAACCCCCGAATCGGCGAGTAGGTTTTTTCGTTCTTCTCGCGACGAGTCTCAACTGAAAACGCCAGGAAGTTTGTCTTGTGAGATCCAGGCTCAAACTCAAAACTCAAAAACGTGTGCGCCAATGGCTCAAC
Source organism: uncultured Pirellulaceae bacterium (assembly GCA_964478065.1). Taxonomy (GTDB): domain Bacteria; phylum Planctomycetota; class Planctomycetia; order Pirellulales; family Pirellulaceae; genus Mariniblastus. Next base: position 1,748 of record CAYZGP010000059.1, read on the forward strand.
CGTCGTAAACCGATCAACACCAAACCAAACGCGTTTTAGTTTTGCAAGTTCGTAAGCATCGTCGTAGTGCGGCGAATGATCTGGTGACACTGGTCCGTAACGAAAGGCACGGATGTTCTTGATCTCAACGGCTTCTCCCGAACTCGATTCAACAACTTCTGCGAAAGGAAGCTTGGCTTGGGCCAAATTCCAATCGCGTTGGTGGGTTGGCTGTAAGCATTTAAGCCAGACAAACAAACCGATAAACGCGGCTGCGAGAATGAGCGCCGGAACGAGACGTTTTTTCCAGAAGAAAAACGTTACCAGTGGAATGCCAACCCCAAGCGACCATGTGATTGCTTTCCCCAGCCAACCGGGAATGTTGTCATCGAGGCTGGCGGCGCAGGCGATGCACCAAATCCAAACCGAAATGGCAAGCGTCCACAAAAGCAGCTTGGTGGTCCATCTCAGTAAGCGTTTGGGCGTTGAAGCCGTTTTGATGTTTGACTCAGCCTGCGATCCGTTTTGTTGGGTTGCTTCGTTGATCTTGAGGCCTTTTTAATTGGGGCGTTTGACAGAAGTAAGAGCGTGCTAACCTGGGCTAAACGGTCGGCTAGCAACCTTAAATAAAACTTAAATTCGTTCAACAAAGGTATTATGAACAGTTTGTTCATTTTGGGCCAAGCGAACTTTAACTCGGGAATTGTAGTTCCAAACCAGCTCAACAAACTCACTGGTATAATGCTTTGATGTTTTTAACAACAGCGTTGGAATCTTAACAAGAAACTCCGCGAGAAAAACGGGATGTAAAAGCAACGATTGCGAAACTTTAGGCGAATTAATGAGTTCAATGGCTATGTATTGCGCTTCTCTGGCAAAGCTGATCTTTGAGGCGGGTCATGAACTTCTTGAGTCCCGCAACGAAGGATTTTCATTGGCTCGCCTCTCCTTTTGCGCGCCTGTCTGCGTGTTCGCCGAATCTACCATTTCTAATGAATCCGTTTACCACTGAATCATCATTACTCCAAGGTGCTAATTTGGCCATTCACGAATTTCTAGATTGCAATTATGGCCCTGATGGCGATGACAAGCTGAAAGAGCAAATTTCCGCAGGCGTGGATCTTGAAGAAACTTGGGGCGATCAATCGGAAACACCGCTTCATGTTGCGACTCGACGATATCGAACGACCGCCGTCGAAATTTTGCTTGACCATGGTGCGAACATCGACGCAAAAAATGGGGCTGGGAAAACGGCTTACGCACACGCAGCCAGACGAAGCTTCAACGACCTTGCCGAAGTGCTCAAAAAACGTGGCGCCGACGTCAGCCTTACCGCCGCGGACGAGCTTGCCGTTGCGGTCGTGAACGGCAAACTGGACCAAGCCAAACTAATCATCGGCTCCAATCCGAATTGCGTTTGCACTGGCAATCCAGAAGAAGACCGTTTGTTGGCCGATGTTGCCGGGCGAAACGAAATCGAACCCGTCCGATTTTTGATCAATGCAGGCGCCGACGTTGCAAATTCACGTGGACTCGACGGAGCGACAGCGCTTCATCAAGCCGCTTGGTTTGGCCAACCTCAAAATGCGAGACTCCTCATCGACGCCGGCGCGCTGCTTGACGACTTCGATCCGACTCACAATTACTCGCCACTGGGCTGGGCCGTTCATGGCTCACGTTATTCCGGTGGCGCCGACGAACGGCAAGCGGTATATGTCGAGTTGGTAGAGATGCTATTGACTGCCGGTTCCAGCCTTCAGCAACCCGGCGATGATAGTCCGAAGTATCGGGAGCAATTACTCAAAGACGCGACTGACGAAGTGAAAATTGTGCTGCAAAAATATTTGGATTCGGTATAAGTATTTGTTAACGATTGTTTTTCGCTGCTCGAGCGACAAGCTGGCAAAAAAACATTGTTTTCAAAAGCCGCGCGGCTCTTCATTCGATGTTTCAAAGCCAGATAACTTCCGCGATCAAAGGAACATCGGCGGTAATTCGCGGTTCACTCTTCTACAGCTGGTCACAATGAAAATGGTGACAACGGCGATCACCGAGAATTTTCGAAAAAAGATCTTTATCGTTCCAACTAATTCACTCGAGAAGTCGCCGCGCCTGTTTGTATCAGCATTTCGCTGTACCAATCTTCCGCCTTTTCGCTGTGGCCCGGAAGTTCGCTCGTCCCCCAAACGACCGACATCGTTCGCGTTGTTTGATTCGAAGTCTTTGTCCGTTGAGAATCCTTAACTCCGTTGGCACATGGGCCGGCGTCATCGAACAGGCAAAGCAATCCATCAAGTTTAATCGTTTGCCCGGTCGCGTTGAAAACATACTCGGTATCTTGCGGCGCGATTCCAATTCGCAACGGCAATTTGACTTGATCAAGATCAACCACGCTGATCGGCAAACCGCTATGCAGCGAGACGATATTGCAAATGTCCACGGGCAAATTGATTGGCGACAGAATACCCTTTTCAATCGCTTGACGAAGATACTCGGATGCCGGTTTACCGCGCCCCGTCGGTTTGTAGCCACCATGGCGAAGTAGATCTCGAACTTTAGGTTTGACCGAATCGTCAGCAGAAACAGGTACGGCCGCATCGAGTGACAATAAGCTCAACAATGATTCTGGAGTTGACAGCTCGCCAATCGGCTGCGGGAACTCGGTTACAAAAATTTTCGCATCTAGCAGCGGATGTTCGTCGACGATTACGGTATCAAAAGAGGACATAGATTAACGGCCCAATGGCTGAGTTGGTCAGGATTGCAAAAACGCTAAGCAGTAAAAGCACAACGATGATCGGAGTAAGCCACCATTTTTTGTTGTGAACGAGAAAGTCAACAAATTCGGTCACAATCGAAGGCGGCTTGGCTTCCGATTCGCGCACAAACGCATCGTCGTCCAAGTCATTTTTGGATTGATGTTCCGATTCGCTCATTGGCTCAAATCTGATTCTATCGCTTTAAATTTGTAGGTAGGACGTTGGTTGGCAGGTTGGACATTCCTGTCCAACACAGCACGCGGAACTGCAATGTCAGCAAGCCACGCGCAAATGCCAAACGCGTCGCATCATTCAATACTGCTTGAAATAGCTGGATTTATCGCGTGGTTTCGAACGCACTCGCCAATAACTTCTTTTCTTCAAATCAATCGGTTGAAACGAATCGTCCTTATTCAGGTTTCGCCAAATCAAACCAATCGGAGTGATAAAAACGTAAAACATGACTGAGAGAACGAGTTTGGATACTAGCCATCTTATCGGAAACGTGATGATCGAAAAGCCACGAAGAGCCTTTTGAAAAAAGGACTCTGTTTTTGCTTCATCACCAATTTTGAATTCATCAAATTCAGGTTGGTCGGATTTTAGCAAGAGAAAATTTTCAACGACCAAGACATCAATTCCTGATTTCATAAAACAGCGATATGCGTCCTGCACCGTGCAAACCATCGGCTCGCCGCGAACATTAAAGCTGGTGTTGAGCAACATTGGGCAGCCAGTCAGGCGGTCAAAGCTCGTGATCAATTCATGAAATTTCGGATTGTCATTGGCACTGACCGTTTGCACTCGTGCGGAGCCATCAACGTGCGTGACTGCGGGGATCTGGTCCCTTTTCGATTCAAGAACGGTCGAAGCAAACAGCATAAACGGAGAGGGCGTTTCGTCTTTGAAAAAATCTGACACTCGCAATTCCAAAACAGCCGGAGCAAACGGGCGAAACCCCTCGCGAAATTTAACTTTCTCGTTTACCAAGTCCTGCATCTCTGGATTGCGTGGGTCGGCGAGGATGCTTCGATTGCCAAGTGCTCTTGGCCCAAATTCCATCGGCCCTTGAAACCAGCCAACGATTTTCGAATCGGAAAGATGTTGGCTAACGACTGATTCCAAATTCGCCCGTTCAAGCATTTCAAAACCTGCCCCCATCGAATGCAAATCAGATTCGACGTTGCTGCATTTTGGTCCAAGCAATGGTGAAACGCAGTTTGTATTAGAACGCGGTTTACCAAGCAGTTGGTGCCACACAAACGTTGCCGCACCGATCGCTCCGCCAGAATCTCCTGCAGCCGGCTGGACCCAAACATTTTTGAAAGGCCCCTCGCGCCGAATTCGTCCGTTGGCAACACAGTTAAGCCCGACTCCTCCTGCGACACACAGGTTTTCCATTGCGGTTTTTGCGTGCAAGTGATTCGCCATTTTCAACAATATGGTTTCGGTGACTGACTGGATCGAGCTCGCAAGGTCTTTTTCTCTTTGAGTGATTTCAGAGTCAGCGACTCGAGGTGGACCTCCGAAAAGATCTGCGAAATTGGCCGATGTCATCGTGTCGCCGGCGCAATAGTTGAAGTAGTTTTGGTTTAAGCGAAGCGAGCCGTCAGCTTTTAAGTCAACCAGATTGTCAAAAATGGTCTCCACGTATTTTGGATCGCCGTAAGGGGCCAAGCCCATCAATTTGCCTTCACCGCCGTTGACTCGAAATCCACAGAAATACGTGAACGCGGAATAGAGTAGACCAAGCGAATCGGGAAACGTCAGTTCGTGTGTCAGTTCGATTTTGTTTTCGTTTCCAGTTCCCATCGTCGTCGTTGCCCATTCTCCCACCCCGTCGACGGTTAGGATCGCGGCGTTTTGGAATGGCGAATTAAAAAAAGCACTTGCCGCATGCGATTCGTGATGCTGGGAGAAAACGATTCGCTTTTTGAAACGTTTTTGCAGACCCTTGCGGATGACCTGGGAAAGGTAGAGTTTTGACTTTAGCCAGATTGGCATCGCGGTCAGGAAAGACTTCAGCCCACATGGAGCAAACGCCAACTGCGTTTCGAGGATGCGTTCGAATTTCAAAAACGGTTTTTCGTAAAACGCGACAAAATCCAGGTCTTCAATTTCGATATTGGCTTCGCTTAAGCAAAACTCAATCGCGTTGATCGGAAAACTCTCGTCATGCTTCTTGCGAGTAAATCGCTCTTCCTGAGCGGCCGCGACAACGACGCCATCGACCAAAATCGCGGCCGCTGCGTCATGGTAAAAAGCTGAAATTCCAAGAATCGTTGTCACTGAGATAGCTTTGCCAGGATAGGCCGTAAATTACGTGCAAAGGGAAAATTGAATTTGATTGCGAGTTGGATTACATCTCAATGGCATTGGATCTGCCAATGAAAATCGAAATTGGATTATACTTCTCGTTGATGTTTGAGGGACGTCAATCAGGTTTAATTTGGGTGGCGATTGTTGGGGCAGATAAAAATAAAAGGCGAGAGTCTCTCGACAGGCGACGGTCTGCCGAAAAATCAGCGTGTGCCTCTGGCGGCCAAGAAAATTTGGTTTTTTCGCGCCGCCGCCATCGTTGTCGGGCTGTTTCCATTGGTGTTGTTTGAAATTGGACTGCATCTTTTTGGTTGGGCGAGTCCCGATGGCGTTGCAGATCCCTACATCGGTTTTACTGAAATTCGCCCATTGTTCGAGTTGTCATCGTCGGGCGAAAAATACGAAATCTCGGACGCAAGAAAACCGCTTTTTTGTTCCGATGAATTTTTGCAAGAAAAACCGCCCCGCCAGTTTAGAGTTTTTTGCGTCGGTGGATCGACTGTCCAAGGCCGCCCTTTTGCAACTGAAACCTCGTTTTCGACTTGGCTGGAACTAATGTTGAAAGCGGCTGACGATTCCAAAGATTGGGATGTCGTCAACTGCGGCGGAGTTTCTTACGCGAGTTATCGGCTGGCTCCGATTGTCGAAGAGATCGTAAACTACCAGCCTGATTTGATTGTGTTGTACACAGGGCACAACGAATTTCTTGAGGACCGAACTTATGAAGCGGTCAAAACAGCTTCTCCGTTTGTGGTTCGAACGCACGAGCGATTGTCGGCTTTTAAAACTTATTCGTTTGTGCGTTCGTGTTTTGCCACAAACCAGAATCCATTATCGGTTTCGCAGCTACCGCCCGAAGTTGAGGCGCGGCTTGATTTTCGAAATGGCCTCTCTGAATATTCGCGAGATGATGATTGGAAGCGTGATGTGGTTCGGCATTTCGAACACAATTTGCGGCGGATGATTCGAGCGACGACCAAAGAAAACTCCATTCCGCTAATTTTGTGCAACCCGGTAAGCAATCTGCTGGATGCTTCACCTTTCAAGAGCGAGTTTAGCGAACCATTATCTGACGAGCAGCGAAAGCGTTTTGAAGAAGCGTTGTTAGTGGATCCCACACCGAACAAATCCGTTAAATCTAAAAATGTTGTCATGCGCTCAAATCTGGAAGACCGGATTAAGCTGCTGGTTGAACTGAATCGCTTGGACAGCCGTTACGCAGATCTACACTATCAACTGGGCCAAGCGTATTACGAGTCTGGCGATTTCGCAAAATCCAAACAGCATTTATTGACGGCCAAAGAAGAAGACGTTTGCCCGTTGCGAATCATTGAACCGATGTATGATGTGATCGAGCGGATACGATCCGAGCACACGAACGTTGGGGCTACAAAATCAAAACGAGGCCGGGTGGATTTCGTGGACGTCAAGGCGTTTTTTGAATCCAAAGCGAATGGCGGAATGATTGGCCGAGATCAATTGATTGACCATGTTCATCCCACGATCCACGGCCATCAGTTGATCGCGGAGCTGTTGTTCAAAAAAATGGTCGAGCGAGGTGATGTTTCGGTTGGTGCGGATTTCGAATCAAAACGAAAAGCGATTTTCCAGCAGCACCTTGAGTCGCTTTCGCACATGTATTTTGAGCTTGGCAAAGATCGTTTGGATGGGCTGAAACGCTGGGCCGAAGGTCGCGTAACGCGAGAGAAGTGAATTTGCGAATTTGGATTTAAGCCAGCCCCAACCAACCTTCGTCGTTATGGTTGTTCCTCCACCAAGCTAACGACAGCAAACTAAGCAAACAGCTCACGAACCACATTCCCGGCAACATCGGTCAAGCGAAAATTCCTTCCCGCGTATTCAAACGTCAATCGCTCGTGGTCGAGACCCATTAAATGCAGAATCGTCGCGTGCAAGTCATGCATGTGGACTTTGTTTTCAACCGCGTGGTGCCCAATCTCATCCGTACAACCGTGAACGTGACCGGCTTTCACGCCACCCCCGGCCAGCCAAACTGTAAATCCTCGCGGGTTGTGATCGCGTCCGTTTTTGCCTTGAGCAAACGGGGTACGCCCGAACTCACCGCCCCACCAGACAAGCGTATCCTCCAGCAAGCCTCGCTGCTCCAAATCCGCCAACAACCCGGCAACCGGTTTGTCGACCGCTTTCGCATGATTGGCGTGTTGCGGCATGTTGGAATGCTGGTCCCATCGTGGGTTGGTCGAATTGTCGGCGTAGTTAACTTGAATATAACGCACGTCGGCTTCGGCTAAACGTCGCGCCATCAAACATTGCCGCCCAAAATCTTCTGTTGCTTTGTCGCCGATCCCATAGCTCTCCAAAGTCGCGGCCGTCTCGTTCGAAAGATCCATAATTCCCGGTGCATTCATTTGCATTCGATAAGCCAGCTCAAACGACTCGATCGTGGCTTCCAGTCGTTCGTCATTTTGCACCCGCTCCAATTGCGTTTTGTTCAGGCTTTGCAAAAACTCAAACTGTTTCTTCTGAACTGCTGGGGAAAGTTGATGGTTGGCAATGTTCTTGATCCTGGAATTGATCGTCGATTGCCCAGCTCGCCCAATTGAAGTCCCTTGAAAGCTCGTTGGCAAAAACGCATTTGAGTAATTCCGCGGCCCACCGTTGGCCGCCGATGGGTTGATCGTGACAAACCCCGGAACGTTTTGGTTAACGGTTCCCAACCCATAAGTGATCCAACTGCCGATCGACGGCCGCACAAGATTAGTCGCTCCAGTGTGCAGAAACAGTGTGCTTGGCCCGTGTGCCACGCCTTCGGTGTGCATCGATTGAATCATACACATTTTGTCGACGTGCTCAGCCATGTGTGGAAACAACTCGGAAACATGCTGGCCACATTTGCCATATTGCTTGAACTTCCAAAGCGGCTTCAGCAACTTGCGTTTGCTTTTACTTCCAAACGTTCCAAACCGAACACCGGTAAAATCAATATCCTGGCCATCACGCTTGACCAACTCCGGCTTAAAATCGAACGTATCAATGTGGCTGGGACCGCCTTGCATAAAGATAAAAATCACACGCTTGGCTCTGGGCGGAAACATGGGAGCCCGAGCCGCTAAAGTATTATGGACTTTCTTTGAATCTTTATCGTTCGCCTTGAATTCCTTCGCCTGCGTTTTTTGTTTCGACAACAAACCAGCAAGCGCAATTCCGCCAAACCCGCATGCGCTTTTACGCAGCATCTCTCGCCGAGAAGATTTCTCGCGAGAGAAATCACATTCGGGTTGTTGGTCGTTCACGAGTTACCCCCGTACTTTCTCAATTGAGTGCCGCTTTTGTATTTATTTTTAACAGCACGCGTGTTCACCAAACAGCTTGTATCAGTCAACATATCGAAACTCCAGACTGGCGAACAAAGCGTGACAAAAACTCGTCCACGCCGCAAGTTCGCTTTGTTTGACTTCCGATTCTCTTTCTGCAAACGATTGTATGTAGGAGACTGCAGAGTCGATTTCCGCTTTCGTCGGTCGTCGTCCAATCGTTTGCCGATACGCATATTCGATTCGCGAACGTGCGTCCAAGTCCTTCCGCTGAAGCAATCGTTTCGCAGCGTTTTCAGATTGCTTGATCACCATTGGGCTGTTCATCAAAAACAAAGCCTGCGTCGGAAGCGTACTTGTATTCCGATTTCCAACCACCAAATTTGGGTCGGCGAAATCAAAGACCTCGAACAGATCCAACATCGAATTGCGAAAGCTGGGCACGTAAACGCTTCGTCTGACTGTGTCGAATTTGTAGCCGAAATCGAATTCTGTGATTTTATTGATCGTCAAACCACCCGGCTTCAAATCGAGATCACCAGACACGAACAAAATTGAATCTCGCAACACCTCGGCATCAATACGTCGCCGATCAGCTCGCCACAGCAGCCGATTTTGATCGTCACGTTCATTACCCGCTTCGTTTTGTTCTGCGCTTAAACGGAACACGTGCGAAAGCATGATTTTTCGAATGAGCCGTTTTGTTGACCAACCGTTAGCAACAAAGTCTTCAGCCAAATAGTCCAGCAATGCTGGGTGACTTGGACGCTCGCCCATTGCTCCAAAATTGTCCGTGGTGCGAACCAACCCTTTGCCAAACAATTGACGCCAAATTCGGTTGACGTAAACTCGGGCAGTGAGTGGATGATTCCGGTCGGCAATCCACTGGGCCAATTGAAGCCGTCCACTTTCGTGTTTCTCTAATTTGGGCTGCGGGCTTTCATCACAGCAAACAGAAATAAAGCCCCGAGGAATCACCGGGCCCAGATTGCGAACCGAACCACGAATGTGCAAGTGACCATCTGCGGGAGTCTTGGCTTCCTCAACAGACATCGCGATTGCCAATTTGACCGGGCGAGTCTTTTTTAACTTCTTTAGCCGTTTGTTCAGCGACTTAATTTTTGATTCAAGCTCAACGACCTCCGCAGATTTAGCTTTGTCGGCGACTGCTTTGTTTGCGATAGCCGAATTCCCTGCTTTCTCAGCCTCTTTTATTTTCGACGCGTCCTTGGAATCAGTATTGAGATCGGTTGCCTTAGATTTGTCATCTGCATCTTTTACCGACTCAACTTTCTTAATGAACTGGACGGCGTCCACCATAACGTAGCCATCAGTCCCTTTATTAGAAATCGTTACCGTCGATTTATTGTCGGCTTCAAATCGAAACGTACCAAGTGAAATAAACAGCCCGTCGATGGGCGGTGCCTCGGATTGATTTACATTGAGTGAGGCCAGCCCGTCTTGATGATTGATCGTAACGGGCACATTGGAGGCACGGTTTCCATCAGAAGAATACGACAACCGGACTTCGTATTGGCCACCTGTTTCAAATTTCGGTGAAAAGACAACCTGCTTTTCGCCTTTCTTCTCATTGTCATCGTGAATGTAGTGGCCGTCCACAAACAAACCTACCGATGTCGACTTTTTCCACCGGCCCACCAATTGAGCCGTTTCGCTATCCCAAACGATGCCTTCGAGATTCTTTGAAAGCCGATTCTTCTTCGCCAGATCGGCATCCGTTTTCTTTTGGCCATTGAGCTGGGCGAGTTTTTTCTTCGCCGTGTTCAATTGCTGGCTCAATTTTGCAACCTTGGCTTTGTACGTTTTCTCGATCGCGATTTCCTCATCCGTCGCCAAAGGGCGCTCGACATATTTGGAAACGTTTCCGTCGACCAGCGAACGCGTGCTTTTTAAAATTCCAGCCATCGCGTAATAGTCCGTCATTGGGATCGGATCAAACTTGTGATCGTGACAGCGGGCACAGCCAAGCGTCAATCCAAGAAAAGCGCGACCAATCGTATCGACCTGTTCGTCAATGACCTCCATTCGCAACAACTCTTTGTCTTGTTGCTCGTAGTTGGTTGGCCCCAACGCGAGAAATCCCGTTGCGACAATGCGTTCGATTTTTTGATCATGCGACTCGAACGGCATAAGATCACCCGCGATCTGCTCTTTGATAAATTCATCGAACGGTTTGTCGTTGTTGTAAGCATCAATGACGTAGTCGCGAAAACGCCAAGCATGCGGGAACATCAAACTGCGACCGCCGCCGCTGGATTCCGCAAACCGAGTTACATCCAACCAATGCCTGCCCCAGCGCTCACCAAAATGCGGTGAGGCCAACTGCTCATCGACAATTTTTGCAAATGCGATTTTTGTTTCTCCTGGGTCGGATTCGAATTGCTCAATCTGCTCAACCGTCGCAGGTAGACCGGTCAACGCCAACGTCGCGCGGCGAATTAGTGTTTCGCGATTAGCATCGCCCACGGGGCGAATTGATTCAGCTTCCAGACGCGACAAAATAAATTCATCAATCTTCGAATCGGGCCAGTTGCCGTCTTTTGTTTCAGGTGGAGTGACAACATTTGCTTTTTTAAAAGCCCAGTACTCTTTCCCTTTTACGATGTCGATTACGTTCGTCGTCGGTGTCTTGCCTGATTGGCGCGGATCTGGCAATCCAAGCTTCACCCATCGTGTCAACGTTTCGATATCAGTGTCTTTTAGCTGCCCCTTGGGAGGCATCTCAAATTCTTCGTAATGAACGCTGGCGATCAGCAGGCTTTCTTTTGGTTTTCCAGAAACAGCGGCCGGCCCCGAATCGCCACCAGAGAGAATTTCAGCCCGCGATGTTAGCCGCAATCCACCACGAATTTTCTTTTCGTCATCGCCATGACATTGAAGGCAGTGCTCTACCAAGAGTGGACGGACTTTGTATTCAAAGAATTCAATTTCAGCTGCGGAAAAATCAGGCTGTGCGGAACCTTCGTGCTTGCTTTCTTGAGCTGTAACCTGTTTTACAAATGTTAAAAAAACAAGTGCGAGCAACATCACGAAGAAGAAACAATGTTTCATGAGATTCTGCACAGGATTGAAAAAGGAGTGGTTATCCACATCCGATTATAGCCAAAACTGGATAACTTCGAGCCGAAGCACAACTATTTCGGCCAAACCCTGTAATGAATTTTTGCGTAGTTCGTCAGTACAGGTACCGAAACTTTCGGCCTATTGGTTGTGAACGGTAATGCTTGCCTATATAAAAATTAGCCAATCATTTATCCGAAAAAGCCATAAGAACGGGCGGGTTTCAAAATTCATTTGAGATCTTTGTAGTGAGTTCAATCAGACGGAGTGACGTATGGCATTAGAAATGGAGACTGACCCTTGGGTTCAACGTCTCTCCGGAACTGATCCGGAACGTGAATTGGCGATCAAGGAATTGAGCACTCTATTGCATCGTGGCCTTACGTATTCGTTGAGCAAAAAATATGGAGGCGGATTGCAAACAGAAGACGTTGTACAAGAATCGCTGATCAAGATTCTGAAGTCTCTGGAGACGTTTGAAGGGCGAAGTAAATTTACAACTTGGGCCATGACCATCGCAACTCGAGTCGGCATTAGCGAGCTACGCAGAAAACACACACGCAACATTTCGCTGGATGCATTTACCGCTGGCAATGAATTGCGATTCGAGTTTGCCGATGAGAGATCCACACTCGTTGGAGAGGACTTGGAAAAACGGCGCATCATTGAAACGCTACAATCGCTGATCGAGTCAAAATTAAGTGATAAACAAAAATTGGCCGTTCGAGGCTTGCTTGAAGGGATGCCGGTGGAAGTGATTGCCGAGCGAACCAACAGCAATCGCAATGCAATATACAAGCTTGTTCATGATGCAAGAATAAAGCTGCGCAAAGGCTTTGAACAATCAGGCATCGTCGCTGAAGACGTTAGTGCGATTTTTGCTTGAGGAGATAAGAATGCCAATTTCAAAAGAACAAATCTCAACCTTGATGAGCCTGATCACATCCAGCGAGTCTGACAGCCTCGATTGTGATGGTTGTTTCGCGCAGGTCTCTGAATTTGCCGACATTGTTTTAACGAACAAGGAAATCCCGGCGGCTCTTAAGAGCGTCGAAAATCACTTACAGCAATGCATGTGCTGTAAAGACGAATTTGCTGCGCTGCTTGATGGACTTCGCGAGATGGAAAAAGAGCAATAGCGTCACGCCCCTCACCCCGCTGATCTGCGGCTCAGTCTTTCTTCAACTCACTCCGCTTAACGGTCAGCGAATGCGGTTTCTCGCCGTTGATGTTTATGACTTCGTAAGTTGCCGTCGGATCGGCCACGGTTGTATCAATCGTAACGAGGCCAAACGACTGAGGTTTGTTGTAGCTAAAAATGGCCCCTTGCTTTTCCATTGTTGGGTGCACGTGCTGATTGGTCAGACGTGATGAATTGAACTCATATAAATCGTATCCGTTTGGGCGCGAGATTTTCCAACAGTCGGATCGATGACGATCAGCAGACATTAGAATCACGCCCTCGATTTCGTTTTTTTCGATAAAGCTCAAGATCTCTTCGTGCTCATCCTTGTAGCCATTCCAAGTATCCTTGCTGTCGCCCTTGGTGCGAAAGTCCCAGGGCACAGACGAACAGAGGACCTTGAACGTACCGTCAGCTGATTTAAGTTGCTCCTTTAGCCACTTCTTTTGGACGTTACCCAGCATTGATTTGCCGACTTTTGTTTTGGGTGACGTTCGATAGTAGCGGCAGTCGAGCATAATGAAATCGACATCGCCAATATGAAAGGAATACCAACACCCTGGCTGATCATTTCCGTCCGCATAGCCCGGGTTTGCCCAGTTTTGTCTGAAGATCGGAAACACCCAATCTTTCTTCCAAAACGGAACATCGATATCGGCTCCTCCCCAACTATCGTCAGTTCCAAAATCGTGATCGTCCCAAATCGTAAACACGGGTGATCTGGCCGTCAGTTTCCGCCACTCTGGACGTGATTGGCGACGATGGTAGGTATATTTCTGCATGATGACCGACTCTGGATCGTCAATGTATACATTGTCGCCAAGCAAAAGAATCGCATTGGGATCAAACGATCCAATCGTGTCCCACATCCTTTCGTTTTCCGGAACAAATCCCGCTCCACCACCGAACGCGAGCGTGAATTTGGTTGGCTTGCCTTTTGATTCAAGCGTTCGGAATTGTTGTTTGAACTCGAGTGCCGCTGTTTTTCCGTCGAGCATAATAGAATACTCGTATTCGGTGTTTGGACTTAGTCCGTCAATGGTTGCGACGGCCGTATAGTCTTCCGATGCGGACGAAGTGACTTTTTTGCCTGTGTGTTTTTCGCCGCTTGCGATGTTTTCTGCTTGAACTTGCACTTCTACTTCCGTCGCCGTTCTCATCCAGAACGAGGCCGAATTCCCAGTGACGTTTCCAACAAGCGGTCCATGAACTAGGCGTGAAGAAAATTTTTCAGTGAGATCTTTCAACCATTTTGAATCTTTAATCGGCACCATCATCTTTCGTGGGCCAGCGATCAAACGGCCTTCTGGCAATCCCGCCTCAATCGCGTTAGCCAACATCGCGTTTGCTTTGGCAATTCCTTCTTTCGTACCACGCTGAGCATGCAACAGGCCAAGCATGTAAATCGTCTCTTCATCGCCCGGATGTTTTTCAAGATACTCGTTTAGAAATTTTTCCGTTTTATCCAATTCGCCGTTGAGAATCAGTCGAAGCGAAACCTGATGCACACGTTTGTACTGGTCTTCTTTCTTGAAAGTAAAAAAAGGCTTCGGCTTGCTTGCCCCTCCAAGATCGTATTTCGGAATCGGTTGCGCGAAACAACTGGACGGCAAAAGAAGCAGCGAAACAAAAACTACAATCAGGCTCTTCATTGAAAGATCGCTTTGGGGAAATCGTGGTTGAACAAAGACCTATTCTACCAAATTTCCTATAGCGATTCTTGGGGCGCAAGATCAGACAGCCATAGCTGCAATCGACGAGGTTGCGCCAGGTTATTTTGGTGCGCCACCCCAACCGGAATGACATCGAACGCAACTCTTATCCCAAACTTGGAACGACCGATGTAACGTGTGTAAAAAGCGACACAGGACGACATCAGGGCAGGGGCAGCTGAACGCGTTTGATGCTTCGTATAGTAGCTCGACTCTCCGAGTCGAAACTGAATTGACGATTCGGAGAATCGAGCTACTGATAAAAACGACTGGAGAGTCGAGCTACTATTACGCGGCGGGAGATCCACTACCCGCTTGCCAGAAACTCTGACGTTCATGGGCATTACAATAAATAAAGGCCGTGCCCAAAAGGCAGCGCCTAAACGCCCATAATAGTTCACCCCATTTATTGGCGGTGGCCATGGTCAAAACTCAGAGTTCGTAATATCGCACCACTCAATTGTGGTGCGATTCGAGAATGCAATTACTTAATTCTTACGATCGTGAACCGGATAGATTTTTTCCTTGGCTCGGTCGTAAGAAACCTTTCCAGCCACGATTGCGTGCTCGACGTAAGTTCGGTAGTCCAATGGTGAACCGTTCAAGATCAAGATGTCAGCGTCTTTACCTTTTTCGATGCTGCCAATTCGATCTTCGAGTCCCATCATTTTCGCAGGGGTGATGGTGACGGCTGCCAAAGCTGCTTTTTCGCTCGCTCCACCT
The DNA here is from genome assembly GCA_964478065.1 of uncultured Pirellulaceae bacterium. Lineage (GTDB taxonomy): Bacteria > Planctomycetota > Planctomycetia > Pirellulales > Pirellulaceae > Mariniblastus. Next base: position 16,800 of record CAYZGP010000059.1, read on the forward strand.
CGGACTGCAAATGCTGCCTCAAGTGGAAGGCTGGACAGATCACGACCGGCTAGGCCGTTCATGCTGATCGAGTTGCTCAAGGTGGCAATCGCAAATGAAACGCCTGCAGCTTCAAAAATCTTTGTAGCTTCGATGAAGCTTCCGGTGGTATCTTCCTGGCCTTTTCGTGCTTCTCGGCGTTGCCGTGGAGTGAAAATCACGCCAACTTCGGCGGCGCCCAATTCTCGCCCGACAACCCAAGCTTCAATACCGCCTTCGATGATCAATTCGTAATCGAGCTCTTCGGCCAGTTGGACCATGTCGCGAATCTCATCAACCGTGTTGACCCGGACACGCATCGCTGTCTCGCCTTTGACGAGGCGGGTAACTTCAGGGTTTACTCTTGTTCGCGACGAACGAGTACGGGTTGTTGGAGTCGCTGGCTTTTTCGCATCAGCCGTTTTGGTGGTCGAAGTTGAAGGCCTTCTACTGGCAGTAGCCGAAGCTTTTTCCTTGGCAGCTTTTTCACTTGCCTCAATCGACTCTCGGGCTTTCTTAACTTCCAATCGCCAGTTATGGCGTTGAAGACGACCATTGAGTGCACCTGGCGATGGACTGTAAAAAGCATTTTCTTTCATCAACATTGAATCAAGATTGCCATAGCTCATTTTCACGACAGCCATCTTGCGTGGTTGCCGAGCCGTTGGTCTGGCAGGAGTGATCGGTTCTGTTGGAAGAATTGGCAATCCACAGCACGGGCAAAGTGCTGTATCTTCGCTGCCGTAATCGAGCATCTCTTCGGTTTCTAACTCGTCAAGCGGTGTATCAAAACCAAGGAACATCTCTTCTGGTTCACCGTTTCGACGGCGTCTTCCGCGACCGCGACCTGTAGGCAGCTCAATACAACCAGACGTAATTCCGACGCCCAATGAGTACTTGATATTGCGGTCAAACGGGTTGAGTGCATCGGCAAGTTTCGCCGTGCCGGTCGGAGTCGACTGAACTCCAACACCTCGCATACTGATGGCAACAAATCCTGGTGTGATTGTTTTTCCGGCAGCGTCAATTACGGTGGCACCTTCTGGCACTTCGATGTCTTGTCCAACGTCCAGAATTTTTCCGTCTTGCATCAGGATTGTGCCCTGACGAATAACAGGACCAGAAACCGTGTGAATATCGCCCCCCACAACCGCTGTAACGGGAAGGTCTTTTTTCTTTTCTTCAGCCTCTTTTTTGACTTCCGGTTTTGCTTGTCGTTGAGCATTGGGACGTCCCGGACGCCCACGTCTTCGACCACCACGATCCTGCGCGAGAATGGGAACCACAAATAGCCCTACCAACATCAGCGTCAAACTGATGCGACTGAAACAAACCAAACCGGTTTTCATAAGATTAGTTTTCATAGGTCTGGTTTCCATTCAAAATTACTTGCTCAAGACGGCTTCCAGTTTTTAGTGGGTCGCCATCAAAGATTAGAAAGTTCGCGTGTTTGTCTTTTTCGATCGAACCGTGTGTTTTTTCGATAGCCAACAATTTGGCTGGTACCATTGTAACGGATTTCAAGGCTTTGTCCCTATCAAGTCCTGTTCGCACAAGCATCGCCAGGGGAAACATCGGATCATCCTGGGACTGAGTCAGTTGAGTCCTACTGAGCGTCATCGAAATGGCGAACGGAATCTCTTTGGTAGCAAGCATTTGCGACACGTTCATTAAATCGGATTTGTAAGGAACACGATCGAGGCCCGGCTGCAAAACGACAGTTACATTCTTGTTTTCTTTAAGCTCAGCGAGCGACTCGTAAAGATTAGGCCCCGTTGCAACGACGACCAAACGGGCTTTTTTGTAGTCTTTCATGATCTTTAAAAGGTAAGCCACAGACGCCTGATTGTTGACGTTAACAAACAAAGGCATTTTGCCTTCACGAACCTTGGTCCAAAGCTCTTTGATTTCATCTGCGGATGACTTAGCTTTGTCAGCTGTTTTGCTTGCCGTCGTGCTTGCTGCCGTTGACGTTCTTGTCGTCGTTCGAGTTCTTGTCGCCGTTCGAGTTCTCGAAGTAGTCGTTTTGGCCGGAGCCAATGGCTTGCGAATAAGGTCCAAGGCCGCAGTTTGATTGGTCAATTTCGCATACAGAAAACCGTCGTTCTTAAACAACATTTCTGGTGTACGTTCGTCGGTGATATTAGCCAGTGCCGAAAGCCCACGGCCATCGGAAACAAGGTGCCCCGTCGTCACGCCGCTGCGAAGTGCCGGTTTGAAATTGAATTTGTACGGATAAAAATACTCACCAACGCGAGTAAATGCTGAGGATGTTACGGTAGCGCCTCGGTTGGGAATGGTAAAGGTTCGTCCATTGACTACAACCGTCCGGGTCGCACCGCCAGTTGTTGTGTTTTGCTGGAAAACAAAATAGGGATCAATCAAGCCCGGCATAATCGTTTTGCCAGTCATCGAAACGACTTGAGCATCACCTGGGATCTCAACATCGGTTCCAACATCAACGATTTTGTCATCGCGAGTAACCAGCGTTGCGTTTTTGATCTGACCACTTTTGCCCATCGTTTCAATCGTGGCGTCAACATAAGCAACCGTCTGAGCGAAGCTCGTTGGCGCAAATGCGAAACAACAGCATCCGATCGTTAAAACGAAGGAGCGCGTCGCAAGTTGTGCGAATCGAAATGGAAAACATAAATTCATGTTCTTAAAACCTTCTTCGATCTTTTGTGGTGTCGTAGATAGAGCGTCCATCGATGAACACCTGTTTCACATAGTTTCGCGGATCAAGAATTGAACCGGTGGTAATCAAAATGTCAGCGTCTTTGCCAACTTCGAGAGAACCGACTCGGTCGTCAATCATCAATGCTTTGGCAACTTCGATTGTCAGCCCACGAATCGCACGCTCTTCGGACCAACCGTAACGGACGGCCATCGTGGCTTGAAAAAACAATTCTTCTTGTGGAATCACAGGAGCGTCAGTGTTAACGCCAAGCACTTTGACTCCACGTTTTTCATATTCGTTGACGATGCCAACGATTTGACCTTTGTCACGATCAAGCTGAAACGCACGTGGTCCAGCCATCACAGGGATATCTCGTTTGACCAGTTCCTTACCAATTTTGTAAGCATCAAACGTGCCGTGATCGATCACGACTTTAAGATTCATCTCATCGTGCAGCATTCGCACGGTCGATTGAATGACTTGAAATTGCTGGGTGTGAACAACAACCGGAATCTCGTGATGAAAAAGCGGTTTAAAATATTCCAAACGCAGATTGAATTCAGGCTTGGATGCTTCACCTTTTTCGTAGTCATCCCACTGACGGACATACAACTGGCCTTCGCGAAGCTGTTGGCGAAGCACATAGTTCATTCCCATTCGGCCCGAGCCAGTTTCGCCAGAGCGTCGTTCGGGGTTACCAGCCTGCGCGATTTTCAAAACGCCAGGAGCCCGAATGATGACGTCTTCACGTGAACCAGGACCGGTTTTCATTAGCACACCAAATCCGCCCATGTTGGTACCGCTACCCGGGATACAACAAATTGTTGTTACACCGCCAGCGATTGCGACTTTGAGTTGTTTGTTGTGCGGGATAATCTGATCCCAGTTTCGCAACTCCGGATTGGTTTGATAAACCATCTCGTTCAGGTCGCCCGTACCACCAACGTGGCTGTGAGCTTCGACCAAACCCGGCATGGCGAACTGATCCGAATGATCAATCTCGGTATAGCCATCGGGCACTTCGATTTCTTTACGCGGCCCAATCGCTTCGATTTTGCCGTCTTTGACCAAAATCGTACCGTCGGCAATCGCATCGCCAGCACAAGTCAAAATCTTGCCAACATGGATTGCGAGTTTTGGTTTCGCTTTTTTGGGCTTAGCCTTTTCGTCCTTGTCCTGCCCGTTAGCTGGAGCGACGGCCAGCATTAACATGCACGCCATGGCGACCATTGAGCACAAAGAATATTTCGCGAGGTGTTTCATTTGATTCCTGTTCATTTCTGTTCCTCACGTTCGTAAACCCAAACACCGTCAATCATGACAGCCAGGACTTTAGTAGAAAATTCAAACGGTGGACCACTTAAGACAACCAAGTCCGCGTCTTTGCCGCTGGCGAGGCTACCAAATGTAAGTTTGTCGGATAGCATTTTTGCAGGGTTGCCCGTTAACGCGTCGATCGCATCGGTCGAAGAAAGCCCTTGACTGACAGAGTATTGAATCACAGCCGGCAAGCGCCCGGATCCAGTTGTTCCTAACGATTGAAAGCCAAATGGCAGACGCTCGTTGGAAAGCAACTGAGGGAGATTAGTCGGCGGCTCTTTGTCGATCGTGACTGAGAAAGCCGGTCCGGCAACAACCGAAACATCGTATCCAGCCAGTAATCCAGGCTCGCGAGCCAAATCATCGGCACCAACGATCGTGGTTCGGACGTTGTACTTCTTGGAAAACAATTCAGCCGTGGCCTTAATCGAGTTCAAATCGCGAGACTCGACAAAAGCCGGAATCTTGCGAGCGAACAAAGCTCGATACGGCTCAAGTGCTGCCGACAAACGTGGCTTCCTTGGTGCCTTGAGTTCCGTCTTTTTCGCAGCAGCAGCCTTGTCAGCCGCCGCTTTTTCGTCAGCTTTTTTCTTCTCGTCAGATTTATCATCCTTCGCTTCAGACTTTTTCTCAGCATCCTTTTTGTCAGCTGGTTTGTCTTTCTTCTCTTCCTTTTTGTCCTCTGGTTTATCCTTCTTCGGCTTGTCCTTCTTTTCAGGATCCGGTTTCTTACTCTTATCAACGGTTCGAGTCGCCGTAAATTCGAGGGATCCACGCCCAAGACTCAAGGTCATCGTGAGCTTTCCACTTTCGTCAATCGTCCCAGAAACCTCAGTAGGATTTCCGCGACGCGATACAGTAAGTTTCAATGCTCGAGATTCAGAATCGTAAGATCCAGATTCAATTTCCATCTCAGACCGAAGCAGGTTAATGCTACCAGTCACCTTCTCACCTTCGAGCACGAGCTCGAGCTTTACCGGTTTTGCCGCAGGAGGGAGTCGATCGTTGTCGATCTCGCCTTCCCAAGAACCGGTAACAGGATCTGAAGCAACTTTCTTCTTTTTGGAGTCTTTTTTCTCTGGATCTTTCTTGTCTGCTTCTTTTTTATCCGCTTCTTTTTTATCCGCTTCTTTTTTGTCAGCAGGTTTTTTCTCAGTCTTTTTTGCTTCCTCTTTTTTTGCCTCAGGCTTTTTCGCCGTCGGCTTTGCTTCAGTTTTCGGCTTGGAGCCGGACTCCTTTACCTTCGCTTCATACTCAGCCAAATCCTTTTCGTATTTGGTCCAAGAGTCTGCGTAAGCCTTGCCAGCCTTCAACAGTCTTTCGTTGGTCGCAATTCCGGTCGCGGTGTTACCGGTTAGTTTAAACCGAATCGCAATCGGATCTGAAATCACACGTGCGTCAGAACCCAGCTTGAAAGCCACAAGCGGTGAAGGCGTTGAACTGGTGCCCAACAAAGCCGTCGTGATTCCGTGACTTCGAGCGTATTCAATTGCAGGATCATCCCCATACAACTGACCACCCATTTTTGTCTGAAGCGAAACGGCTCCTGTCAGTGGACCACCAATTCCTAAACCAGAACCAAGATCAATGTACCCCGGCACAATCACTGCATCGTCAAATGACTTTACGGCTGCTTCCGCTGGAGATGATACATCAGCACCAATCCCGCGAACTGTTTTTCCTTTGATCACAACGCTCGCGTTATCGAGGTATTTTCCTTCGCCGATGTAAACGCGACCGGCTTTGACGACGGTGGTTGTGATTTCTTTCTTTGACTCAAACGTGGCCTTGCCCGAAACGTAAGTCGCCATGACTCTTGAATGGAGCTTGAAAGGCTGGTCATTGAGCACGACAAAATCAGCCCGCTTTCCTTTTGCGAGTGTTCCGACTTCGCTATCGACTCCCATCAACGCAGCTGGTCGGCTGGTGATTGACTCCAACAATTCGCTGGCAGTCAAATCGTCTTGCATGAACTGACCGGCAACAAACATCAGTCGCGGCAAATCAGCATCAACTCGTGTACGAATCGCGACAGGAATTTCGGCGTCGATTAACTCGCGGGCGAACTCCCATGGCTCTTTTTGGCTTTTGATTTGGGCAAGCGTTGGATTGGTGATTCGTCCTGGCGTGAAACCAGAAAGCACAACGCCTTTCACGTACGGCTTCCAATCTTTAAACGATTTCGCAAACGGCTTGAGCCCGACGCAATCAACGAGAATGATATCCAAGTCAAATTCTTTGGCGAGACTAACGGCTCCACGAATTTCTGGAGTGGTCGTCGCGGTGATTCGAACCGGTGTTTTTGCAGCCAGCAATTCCGCGACCACATCGATCACTTCGTCTGGCGCGTCCGCTGAATCCGATTTCGATCTTGCGTTTGCCTGTTTAAAAATCTGTCGTAGACCAGCCAGTGACGCAGTCAGGGTCGCCAACTGTGGACGGGTCGCATTCAACGGCCGGTCGTTTGAAACTGGGCCAACTGGTGGTTCGTAAATTCGTGGTGGTGTGCGTGAACTGGAACTGAGAACAATCCGCAGGCTTTCCTGTTCAGACAAAATTCGCTCGCCAATGTCATTGCCAGCCAACTGAACCACACCGCCCACACCAGACATTAACCGCGCTGAACCGGTCGCGATTTGAACTGTCGTAATTCCTGATTTAAGCAGTTGATTGCGGTCCGCAAAAAAGTCAAAACCATCCACCGCTCGAATTTCCGGTGTCAATGTTCGTTCTTCATCGCCGGTGCCCGAAAGATTCGTTTGGGCTGCCACCAATCCTGGAATGATGACCCGACCACCAAGTTCATGGCGACTGGCAGTTGGCGGTTCTTCCACGTTTCCACGCGGGCCAACTGCGATAATTTTTCCATCAACGACAACCATTGCCGCGTCTGCGATCGGTTCGCCAACGCCCGTCCAAATCTGTTTTGCAAAATAGACATCGGACTGCGGGATTTGCGCTATCGTTGGACTGCCCATGTACGCAGCAATTGCAATCGCTACGTAAAAGGCAAAACTGATTTTTGCTCGCACACCTATCATGATCAAACTATTCCTCGTGGTATTTCTGGGAGGTGTACTACTTGTCTTCTTTATCTTTTTTAGCGTCCGCTTTTTTCTCATCAGATTTGTTAGCCTCTGGTCTTGAACGAGAGCCACGTCGACGTCCCGTTCGGCCAGCTCGCCTTCTTTCTGCTTTCTTTTCATCCGCCTTCTTCGCGTCGGCTTTAACGGATTCGGTTTTCAACGTGACTTTCTTACCATCTTCGTCAATCAAACCAAGCAATCGCATGAGTTGCTTGTCTTCTTCACGATCGTAAACGACTACTCCATTGACGAGAGTCTTTTCAACCCAAGTGTCAATTTTAAGTGGGTCACCCGAAAGGATAACAACATCGCCGTCTTTGCCTTTTTCAATCGAGCCGACCAATTTATCAACGCCAAGAAATTTCGAAGGCAAGGTTGTGAGAGACTCAAGGGCTTCTTGCTCCTCCATGCCGTATTTAACACACGTTGCGGCTTGATACCAAAGATAATTATTACCAAGTGTTGCCGCAGCTGACCTTCGGACCTGACAAACGAACTTAACGTTGTACTCACCAAACAACTGCGGGAGAATGATTTTGGTTTCTTCTTTTGTGCGTGGATCCTCTTCCCAGAAAACCAAAGTCGAATCAAGAATGACAGGCAATCCTGATTTGGCAACCTGCTCTACAGCCTTGTGGCATTCGCGACCAAGTACCAGTTTTGCTTCCAATTTAAACTCTTCGATTAAACGCAAAGCTTGCCCAACGTCCATTGCTTTATCGCAGTAGATAATCGCCGGAAGTTCGCCTTCGAGAAGCTTGAACATCGCCTTGTCCAGCTCAGACTCTGGTCTGGCGGGAGTTGATTTCTTATCGTCTTTCTTGGCCGTTTCCTTTTTGGAATCAGCCTTTCCATCTTTTTTAGCGACCTTCTTATCGTCGTCCTTTTTCTTATCGTCTTTCTTGCCATCCTTCTTATCGAGCTTTTTCTTCGCGTCTTTCAACGCCTTGCGAAGTCTCGACAAATGGCTCATTCGGCTACCCCGAATCGGTCGTAGCGAAATTTTCACGCCTGCATCTGGCTTGAGAATCATCTCGTCCAAAAACTCGCCGCTTGTTTTGATAACCGCGGCTTGGCCACCAATCATCGTGGAGTTACCAGGTGTGATCGCCACGGAGGTTACGCCATTTCGACGGGCTTCTTTGAAGTAAGAATTCATTGGGTCGATTGAATCGAGAACCGAAACATAAGGCACCAATGGATTGGACTCGTTGGCTTGGCTCATGCCTGATGAGCTGTGAGCCTCAACAATTCCCGGCATTACAATTTTGCCAGTAGCGTCGATGACTTTGGCTTCGACGGGAACCTTGAGATCGGCACCGACATCCACAATTCGCCCATCGCGAAAAATGATCGTGCCGTTTTCGATTGGCTCCCCGGTCATCGTGATGATCTTGGCACCTTTGATTGCGAGCGGTTTTTGAGCCGAGACGAAACTCGATCCGGCGACCAAAATCGCAAAGCAACAAATACTTAAAGTCAGCTTATTGAGCACGGTTATTATTCCTTGTCTTTTTCTTTGTTGTGATCAGCAGTTTTGTCACCGCCAACCATATGGCCGTTTACCAACACCCAGCGAATCGAAGTTGTTATCTCAAGCGGCTCACCACTAAGTGCGATCAAGTCCGCGTCTTTGCCGGCTTCGATTGAGCCAACATTCTTCTCAATTCCAAGCAAACTGGCCGGCGTCGTGGTGACGGCGGCAAGTGCTTCCTCTTTTCCAAGTCCATGTCGGTGAGCGAATCGAGCTTGCTCCAACAAATCGTTACCTGAAAATGCGAACGTGACTCCAGCAGCAGAAAGCACACCAGCCTGATTCCAGCAAACATCAGAACCTTCGGCGCCTGTTACGACTCCCGTCCCGAGTTTTTGCAAGATGACCGGATACTTCCGCTCTTTCATCATGTCTTTGATTTTGTAAGCCTCATGTCCGCCAACAATGATTGGCGAGAAACCAAATTCATCCTGAAGCGTCGCAACAGTCGTCAAATCATGCGTCATGCGACTGAACATCATCAATGGCCGTTTGCCATCAAGTGTTTCCTTGACAGTTTTAAGGTTCTCTGGCTCAACACCACGCTTGGCTTTGTCGAACGTCTTGCGAAGAATCCAAACAACGCCCATGCGATTGGTTGGCTGGCGAATAAAAATTGAATCCGGCCGTGTCCGAGAACGGTTGTTCGATGCTGGATCCGCACAAAGCGAAGCCACCAACGGTCCGTCATCGTTCAAGATTGGATCGCCATGATCAGCCGTTTTGACGATCGCTGCGATGCCAGAAAATACATTTTGAGTTCCAGGGCAAACACACATCGTGGTCGTACCCAGTTCAAGCTGGCGTTTGAGAGCTGATTTATCCCAGTCGACTGAATAAACCGTCCGAAAATCAGGTGTGATTTCTTCGGTAGATTCATTGGTGCCGTCGTCGCCTAATCCCGTTTGCGAATAGGGATCAACCAAGCCCGGCATCAATACTGAATCTTCGCCGAGATCGACAACTTCAGGAGAAGCGCCCGCCAAATCAATCGATTTGGATACGGCTTTGATTTTGCCATCTACCACCAGAACCTGGCCGGGAGAAATGGGCTTGCCCGCCATCGTGTAGACTTTGGCTGCTTTATACAACGTGCCTTCTGCCGCTTCGTTGTCTGCATCCGCAATCGACGGGCACAGCAAACCAAGCACTAGAATGCAAGCTGAAATTAAATTGAATCGTTTCATATGATTACTTTGGGGAAACGGTTTGACCATCGACGATGACGTTCAGTGGTTGGGCGGCTAGATTCAGCGGGTTGTCACTCCAAACGACAAAGTCCGCTGTGGCTCCTTTGACCAATCCGATTTTCTTCATTCCGACGACTGAGCCTCCTCCTTCAGTCAAACCCAGCAAGGCTGACTTGGGAGGCAATCCGGCACTCACTAATAAAGAAGCCGTGGTGCGAATATTCTCAACAGACTCACCAGCAAACGCGATTGGAGCGCCAGCTTTTTCTGTCATCAAAATTTGTTCGAGGTAAGCGTCGTACTCAGTACCGCGGAGTGGCGGAACGACTAAGCCAAATTCCTGCTCCGCCATCTGCTCGGCAAAGTCACCCATCCGTCCGTTGGAATAAAGAGCGGCCGAGAATTTGTGTTTTTTAGCTAGTGCGATCGCAGAGCGAATTTCAAGTTTTGAAGTCGCCGCCAAGACAGCCATTCGGTCGCCATCATCAACTGCTTTTACGTTGGCAAGTTTTTCTTTGGCGATCAACTCGCCCAGTTGAGCAGTAACATAAACCATCGAAGGAACAGGCTTTCCATCGAACAAGTTATTAAGCAACTGAACTTGGCCGTTCAACGAAGCCGGGAAACGGTCTCGGCGTCTGGCCGAATCGTTAAGCACAAACTGGCTTGCGATCGCAGAGTTGGCAACATAATCAGCCGCCCCCAATCGAACGTGACCAACTACGCCAGCGGAAGTGTTTGAAGTTCCAGGCGACACGCCAACATGAATCACACCGCCAGCAAGCGCTTTTTCCGCCGCTTCGTTTGTTGGGTCAACCGCATCAACGGCTCGCAAGTGAGAAGCGTCCGATTCCGTTGTGTCTTCGATTGTCGATCTTTGATTCAACGACGAGATGGCCATCACCAAACCGGGCGTAACAATGGCATCGCCAAGGTCGAACATGGCTAGTTTAGACTTCCCTGCACCATCGCCTTTTTTAAACGCTTTGATTTTGCCATCTTCGATCGTCAACGCGCCTTCGACAAATTTTCCTTTGCGAAGTATTCGAGTCGATTTGACAATGTAACTTTCTGGAAGTCGCTCTGGCAAAACTGCTGGCTTGGCTTCTTTTTTGTCGGCCATTTTCTTTTTAGCCTGTTTGGTATCAGCGAACGCCCGTTTTAAAGTCTGTCTGACTTTTTCCTCAGTAGTGGGTTTGGCTTGGCTTTCAAAAATCACAACTCCGTGACTCATTACCAATCGTGCTGGTGTGCATGGATCTAACGGATCCCCAATAAAAACCGCGATATCAGCTTGGTTTCCGACTTTAATTGAGCCAACTTCACCAGCCACCCCCAAGATTCGGGCAGCACCCGATGTAACGGCAGTCAGAACCGAAGCGTGAGGTGCTCCCATGCGAATTGCAGTGGCGGCTTGAACACGAAGCAATCTCGATTGACGTGCATTAGTGGCGAAACTTCCAAGTGCCCATGGCTGTTGAGACTGAGAAACTTTTTCAAGCCAACTAAAATCTGCATCGGTTCGATATCGTGGTGCTGTGCCCATTTCAAACAATGGACCGGTGACAAACGGGAAACCTGACTCGGCCAGTTCTTCTGACATCCCGTTGATCTTACTAAGCCCGTCGAGCACGACGCGAATTTCCAGCTTCTTAGCCAACTCTAAAACTTGCTTAAGCGCGTCGGAGTGGTGCACTTCTACAAAAAGCGGAATCTCTTTGTCCAGAACCCGTCGCAACACAATCGTTGAAGCAGAAAGACTGTCGTCGTCTTTGTCTTCTTCTTTCTTGTCAGCGTCTTTTTTATCCGCGTCCTTATCGTCTTTCTTGTCTTTCTTGTCGCCATCCTTTTCGTCGGCATCTTTTTTGTCCGACTCAGCTTTCTCGTCTTTCTTGTCTTTGGAATCCTCGTCTGTTTTCTTGGCGTCAGTTTTTTTGTCTTTTTTCTTTGCCGCTTCAAGCAGCCTCTTCAAAGCCTGAACTTGTGTGTAGCGATCTTTTGATGTTGTACCAGACGTGCCGATGGAAGCCTGAACAGCGGCTTCTTTTTTCAAGATGATCTTGTCAACCGATCCGTGTGGACCGACTCGCAACACCGAACCGTACCCGCCCATCGAACCGGTGGAACTTTGCTGGACATAAACAGAAGTAATTCCCTGCGAAGCAAGCTCGCGCCAATCTTCGGACCAAGGATCAATCGCGTCGTTGACGTTCAATTCGCCCCTGGTATTGGTCTCAGTAAGCGCCGCGGTGGTAAGCCAGAGCTTTCCTCGACTCTCAATCAGTCCAGGCGTGAGATGGCAGCCGGTCAAATCAATGACCTTTGCATTTTTTGGTGCTTCAACTTTAGCACCCACCGCCGTAATCTTGCCATCTTTAACGACGACGGAGCCAACAAAAGTTCCTGCCGTTGATTGGCTATGAATGGTTGCATTTTCAAGAACAACCGCTTGAGATTCTTTTGCTTCGCTATCGTCAAGCGCAAAACTTGCGTCGCTCAAAGCAAACGTAAATAGAGAGAACACTAGCGCGAAAAAACCAAGCCGTTTGATTTGTTCAGTCGTCAGAGGCGATTGCATAAAGGCAATTCCCGTTTGAGGTGAAGCAGTGGAAGTAAAACTCCTCTAAGTTGCAGTGTTATAGTGGCACGAAGACTTGCCGATTTCAAGCGAGTGGTCAAAAAAAAACGCAATAAGATTCAACTAACTGGCGAACCGATTCCGAACGTGAACACTCGCACCAAGAAATCAAATTTTCCACCGGAACAACCAGACCAGAACGGTGTTGCAACACCCGGCTTGAATAACACAAAGGCATGAATAACCGGCAACATCCGAACTTCAAACACGGGTCTTGTAGGCTTTCAATCCTTCTTCCAAGCACTTCATCGCGGCCCCTAAATCTTCGCAGTTTAAAACGTACGCGATACGAACTTCGTCGGCTCCAAGTCCTGGCGTTGCATAAAACCCACCACCTGGAGCCATCATTACCGTGGCGCCTAGATATTGAAAATCTTCCAACATCCATTGGCAAAAATGTTCGCTGTCTGAAACGGGCAAACGAACCATTGCATAAAACGCACCATTAACTTTCGGACAAACAACGCCATCAATTGCGTCCAATGCGGACTTAAGAATGTCTCGGCGTTTGGCATATTCTTGATTGACGCCTTGGTAATAACTCGCAGGCAGTTGATAAACCGCCGTCGCGCCAAGTTGACCATATGATGGTGGCGAAAGTCGAGCTTGCGCCATCTTCATCACGTGTTGCATCAGTTCTTTGTTGCGCGAAACGACACAGCCGATTCTCGCTCCGCAAGCTGAAAATCGTTTGGAAATTGAATCCACGACAATCACGTTCTCCTCAAGCCCTTCCAAGCCGAGCGTTGAGTAATGCTGATTATTGTCGTAGGCAAACTCGCGATACACTTCGTCGGCGATCAAGAACAAGTCATGCTTCTTCGCCAGAGCCTGAAGTTTTTCCAGGGCTTCTTTGGGATAAAGCACGCCAGTTGGGTTACCTGGATTACAAATCAAAATGGCTCGCGTTTTCGAAGTGATCTTTTCCTCAAACGCTTCGATGGCCGGCAACGCAAAGTCATCTTCGACGTCGGAGGTTACCGGCACAACAACGCCATCGTTGCCAAGCGAAAACGAAAGGTAGTTGGCATAAAACGGCTCGGGAACGATGACTTCATCGCCAGGATTCATGATGGCGGTAAAAACAAACTGCAACGCCTCTGACGCACCGGTCGTCACAATGACTTCTTCCATCTCGATCGGATAGCCCAAACGAGTGTAGTAACTCGCGATTTGTTCGCGCAACGGTTCGATGCCTGCCGAGTGACTGTAAGCAACCACTTTCAAGTCCGCTTTTGTGATCGCTTCGAAAAACTCTGGCGGCGTCGGGATATCCGGCTGGCCAATATTTAGGTGGTAGACCTTCACGCCTCTGTCTTTGGCGGCATCAGCGAACGGAACAAGCTTGCGAATAGGAGAAGCGGGAAGACTATGGGCGCGATCAGAAAACTTTGGCATTTGAATTAATGTTTGTTGTGCATCAGTAGGTTTAGTGAAGAAGCATCGTTCACGGCGCACATTGAAATTGGCTCGTGATGATTTTGCTCTGACTCAGATTATAGCAAGAACGTAGGAAACGACGAGGAATGTGCAAACGGAGAATAAGCAGCCACAACGGTCATGAAATCCACACAACCAATCCAGTGTTTCTGTGTGAACTAACTCGAAATTTATTTGTCGTTGATTTGTATGGTTTAAAATCTGTTGCGGCAAAAAAGTGACTCTCGAAATAAATGGAAACATGACCAACGACGACACTAAACCTAGCCGCATTCCGATTGGGCATTTCGCAGTCCTGCTAGGTGCGATGCTTTTGACGTTTGTGTTTCACGGCTCGAAGCGGGCTGCGGTTTTTACAGTCGGCCTCCCGCTGGCGATGATGTTGCTCAGTTCATCCAGTTGGTTCCAATCCAAGCTGGGACTACTGAGAATTTTTTCAATCACCGCTGCAGTATTGGCTCTGGTTTTCGCCTGCCGTTGGTATTGGGCTCCTGACGCTTTTTTCGGCGGCATGATCGCGCAAATCTCGGCTACATTCTACATCGTTGTCGCAGGCACGACTCTGGCTGTCTCCGCCTGTACTTGGTTCGCGTTTAATCAGAAGTGGATTCTATATAAGTGGCGTTGGTTAGTACTCACTTTGTTTGTCGGCATCGTCGTTGCACTTGGTGCGATCGTTCAACGTGCAGAAATCGGACTTTCGTCATCGGCGATCCTCCGTGCGATCGCGATGCACGAACAACCAGACGACCAGGAACGCTATGCACGGCAGGAGTTGAGCGTTTTGCTTTCCATCAGCGGGCGCGAACTGGAAGCCGAATTGATTGCGGATTCACGAGGGAATCCATCAACCAGCAGCGTTGCCTTTACGGCAAACGAAATTGAGCCTTTACCATGGCGAGAAACGATTGAGGATATTGCTCGCCGTGAACAATTGGTTATCGTCATGGAAGCCCACAATGCTCCCAAACACCGTCAGTGGATTGAGCAAGCTTTGCCGATCTTTCACCGCGCGGGGTTTCGCGACTACGCTGCAGAAACACTCGCACCAATGACGCGAGCCTTACAATTGCGAGGTTACCCGACAAACACAACCGGCTACTACTCGGCTGATCCAAGTTTTGGAAACCTGCTCCGCACGGCAAGTAATTTGGGATTTCGATTTCACGCTTACGATTCGCTTGTCACTGACTTCCAACGCCGAGAAATCAACCAAGCACAAAATATCGCCGACCTAGTGGCTGCCAACCCCGATCGCAAATTTCTTATTCACGCTGGTTACGGGCACGTTCTTAAAACGCCAGATGAATACGGGTATGTGATGATGGCGGGGCATCTCTGGGAAATGACTGGTGTCGAACCGTACTGCATTTATCAAACCTGGCATTCGCCAGAAGAAACCGAATCGAATCAGCTTTCAAAATTGATTGAAGCAAGCGGTGAAATAAAGATGCTGACCCCTCCGCCAACGGGAATAGAAAATGGCCAGTTGAATTTTCCGGATGGGGCCGTTGACGCGATTGTCGTTCACTCGCCTTCTGTTGGCGGTCCCGCCACGCGAGAACATTGCTTTCCGTTGCAGCGTAAACGAATCACTGGAAAGTGGCTTGGCAACGAGTGGCCAGTTCTTATCGGCGCCTTCAAAAAGAATGAGTCACCAATGGCAATCGCTTTGGATCAAGTCATGCTGAAAACGAATGAGCGCGAATTTGTTTTATGGGTTCCAGACACGCCACACGAAATCCGCGTTTTTAATACGAACGGACAAATGAACACAGGCAGTGATCTGCTTGAATTCGAGCAGTAACCTTAAGTCGCAACCCGATTTTTGCCTTGTTCTTTTGCGCGGTACAGCGCCTTGTCTGCTTTGTCGACAAGAACCAGTGAGTCAGTTCCAGCTTCCGGATAACAGGCAACGCCAATGCTAATGGTCGGCCGAAGCGGAATACCGTCTTTCTCGAAACCGGCTGTCTCAACCGACTTTCGTATTGTCTCGCTAATCGCAATCGCAGCAGCAGCATCGTGGCCAGGCAAAAACGCACTGAATTCGTCGCCACCAAATCGACATGCTTCGCCTTTTGCACCAATTACTTTTGCAATGAGCTTTCCTGTTTCGCCAATCACATGCGCACCAAACAGATGACCATGCGTATCGTTGATTTGTTTTACGCCGTCCATGTCCATCATCAACAACCCAAGCGGACTGGCACCGAGACTTGCCGACTCGAGCGCAAACTCAAACGCCTGATCGAATCGGCGTTTTGACGGCAGCCCTGTAAGCGGGTCAGTGCTAACAAGGGTCGCGACCTCGCTATGAAAGTCGACGTCCATCTCGTCAGCAAGCGCAAACCGAAGCACGGTTTCGCCGATGAATATTTTTTCGCCATCTTCCAAAAAACGAATGCCTGAAACTGGAGTGCCGTTAACGCGAGTTCCGTTGGTTGACTGCAAATCCTGAAGCACATAACCCCCGTCACCGGCAGGCCGAATGATCGCATGTTGCTTGGAAACGCCAAAATCATGAAGCGGAATTGTGCAGCTTGGGTCGCGTCCAAGCATCGTCGGCCCATCGATCAAAACATGCACACCCAAATCAGCGCGGCTTCGAATCACATTTACGAAAGCTCGCGTGCTCGGCAATTTCGCCCCTGACTCATCTTCTTCGACCCGATTCTCCATCGGCATCGTTTTCCACATTTGTTTTGTGTTTAAATTGAATTTACCTTGGTCGTTAGGAATCTGATTCATCATTTAACGTTCTGGTTGAGAGCATCGCTTGTATATCGGCAGGCCATTGCGGCGCGGAGTATATCAACAAGGGCGATACGAATCACCACCGACGAAGGTTTGAAAAATCTGCAACTGCTAGCGGGATTTGGTGAGTCTTTTTTAGAGACAAAGCGTCAATACCGCTCCAATGCGCAAACCAGTGAACCGCGTTACAGAAGTTGCGCTCGGGTCTGGAACGCACGTCTAAAACAACCAAGAAAAAGCGAAAGTAATTCCGAGAAAAACTAAGTGTTATGTTTCGCTTCGTGGTCCAACAACCATTGCTTTCGCCAAACGCCGCCGCCGTACCCGCTGATTGATCCGTTACTTCGAATCACGCGATGGCAAGGAATCACGATCGACATTCGGTTGTTTCCATTGGCGGTACCGACAGCGCGATGGGCTTTGGGTTTGCCAATTTTCTTTGCCAGTTGATCATAGCTTCGTGTTTGCCCGTACGGGATCTTCGTCAGTTGCTTCCAAACGACAGATTGAAACTCGGTGCCCGGCGCCTTCAACGGAACGGTGAAAGTTTTTAGCTTGCCCGCAAAGTACTTTTTTAGCTCCGACTCCAATTGCCTGATCAACGGATTGGTTCCCGGCGCGAACACGGTTTGAAAATACTTTTGCACTCGCTCCAACTGAGTCTCCAACATCCCGCGGTCGGCAAACTCCAACAGTGAAACAAAATTACTGTCGGCTGCGACAAGCATCGTCCCGATTGGTGTCAGGATGCGGTTAAGCTTCATCGGCTCGTTTGAATTTTTCGCACTCGCCGTCGTTTGGCCAAACCATTTCTTGAACGCCTCGCGAAAATCAGTTTGCGACTCATACTCATTTGCCAATGCAACATTCGTATCCGAATCACTCGTGTGAATTTGTTCCATTGCGTTATCCGATCTACCAATACGAGGCGAAGAATGAAATGAAATGTCGAGAGTTTTCTGAACGGTTTTCATGATGCCATTTTAAGACGTTTTGAATTTCACGAGACCGAAAAAGTGAACATGGCATTTGTGTTTAATCCGCGCGAATTGTGCCACGCTTGAAAAGAGTCACCGCAAACAATCCGCCAAGCCAAAAACGCATTTGAATGGCAATTACAAGTACTTAACGGAAAGATTTTCAACTGGAATAAACATTGCGTTTCGGGCAAGATCTAACGGTAAAACGACGTGCTTGCAAGTGAGTGTAGTGGTCGTTAAGTTGTTGCTCAAGAGCTCACCAAACTCTCTCTCCGCGCCCCATTTGTCACCAATGGCCGCATCGCAATAAAACTTGTATCAAAAAAGGAATTTATCGTGCCATTCGAGGAAGACAAACAACGCAAGGGACTTTTTATTGCGATTGATGCCAACATTGGAGCGGGAAAAACTAACGCTTGTCACGCGATTGCTTCAGCTGCGATGGCTGCCGGATATCCGACTCGCGTCATGGAAGAACCAACGCACCATCCGAAGTTCAATCACTTTCTTGAGCGTTACTACGAGGACCTTCAATCGGGCAATAACACTGGCGGCGGTTTCGCCATGCAGATGTTCATGCTTTGCCAACGCTATGAGCAACATCGTTTGGCCGTCGAAATGGCTTGGGGCGACCAAGGCATCGTTGTCGTTCAAGACCGACCGATCTACGGCGACACTGTGTTTGCAACGACCGCGATGGAACGTGGCTTCATGACTCCCGAAGAATACCAGCTGTACGTCGATGTCTATCGCAACATGAGTCGAGACGTAATGCCACCAGATATTTTCGTTTACCTCGACGTGTCGCCAGAAGAATGCTACGACCGTATGCACAGCCGTGGTCGCTCACAAGAAGAAGGCGTTCCGCTGGACTACCTTAAAGAGCTTTACGACAACTATCAAAAGCTGCTTGGCGAAATGCGTCGGCGTGGCGTCCGCGTTTTGAAAGTCGACTGGAGCGGATTTGGCCCGCCGGTTGAAATCTGGAAGAAGATCAAAAGCCTGGTCCACCAGAACGATCAGTGGTACGAGAAATTGGCATTTTCGCTTGCCAAAGAACCTCGTGTTCCGATCACGCCTGGCACCAATCCAAGCAAAGATTTCTAAGCGAATCTAAATCAAGAAAAATTGCCGGATTGCGAATCCCCGGGTTTCTTACCACAAATGTAAGGTGCTGGTTCTCGCGAATCCGGCTTTTTCATGCGCAAAAAGAAACTGCCAACCTCTGCAAAATATCGTTGATAAACTAAAACTGATTCCAAACTCTCCGAGTATTGATACACGGTAAACGGAGAAGCACTTCTAGTCTGGAGATTGACGGTGAATGATCACTTCAAAAAACATGCTCAGCATCGCGACTGTCAAAAACGATTCGCCCCCAAGTTCGCCGCACTAGTGGCACTCCTCGCTGGCTTCATTCCGACCACTCAATTGGCCATTGGCCAAACCGATTCGGCAGCGGACTATTTTCCAAAAACGACTGCCATCTATGTGCACGTTGAGAAACCGGCTGAGCTAATCTCGACGATCGAATCCCACCCCGTTCTCAATTACGTGCTGGAAATGAAAGAAGTCCAGCAGCTTATGCGTTCACCACAATTTGCAATGGCAATGATTGGCCGTGGATTGCTGGAATCTCAAATCGATGAAAGCGTAATCGAAGCACTCAAGACAAACACAGCCAATGGAATTTGGATTGGAGTCGACACCGAGACCGATGGCGTGCTCCTTGCATTTCAATCAAAAGATGAAGCCCGGCTCAAAACAGTCGCCGGCAAAGTTCTAAAATTGCTCGCTGCAACGGCCAGTAAAAACGGTAACGATCCTCCATTCAAAAAGCGTGACTATCGTGACGCCGTGGCCGCCGAGTTCAAAGGCGGATTGATCGCAAGATACAAATCATGGTTTGTCCTCACCAATAAAAATGATCTCGCAAAGACATTCGTTGACAACCTTCACGATGGACAAGACTCGCCTTTGTCAAAACAGGACTGGTTCAAGAAAGCCGTCGCCCAACGTGCGGCTCAGAATTCAAAATCCGATGTTTGGGCTGCGGTCGATCTTGAGACGATTCGCAAATCCGATGACAAGAATGAAATTTTCCTCGGCCAAACAGACAACCCAGGCGTCGAGTTGATTTTTGGAGGCGTACTGGATGCACTTAAAAACGCTCCCCACGCAATGGGCCAACTCTCACTCAACGAGCACCTGGATTTTTCCATGTCCGTTCCGTTCGACGCGGACTGGGCACACGAAGCCCGCGAATTCTTTTTCGGCAAAGAGCTGGGTGGATTCGCTCCAAAGGCACTTCAACCAAAAAACATGATCGCGAATTTGACTTCGTATCGTGACGTGGGTTTGTGGTGGCTTTCCAAAGAAGAACTTTATGCTGAAAACGTGATCGCCCAACTGGCCCAAGCCGACAGTCAACTTTCAACGATTTTCTCTGGCATGGATTTTGGAAAAGACGTTTTGGGAGCACTTGAGCCTGGCGTCCAGATCCTCGTCACCGAAAACACTTTCAACAAAGAGTACATTCCCGACTTAAAACTTCCCGCGTTTGCATTGGTTGGAAAAATCAAAGACTCGGAGCAACTAAAGAGAAAACTGCGGATCGCTTTCCAAAGCGTGATTGGTTTTGCCAACATCAACCTGGGAATGAATGGCCAGCCACAATTGGAAGTTGAAACAGAAAAGATTGACGACGGGAAAATCGTGGCGGCGGAATACTTTTACGAAGACGGCACCGAGGAGGGCCTGCTGCTTTTTAATTTTTCTCCCACCGTTGCCTTCCAGGGGTCCCACTTGATCATTGCCAGCCGCAGAGAATTGGCCGTTGAATTGGCAGAACTGGTTGCAAACGGAGAAGAAAAAACGCTCGACAAAACCAACACACAAGTCAAACTCGATGGCGATATGCTGCATCGAATCTTGACCGCCAATCGCGAGTCGCTCATTGCTCAAAACATGTTGGAAGAAGGCAACGAGCGTAAGGAAGCCGAATCACAAATCGACATCCTTTTACGCGCTGGAGATTTAATGAAGGACTTGAAGCTCGATTATCAAATTCGCCCCGATGAAATGAAAGTCGATCTTTCACTTCGATTCGATAACGTTAAAAGTCCGGCAAAGAAATAAGGTGACTTGATGACCACTTCAAAGTCAAAAGAACTTGCGATTCGAGACTTGGATCCGGTTTTGGCTTGGAAAACATTCGAGCCGAGCAAGGAGCGGCCTTGGAATAACCTTGCGGATTGTC
>CAYZGP010000060.1:0-2727 GCA_964478065.1 uncultured Pirellulaceae bacterium
GCTTTCTTGATTGTGTCGGGATTGCCCATCACGCCTTTGCGTTCAAGCATCCCAATCGCCAGTAAAACTTGATTCGTCGTATGGGTTGTGTGAGCCACATTCCGTGGCATGCCATCAGTTTTCTCTTCCATATTCCATGCGCCACTCTCATGTTGTGATTGGGAAAGAGAACTGATCGTGCCTGTTAGACGTGGCATCCATTTTCCATCCATCATTTGCACATCTGATTCCGCCAAAAATTGTGCGACGTAAGCAGCGGTCAAAGGCTCCAACTCAAACTTTGGCATCTTCATCACGACGACGCCGGGCGTGGCTGGTTTTTTCTTGGCATCTTCTTTCGGGGCCGCTTTCTCAGCCAACGCGATTTTTGCATCGATCTGTTGGGCGACAAATTCCAAACACTTATCCACGTTTGGCTGATACTGATCATCACGAGCAGTAAGTAAGCTCATGCCCGCAAGGCAAGTCGTTTGTAATGTTTGATCAAAATCAGCGTCGGCCTCAAAATCCTGTTTTAGATTTTGCTCAGATGATTCACTTGCTTGCCCGAACGAGCCATCTTCATTTTGTTGCTTAGCCAGATGCTCGAGTCCACGACCATGTGCGATTTGGTATCGCGGGACTTGATTGTCGATGGTTGGCTCAAGTGAAACTGTATTGTTTTTGATCGTAACGAACTTCTGCCTACCATCGTAGACCGACAACTCTGTCGTTTCTTTCATGGCCGCCACGCTCGATTCTAATAGCCGGATAAAGTCGAGCGTTGGGTCGTCTTTGATCGGAAGCCATTTACCATCGATTCCAACAATCACGTCGCCGATGTTCAACTGTGAATCAGCTGCGGGCGAATCAGCAAACAAGTTTGTGATTACCAATCCGCCAGGGCTGATCGTGGAATCCGAGTCGTCTGGATCTTTAAATCTAATTGATTTCGTCAGTGGGTGGGTCTGCACACCCAGCCAACCAAGGTTGTGAAATTCAGTTATGTCGGAGTCAATGTAGTTTTCTTTCTGCGGCGGGCCATGCCGCTGCATCCGTTGGTCTTTCTTGCAACCCGTAAATGTCAACAAAGCGAACATCAGTCCAACACAAATTACTAGTAAGGGTTTTACTGTCGGGCCAGTGGTTGTGCGTTGGTTCGGCTTCATTATTTTCACCTGAGTTGGCAATACAAATCGAATTTGTTCAAACTGTTTCGGCTTGATCATTTGTCTGATTTTTCTTTTGAAGTCTCTTTAGCCTGCTCTGTTTTGCCAGATCCACCAGCGCTTTTCTCGATGGCTGATTCGGCTTTTTCAAGCATCTCTGTGTCCGCATTGGGGTTGCGTCGTTTGGTTTCGCGGATGTAACGCTGCAAAGTTTGAACTGCGAAACCGGTCCCCCACTTTTCGCCATAGTCGCCCCAGGCTGTGTCCCACCACTTACCGTCTTTTTCCTGTGTCCTGAGCATCGTCCAGCCAAACCGATCCCACTTCGCTTGACTTACCTCGTCACCTAGTGCTTCAGCTCCGGCTGTCGCGTAGTTGTAACCAAAGAAGAAAAAGTATCCGGAGATCTGATGGGGAGCGGTGTGAGGCTGAAGCAGTTTTCGTCCGCTCTCCAGGTAGTTTTCACCGTCGTAAAAAACCTGCAACCCAATTTTTAAATCCCGCTTGGAATAATTGCCAAGCTCGAACATCGCATGAGTTGCCGCCATCGTGCGAGAGCCACCGCCAAGTCCTTGCTTTAAAGGCGAACCATTTTTGTGAGTTTCGAAGCGAGAGTCGTAGGCGAAATTTCCGTTGGGAGCACGCATTCGTTCGACTGCGCGAGTTGCATCAAGCACCATGCCTTTGGGAACTTCACAGCCAATCTTTTTTGCCCGGTCCAACGACAAAGCAAACAAGCTCGTGTTGAAGGACATGTTGTCAGCGTTGCCGGATGGGCCAGCGTAATAGCTCCAGCCGCCAGTGTGTTGCTGGTAGACTTTCAAACCTTCGACGCAGGACTGGGCTGCCTTTTTGATTTCTTCTTTGAGATTTTCGCCTTCTTTGGTGGCATTTAATTCCAGCAGAAAAGCAAGTTTGTAACCGTAGCCCCAAGTGTTAAAACTGGTGCCCGGTTCGTAGGCAAATTTTCGAACCTTTGTCAATTCGGCGATCGCATTTTCAAGTGCCGTCTGTTGACCGGCCGTTCGGTTTTCCTGATCCAATAACGCGTGTGCACAAATCGCTGTACAGGCCGTTCTCACTGCATCATGGGAACCGCGTTTGCGTACAGAAAAAGCGAGGTTTGCCCAAGACGCAAGTTTTGGATCATGCGAACCCCAAGAGCCGTCTTTGTTCTGCGATTTGACCAGGAAGTCCAACCCGTTTTGAATCGAAACTTCAGATTTCTCAAGCAACTCTTCAGTTGAAAAAGGCGGGCGAAGATTGTGCTTGTCTTTTGATTCGTTTTGCGATTTTTGAGGAGCCGTTGGGTCCTTCGGTTTTGCCGGTTCTTGCTTTTGAGTATCCTGTTTTTCAGTATCTTGATTCGCCGTTTCCTTTGTCGGGGAATCCTGAACTGCAAAAGTAGTTGTCGTAAAAGTGATCGCCAGGGACAAGCTGAAAACGAGCGTCAGAATTTGGTTTCGCATCGTATCTTCCAAACTAAGAGTAGGCACTGTCGGATTCCATCAAAGACAATATTGGCAACACAAAGCCGCCGTAGATTTATTCGTTTTTAGATTTAGATTCGCTTTTAGGT
>CAYZGP010000060.1:2827-21929 GCA_964478065.1 uncultured Pirellulaceae bacterium
TTTAGATTCGCTTTTAGGTCGAGGTTCGCTTTTAGGTCGAGATAGAAGCACATTTTCGCCGTCCTCCAAACCTTTGACAACCGCAACGTGAGTTGGGTTTGAAAACCCGACTTGGATTTCTCGCTCTTCTATTTCGCTTCCATTTTTTACAAAGCAAACGAATTTATCATCACTGGCGAACACGCACGAAACGGGAACGAGTACCGTTTCTTCTTCCGGTTGAAAGTGAATGCACACACGACAGTTCATTCCTGAACGCAGCTGCGGAGCAATGTCAGTACATTTTCCCATGACGTTGAAGCGTGATTGACGTGAAACGGTATAGCGATTTTTTGTGCCAACCTGATCGACCTCCGTGAGTTTGCCGGCAAATTTTTCGGAAGGGAACGCGTCCGGGTACACCGTGATGGGCAGATCTTTGGCGAGATGTTGAATGTCGTTTTCTGAAACGCTCATCTTGATCGAAAGCTGATCCATTTTCGCCACAGTCATTAAAATCTTATGCGTTGTGACCCTTCCGCCGATTCGTAATTCCTTGCGAACGTCGCGTCGACTGTTGTCGCCCATGATGATGACTCCGGCTGGCATTTCTTGTCCAGTTGAGCCATAGAACAACACACCATCACGCGGGGAAGTGACCTGTAACTGGGCTTTGTCTTTTTCGAGATCAGCAATTTTTTCATTGGCCCGGTCCATCTTCCGTTGGGCTTTATCGACCGCGGCTTTTTTTTCTTCCAACCCGGCACGAAGAGTGATTTCTTCTTTCTTGATCACAGCCAATTTCTTTTCAACATCCAGCTCTTTTTGAAGCTGCGTTTTGGATTTATCAAACTTGTTAAAGTAAGCCAATTCTTTCTTGAGCACATCAATTCGTTTCTCCGTTTGCGAAATGGATTTCTTTTCGCGATCAAACAAAATGTCAGCGGAAATTGGCGTTTGAATTTCGCGCTCGTCATACATTTGCTTCAACGTTTCAAAGTCCGCCAGTTGTTCACCGAGACGATACTCGGTGTCGGTGATCGCACGTTCTTTTTTTTCCATGTCGGTAACCTGTTTCGCGATTTGGGCTTCGACTTCGCGCTTCAAGTGCTTCAATTCGACTTGTCGCTGGGCTTTTTTTGACTCCATGTCGATCTGAGCCGATTGGAATTCCGCTTGGACTTTTTGCAATTCAACATCGGCATCGGTGGCTTCGTTTCGGGCTGTCTCAAGTGACTGTTCAACGGTGTCGGTATCAAATTCGATTAACACATCGCCTTTTTTAACGTACACACCTTCGTTAACGACTTTGGTTACGACCAGATCGCCCTTGTACTTTCGCGGCTCCATTTTGATTTCGTCTTTGTCATCGGCGACGAAAATTCCAGGGAGGTTGGTTTGGATTTCAAGTTTGCCTTTTGTCGCGGTGGCGGTTTCCTGAGCAGTAACAGAAACTGCGAGAACGCCAACGACCAACGCAGTGAGAACGCTGGAGGCGATTGAGATTTTGCAAGTTGAATTCATGATGGCGTCTTCAGTTGAGACTGTTCGTTTTTGATTTTTCTTTAACGTTTGTTGTTTTCGCGCTGAATTTTGTTAACCGCTACTCGGAGCGAAGTGCCAACACGGGGTCTTGCTGAGCGGCTCGCAGAGCGGGTATCGTTCCGAATATCAAACCCACGATTGCGGAAACGACAATGCCAAGTGGGATGGACCAAGTGTGATAAATCACGGTCCACTCGGCGAGTGAGCCGATCAATTGTGCGAGCCCAAACCCAACGGCCACACCGATCGCACCGCCTAAAATGCAGAGTAGCAAACTCTCGCTAACAAACAGTGAAACGATGTCACTGCGTTTTGCCCCAAGTGCTCGGCGGAGTCCGATCTCTGATTTTCGCTCGGTTGTATTGGCCAGCATAATGTTCATGATTCCGATCCCACCGACAAGCAAAGAAATTGCGGCAAGCGAGCCCATGACCCAGCGGAAGATTTTTTCCGATTTCTTTTGTTCGTTTAGCAGCGAGTGGGGCACCGTAACGCTGAAGTCATCTGAACGGTGTAGGCGGTCAAGCATGTTCGAAGCGATCTGCGAGACGGGCTTGAGCATTTCTGTGTCTTTAAGACGAAGCACGGCACGATTAACCTCAACGTTTTCACCAGCTAAGAAGATTGACGGACCCGCGCCCAACCCAAATCGAGTAAACGCTGTTTCGTAGGGGATGAAAACCGATTTGTCTGGATCAGAAGTCTTGCCTGCGGTCCCCGTTTCACCTTTTTGTTCCATCACACCGACCACAGTAAAGTACTGGCCGTCGAGTTTTACGACTTGATTGATCGGGTTAACCAACGGGAAAATGTCTCGTGCGGTTTTATGGCCCAGAACGCAAATCATGGCCAGATTTTTTTCGTCGACTTTCGTGATAAACCGACCATCGCGAACGGCATGGCTCATGACGGAACAGTATTCGGGCGTCGTGCCAAGCACATTTGAGTTTGCTGTTTTAAGATTGCTCGAAACGTCAACGCCTTTGGTTGCAATGGGAACAATCGTCTCGATCGCGTCTACGTTTTTGGCAAGCGTTTTCAGATCTTGTCGCGTGATGCCGTACTTGAACGCTTTGGTTTCTTCATTGCTGTTGCTATTCATTCGGGCGCGCTGGTTGGCGCGAACTTCTTCCGGTTCGATCGTATCGAGGATCAGATTGTTAACGCCCATTCTTTGGATTCGTTTGACAACGTCCTGACGGGCGACCTCGCTAATCGACAGCATGCAGATCACCGACGCCACACCAAAGATAATCCCAAGTGCTGCCAAGAGTGAGCGAGTTTTGTGAAGCATCAAATTGCCGATGGCTTCAAACATCAATGAGAAAAAATTCATTGAACCACCTCGCCATCAGAAAGTCGGATTTGTCTGGGGGTGCGTTGGGCAAGCTCTGGATCATGTGTAACCATAATGATCGTCGTTCCGTCAGCGTTAATTTGCTTCATCGTTTCAAAGATCTCATCTCGAGTTTTGATGTCAAGGTTTCCTGTTGGCTCGTCGGCCAATAGCACGCGTGGTTTGACGAGCAAGCTGCGGGCAATCGCGACACGCTGCATCTGGCCATTGGAAAGCTCAATCGGCCGGTGTCGTTTGCGGTCGCTCAATCCGACTTGGTCGATTAAGTCGAGCGCACGTTTTTTCAATTGCCGTTTGGTCATCGAGCGGCCATTGGTTGGCGTGCAATATCGTGACGCAAGCATTACGTTTTTCACCACACTCAGTTGCGGAACCAAGTGGAAGGACTGAAAAACAAATCCGATATCAGTACCACGCAAAACGGCTCGGTTGATATCGGACATTTTGTTGACCGCTTTGCCGTCAAACGAATACTCGCCGCCGGTCGTTTCAATCAAAGCGCCTAACACATAAAGCAACGTCGATTTGCCGCAGCCCGACGTCCCCACAATCGAGACGAATTCGCCCGAGTTAATTTCGAGCGAAATGTTTTTGAGTGCGTGAACATCGCCGCCGCGCATCTTGTACGTCTTGCAAGCGTTTTCGAGTTGAATCAGTGCGGACATAATCGGCTCGTGGAAGTAAAACTCAGAATGTAAAGGTCAGCGACTGGCGATCGGCCAAATCAAACGATGGATCAAGTCCGTTATGAATCGGATGGGTCGCTCAAGAAAACGATTTCTCCGGTTCGCAAACCTTCTGTGATCTGAACGTTCTGGGCATTGGACAACCCAATTTTGACTTCGCGTTTTTCATGTCCAGTCGATGTTTTTACATTGCAAAAGTACTTGCCGCCTTCTTCTGCCACAGCCACGATCGGCACCTGAATCGCATCGGGAATCATGTCTGCGTGAACGATGACTCGGCAGTTCATCCCGGTTTTCAGCTGCTTGGCAGTGTCGGTACATTTGCCGCGAACGGTGAATCGTCGGGCGTTAGAAAACACATCAGTGCGGCTGGCGATCTGGTCGACTTTGGTAAGTTTCCCTTCAAGTTGCAAAGCCGGAAAAGCGTCTGGGCGAACCGTAATGGGCAAGTCTTTTTTCATGTGCTGCACGTCGTTTTCTTTGACTTGCATTTTGACACTCAAGTTATCCATCGTGGCGACGGTCAGCAGAATCGTATGCGTTTTCACGCGGCCGCCGACTTCCATTTCATCGTTGTTTCCACCTATGCTGAAACTGAATGGCGAGTTGTTTCCGCCGAGTGCTCCGTAGAACAAAATCCCATCGCGCGGAGCGACGACTTGTAGTTCGTTTTTGTCTTTTTCAAGCCCCTCAACTTTTTTGGTTGCCGTGTCAAGCTTTCGCTGGGCCTTGTCGACCACGGCTTGTTTTTCAGCGACGGCGGCTTCGAGTGTAATTTTCTCTTTCTTGATTTCGGCTCTCTTCTTTTCGACCTCAAGTTGTTTTTCTTCTTGCGTTTTGAGGAGCTCGAATTTTTTGAAGTAAGCGAATTCCTTCCGTTTTTCCTCGATGTTTTTCTCGGAGTCCTTCAATTTTTTTTGGGATCGTTCGATCAACATGTTTTCGGTTTTTGTATGAAGTTCGCGTTCTTCGTACAATTCGACGAGTTGCTGATGGTCGACCCGCGAATCGGCAAGGCTAGATTCAGAGTCGGCGATTTCTTTGGCTTTTTTCGCAAGCTCCATCGCCTGTTTTTCGATGGCTGCGGCGACTTCTTTTTCCAAAAAGGAAAGTTCCTTTTTGATTTGCGACTGTTTTGACTCGGCATCAATTTTGGCAGACTCAAGCTCGGCGATGGCTTTGTTGACAGCGACCTGTTCGTCGGTGACCTCGTCTTTGGCTTCTTTGAGAGCATCGTCCAATTTGTCGGGCTCAAATTCCATCAGGACTTCGTCTTTTTTGACCGACGTTCCTTCCGCGAGAATCTTGGTGATGATCAAGTCGCCTTTGTACTTACTCGGCTCCATCCGTATTTCGTCTTTGTCGTCGGCAACGAACTCGCCTGTGACTTCGACGTCAATTTTTAGATCGCCTTTTTGGGCTTTGGCGGTCAGCTTTGATTGGGCGAAAGTTGGGGCGGTGATCGTGCCCAGTGCCATCGCGCCAAAAAGGCAAAACGAAAGACGGGATGGCAATTTTGCGATTAAGAAGTTGCTAGAAAATTTGCTCATTTGCTTTTCCAATCGTCCAAGTTTGGTGAGGTCGTTATTCAAGTTGTGAGTCCACAGTGCAGCACTGATTCGCCGACCGTCTAGAGTTATCACGCGAAAGAGCGGCAAGTCTTTCACGTGTGAGCCAGATTTTAAAAGTCGTTGCTGTCTCAAGAAATCACAATGGAATCATGGGCTTAATGCAACTTTATTAAAAATAGCTCCAATACTCGCTCATTATAGCGATGCTCTACGCCACATGTCGCGAAATGGGTCGCCAAAATTCCGCCAACAATGAAACACTTTGAAAAAAAAATTGATTCGCAGAAAATCGTGATAAACGTGGGCCGGCCGAATATATTTGTCGCCATCGCTGGCAACTATTTTTCAACGAATGCCTTGAGGCCGTCCGTGAATAGTTGCTTCCAACCGTCCGCGTAGGACTGAACTTGTTTTTCATCGACGTTTCCGTGTCGGGCGTCGGCGACTTGGAGTGTGCAGCCGTTTTCAGATTCGACCAGGGCAAGTTTCAAGCTGCTAGTCGTTGGTCCGCCCCATTCGGGAGCGACGTGGCCGATCAAGTAAACTTTAAAATCGCTTGGCAAATACATTTGCACGCTGTACCACAAAAGCCAGTCCCCGTTGGTAGTCGTTTCGATCAAACCTCGCCCTCCAACAGCGGGGTCAAACGTCACGATGGACTCAGGTCCGACGACGTGAAAATCCGGAAGCCACCATGAGTTCGTCTCCTCAATGATCGCCTTCCAAACGCGTTCTCGCGTCGATGAGATCGCGATTTCCATTTCGTAGTTGTGACACGATGATGATTTTGTTGTCATGTCTACCTCGCCAAGGGAATGAATAACTCAAGCTAACCTATTAAAGGCCATTTCTCACGTCTCACATGTAACTAAATGGTGACATAAGTTCGGGGCCAATCAAGTAGGTGCTGTGCATGACATTACCCCGAATGATAGAAAGCCGATTGGCTAAGTTGTTTGAGCCGTCGACTCGGCAAGCTGCGCTTCTGCGGCAGGTCCGGCGATCTCGACGAAGATATCGTGAAGCGAAGGTTTTACGACTTCGAAATGTGAAACCGTCCGCTGATGCGAAAGCATACAGTGAACTTCCTGAAGGCGATTTTGATCGTGAAGCATGAACTTGTGATAGCGACCGTCAAAGCTCACATCAGAAATGGCATCGTGCTGTGGAACTGCGGTTTCTCCCAAATGATTGGGGCCGCCGTCAGCCGGAAAGTGCTCAATGCGAACGCGAATCTGGTTGGCCTGGTACTCTTCCTGAATCGAATTCAATGTACCATCCAAAACTTTTTTCCCCTTGAAGATCATAAAGATCGTGTCGCACATTTTTTCGGCCATCTCCATGTCGTGCGTGGAAAACACGATCGTCGTGCCGCTTTCTCGCAAGCTGAACACGGCGTCTTTGAGTGAATCAAGATTGACCGGATCCAAACCGCTAAACGGCTCGTCAAAAATAACCAGCTTGGGTTTGGCAACGACTGCCGAAATGAATTGAATTTTCTGAGCCATGCCTTTGGAAAGAGCGTCAATCTTTTTGTTGGCCCATTCGGATGCCCCCAACCGTTCAAGCCAATGATCGATCTCCGATTTGCAATCGTAAAATCCTTTAAGCCGTGCGTAATAAGTCAGCACGTCGCGGACTTTCATTCGTTTGTAAAGACCGCGTTCTTCAGGCAAATAACCCAACCGATTGTCAGCCGTTTTTCCGTTGGTTGCCCCCAACACATCGACGACTCCTTCATCAGGTTGAAAGATTCGCAGGATCATCCGAAGTGTTGTCGTTTTGCCCGATCCGTTGGGGCCGATAAAGCCATAAATCGATCCTTGAGGGACCGCAAGGTTGATGCAATCCACGGCGGTATGTTTGCCAAACCGCTTCGTGACGTTGGTTAACTGGATTGCATTGGTCATGAACAAGGTGCGATTCAAGTCGGCTGGGTGGAAAAGACGGAACTTCTAATTTAATTGCGACGCCGCGAGAAAGCGAGTTTTCCAAAGCGGAAACGTGCAGTTGAGGAACTGTAAAATCGCGGTGCTAAAGTTCTTCGCCGCAGTATTTGCAATAGCGAGCGTCTTCGTCGTGACCTTCGGTGACGCACGATGAGCAGGCGATAGTTGTGACCTTTTTTTGCTTTTTCGCATCAATGATCTCAGCCGAAACAAATCCAGTCGGAACAATGATCAAGCTATAGCCCAACAATATCAGAATCGCCGAAACAATTTTGCCCGCATCGGTCAGTGGAACGATGTCTCCGAATCCTACGGTGGTCATGGTCACGATCGCCCAATAGATACCAATCGGAATCGATGTGAATTTCGAAAGCGAATCTCCGTTGGCGTCCTTTGGGAAATCATTTTCAATTTCGTACATGATCGTTCCGGCGACGATGACGATAATCAAAACGACCATCAGGAAAACCACAACTTTTCCTCTGGCTCGCCATATCGCATTTCCCAGGTCTTCACCTTCGTGTTGAATCCAGGACAGATTCAAGATTCGAAACACTCGCAAAAGTCGCAGCGAACGGATGACTGAAAATCCGTGAGAGTGTGGGCCGGTGTTAACTCCCATCGCCAACAAAATGTAGTCTGGCAGGATGGCGAGCAAATCAATGATGCCCCAAAAACTAAAGATATACTTTGCAGGGTTTTTGACGCAGTAGATTCGCAGGAAGTATTCGATCGTAAAGAGGATGGTGAAAATCCACTTTAGCCAAAACAGTGTGTTGGGAATCGATTGTTGAATTTCAACAACGGTCTCCAGGCTGATCACAATCACACTTGCGACGATGACCAGTAAAAGCATGACGTCAAAGAAAGCGCCCCAAAACGTGTGGGCGCCGAAAATAACCTCATGGATTTTTTCTCGATGCGTCGAAGGCGCTTTGCGAGGATTATTGCTGGAAGATTCTTTGGAAGGTTTTGACATGCAGTAGAGTTTAAAGTTGCCAACAAAAGGTGAAAAGTGGAATGAGTGCGGCGGAGGTACTAATCTGCCACTGTCCTAACGTTTTCGGGCAAACACCGTGTTTATTGGGAAGAATTCACGAAAGAGGAGCTGCACGTTTGAACGTGGAATTGGTGAAGTTAGTAATTAGTAGGCAGTTGGGAGTGATTATTAGCGGCAATGAAGTGAGCGCATAAAAAAAGAGGCATTGGCAAACGTGGATGCCAATAGCCTCTGGTTTTGTCCTGAGTGGACTGGGGTTTGTGGATCTACAAACCTATTCGTCGCCGTTCTTTAATTCGACTTCGAGGGTTACTTCGGTGTCTTCACGTTTTAGTTTAAACATCACTGTCTTCCCGCGATCACGCTTGATGATTCGATTCAGCTGAACTCGTCTGCTGATTTCTTCGTCACCAATCGCAACAATAATATCGTTGGCTTGAACACCAGCATTGGCTGCGATTGAATCGTCAACAACTCGGGTTACTTCAACCGCGCCGTTTTGATCATTGATGATAACACCCAAAGTGAATGGCTTGGGTCTACCAAAACGCGGTTTATTTTCCATCTCGGCGATCTTGCTGATAACGACTTCTGAATAGTCGATGACCTTCACCGCCCCTTCGCAGTTGATCGCTTCGAAATCATCTTCGGGTGTGTGGTAAACGTCGTTCTGTCCGGTATGAATAAACATGTTCGGAACATTGCGTCGATTGAATGGAAGGTGGTCGCTGCCTCCGAACCTGTTAGTCGGTTTTAGGAGATCAAATCGAAAATCCTTGTTGGCCGCATCGAAAATCGCATTGAAGTCACGTGACGTGTCCCAGTTATAAAGAGTTAAGCGTTCTTCTCTGAGCCAACCGATCATGTCAAAGTTTATCATCGCCGCAGTTTTCTCCAGCGGGAAGATTGGGTTTTCGCAGTAGTGCTTGGCACCAAGCAAACCCATTTCTTCGGCAGTGAAGCAAACGAAAACCATTCGTCGGCCTGGCTTCTCGTCGCTTCGCTTGAATCGTCTTGCCAGTTCCAAAATCGCAGCCGTTCCAGTTGCGTTGTCATCGGCTCCATTGTGAATTTCGATCCGGCCTCTTGCCCGGGAGCTGCGCCCGCCACCCATTCCCAAGTGGTCATAATGTCCGCCGATCACGATCGTCTCATCGGCATTGGGCCCATCCCCTTCGATGATTCCGATGACATTGCTTGAGCGAATTTCCTCGGTCACAAACTCGCATTTGAATTCGGCTGACCAACCAGGAATTGATTGAGATATTGGCTCAAGGTTTTTGTCGATCAGCTCCTCGATTTGCGTAACTGATTTAAGGCTTTTACCAAGCGGCGATACTAGCGGCGACGTCTCCAGAATTTTGTCGAGCACACTTCGTTTAAGTTGAGCGAACGGAATAATCGTGGATCCAAAACGCGTTTCCTGAACCAACGCGTCTTGTTCAGGGCTTGGAGCATTGCCGGAATCATTAACCATAATGATTCCAGCTGCTTTTGCGTTTCTGGCGTCGGCGATTTTGTTGACGATGAACGCGTGCCGAGAAGTCTCTACTCCATTGAAAACGCTGTCTTCATCTTCGGCTTGTGGTTCATAACGAATGATGACAACGATCTTGCCTTCAACGTCTATGTCACCAAAATCGTCGTAGTTGTGGTCTTCGACTGCCGAGATTCCATAGCCGGCAAACACAAGCTCTGAACTCAAATCGAAATTTTTAAGTGCTCTTAGCTGCTGGTATTCTTTGCCAAGATCAAGTTCCATTGTTTTGTCGTCTGGCCCCTGAAGGACCAATTTGGTTTGTGCTTTATCGATGACTCTTGTTTCGCCAACGACAAGCTCCTGCAGATAAGTACCGTTCTCCAGCGGCTTGAGCCCAATCTTTTTGTATTCTTCAACCAGAAAGTCCTCGCACATTTTGATGCCAGGCGTTCCTGGTTTACGACCACCCATTTCATCGGAAGCCATATACTCGATGTCGTGCGAGACGCGTTCTAGCGATTGCGCACGAAACGGATCGGGTTCTTGCGGCGCTGCCCAAGCAGAATCAAGACAAACTCCGATGACCATCGTCACGATGAATGAAATAACAATCGTTGGGTTTGAGTATTTAAAATGACTCACTCAATGTCTCCTTGGAGAAAGATACGGTTGATGCCGATAAAATTGCAGTGTCAAACTTCGACACTTGTAATCTAACAACTTGCCGAACCATCGTCTGCAATTGACCGTAAGTTCAAGCACGAAAGCTGATCTTTTTTTGATCGGCCAATCGCGTTTTCGATTTTGTTTGGATGAGAACGGTTGACAAAATATAGCCGCAATCTCCCTCACAATGTGGGCAATTAAGAAGGCGTTTTCTGAACGAAACATTAAATTGCCAAAAACGTTTTTTAACCAAAGGCGAAAACTTAAGGAACGCAATAAGCTCTTGCGACTCAATCTCAGGCAGATAAAATGCCTTATTAACCGTTTGGGAGATGGGTTGAGTCGTCAAATCGCGTACACCGAGTCGTTTTTCTGTGTTTTCGTCCGATCAACCTCTCCTTTTGGGCGGTCTTTTTAGATACCAGCGGGCGCAATAAATGAACTCTCAACAAGCACAAATGACATACAACCGACTCGAGCTTTTGAAATTGATGTACCTCAGCCGTGAAGGAGATCGGCGCGAGGGCGTGTTGCTTCGGCAAAGTAAAGGCTGGTTTCAAGTCGCTGGCATGGGCCATGAGACTTTGGGCGTCGTTGCGATGTTGCTCGAAGAAGACGACTATCTGTTTCCATATTACCGCGACCGCGCGATGGTGTTGGCCAAAGGCGTTACTAACGCGGAATTAGCCAGCGTCTATTTTGCGAAGCTTGGATCATCAAGTGCCGGTCGCCAAATGCCCGGTCACTATTCCGATCGCAGTAAGAACATCTGGAGCGTTCCAACACCAACGGGTGCAAACGCGCTTCCCGGTTGTGGCGTTGCCTGGTCGATGCAGTTGGATGGAAAACCCAATGTCGTAGTCGCAACCGTGGGCGATGCGGCTTCACGACAAGGCGAATTTTACGAAGCCATTTCGTTTGCCATTGAGCGCCAGTTGCCAATCGTCTTCATCGTCGAAGATAACAACTACGGCATCAGCACCAACACAGAAAAATTCAACCCGTTCAAGCTCGAAGTTTTCAACGAATCGCACTTGGTCCACGTCGACGCTCGACATCCCGATCGCGTTTACCAAGCCGCTGCACCGGCACTGGAGAAAGCCCGCAGTGGTGGTGGCCCGACCGTTATCGTGGCCGAACTCGATCGACTGTGTTCGCATACCAGTTCAGACGACCACCGAGTTTATCGCCCTCAAGAAGAAATCGACGCGATGGCTGATCGCGATCCGATCCTCGTTCTGTCGCGTGAGTTGATCGAAGCTGGCGAGCTGACCGAAGAAGAATGGGAAAAGTACAAAGGAGACATTAACCAGCAAGTCGATCAGGAATATATCGCCGCTGAATCTGAAGAGGATCCAACGCCTGCCGATTTGATGACCGAATTGATGGGCGAAATGCCTACCGCTATCGCGCCGCCAATCGAAGGCGGGAAGAAATGGCGGATGGTCGACGCGATCAATCACGTGTTTATGCATGGATTGAATACCGACGAAAAATATATGTTTTTCGGCGAAGACATCGAAGCCCCAAAAGGCGGCGTGTTTGGCTTGACGGCTGATCTTTCGCATGAACATCCAACTCGCGTATTCAATTCGCCACTCGCTGAAGCCACCATCGCTGGCGTTGGAATCGGAATGGCTTGCTACGGCAAACGTCCGATCTTTGAGATTCAGTTCATTGACTTCGTCGGTCCTGCGATGAATCAGCTTACGCAAAACTTGACGACGCTTCGCTGGCGAACCAACGGCGATTGGAAATGCCCATTGGTTTTGTACGCTCCCTACGGTGCTTACTTGCCGGGTGGATCACTGTGGCACTCGCAAGCCAACGAATCTGTGTTCGCACATTTTCCAGGCATTCGAGTCGTTGTGCCTAGCACACCCGAAGACGCAACCGCGCTGATGTGGACCGCGATGCACGCTGACGATCCAACCTTGTTCCTGATCCCCAAACACCTGTTCCGCCAGCAAATGGATGTCGCCGCTGACGTTCCTGCCGTCGGATTCGGAGAAGCCCGCATTCGTCGCGAAGGCACCGATGTCACGCTTGTTACGTGGGGCAACTGTATTGAACAGGCTTTTGCCGCTGCTGATGCCGTTGCGGGTGAAGCCTCGGTCGAGATCATTGACTTGCGGTCGATTCAGCCGTGGGACAAAGACACGATTCTCAAGTCAGTCGAAAAAACCGGTCGCTTGGTCATCGTTCAAGAAGATGGCCGCTCGTGCAGTGTTGGTCAAATGATCATCAGCGAAATCATGAGTGACCCAGAAAGCTTCTGTTACTTTGTGAGCGCACCGCAGCTTGTTTCCAAGCCCGACATTCACATCGGCTACAACCCAATTTACGAATACGCCGCGCTGCCTGATAATGATCAGGTTATTAACGCGATCCGAATCACCATGGAGGACTGACCGGCTATGCCCGTCATATCTGTACGAATCCCACAACTCGGCGAAGGCCTTCAAGAGGCGTTGCTGGTCGAATTTCTTAAAAAACCTGGCGATACTGTCAAACGCGATGACCCCATCTACGTGATGGAAACTGACAAGGCTACGACGGATGTCGAATCGCCTTACGATGGTGTATTGGTCGAGTGGATTGCCGAAGAAGGTTCGGTCATGGAGATCGGCGCCGAAATCGGCAAAATGGAAGTCGCTGAAGGCGTCAAAGAAATGCCTGCCGGTCACGGCCCCGATGACGCTCCTGCAGCAGCTCCGGCTGCGACGGCGAGTGCACCCGCTGCGGCAGCGACTTCAGCACCCGTTCGGTCATCCAAAGTGATGATCCCGCCAAAAACGCGTAAATACCTCAAGGAGCATGATCTTCTCGACTCGGTCGATGACATCCCTTGTGCTGGTTCAAAAATGATGCCCGCGGATGTCGATGCCTACCTCGCATCTGGTGGAGCAGGCGGCGTTTCCTCGGATCAGTATGTCGAAGAGCCTTTGCCAAAGTCACAAGTCGTTTTGAATTACCGGCTGGGACGCGGCGCCAAAGATTGTATTCCAGTCACCGTCATGACCGACATCGATTGGACTAACGTTGCTGCGGCTCGCGAGAAAGTTCGTGCCTCAGGCGGCCCAACCGGTTTCGCGATGGCATGCTGGGCAGTCGTTGAAGCGCTAAAGGAACACCGAAAGTTTCGAAGTACGTTGACTACCAAAGGCAACGCGGTCAAAGTCTTTCATCACGTGAATCTTGGAATTGCCGTCGCGCTTCCTGGTGACGAAATGGTTACGGCAGTCGTTCGCGAAGCCGACAAAATGACCAGTGACGAATTTTTCGCCGCTTACACAGCCCAAGTCACTGCCGCCCGTGACGGGAATGATCAAGCCGACGAATCAACGACGGTTACCGTTTCCAACATCGGCAAAGCGGGCATGCGAATTGGCATTCCTGCCATCGTTGCACCAGCGGTCGCCACATTGGCACTTGGTGAATCGTTTGCTCATCCGGTTCCCGACGGAGATTCGTTTAAATTCAAAACGATGATCACGGCGACGTTGAGTTTTGACCATCGAATCGCCAACGGTGTTGGCGCTGCCAATTTCATGAACGATGTGAAGTCAAAGATTCAAGAATTTAAAGTTTGATCTGCAACGTTGCCCGGCGTTTACCTCAAGGGAGCATTTGTTTCCTTGAGGAGCGAGCGGCAATTCATTGGTCGCGCGTGTTGGAATCTATCGAACGCTTAAGTAGCGGAACTCGTCAAGAGTTCCGTTTTTGAGCATGCCGCCCAACTTGAGTGCCCAAAACTCTTAGCCAGTTCTGTTACGACTGGCTTGGCAGCTACTGACGGTGTTCGTTCAGGGGATGTAGTTTGATTGATGCGGCCAGCAAATAAACCGTGGCTATCGCCAAAACGGCTCATCTCTATCCTGGCGGGTTTGTTAGCCTCGGTATTGGAGTATCCAAGTTGGTAGCGGAACTCGTCAAGAGTTCTGTATTTTGAGCATCATGCCCAACTCAAGTCCCAAAACTCTTGACGAGTTCTGCTACGGCTGGCTGATCCTACTAAGCAGGGGAAGCCTTTAAAGACAGAAGAACTTAAAATTCAAATTGGTTGGCAACATTCATCCTGCGCCAGCGAATAGTAAACTTGTTCGGTTCAGCTGTATTTGGATATGCTGCTCAGGCCGAACATTAGGCGATCATTCGGTGTCAATTTGTGAAGTTGCTTGTACCCCGTAAAATCGGTTATCTTCGCGAACTTTAAACGACTTTCCTGCGATCTTTGAACCATGAAACCATCCAACGAAGAAAAAACGCTTTATCAGGAAAACCCATCGATGTTTCGAAATCGACCTGTCGAATTCGTTGTCAATGTGTTGCTGTGCCTGATCGTTGTGGGGTTTATTTTGTTCTTTGTTTGGTGGCTGCGTTGTAAAGGCACAACGCTTACCGTCACCAACAAGCGTACGATCTTGCGACGCGGTATTTTGTCAAAATCAATTACCGAAGTCTGGCATCGAGACGTGCGAAATGTTCAGCTGGACCAGACGTTTTTCCAGCGGATCCTTGGGGTCGGGCAAGTCGGCATTTCCAGTTCAGGCCAAAGCGGTTTGGAAATTTCAGTAACAGGTATTCCTGATCCTGATCTCGTAAAACGCTTGATCGACCAGCATCGGCACTAAGCAACCAAGTGAAATTAGCAACCAAGTGAAATTAGCAAGCAACTGAACGAGTAAGCAACTGAACGAGTAAGCAACTGAACGAGTAAGCGCGGTTTACGTTCTTGCAATTTGCAGCCGAAGACCGGTTGAATATTTAATCCCACAAAAAAAGCCACGTTGAAAATCCAACGTGGCTTTTGAATTGGTGAAAGCGAACTGAAGATTACGTTTCTTCTGCTGTCTCGTCTTCTTTCTTGACTTTCTTTTTCTTCTTCATCGCAAGTTTGACGACGCGAACTTTTGGAATGCCATAGACAGGCATGCCTTCTTGCCAGCGGTCGTCGCTGATCAACTTTGCCAATCGCTCCGGACGTGTGAGGACGTTGCGTGTTTTGGCTGCACCGGCTTTGATTTTCAGGCTCTTATCAATCGTCATCGTTAACTGCTTTATTTATGTTGTTAATGGGGGTAATGGACTGGAGGAACCAATCTGCCCAAATTTGAGATCTTTAATGGGAACGGAGGATTATAGAGGAGCAACATTATCCCTTCAAGGGCTAATGAAGCGGTAATTTCCGAGTCAATCTCACACTTGCCGCCCGTAAAAGGCTTGTTGGTCAGTATCGGCAAAGAGGGTGGCTTTATTAAGCCGGTTTAGACGATTGCGTCGGTTTGTCGCCCATAAAGCCCCGTTTGCATGCCGTTATCACCAATGCCGCAATTATGCGATTATCACCACGGTGACTTGGCCTGAGAGGAGGCGATACCAAAACGCCTGCGATGACGATCTCCTCGGTCACCAAGACGAGCAAGAGAGCCAGCCCATCTAACGCGTCGGGTTTCCAATGCGACGGCTCTGTGAGCTTCAGGGCTGGGCGCTGACGAAGATACGACGTTCCCGTTATATTGCTTGGGCAAACCGGACTTCCTAATATTCTTGAAAACCGGTTGCCATTCACGTTTCAGAAGTAGACAGGATAGCAATGAGAATCGGCGTATTTTGCAGTGGCGGTGACGCACCAGGAATGAATGCATGCGTTCGGGCCGTCGTTCGGTCGGCAGCCAGTCGAGGCCACGAAGTCGTCGGGATCATGCGAGGATACCAGGGGCTATTGAATGAAGAGTTTTTCCTCGATTCCGATGGAGAATCCCACCTCACTCCCTATCGCGTTTCGACTTGGGCTGCCCATGGCGGAGCCCACCTAAGAAGCAGTCGTAGCGAAGAATTTCGTTCCGCCGACGGGCAGAAAAAAGCGGCGGAGATTCTCAAGAAACACAAAATCGATGCGTTGATTCCGATCGGAGGTGACGGAACTTTCAACGGCGCGGTTGCGCTTGGGAAATACTGGGACGGACAAATCGTCGCTTGTCCCGGCACGATTGATAATGACTTGATGGGAACCGACTACACAATCGGTTTTTCGACTGCGGTTCAAACGGCCGTCGAGGCAGTCGACAAAATTCGCGACACCGCCTCCAGTCACGACCGAATGTTTTTGGTCGAAGTAATGGGGCGACATAGCGGCTATATTGCGCTGTATACGGCGCTGGCAGCTGGAGCAGATGTCGTTGCGATTCCAGAAACGGAAACCAATTTCCCAGAGATCATTAAGTATCTGACTGAACTCAAAGAACGCGGCCGCACCATGGCAATCATGGTGATCGCCGAAGGAGACGAGAAAGGCGGCGCCGAGGCGATCAACGAACAGCTTAAAGAACACAATTGCCCGTTCTCAACTCGCACCGTTACTCTGGGGCACTTGCAACGCGGCGGGGTGCCGACTCCCGAGGACCGGCGACGTGCAACGCAAATGGGATGCGGAGCTGTCGACGCGATTTTGGCTGGAGCAAACGGTGTGATGGTTGGCACGCAAAACGACACATGTGTTCAAGTTCCATTCGCTGAGACTTTTGAAAAGCATCGTCCCGTGCCCATCGAGCTCTTGAAAGTGCTACGCCAAATGGAAGCGTAGCCGCTTAACTCATCCTCTAACGTTCTCTCATGCTCTAACGTTCTTTTCGTGGCCGTGGAACTTTTGTTACCTTGCTTTTTCGTCGTCCTTTACGCCCTTTGGGTTTCGATTCGTCGACCGAATTCAGCGGTTCGCCAATCGATTCCTGTAGCCTGTTAATTCGATCTCGCAGGATTCCGGCTCGCTCAAACTCCAGGTCTTCGGCTGCTTGTAACATCTCGGTTTGAAGTTCGTTGATGAACTCTTCGGTAATGTAAACAACCTCTCCGGTCTGCTGGGCGGCCTCGTTTGCTTCGCGTCGATTCTTGAGATCTGCACCAATACCAGCGGAGACGGGTTTGAACACGGTGGTTGGCGTGATGCCATGTTCTTTATTGTAAGCCTCTTGAATCGCACGACGCCGAGCCGTTTCCTGAATCGCGTTTTTCATCGCTTCAGTAACTTTGTCGCCGTACAAAATCACTTTTGCGTTCACGTTTCGCGCAGAACGCCCAATGGTCTGGATCAGCGACGTTTCACTGCGCAGAAAGCCCTGTTTGTCTGCGTCGAGAATTGCAACCAGCGAAACCTCAGGGAGATCAAGGCCTTCACGCAGCAAGTTGACAC
Source organism: uncultured Pirellulaceae bacterium (assembly GCA_964478065.1). GTDB lineage: Bacteria > Planctomycetota > Planctomycetia > Pirellulales > Pirellulaceae > Mariniblastus. Next base: position 20,253 of record CAYZGP010000060.1, read on the forward strand.
CAACCAGGCATTGGAATCGGCCAAGTCTCAAATCTTGCAATAGCTCCACCCGCTCAAACGCATCCAGTTCGCTATGCAACCATTTCGAAGCGATACCGTTTTCACAAAGGTAAGACGAAAGGTCTTCGGCGAGTCGTTTTGTCAAAGCCGTCACGAGCACGCGATCGCCTGCGTCTCGGCGTTCTTTGACTTGTTCGAGCAAGTGTGCGATCTGGCCGCTGGCGGGAATGACTTCGACAACAGGATCGAGCAAGCCGGTTGGGCGAATGATTTGCTCGACGACTTCGCCACCAGTTTTTTCCAACTCATAATCGCTTGGCGTGGCCGAAACGTAGATCACTTTTTTGATCCGGTTTTCCCACTCTTCGAATTTCATTGGGCGATTGTCCATCGCACTTGGTAGGCGAAACCCGTGGGCGACAAGCGTTTCCTTGCGGCTGCGATCACCCGCATACATGGCTTTGACTTGCGAACACGTCACATGTGATTCGTCGATGAAAAGCATGAAATCATCGGGAAAGAAATTGTAAAGCGTTTCCGGTTCTTCACCTTCTGCACGACCCGCAAGATGGCGGCTGTAGTTTTCGATACCTGGGCAATGACCAACGTGCTCCATCATTTCAATGTCAAAACGGGTGCGGGCGTTGAGTCTCTGGGCTTCGAGCAATTTGCCTTCTTTTTGAAAGTGCTCCAGTTGTTCCTTGAGCTCCAATCGAATTCGTTTGACGGCTTCTTTGATTCTCGACTCGGAGGTTACAAAGTGCTTGGCTGGATAAATGTAAATGTTTTCTTCCGGGCTGATCGACTCGCCCGTTAGTGGGTTGATGACCGAGATTTGTTCAATGTCGTCGCCCCAAAATTCGATTCGATAAGCGAACTCTTCATACGACGGCCAGATTTCAACGCAGTCTCCACGTACTCGAAACGTGGATCGCTCAAACGCAATATCGTTACGCTTGTATTGGATTTCAACGAACTTGCCCAGCATTTTATCGCGGTCGATCGTGTCGCCTTTTTTGATTGCGACCATCATTGTCCGGTAATCTTCAGGCGAGCCGAGTCCGTAGATACTCGAGACGCTTGCGATAATGATTACGTCTTTGCGGCTGACCAACGAACTGGTGGTGGCCAATCGCAAGCGGTCAATGTCTTCGTTGATCGATGCGTCTTTTTCGATATAGATATCGCGCTGAGGAATGTAGGCTTCGGGCTGGTAGTAGTCGTAGTAACTTACAAAGTAGTGAACGGCGTTGTGAGGAAAAAATTCTTTGAATTCGGAGTAGAGCTGTGCAGCCAACGTTTTATTGTGAGAGATGACAAGCGTCGGAAGTTGTACCTGCTCAATGACATTTGCCATTGTAAAAGTTTTTCCCGAACCGGTGACGCCCATGAGCATCTGATGTTTCCGATTGGCTTTGGCTTGTTCAACTAAGCTCTTGATGGCCTGAGGTTGATCGCCACTGGGTTTGAATGGAGAGACAAGTTTGAACATGTTGGCGGGCTGATTCCAATTCTTCGTTCGACGTAAACTTGCATTTTATTGGTAATCAGGGAAGGATCTAGTCGAGTTTGAATTTCATGGGCGATTAAATGTCAGCTGATAGCTCAGGTTTTTCGTGCAGAAAAGCAATTTGCCGACCGCGCAGAGGAATGTCCGGTAAGGCCATTCTGCGAAAA
>CAYZGP010000060.1:22029-23246 GCA_964478065.1 uncultured Pirellulaceae bacterium
TTCTGCGAAAACCGAAATTCGTTCTAAATCAATCAGGATTTAGTCGCGGCTTAATGAAGCCGACCGGTCTGGGAGAGTTGCCCTTGGGGACGGTGTGATCGGAAGAAGGTAAGGAGTGAGCAGTTCAAGTTTCTTTTCGCCGATCCCAACGACTCCGTTGAGTCCGTTTAGTGATTCGAAAGGGCCGTAAGTTTCTCGATACTCCACGATGGCGAGGGCAAGTTTTTCGCCAACGCCTGGCAGGACGACGATTTCTCCCCAGTCGGCCGAGTTAATGTCGACTTTGAATTCGGCTTGAAGGGAGCCGCTACGGTCGATGTCAATCAAACCGCTTTCAACATAACTGCGATGAATGAAATAGCCTGAGAGGCAGACAATGCAAGCCACTAGCACGATCGCGATGGCGGGTTGATGTTGGGCCCATATCACCAGTCGCAGTCGACTGGGTAGCGATGTATCAGAACCCGATTGCATGACGATTTCCCGCGGATGTTGAAGAAGGGATCTTTTCAACTTAACGGTACGTGTGATGGTTGCCAATCACGGTCACGATTTATTCAAATTTGGCTAGTTCTCTTAATCGAAAGACGCAGTTCAACCAATATTGATTCGAGAAAAAGCCCCGGATTTTGCAAACGATACGCCGCAGTTGTATGCACAAAAGCGGCTTGTTTGCCCAAGGCTATCATTTCACTATCTATCTAGCGTCCGTTCCACTCTTCGAGCGAGATGATGCCGTCGTTGTTCTTGTCTTTCTTATAAAATGCTTTGACTTTCTCGTCGTCCCAATCGTTGGAGTATTCGTGCATTTCAATTTGCTTGTTCTCATTTTCATCCAGTCGGTCGAAAGATGAACCGCCGCCGCTTGATCGTCTGGACGAACGAGACCTGAATGAGCCACGACTCCGTGACGACTTTTTGGAGGAAGACGAATCGCTTTTTGTTGAGCTTGACGAACTGCCTTTGGAACCTTTGGTCAAGTTATCCAGCAACTCTGACTCGGTTACGAATCCGTCTCCGTCGGCGTCGGCACCTTCTGGTGGACGTCGCATTTTGCCAAGCTCATCTTTACTTAATTTTTTGTCTGCGTCTTTGTCGTAAGTCTTAAGCAGGCTCGCGGCGTACTTTCGGTACTTTTCCCGTGACTCTGATTTACTTGACGTTGACGACTTGGTCGAACTGGATCTGGTTGAACTGGATCTGCTTGAACTGGATCT
>CAYZGP010000060.1:23346-33961 GCA_964478065.1 uncultured Pirellulaceae bacterium
CCGCGCCCGCGGTCATCACCTCCGCGACCCTCACGCCATCGTTCGCGTCTGTCCCCTCGTCGATCACCTTCTTGGGCAAACGAAAATGAAAGTGCAGAAGCCGAGATCAAAAACGCCAATCCAAAAACAAGTGACTGGGTGAGACGGGGTGCGAACTTTGAAAGATTCATGATCAAAAATTGATTGTAGAAATTGGGAAAAATTGTCGTTTGATTATGGTCAGTCTTTTAAACCCGAAACAGTCTAAAAAGTTACTTTGAAAAACCATTTTGACCCATATTTTAGTTTAGGAAACGAATATCCTTCAGTGGGAGCTTGAAATCCGAATCTTGGTACTTGTTGCCAATTTCCGGTTGTTCGTGCGGATTGGTTGACCTGACCGGCAAACTAGACCATTTCAGGCACGATTTCCCGGGCCAAATCAGCCCGAGAAAACCTTAAAAAGTTGACGTTTGATAGGCCCAAGTTGATAATGATCTAACCGAAGCCCAAATAATGGCTCCAGAATTGCTGGATTATTGCATGCGTGGGGGCATTTTCTCCACATCCTTTCACCACAGTGCAGTTTTAATGATTAGCCAGTGTCCGAAATGTCACGTTCGACTTACCGATTTCGCCGTCACTTGCGAAAAATGTGGTTGGAGCATGATCAATACGGCCTCTCCTCCCGCTCCAACTCCTCCCGTTCAGGACTTGCCCAAAAAAATCGCAACGATCAAGAAAAGCGCACTCGATGAATCGGCAGAAGCCCCGGTCGTAATCGTAAAAAACGTTGCCAAGACCGCTCCCCCTCCGCCGCCACAAGACAAAGCAACCGATGACGTTCTTCCACCGCTTAAAGAAAAAAATGGAAAGATCACCATCGATGAAGTCCCGTTGGGCATCGATTTGCAAATGCAAAAAGCGATGGACTACATCGAGCAGGAAAACTACACGTCCGCTTTAAGCTACCTCAATCGAGCCATCATTGATGTGCCACCTGAACGACTGGCCGAGTGCTTTTCATTGCGTGGTTACGTTCATCTCAAGAACCTGGATTTCGTACGAGCCGAAAACGATTGCACTCAAGCGATCCAACAGAACTGGGAAGACGCTCAAACATACGCGTGGCGGGCAGCGGCGCGTGGTGAACAAAATGATTGGCGAAAAACGTTTGACGATTTGGAAAAGGCCTGCGAGTTGGCCGGTCCCCAACGGGATCAGTATTTGAGCTTGATGGATTCGTATGCCGAAACCGCAAGTGAATATTATCGAGAGCAAATCAAAGCCGGCAATGAATCAGCTGACTTGTTCTTCGAGCGAGGTTGGATGTATTTCCGCTCGGGAAAATATCCCAAGGCTGAACGTGATTTTAATCATGCACTTAAACAAGAACCGAATCATCCCTGGGCATCGCTTGGGTTGGCAAAGCTTAGATTTGACCACAACATCACAAAAGGCGTGCGGGACCTTTGTAATACCGCGACCCATGGTGATGAGAACTGCGAGAGGGCAGCGTTGGTTGTGCGTTCGCAGATCAATCGAATCGAAGGCAACTTCGCCGGTGCCCAGAGAGACTTGGACCGGCTTTTCGAATTGGCTGACAAAGATCCGATGTTGCTGGTCGAGTGTTGCCGCTTGCGAAGTGAAATGGGCGACCACGTCAAAGCGATTGATGGGCTGACCGGTGTCTTGAAAGCGATACCGGATCAGCATTTCGCGTATCTTGTTCGCGGCGATTGTTACCGCGAGATCAAAAACTACGCACTGGCAATTGCTGACTATTCACGGTACCTGCGGTTTTATCCCGAAGAGCCCCGGGCGCTTATCCGACGAGCCGAGATGTACCTGGCGACCGACCGCTTGGCGCATGCTCACGCTGACCTTGCAGAAGCCTTGGAGTTTGATCAAACGAATTTTGACGCCTATTTGATTCGCAGCAAAGTCTATCTCAAGGAAGAAAAACTCGACCAAGCCCTGACCGATTGTCAAAAGGCTGTCCGATTAGACAACCAAAAGCCCGAAGCATTCTCAGTTCTCGCTGGTATCTATCGACAGCTCTGTGATTACTCGCGAGCCATCGAAGAATACAGCCGCAGCATCGAGCTTTCGGATACCGACGAAGATAAAGCCAATTATCTTTACCATAGAGGAACGGCTTATTATGAATTAGAAGATTTCCAAAAGGCACGGATAGACTTTAAAAAGTCGTCGAAACTTCGTCCTAACCATTCGGGATGTTGGATTTGGAAAGCCGCGACCTGCTCCCGAATCGAAAGATGGTCCGACGCGATCATTGGTTTGCAACGCGCGATTGCGGTTCGCCCATCTGCCGCTGAACAGTACCAGAAACTTGGCAAACCCGTTGCCGAGCGAGCCGTTGTATATTTTGACCGCCGACAACAGCGTGGTCACAATACGCCTGATATTTTTCGGCAGCGCGGATTGGCGTATCAATTCCTTGGGCGAAACCCTGAAGCGATTCGTGACTACACGGCTTCTCTCAACCAGGAGCCTGATGACGCCGACACATTGATTCGGCGCGGTCAAGTCTCCGCCAGATCTGGAAATCATGTTGCCGCAATCCAGGATTTTACAAAAGTCATTCGCAAAGATCCCGCCGATCACAAAGCACGGTATTGCCGCGCGTTGTCTCATTCGGCTCAAGGCATGATTGACGAAGCTCGTTCGGATTTGCTTAAGTCCCTCAAGATTGCGCCGCACCATCCGAGCTACCACGTTTTGTTGGCAGAGCTTTCTCAAAAAGTCGGTGATCTCAACAAAGTTATCAAATCATTGAACAAAGCGATTCGGGAAGATCCGACCGACCCTTGGACGTATCGAAGACGCGGCCTCGCCCATATGCAAGCTGGCTTGTTTATCAATGCGGTAAGTGATTTCACTTATGCGATCGAGCTTAATCCTCCGGCCGTCGAATCGCTCGTTCAACGCGGCCAAGCTCACATGAAAGCCAACCATCCCGTCTTGGCGATTGAAGATTTCGAACTGGCGTTATCGCACAATGACAAATTATCCAAAGCCTACTCGGGACGTGCTGCAGCATTGGTACTCGAAGAGAAATTCGAATACGCATTGATTTGGCTGACGAAAGCGATTCATCGGTTCGACACACCACGTGAATTGGCAGAAATCATTTTCGCCCGTGGGAAAGTCTTTTATCAAATGGGACGCGTCGCCCCAGCCATCTCTGATTTTTCAGCGGTGATCGAACTGATGCGTAAGGATGTCAAGACCGTCGCCGCGGCGCGTTACGCTCGTGCACTAGCCAATATACAGGCTGAGAAATTTGAAAAGGCGCAAAAGGATTTTCTCAAGCTCTATCGGCTGAACCCAAAAGACGAAATGCTAAAGTCAGCTTTGGAGTGGTTGCGGGATAGAACTAAAGGCTCACGTCCGGAGTTTCTTGGTAGCAAAAATGTGGTTCACCGCCCAACACGACCAGCCATTGTGCGAAAAGGCGTCGGGCTGGTCGAATCAGTCAAGCGGTGGGAAACCGATCCGCCATTTGATACTTGGGTGCTGCGGACCGAAGAAGAAAAAGAGTACGGGCCCGTTCACTACAGTATTTTGAAAACGTGGATCGCAGACGGACGCGTTGAAGTCGGGATGAAAATCCTGCGAGCAGATTGGGGAAAATGGAAACGGGTTGAAAAGATCTTTACAGAGATTTCTCCTGTCGGCAGCCAGAAGATGGTGGATGATTTTCCCGGTATTGATGTCAAAGCCAACACCGAGCCACAGGCAACGATCGAAGACACTACGTAATAATTCTTTCTATCCAACTCAATCAAGCAATTACTTACGTAGGGTTTAACGAGCAACAAACCAGATTATGGCCTTGAGACGGCGTAGGAACGGTTGCGTTCAAAAGGAAGTTTTCTTCGGCAGTTCTTTATCGAAAAACCGAAGCAACGTAAATTTGAGCAGCCAACAAGCATCGCGCGATCGGTTGGTCACGTGTTCCGCCTGAAACACTGTAACAATAGACGAATTGATTCCCGTTTCGAATCTGCTAAAACGAAGCCACCAAACCACATGGATACATGTGAGCCGTCCTTATGGACGTTGCCTTAGCCATCGGAGAGTAATGAGCGACGACGAAAATAAAATAGAAAAAGCGTTCGGCGAAGAACGATTGACCATGGTGATGGTTGGCGACATTGAAGGTGAGCCGCCACGCATGATTTCGAATTCGTTCAAGAAGTACACTCATTTTCGTGATCTTAATTCTGGCGGAAAAGCGAATTTGATTTCGTGTAAAGACACCAACCTTGGCCGGCGTGTGGTGCTAAAAATGCTACGCCCCGAACTTTCCGGTGACAATGTCGAACTCCGGCGACTGATTCGTGAAGCTCGAATTACAGCGCAGCTCGCCCACCCCGCGACCGTTCCGATGTACGAGTTGGGCCAAAACGATAATGGCGATTGGTTTTTTGCCATGAAGAAAATCGAAGGCCATACGCTTTTTGAAATCATTGTTGGATTGGCGAAACGCGACAAGTCAATCGAAGCTGAATTCGATCTTAACCGACTGCTAGGTATCCTTACCCAAGTCGGTGACGCACTTGCTTATGCTCATGTACGAGGCGTGATCCATCGTGACGTAAAACCAGAGAACGTGATCGTCGGAATGTTTGGCGAAGTCACATTGATTGACTGGGGCGCCGCCAAAGTTTGGGGTATGCCCAACGACGGCGATGAAGACACCAAAGGCCAGCGTGGCGGCACGCCGCTTTATATGTCACCCGAGCAAGTGACCGGTAACCGTTTGGTTGATGAGCGTACTGATATTTTTAGTCTGGGCGTTGTGATGTACGAAATGCTTTGCCAACGCGAGCCGTTTCGTGGTCCCGATATCAGCGCGACGTTCAAGAATATTGTTAGTAAGCCACCGGTGCCGCCGCGGGAAGTGGCTCCGCACCGAATGATTCCTACGCCGTTGGAAGAGATCTGCCTCAAAGCGATGTCCAAGCATCCCGATGAGAGATACAGCACAATGCGCGAAATGATTCTGGCCATTCAAAAATTCAGAAGCGAGTCACTGCATCTTGCGAGCAAGCCACCGGCGACGACCTAGGATCATTGAAGACATTTTTCTTGTTCTTTTTCCAACGGTTGAAGAAGGTAAATGACAAGTAATGTTGAAGCGTCTATCTATCGCATTATCCACCGGATTTTCGCAACAATGGCGCTTCGATTCCGAATAAGATAGCGATATGGAAAAAGACCCCATTAACGACGATCGGTTTAAGAAAATTGAACGCAAATTGACTTTGCTGTTTGGGCTGGCAGTTGCTCAATTGGCCGTGCTTTTGTTTTTGACAATTTGCTTGGTGATCAAGCAATTCATGCCCAGCACGTTTTCGATGATTCTATTTTTCGTAGTGCTTGCCGCGTTCCTGTATTTTTTTCGAGCCCAAATTCCGGGTTGGTTTGGAAACGCCAGTCGAATTATTTTCGCGCAGATTTTTGCCGCTCAAAAAAATAACTCGATGAAAGACATCAAGTAAAAAGCGTTTTCACATCAACTACGCATCGGTATGCATTTTCAGCTAAGTCGAGATGGTGTGGTCACGAGATTTCGCCGCATAAAAACGTCAGCGATTTACCAATAGGATGACGAAATGCGACCAAGGCGCGTTCGTTGACCGAATTGGCCAACCTACTTAGACTGAGTTCGGCCAACCACTGAGGCTGAATTGGCCAATACAGTTGATAACTGAAAAAAGACCAAACGCGTTTGATTGGATTCGTGGCAATCCTGCTCGAATTTCGTTCAAACCGTATTCCAACTTCATTCCAGAATGAGTTCATGGATCCACTTCATTTTTGCATTGCCGTTGCGCCACTGGCCGTTTACTTGCTGCTGCTGGGCGTGATCAATTTGAAAGGTCGTCCGTTCGTGACGACGGGAGCTCGCGATGCGGCTGCACTTTCGATCGGGTTGGTCGGTTTTGTGATAGCTGGGCCGATGGAGTTGTTTTTTCCTGAAGGAGCCGCTTCGCGATTCGGTGGCTGGGTTTGGTTGATGTTGATCGTATTTTATGGACTTTGTATTTCGCTCGTCGTGCTTTTAATGCGTTCACGAATTGTGATCTACAACATTTCGCTGGAACAACTTCGGCCAATCCTGACAAACGTCGCGATGAAGCTTGACCCGAAAAGCCGTTGGGCTGGCGATAGTTTATTAATGCCAGACAAGCGAATTCATCTTCACGTCGAGCCCGTTGAGTGGCTTAAGAATATCCAGTTGACCGCAGGCGGAAATCAACAAAGCTACGAAGGCTGGCAGATGCTCGAGAAAGAGCTAACTGAGGCCCTTAAAAAAATGCCAGTCGGCCCGAACATGATTGGTGTACCATTGTTGGTGACATCAGGGTTGTTAGCGCTGTTTGCTGCCCTTTGGATGCTGAACGATCAAACTGCCGTTAAGGAATCGCTGGATGAACTTTGGCGAAAGTAAACTGCAAAGTACTTTCCAACCTTCCGATCTGATTGGAGAGGTTGATAACGACCAGAACACATTCGCAAACTATGGCGGATCAAGCCGCACGTTTCTTCGCTTCGTCCAAGTCAATCCGATCGATCGGTGCCTTCCCGCGAAAGAACCTGATTGAGTTTTCTTCCAGCCGCCAAACTGCCCGGAACGGTCCCAGCGTAAAACGAACGCCGCAGAACTGGTCGTTGTGAAAAAGGTAGACCTCTTTCCCGTCTTCGGGTTGAAGCTTCGAAAAATGAGCCAGTCGAGTTTGAGCCCTTTTGCGTATCCCAATCAATTTCTCGGTAAGAGCTTTGTTCGAGGCTTTTTCCGACTTGTTTGTAGTTTGAGTCATTTGGTGGGCTCATAATTTGTTGGGTTGGCAATTAAGTTATCGACCGAAGACCAACAAGGAATGGGATCACATGGAATAACCGTCAAACTCAACCTATCTTCGCAGGGCCAAGTCTCAGCAAGCGTCGTCAATGAAGCCGAGTGTTTCCGCCGGGCACACGTATCTGCTTGCATTCACCTGCCTTGCCCTCAGCAACCACACCGTCCATCTGCAGCGTCATTAGGCGATGTCTGTAGAAGTTTCGATGCCAAAAAACCGACGTTTTGAAGGCGAAATTGACCGCCAAGCCGATAAATTCAAGAATGTTGCGGTGTCAGCGAATACTCTTAAAGAGTCCAACAGTAAATTTAACGGAGCGTGCTATCGAAAATCAAAACCCACAAACGTATCAACCGGGCGATCACTTAGTCGTCGATTTTGGTTTGTATCGCCATCATGGAATCGCTTGCGGTGACGGAAGCGTTATTCATTTCGGGCGTGGCATTTTTGATCTCGAAAACGCAATCGTTGAACAAGTCGACATGGAAACGTTTTGCCAGGGGCAAGTAATCGTCGTTGCCGATTCCAAGGCAAGTTTCCAAGCCGAAGAAATTGTCGCCCGAGCGATCAGTCGAATTGGCGAGCAAGGCTACGACCTGTTCGATAACAATTGTGAGCACTTTGCGAATTGGTGTCGCAGCGGTGAAAGCGAAAGCCAACAGGCTAACGTATCCGAAACGATGCTCCGGCAAACAACCGCGATTTGCGCCAAACCATTGCTTCGACGAGTCGTCGCCCAAGCCGCCAAACGCGTCGCTGTTGGCAAGATCGGATTTGTAGCGGCTGGATTGGCACGCGGCCCAGCCGTTGTGGCCGGCGTTGCTGATGCTGTTCAGGCAACCGTGGAAGTCGTTGCTGCCAAGAATGGCAAAACGAAAGAGGAAACACAGCAAATAGGCCGGGGTGCCGGAGCCGTTTCATCAGCAGCGTTAGGCATGGCCGTTGGAGGCCCGTTTGCCGCAGCAGCCGGATTGGGATTTTGGTTTTTCGGTCAAGTCGTTGCTGAAGGAGCCATCGAAAAAGGCAAGCAAGTCATCACCGAAACGATGAGTTCGAATCCCACCGGCGTGACCGTCGCCGATTTGCCGAATTCCGAATCAGCTCCTGAATCTGAACCAGCTTCTGAATCCCGAATCAGCTCCTGAATCCGAATTGGTTTCTGAATCTGAATTATCAGGGTAGCACCGATTCTTGAATCGGTGCCGCGAAGCGGCAAGAGGAATCAGCGTCAAGGCTCCATCTACTCAGTTCGCTCGGAAGCAAGTAAGTTACCTCTTGTGCGTTCGCATCAGATTCAAGAGTCTCGGCTACTATTTTTCTCGTCTTTACGAGCACGCCGCAATTAAGCTTTCGATTTTCGACAACTGTTCTGCACCCAGTTCCCAACCCATCGCCCCTGCCGTTTCGCGAATTTGCCAATCGCGTTTGGCACCACAGAGCACCGACGTAATTCCCGGTTGGAGAAGAGTCCAGTTCACAACGATTTGTGCAACCGACTTTTGCGTTTCGGCTGCGATTCCATCCAGTCCGTCAAGCAACTGTTGAGCGGCTTCGAATTTTTCGCCTTGAAAAACATCGTAAGTCAAACGTTTGTCCGCTGGATCGAATTCATGCCCGCGGCGAATCTTGCCCGCCAACAATCCTTTCATCAACGGCCAGTAGTTGATCGTAGAAGCACCATTTGCCAGGCACCAGGGAATCACATCGGCTTCGATGTCACGCTGAAGCATATTGTAAGGCGGCTGAACGGCGGTGATCGGACAGATCGCACTAAACTGTTCAAGCTGTTGGACGGAAAAATTGGATGCGCCCACTGTGCGGATTTTCCCCGACTCCAAAAGTTTGGCAAACGCCGTTGCCGAATCGCTGACGGAAACGTCCGGATCAGGATCGGGAGCGTGAAGATACAGCAAGTCGATAACCTCGACGTCCATCCGGCGAAGGCTTTCTTCACATTCAAGAATCAAACGCTCCGGCCGGCCACAAAAATGCCTCACGCCTTGATCGTCCCAGTGGATCCCGCCTTTGGAAGCCAGCACCAATTGATCACGTTTGCCTTTTATCGCACGTCCAATCAAAAGTTCGCTTTCGCCTTTTGCGCCGTAGCAATGAGCTGTATCAATGAAGTTGATCCCACACTCGATGGCTTCATCGATCGTCGCCAGCGAATCGGCATCATTGACTTCAAGGCTCGTCATACCCGCGATAGGCCAAGACCCAAACGCGACCGGCGTCACAAAAATGTCGGACGTTCCCAGTCGACGTTTTCCCGGATTGAGACCGCGGCTCTCGGACGCAGCTGTCCCTCTTGAATTTGATTCGGTATCTGTCATTTGTTACCTCAGTAGAATCGAACCGCCAATCTTATTTAGGTAATCCACCGTGTCAATCAATGACTCAGAGTGAAATACTATCCGATGGCTCACCTCAATTAGTCAATCCGGTATCACTGTACTTTCCACCAAATTTGCGCTGCAGATTTTTCAGCATTGGGCCAATAACTTGCGGTTGAGTTGGTGTCCGCAATAGGGGCAATGGCAACAGGCTTACTCCTTGCCCAGAAGTATCTTGAACCCTTGCGAGCAAGAAGGACACACTCATGCGAGAGAAACCCGTTTGAGTCAGTTGGTTGGGAAGCTGATTTCCATATTCTCTGAGCGGCATAACGGCAGCGATCACCGAGTCCGGACGATAATCTTGCAAGGAGAAAACGCACGCGCAAGCCGGGCTTCGCGTGCATCGTTTTGTTATCCAGCGCTCGTGTTTTCAGGTAAATTTACTACTCAAGTAGATGGTCAAATAAAAACCACATTCCCAGCGGGCCGGCCATCATTAAATATCCAGCTATCGCGAGTGGAATTTGCCCAGCTGGAAACAGCATAATGCCCTGGCAAGAGATGTAAAGAAAGCTGCCGATTATTCGCTGATAGGGAATTGACTCTGGAACACATCGCGCGGCAATAAACGACAATCTTAAAACAAAAAGGGTGAGAGAAAATTGCGCAACATGAAACGGGAACCAGATCCACCAGGCTGCGGCATTTGCGACAAAAAGCCCGATGAACATTAAACCAACGTCGGTTAGTGCAAGAAACGGAATCCAAAACCGCACGCGCTCTTCAGTCGCCTCGGAAGTCTTGTTTTGAACTAGCATGGCAAAGCGGAATAACGGCCGCGATCACCGAGTCCGGACGGAAGATCTTCCATTTCAAAACCACGCGCAAGCCGGACTTCGCGCACATCGCATTGTTATTCTCCGCTCTCAGACTTTAACGTGTCAAGTTTGTCTGGTAACCAGTTTGACATTCCCCACCATGCGGTCATCCAAAAGGCCGCCAAGGGTGGCAAAAACCGCTTGCTCATGATGCCCAATTCAATCAAGGGCCACCTGAAACAACAGCTTGACAATGCCAGAACACTATACGACAGGGATCGGTCGACAGGAGGCCCTGGAGTCTGGATGCCATCAGCCGTTTGAAGCAAAGGCGCCAACTGGGGGAAATCGTGGGGCTGGTTTTGGGTATTTCCAGCGGAGCAACTTTCGCGAGAGAACGCGACCCAATCAAATCAACATTGACGAGTGACGCATTAAGTGACGTAAGCACGCCCGGAGAGTACTAAGATGCAGCGAAGCGAAAACAAAAAAACTCCGGCAAACAAATCGTTTACCGGAGCTTATGAACGCAGAAAGTGACCCCTACGGGACTCGAACCCGTGTTGCCGGCGTGAAAGGCCGGAGTCCT
>CAYZGP010000061.1:0-13143 GCA_964478065.1 uncultured Pirellulaceae bacterium
TTGGATTCATTGCATTGCGAAACTACCTCAAGGATAGAGGTGATTGACAAAGCGTAGGATAACAATGTGATGCACGCGAAGCCGGACTTGCGCGTGTTTTTGAATTGGATGATCGCTGGTTCCGGCTCGGTGATCACTGCCGATATCCCGCTCGAGCAAATCACAACACATGGCGCAAAAGTTGAAGTTAACGTTTGGGACTCGTACTCTGCTTTCTCTTTGTGCCGTGGTTGCCCTAGCTTGCGCTCTTGCCCCAATCCTTTTCCCGTCACTTCCCACCAAAGAGGACTTTGCCCCACAAGATAGTTTAAACGGAAGATACGCTTGGAAGATGTTCGGCGGTTGTACTCCTGCTGAGGCACAAAAGGTATTCGAGGCGGATCCATCCAATCGAATTTGGGATTTCCAGTACATGGGCGACAGAGCTTTTGCACACTATTTCTACGTCCTTGAAAATCACGTTCGTCAGCGTCACGCCCCAGCCGCAAATTTTCGGAGAAGGATGGATGTTGATCCCCTACGGTATGGAGTGATCGCCGCACGAATCAATAACCGATTTACCGGACGGGTGTCGCCCGAAATTTCATTACTTTCAAAGCGTGTCGCTGATTTGACAACTTTCGTTCTGGAGAATCCAGCAAATGACGACGGACGCCCTGCTGGGTTTTGTTCAAACCGTAAACGGCAAAATTGTCCGCAGTTCCAAACAAGAACCTCCGGGGCAACCAGAACACGAGGTCGTTATCGCGTGGTGGATTGGATTAGTTTGAGCGAGAATCGGAGCTCGCAATCAAGTTAGCCAATTCGCCGTCAATTCGGTGGTACTCACTAGAGTAGATTTCAGGGGCAGCGGAGGAGTAAAAATTATCGGCAATCCCAGTCATTTTTTTTAACATTGCAGAAATATCTGGGGAATGATCTGCGTAGATTGATTCCAATTCAAAATCTCGGTCCCAAAGAACTTTGTCAGCGAGATGTTCGATTAAATTCTCCCACTTTTTCATGTCAATCGAATTGGCAGCCTGAGGAAAGTTATTGGAGAATTGGTCCTCGAAGTACTCCGGCTCACCCCATTCATTTTCCGGCTCGCAGCACGATTCTTCGTATACAGCCAACGCCAGTGAACGAATATGGTAGTCAGGCGACGTGCGATTGCGGTTTGCATCGATTTCCATTTCGATCAACACCAGCATTTCCCTGTAAATCGTGAAAACGGTCGCTTCACCGATGGCTGTGAGTTCAGGCGTTGGTGTTGACTCATCAAGCAGCGCAAACGCAACTTCATGGAGGATAGCCAACTGCTGTGTTGGTTGCAGTTGATTCAATAGTGCAACATCCGTCTCGTGAGACTCATCAAGATCGATTGCAACGGTGATCATGTCACGAAGGTAGCCAATCGCATCGCGCACGAGAGACGCTTCTTTGCCTTTAAGTGTTCGATCGCCTTGTGAAGTAGGCCACATCTGAGAATCCGTTCGACGAAAGGTTGAAATCCGTTGTCATTTTTTTTGCGGGCAATTCCCGCGAGTCCAGTCGGGACAGAACGTAACCGATTGGATTTGGAAAATCAACCAAACTAGGGGTATTTTGGCTTCGTCTCGATACGGCATGCTCAGAAAGCCGCTTTTTTTAGTTTTGATTGACTTAGCTGAAGAGGTTAAAAGCTCACCAAAAGTGAACGATTGTTTTAGTGATTGCTATTAACTGCGTATTCTTTGACACCAACTCTTTTTTTCGCAACTTTGCACCTTCATTCTCGTTGAATACAATTACGATACTCGACAAATTCCCATTCCCACATTCAGCATTCAGGTAGAGTTATTATTAGGCGTGATCCTCTACTGTTGAGTAACTCCTTTGGCAAATGTTTTTTTGTGGGAGTTGGTTTGTTGTATTCCAAATTGCTTTGCCTCTCACTTTTGGCTTTCGGGCTTTCTTTCAATCAAACCGCCCAAGCCCAAGAGGATATTTCGTTACGACGTCCTGAAGATCGCGTCATCGAGCTTTACAATAAAGGCAGCTTTGAAGAAGCGATTGCGCTTGCCAGAGTCACTGACGCAAATTTGGGCAAGTACAGCGTCGAAGAAAAATGGCAGCTGCTAATCGCTAAATCGCAATTGAGAATTGGCGACTACAAAGGAGCTTTGAAAACGCTTGACGAAGCGCTCGCCCGGCCTCGATTGGAAAACAGTATTCGGCTTCGTTGGATTGGCGTAGAGATTTGCCGCTACAACAACGATCCTGATCGGGCTGCAAACCTGTTCACAGAAATCACACAGTTGGCTTCTTCAAAGTCATATCTCTTTCGCAACGCGCCCAGCCGAATTGTGCTTGGTAAACACTTTCTCGCCAAACAAGCCGACGCCAAAAGCGTTCTTGATACGTTTTACAATCCGCTTAAAAAACGCAATTCGAGTGACCCGGACGTCTACCGTGCGATCGGCGAAATGGCTTTTGACAAACACGATTATGGTTTGGCTGCAGAGAATTTCGCCAAAGTCATTGAGCTTGAGCCTGGTAGCCCTGACGATCTTTGCCTGTTGGGCAAGTCGTTTTTGCCAAGCGATTCTGAAAAAGCCAACTCGTATATTAACCAAGCTCTTGCAATCAATCCCAAGCATGTTGAGTGTTTGTTGATCGTGGCTGAGCAGAAAATCAGTTCCGAGGCGTACGACGAAGCAGAAGAAACGCTCTCGCAAATTCTTTCGGTTAATCCAAAGCACCCAGTCGCCTGGGCCTATCGTGCGGTGATCGCACATCTCAACAATGACCCAGCCAAAGAAGGCGAATGTCGCACTACGGCGATGGCAAATTGGAGCGGTAACCCCGAAGTCGACCATGTCATTGGCCGTGAGCTTTCACAAAAGTATCGTTTTAAGGAAGGCGAAAAGTATCAGCGTCGTTCTCTGGTTTACGACAAAAACTTCCTTCCCGCAAAGATGCAACTCGCGCACGATTTGCTTCGCCTCGGTCAGGAAATGGAAGGCTGGAAGCTCGCTGACGAGGTTTTCAGCGTTGATCAATACAGCGTCGTCGCGCACAACCTGGTTACGCTTCGTGATCAAATCTCAAAATTCAAAACGTTGGAGCGCGATGGTTTCGTTGTGCGAATGGCGAAAGACGAAGCCGAAATTTATGGTGAGCGTGTTCTCGATGTCCTGACTGATGCATCCAAAACGCTTTGTGAAAAGTATGGCGCGAAACTTGAGACGCCGATCTTTATTGAGATTTTCCCGCGCCAGCAGGACTTTGCCATTCGTACGTTTGGATTGCCGGGTGGGTCCGGTTTCCTAGGTGTTTGTTTTGGTCGCGTGATCACCATGAACAGCCCTGCCGCACAAGGCGCTAATCTGACCAGTTGGGAATCGGTGCTGTGGCACGAGTTTTGTCATGTCGTCACGCTGCAGAAAACGAAAAACAAAATGCCGCGCTGGTTGAGCGAAGGCATCTCGGTTTACGAAGAAAATCTAAAGGATACGGCTTGGGGTGAATCGCTTAACCCGAAATATCGCACGATGTTGTTGGGGGATGAGCTGACTCCCGTGAGCCAGTTGAGCGGTGCTTTCCTGCGACCAAAATCGGGTTTGCATTTGCAATTCGCCTATTACGAATCGTCATTGGTGGTTGAGTATCTCGTGCAAGAGCATGGGATCAAGTCGGTCATTGGGGTGCTTGATGAGTTGAGTCAGGGAACGCCGATCAATGATGCGCTTCGTCGGCACGCAGCACCGGTTGAGTATATAGATAAAGATTTTAAAAAATTCGCTCACGCACGCGCCAACACGTTCGCTCCTGACGCGGACTGGAATTCGCTCAGCGAGCTGGATGAAGAAAAACGTAAGAGTATAAAGTCACTTGAGGATTGGACGGCTTGGAATAGAGAGCACCCGACATCCGTTGAGGGCTTGCTTGCTGAGTCAGCGTTTCGCATCAACGAAAAGGACTGGAGTGGCGCGTTGGCTCCGCTTGAAAAAGTTGTTTCACTTAGCCCGACACTTTCCGAAGCGTATCCAATGTTGGCGCGGGTGTATCGAGAAACGGGTGAATCCGAAAAAGAATTCACGACGCTGGAGAAGCTGGCCACGATCAATTGCGATCGCGTCGAGGTTTATACGCGGCTGCTTGAGATTACGTCAGGAAAAGGACAATGGGATAAAACCAAGTATTATTCGCGTAAGCTGATAGCGCTCAATCCACTGCTGTCAGCCCCGCACCGCTACCTTTCGATGGCAGCAGAGAAGACGAAAGATGATTTATCGGTGATCCAATCGCTGAGTGTTTTAGCTAAAATGGATCCACTGGATGCCGCCGATGTGCATTACCGTTTGGCATCTGCCCTGCACCGCTCAGGGCAATTGGACAAAGCAAAACGGCAGGCCATGATGGCGCTTGAAGTCGCACCTCGTTACCGTGACGCCCATTCGCTGTTGTTGCAAATCGTGGCAGAAGGAAAAGACGAAGCCAGCGGCAGGTTGTTGCGAGGCGAATCGGGGCCGAACGAAACGGATCAAGGTGAAACGATTCGGGGCGAATCAGGTCAAAATAGATCCGAAGCAACTGATGAAACGAAAAAGGAGTCGCGATGAATCGAATTCGAAGTTTCAAATGGTTGGTCGTTTTGGTCGGCCTGTTAATCGGTGGCTTTGTTTTTGCACAGGATTATCAGCGGCGTTATGGAGGCTTTTTGCGGCGGCCAACGGATAATCGTGGCGGCGTTCCCAATTGGGAAAACGATAAAGACTTTAAAGACGACGTGTTCACGTTTGTGCGAATTCAATACGACGATGGCCGACGAAGCCGTGGCGGTTGGGGGAGACGCGGAGGCAAGTGGCGAACGGACTATCCAGATGCCGATTTGAATCTTTCATTTCGTTTGAAAGAGTTAACGTCGCTGGAGGTTGACCCGGACGGAAAGGTCATTCGGCTGACTGATGAAACGCTGTTCGATTACCCCTTTATCTACATCATTGAGCCAGGCAACCTCGTGTTCAGCGAAGAGGAAGTTGTGGCGCTGCGTCGCTATTTGAACAAAGGCGGATTTTTGTTGGTGGATGATTTTTGGGGCGAGTACGAATGGGAAAATTTTGAATTCGAAATGTCGCGAGTGTTTCCTGATCGCGTGGCCGAAGAGGTTCCGCTGGAACACGAAATTTTCCATATCGTTTACGATTTGAAAAAGAAGCCCCAGATTCCCAGCATCGGTCACTACATGAGCGGCCTGACGACTGAACGCTCCGATGCTCAAGTCGCCCACTACAAAGGGATCTTTGACGACCAGAAACGCATGATGGTTTTCATTTGCCATAACACCGATCTGGGTGACGGTTGGGAACGCGAAGGCGTCGACCGCGGGTATTTCGAGACTTATTCCGAACCGTATGCCTATCCGCTGGGCATCAATATCGTGACGTATGCCCTGACGCATTGATCAAGATTGCGGTCAATGCGGAACCAGCGCAACAAGACAAGACTTTAGACCAAACATATATCAAGAAGAACAACTGAAACGAAACCGGAGCCAACGTGAGTGCGACTTCCAACACCTTTGAAGAAGAACAGCTTGCCGTTCAACAGATCCGCGACGGCCGCGAAAAAATCTTTGACCAGCTTTCCAAAGTTATCGTCGGCCAGGAGAACGTGATCGAGGAACTGTTGATCAGCCTGTTCGCTGGTGGAAACTGTTTGATTACCGGTGCTCCGGGGCTTGCCAAAACGTTGCTCGTCCGCAGTATCGCTCAGATCTTTGACTTGAAATTTAATCGCATTCAGTTCACGCCTGACTTGATGCCTGCTGATATTACCGGCACCGAGATTTTGCAAGAGTCGGAGGATGGCGGCCGGTCGATGCAGTTTGTTCCCGGCCCGATTTTCGCAAACGTTGTGCTGGCGGATGAGATCAACCGAACCCCGCCCAAAACGCAGGCTGCTCTTTTGGAAGCGATGCAGGAACATCAAGTCACCGCGGCGGGCGTTAGCTACAAATTAGACGAGCCGTTTTTCGTTTTGGCGACGCAGAACCCGATCGAGATGGAGGGGACTTATCCGCTTCCTGAGGCTCAGCTCGACCGTTTCATGTTCAATGTCAAAATCGACTACCTTTCTCAAGATGATGAAGTCAAAGTCGTGATGCAGACGACTTCTGATGCAAAGCCTTCGATTGAAAAACTGTTTTCAGCAGACGACGTGCGGCGGTTTCATTTAACCGTTCGCAAAGTTCCCGTTGCCGAAGAGCTTATCCGTTACGCCGTTCAGATTGCCGATGCGAGTCGTCCCAATCGCGACGGCTCTCCTGATTTTGTAAGCCAGTTCGTGAACTGGGGCGCGGGTTTGCGTGGTGCTCAGAATTTGATCCTGGGTGCCAAGGCTCGGGCGCTGTTCAACGGCCGCTCCAGCGTAAATCTCGACGACATCCAATCGCTGGCCCATCCGGTACTACGTCATCGAATCCTGCCTAGTTACCGTGCCGAGGCGGAGGGTGTTACGGTTGAAAAAATCATCGATCAATTATTGGACCACGTAAAAACGCCGCTGAAGTAACTAAACGATGGCCGGTGTTTGTCCTTCAATCGCACGCAGGTTGCCTGGTGGAGACCACTACTACAAAAAATGTCCGACTCAAAAACCAATAACGACTCGCCTGATAGAACTCGACAGGCGGCGCGCGTTTCGCCTGAGACCATCATGCGAATCAAGAATTTGGAATTGCGCGCCAAAATTGTTGTGCAAGGTTTCATGTCGGGTTTGCATCGCAGCCCATACCATGGATTCTCAGTTGAGTTCACGGACTACCGGCAGTATTCGGTTGGCGATGATCTGCGTTATCTCGATTGGAAACTTTACGCGCGTCGCGATCGGTACTACATCAAGCGATTTGAAGATGAAACGAATTTGCGAAGTTACTTGCTCGTTGATATGAGCCAGTCGATGGGGTTCAGTTCGCAGGAATTCAGCAAGTTCGAATACGCGAAAACGATGGCCGCAACGCTTGCTTGGTTTTTGAATCATCAACGCGATGCGGTTGGTATGATCACGTTTGGCGAATCGATCGTTGACATGGTCCCGCCTCGATATCGCGCGGGCCACTTACGCCGGTTGATGATGACTTTGGAAAAATCGACTTCTGGCAAATCGACCAACGTTGCCCGACCGTTGGAGCAAATCGCGGAAACCGTTTCCAAGCGTGGGTTGGTTGTCTTAATTTCAGATATGCTGGCTCCCGTTGATCAATTCCGACAGAACCTTGGCTATCTCCGTTCGCGTGGCCATGACGTCGTGATTTTGAGAACACTTGATCCAGTAGAAGTTGATTTTAGTTTCGACCAAGCAACAATGTTTCGTGACCTCGAAACGGGAAAAGAAATTTACATCGACCCGCAAACTGCGGCGAGTGATTACAAGTCGCGATTCGAAGAGCATCAAGCGGAATTGAAAGAAGTTTGTGATCAACTTGGGATCGACCTTTTTCAAATCAAGACCGACGAGCCACTTGAAACGGCGTTGTTCAATTTGTTGCAAGTTCGTGCCCAGCAAGGCAGCTCTGTCAAACGTGCGATCCAGGCGGGAGGACCGGCATGAGTGTTCTTGCTTGGTTATTTGGACTCGGTGCGCTCGCTGTCGCGTTCCCGTTTTTGTTTCACTTAATTCGGCGTACGCCCAAAGGCCAAACCGAATTCAGTTCTTTGATGTTTCTTAAGCCTACACCGCCAACGTTGACGCGGCGAAGTCGGCTTGAAAATATTCTTCTGTTGTTGATGCGAGCCGCCGCAATCGCGTTGATCGCGTTTGCTTTTATGCGTCCGTTTTTTCGCGGGGCGGATTCGCTGTCCGAATTCCAGGTCGCCAACCGCCGCGTCGCGATCCTGGTCGATACGAGCGCCAGTATGCAACGTTCGGGCCTTTGGGAGCAAGTCAATGAGAACGTCGAAACGGTGCTGGGTAAGCTCGAACAAGGAGATGACGTCGCACTTTTGTCGTTTGACAACACGGTAGAAACGATCGTCGCGTTTGATGATGGATCTGAGGTCAATGTTGATCGGGCAGGTCTGGTTCGCGATGGAATCAGTTCGCTTGAGCCGACTTGGGAACGCTCAGACCTCGGCAGAGCGATGGTGGCGGTGGCGGATCGTTTGGATGTGTGGCGTGATTCTCAGCGGGCAAAAGAGCAAGGGAAAACGGCCAAGCTTCAGGTAGTTGTGATCAGCGATTTGCAAAAAGGTTCCAATATCGAAGCACTTCAGGCGTACCAATGGCCTGATGCTGTCTATGTTCAATTCATGCCCGTCACGCCAGGCGATTTTTCCAACGCGACGGTTCAGCTACTCGATCCTGTGCCGGAAGAAGACGACCCCTCGTTCCGAATCCGAGTCGCCAATTCAACTGAATCGGGCATCGAACAATTCACGGTCAATTGGAAAAGTGAATCAGCACGGGAGAACGAAGATCCTGTGCCGTTTTACGTTCCGCCTGGTACCAGCCGAGTTTTGAAAATCTCGCCCGAACAAGCCGTCGGTGCTCAGCAATTTGTGGTCAGTGGCGACAGCGAAGATTTTGACAATACGTTTTTCGTCGTCCCGACCGAACAGCAAAATTTGGAGATCGGTTATCTTGGTGATGAAGACGTCAACGATCCAGAGGGAATGCTTTATTATCTCAAACGCGCGTTGGTTGACACAGCCAGCCGCTCAGTGACCGTTAAGCAATTTGTTGCGGATCCGTTTTCGTTTAACCAGGAGCAGCCGCCTACGTTATTGGTCGTTCCATCGGCGATTGGCGAAAACGAAAAACGTGAAGTCGATGCGTTTTTGAAATCTGGCGGTACCGTGTTGTTTGTACTGCGAGACAAAGCAACGACTGAGAGCACCGCTGATTGGACGCTTGCGATGGTCGCCGAGCCGGATGCAGCCAAACGGAAGTCGTCGGATTATTCGATATTGGCAGAGATCGAGTTTTCAGATCCGTTGTTTCAGCCGTTCGCCAACCCGCGTTTTAATGATTTTACGCGGATTCGATTTTGGAAACATCAGAATGTTGAGTTTGAAGACGAAGAGTTGGTCAATGTGATCGCACGGTTTGATGATGACGCTCCTGCGATTTGGCGTCGTGAAACCGAAGATGGCGGCAACGTCTATGCGTTTTCCAGTGGCTGGGATCCCGGTGACAGTCAGCTTGCTCGTTCGACGAAATTTCTTCCGCTGATCAAAGGGCTGATCGAGATTGCCGCTGATGTTCCGCAGCTTAACCAATCGTTGATCGTGGGTGAAACGATCGAGTTTCCGGTTTCTGAATTGCCGAATCAAAAACGCGTTATGGTCAAACCGGATGGTTCACGGCATTCAGTTGCCGCGTCCCAGTCGCGATTCGATGATGTGGATCTGCCTGGTATTTATCAGTTGAATTACGCTTCAATGCCAAAGGCGAAGGCAGCGGACTCGAATCAATCTGGCGATGCTGAACCCGCGATTGATGAATCGTCAATAGAAACAAACCAGGCAAGCATTACGCAAGCGAATTTTGCGGTGAATGTTGATCGTTCGGAAAGCCTGACCGAAGCGATTCCTGTTGAGAAAATTGAAATGTTCGAAGTCAAAGTCGGCGAGCAGAAAACGGCTTCCAGTGAGTTGTCCCTGATGCGCGAGATGCGTGATCGTGAACTTGAAGGGCAGCAGAAATTTTGGAAATGGCTGATTGTCGCCGCGTTGATGTTGCTTATCGGCGAAACATGGTTGGCCGGTCGAACGGCTACAAAAATGCTTGCCAACGAAACCCAACCTTCCCTCCAACCGTCCAGTGGACTAAGCGAGATGGCCTGATGGATCAAACACTTTACAAACGACTTAAGCCTGTTGTCAGGCGAATGCAATTTCGTCGAGTCGCCATTTCGTTGGCGTTCATCTGGTGCCTTGGAGCGCTGATCGCAATTGCAATTTATTTTCTCAATCAAAATCAAGTCTTTGATTCGTCGCGGTTGCTGTGGTTCGTGGTTGGTGGAACGGTACTGGCTTCTTTGATCGGCGCGGCCAATGCGTTTTATCATTCGAAATCGGTTGCTCAAGTCGCTGAGGAATTGGAAAAACAGTTTCCCGATCTTGATGCGACTTTGATTACGGCAATCGAGCAACAGAAAAAGAATGGTGAGAGGCTGGGGTTTTTGCAGCAGGACGTACTTCGCCGCGCCGTCACGCACAGTTATCTCAATTCATGGCCAGCGATCATTCCGGGTTGGCATTTGATTGCGGCTCCCGTTGCAGGATTGATCGGCCTGATCGCGTTTGGCGTCGCGATGATTTTCTTGGTTTTCTATCCAAAAGCAATTCCAGTAGATCAAACGATCAATTTTGCTGACGCGGCGATTGATCAATCCAATTACGAAATCTCGGTAGAGCCAGGTAATGCGGAGATCGAACGTGGGACGAGCTTGTTAGTGTTGGCTCGATTTGCTGAGTCGATTCCGCCCAATGCGACTTTGGTTTACGCCCGAGCCGATGGAGCCGAGTCGCGGGTTGCCATGACAAAGAGCTTGGACGATCCAGTGTTTGGAGCTCGCGTTGCCGCGGTTGAAACGGCGCTAAACTATCGAATTGAGTTCGCCCAAAAAGTCACCGATCAATACGACGTCACCGTGTTTGATTATCCGAAACTGGTTCGTGCAGATGCGACGCTTAAGTATCCCGAGTACACGGAGTTAAAAGAAAAAGTCGTTCAGGACGCCCGTCGTTTGAGCGCGGTCGAAGGCACCACAATCGATATGGCTTTCTTTGTTAACAAACCAGTCATTAATGCTTGGTTGTTTCCAGTTGGCAGAAGAGGTGAAGGTGAGCCGGTTGAATTGACTCCTGATACGCAAGATCCGATGAAGCTCACGGCCAAAATCGCCATGGATACGACGCAGAAATATGAGCTTCGATTGATCGATGAGGCAACGCGTGAGAATCGACTTCCGCCAAAGTTCACTTTCAATATGCTCAACAACAATCCTCCCGATTTGAAGTTGACCGCGCCCGGAAGAGACATTCAGGCTTCGCCGTTGGAAGAAGTGCAGTTGAGCGCCAACGCTTGGGATGATTTTGGGCTTAAGTCGTTTGGTTTGAACTATGGAATCGCAGGGCAGGAAACAAAGGACCTGGTGCTTGAGCAAAAAGCAGCAGGCAAAAAGCGAAAGAAAGTTGAGCACTTGATGGCGCTTGAGGATCTCAAGGCCAAACCAGATGATTTGGTTTCCTATCACTTTTGGGCAGAAGACGTTGGGCCTGATGGAAATGTTCGTCGTGTCATGAGTGATATGTATTTCGCTGAAGTCCGAAGTTTCGAAGAGATTTTTCGACAAGGCCAAGCCCCCACCGCGGATCAGCAGCAACAACAGCAACAGCAACAACAAGGTCAGCAAGGCCAGAACGCGCAGCAGGCGCAAGAGTTGGCGGAGCTTCAGAAAGAGATCATCAACGGAACTTGGAAAGTGATACGTCGCGAGTTACGTGACACGGTTACGGAGCAATACGCCGACGATACGAAATTGTTGTCAGAGTCGCAAACGTCGGCAATCGCTTTGTTGGATGAATTAGATGCTGAGTTGGAAGACGAGCAATCAAAGTCCTACGTTGAGGCGGCGCGGACGTTTATGAACGAAGCGGTGCTTCATCTGAACGATGCCAATCGTGATGAGAATACTGGGGCACTTAAACCTGCTTTGTCGAGCGAACAAGCCGCGTATCAAGGATTGCTGAAACTTCGGGCGCGTGAGCATGATGTCGTGATGCAGCAACAACAGCAACAGCAGCAGCAATCTTCCTCACAGCAACAAAATCGAGCTCAGCAACAGCTTGATCAATTGAATTTGCAAGAAGACGAAAACCGGTACGAGAACGAAAAAACGGCTCAGGAACAAGCTCAAGAAGCAGGTGAGCAGCAGGAAGAACGTCAGGTGCTTAGTCGGTTGAGAGAACTTTCGCGTCGTCAGGACGATTTGAACGAGCGGGTCAAAGAGCTTCAGACGGCATTGGAAGAAGTGGTAACCGAAGAAGAAAGAGAAGAGATTGAGCGACGATTGAAATCGCTTCGAGAGCAGCAAGAGCAGATGCTACGCGATACTGAGGAATTGCTTGATCGAATGCAGCAGGAAGAAAACCAGCAGACCATGTCCGAGGAATCGGAGAAACTGGAAGAGGCTCGCGAAAGTCTTCAAAGGGCGTCAGAGGCTTTGAACCAAAACGAACCATCAAAGGCGGCTGCCGAAGGGACCCGTGCTCAACGTGATCTGGAAGAGTTGCGAGATGAGTTTCAAAATCGAACTGCGGGCCAGTTTACTGAAGAGATGCGTGAGTTGAGAAACGAAGCGCAAAAGCTTGAAGAGCAAGAGCAGGAAATCTCGAAAGAGCTTGCCGAAAGAGTTGCCGACCAAACGGCTCCTGAGAGTTCCGCGGATCAAGCCAAACCAACCGCTCCGTCACTTCGCGAAGACGAGACGAAGGACCTTGCAAGTTTGGAAGAGAAAATTGGCCAGCAGCAGTTGGCGGTGGAAGAGTTGCGGGAAAAGATGCGGAAGACGATTACGGAAGCTGAGGAGTTTGAGCCGCTGTTAGCGGATGATTTGTATGAGACCTACCGCAAGTCCGAAGCGTCTCGTCCAGATGAAGCCCTTGAATCGGCTCGCCGATCGATTCAACGTGGTTGGGCTGATGATGCGATCGCCGAAGAGGAACGGGCTCGCAAGGGCATTGAGGAAATGCGCGAAGGGATTGAAAAGGCGGCGGAAAGTGTTTTGGGTGATGAAACGAAAGCGCTTAAGGCAGCACAGGAAAAGCTTCGTGATTTGAATCGCGAGCTGGAGCAAGAGATCGAGTCGCAAGATCCGAACCGGCAATCGCCCAATTCGCGCAACGCAAATCGCCGAGAAGGAGAGGAAGGCGAACCAGAGGAAGGTGGCCGGGCAAATGGCGAACGGGAGCGTGAAGGGCAAGAACGCGAGCCGCGAGAAGGCGAAGCTCGAGAAGGTGAGCCACGTGAGGGGCAAGGCGAAGGTCGAGACCGGGAGCGAGAACCCCGTGACCAACAAGAAGGCCGACAAGGACGTGGCCAAGGCGAGCGAGATGGCGAACGACGAGATGGTGAAGAGCGTGAGCGCCAAGAAGGTGAACCGCGAGAAGGCGA
>CAYZGP010000061.1:13243-19491 GCA_964478065.1 uncultured Pirellulaceae bacterium
GGTGAGCCTCAAGAAGGCCAAGGCGGTGGAAATGGCGATGGTGAGCGAAATCGAGGTGGCGCCGACAACGAAAATGAAACGGAGCTTGAGCGGATGCAGCGACAAATGCGAGAGCTTAGTGAACAATCGGGCGAAGGACGTGGCTTGAACATTGGGCAAAATTGGGGCCCTGGAAATCAGCGGATGATGCGACCGATTTCAGGTGATGACTTTCGCGATTGGTCCGATCGGCTAAGAGATGTCGAAGAGATGATTGCGGATCCCGATTTGCGTGCCGAAGCGTCTCGAATTCGCGAGCAGGCTCGTGAGCTTCGAAAAGAAATGAAAGAGCGACATTCGGCCGATCCAAATTGGGATCTTGTAAAACTCAAGGTCGCCAAACCACTTGCCGAACTTAAGGACCGCGTTGCCGAGGAGATCATGAGACGCGGCTCCAAAGATGCTTTGGTTCCACTGGACCGTGATCCGGTACCGGTTGAATACCAGGATGCCGTTCGTCGATATTATGAGCGACTAGGGAGCGGCAAATGATTTTCGGTTTTGATGTTTCCAATTTAATTTCAACTGATCAGTTTTTGCCGGTCGCGTTCCAATCCGTTCTTCAAACCAGCGTGTTTCCAAATGCTTGGGGCTCGATGGATTGGTTGATCCCAATTGCGATTGTGTTGCTGGTTGCTTTGGCGGTTTTGGTTTGGTCGTATGCTCAATCGCAGGCGTCGATCGGGTTAAAGACGTTGTTGATTGTGATGAAAATTGCCGCGTTGGTGTTGTTGGCCATCTGCCTGCTCGAACCGCTTCAACGTCACAGCCGCCCCGAGCAGGGTGCGAACTTGATGGTTGTGATGGCCGACGATAGCCAGAGTTTACAGATCAAAGACCGAGGAAATTCAGACACTCGCGAGATGCAACTTCAACGGCGGCTTAATGATCAATCCGAGTGGCTCGCCAACCTCTCAGAGGACTTTGACGTACGGCGGTATCAATTCGATCGGCGCTTGCGTCCGGTGTCGAATTTTGTTGGCTACAAAGCAGATCAACGTGGCAGTGATATTGTTAGCAACCTTCAGCTTGTCACCGATCGATTCAGCGGGCGTCCATCGGCCGGAATTATGTTGATGACCGATGGAAACGCGACCGATATCGGTGGCTTGAATTTGGATTCATTGGATTGGGGAAATATGCCGCCGATTTATCCGGTGGTCGTTGGCAAGCAACAACCGGCCAAGGATCTTGGGATTACTAAGATCACAAGTTCGCAAACCAATTTTGAGTCGGCGCCGGTGACGATCACAGCCGAACTGACCGCTCACGGTTATTCAGGAAAACGAATCGCGATTCAATTGCTTGACGAAGAAGGCAAAGAGATCGAGCGAAAAGAAGTCAATAAAATTCAGGATGGCCGACCGTTCGCCGTGCGTTTCAAAACGACTCCCACCAAACGAGGAGTCAGCGTTTATCGCGTGGCGGCTTCGGCTAAGGGTGAGGAAAACGAATCCGCTGAGTCGTCCACCGAAGCGACGATCGTCAACAATCAGCGAATGGTCGTGGTCGAACGTGGGCGCGGACCGTTTCGAGTGCTTTATGTTACTGGCCGACCGAACTGGGAATTGAAATTCCTGCGGCGAGCGATTCAGGAAGACGACGAAATGGATTTGGTGGCGTTGGTCCGAATTGCAAAACGCGAAGCAAAATTTTCGTTTCGAGGTCGTACGGGCCAGCAGTCCAATTCGCTGTTTCGTGGATTCGAATCGCAAGACGATGATACGACCGAAAAGCACGACGAGCCCGTTTTTCTTCGGCTGGGGACCCGTGACAAAGATGAACTGCTGGGTGGGTTTCCCAAAGACGAACAGGATTTGTTTGAATACGATGCGATTGTATTGGACGACCTAGAGGAAAAGTTTTTTTCGGAAACTCAGAGCTCGCTGATTCGCAAATTTGTTTCGCTTCGCGGGGGCGGGTTGTTGATGTTAGGCGGGCAGGAATCGTTTGGCAGTGGCAAATATGATCGTACGCAAATCGGCGAGATGCTTCCGATCTACCTGAATCGCGTGGTGGCTCCCCAAGCGAAATATTCACTTGATCTGACACGTGAAGGGTGGTTGCAACCGTGGGTGCGAATCGAGTCGACTGAAATTGAAGAGCAGGAACGGCTGCGAAATATGCCGAATTTCAAAACGGTGAACCTTTCAAATTCGATCAAGCCAGGAGCGACTGTTCTGGCGACCGTGTCCGCTCGTGAGATGGGATTGGGAGCAGAGGTTGACACGGAACAACAATTTCCTGCATTGGTTGTTCAGCCGTTTGGCAAAGGCCAGGTTGCTGCGATGTTGATTGGCGATCTTTGGCGTTGGCAGTTGCAGGGCGACGAAGGAAGTGACGACATGATGAAAGCGTGGCGGCAAACGCTGCGTTGGTCTGTTGCCGATGTCCCGCAACGTGTGGAAGTCGAAGTCACGCGAAAGAA
Organism: uncultured Pirellulaceae bacterium; assembly: GCA_964478065.1. Lineage (GTDB taxonomy): Bacteria > Planctomycetota > Planctomycetia > Pirellulales > Pirellulaceae > Mariniblastus. The sequence goes on from CAYZGP010000061.1 coordinate 15,711, forward strand.
TGACGCCAATCGTACTGCCGTTGTCAAAGTCCGCGTTCGTGATGAGTCTTACAAGCCGTACGATAATGCGACCGTTGAAATCGAAATCAAAACGCCAGATGGTAAGTCCATTGAGATGACGGGCGAGCCAGCGGGAACCGAGCCGGGAGTCTATATCGCGAACTTTGTTTCCAGCGTGCCTGGTGCGTATCGCGCTGTTGTGCGGGCAGCAGCCGACGACGGAAGTGCTATTGAAGATCGCGAAGCGGGGTGGGTTTCGGAGCCGGACAGCGAAGAGTTTCAATCGCTCGAAGCCAATCGAACATTTTTGAATGAATTGGCTAAACGAAGCGGTGGTGAGCTGATCGAACTTGATGACTTGGATCAGTTTGTTGATAGTTTGGAGTTTAGGCAGGTGCCGATTACCGAAACAAGATCGTTGCCTTGGTGGCATCGCTGGACCATTTTTGCAATGGCGATCGGTTTGCTGGTCGGCGAGTGGGGCGTTCGACGTTGGAAAGGGCTGCCATGATCATTAAGAAAATCGCAACTGCTGTGTTATTGCTCGCTGCTGGGTTGCCTTGTCTGGCTCAGCAGGTGTTTGCTCAATCACAGAAAGTAATCGTAGTCGTCGGTGCTCCCGGTGAGGAAACATTTGGAACGCAATTCGAAACGTGGGCCAGCAATTGGAAGACGGCGATTGAATCGGCAGCGGATTCGAAGATTCAGCTCGTTCAAATCGGATTGAATTCTTCGAGTGAGAAAACAGCTTTCGATTCTTTGAAGTCAGAAATCGAAAGTACATCTAAAGAAGTCGGCGAGTTGTGGATTGTGTTGATTGGTCACGGGACCGACGATCGCAAGACATCGAAATTCAATCTTCGCGGGCCTGATGTTTCGGCCAAACAGTTAAATGAATGGCTTACTCCCCTGCCCTGTCGCACGGTCGTGATCAATTGCTCTTCGTCGAGTGGTTCTTTCATAACCAAATTGAAATCGAAAAACCGAATCGTAGTCACTGCGACCAAGAGTGCCGCTCAACAGAATTTTTCTCGCTTTGGTGGAAACCTTTCGGAGGCAATTGCAGACCCATCGCTTGATATCGACAAAGACCAACAGACTTCGCTTTTGGAGGCTTTCTTGGGAGCATCCGCTCGAACGCAAGAGTTTTATCTTCAGGAAACTCGGTTGGCAACTGAATTGGCGATGATTGATGACAACAGCGATGGGCTCGGTACACCAGCCGATTGGTTTCAAGGAACTCGTGCGGTTAAGAAATCAAAGAAGGGCGAGCCGGATGGGTTCGCGGCCAATCAAGTTTTTCTGGTTCGCCGAGGGGCCGAAGCAAAATTGTCACCCGAGCAACGAAAGCGGCGTGACGAATTGGAAATGAACCTTGAGGTTCTACGTGCACAAAAGAAGATGATGGACGAAGACACGTTTTACCGAAAGATGGAGCCGATCTTGTTGGAGCTTGCGAAAGTTTACCAATCAATAGATGTATCTGGCGACCAGAAGTAGACGTGTTTGCAATCATGGATGAGAGTTTTGAGCGAGAATACTTCGATGTATTCGAAATATGTGACAACGATTACCCTGCACTGTAACCATCGTTCTATTCAAGCATCGACATCTTTTGGCACGATGCACTCGGGTGAGTCGTTAGCGGCTTTGTTGACGATTGTATCCACGGGGTACGTTTGAAGTTCTTCTGAATCGTACGGGACGAGAGCCTTTTCCAATGTCTCGCGATCTGAAAATTCATTGTCCAACCAGAAATCGAATTGCTTTTGCTCCAAAATCACAGGCATGCGGTCGTGCAGTGGTTGCATGATCTTGTTGGCTTCAGTGGTCAAAATGGTGCAGGATTCGATTGGCTTTGCAGAAGGGTCTTCTTTGTCGGTCCACGATTCCCAAAGCCCTGCCACGCAAAACGGCTGGTCGTCAACGCGGGAGATGTAAAACGGTTGCTTGGAAGTTCCCTGCTTTTTCCATTCGTAAAAACCGTCGATCAGCACGAGGCAACGGCGTTTTTTGAATGCCGCACGAAACGCGGGCTTGGTCGCGACGGTTTCCGAGCGTGCGTTGATCATGCGGGCGCCGATTTTGAGATCTTTGGCCCAAAACGGTACCAGGCCCCAGCGCAATTCTGCTACTTCGCTTTCGCCGGAATCATTTTGACGGACGGCAAGTGCGGGTTGGGTTGGGCAAACGTTGAAGCGTGGCTTGAGTTCGGGAAAAACAAGCTGTTGTTTTCTCAGGTCGTCAAACAGGGCTGCCAATGAATGGGCTGGAGTCCGAAGTGTAAACCGTCCGCACATATTCGTTTAGTCCTCGAAAGTGTAGCCTGCGTTTGTGAGTGCCTGTTTCGCGCTCTGCATGCTGGTCTGCGAAACAAGAAAGTAGTCGGTATTGTATGTCGAAAGTGAGAAGATCGAAATTTTCGCTTCGGCTAATACTTTGCTGATCCCGGCGATGACGCCAATAATATCAAATTCGAGCTCGCTACAAACGCGGAAACACTTCCAATCGGGACTGATTTGGGTTTGGTCGGAATGGGCGAATCGGTCGGGAATCGAAGACGATGGTGCGACGATCGTAAGCTCTTCGTCGGTTCGAAGAATGGCAACAAATTCTCCTTTTGACCAGTTGGGGATGTCGGCGTCAGGAGCAAGTTGGCAAACCGAGTAGGTTTCGTTGAGAAAGCGAAGTTTCATTTTCGAATGTTGTGGGAAGGGATACTGTAGAATGCCAATCGGCTCTTAAGGCTTTTTGAATTATGGCTTTAGTTTGGCGTGAAGGAAATGGCAGACGATTTTTTACCAACAGCAACGATTGAAATGCTGCGGCAGCGTGCGGAAGTGGTGCGTTCAATCCGAAGTTTTTTTGATCAGCGAAATTTCTTCGAGGTCGAGACACCGACAATTTCTCATGACATTGTTGTGGATCGGTATCTTCATCCTATTGGCGTGACCAAGAGTGATTTGACTGGACGGGCTGGCGATTCGGACCAGCGACTTTGGCTGCAGACTTCGCCTGAGTTTGGGATGAAGCGTTTGGTGGCCGCTGGGGCAGTGGCGATCTATCAGATTTGCAAAGCGTATCGCCGCGATGAGATCGGTCGAATTCACAATCCCGAGTTCACGATGCTGGAATGGTATCGTGCGGGAGATGATCTGGTGACGGGGATGGATCTGCTGGCGGAGTTGGTGGAAACGATTTTGGATACGCCCAAAACTGAGCGATTGAGTTACCGAGAGGCTTTCAAAAAATTCGCCGATATTGATCCGTTTGAAAGTTCAATCGAGTCGCTTCAAAACACGGTACGCACCGCCAGTGTGACGGTTGAATTGGAAGGCGAGAGTCGTGACGATTATTTGAACGTGATTTTGTCGGAGATTGTTGAACCAAATTTGGGCGTCGGCGCTCCGACCATTATTTACGATTGGCCGGCCAGCCAAGCGGCGTTGGCGATGGTTCGTGACGACGAGCATTCGGTGGCCGAGCGTTTTGAGATTTACGTCAATGGCGTGGAGTTGGCTAACGGTTACCACGAGTTATTGGAGGCACGTGAGTTGTCGCGGCGCAATTCGATTAATAATCAGATGCGCGTGAAGGATGGAAATCAGTTGTTGCCCGAAGGCAGTCGTTTGTTGGATGCGATGCGTAAAGGGATTCCGCAGTGCGCTGGCGTGGCTCTTGGTGTTGATCGGTTGGTGATGCTGGCGTTGGGTGCGAAATCAGTTAGCGAAGTGATGGCTTTTACTATCGATAATGCTTGAGAAGGCATGCCGAACGAATC
>CAYZGP010000061.1:19591-33934 GCA_964478065.1 uncultured Pirellulaceae bacterium
GCGCGCACAAAAAAACGGCCGAGCAAGTTTGCTCGGCCGTTAGATTGACTTTCGATTGAACGCTTGAAAGTGATTGTTTACTTGGCGTTATCGTAATCGTCTTGTGAAGCTTTCATCTTTTCTTTTTCTGCTTTGGCACGAAGTTGAGCTCGCTCTGCAGCGGCCGGTACAACGCGTTGGGCAAAGTAAAGATGTTGTGGAGCGAAATACCGCTCGTATGATCCGTCCATTCGCTCGATGCGATTTTTGACGGATAGTTCTTGCCAGCTCAATCCATCTGTGACGTTCCAAGCAGCGGCCTGTGCAACTGGCTGAGAGATTTCGTCGTTAGCGAGCATTCGCAACATTTCGAAAATTCTTGGATCCTTGTTCAGGTCAGTCAGCGGTTGGATTTTGTATTTGATTCGTGACTTGGGATCTGGCTTTCCTTCTTCAAGACAAACGATCTTGAATGCAGCTTTGCCAACGCGTCCGGGAGGGATATTGAAAATACCGCCTTGTCCGCCACCGCCTTGACCACCACCGAAACCGCCTCCGCCTTGTCCGCCACCGGCACCACCGCCAGCACCTTGGTTACCGCCGCCAGCACCAAAACCTCCACCTTGTCCGCCACCGCCTTGACCACCACCGAAACCGCCTGCGCCGCCACCAGCGAATCCTTGTCGCAAAACAGGGACAACTGAAAATGCGGCTGGCATTTCAATCGCGAGTGGTTTGTCAGAGTTGTTTTTGACAATGATGTTTGCTTTGGCCGAGCTGTTTGCCTTGACGATGACTTCGATGTCACCTTGGCTCATCGCGCTAAACATTTCGACTGACTCAAAACCTTCCACAGGGATTTGGGTTTTGGCAATCGTGTTCATACGACGCTCTCTAACCAGTCTGGCTCTGGCCGATTCTGGCTTTACAGATTCGACTTTGACTGCTTCTGATTTTTCGCTTTTGGTTTCGTCTTTGTCGTCAGCGTTTGCCAAACCTGAGATGGCGACTGCTGCTAAAAGAGCGACCGAAAACTTCAACCAATGATTCAACTTTGTTCTCATCAAAGAACTCCTCGTTATTGGAACCGATGCCTCTTGCCCGCACCGGTCAGATCTACCAGAAGGTGTATCAAATTAAATACTATTTAGCCAATGGGTTTTTAAAAATGATTGGCCACAACCTGCTTCAAGGATAGTCTCGGAATATTCAAAATCCAAGTAATTTCCGCGTTAATTTAGCTTTCCCCGCAATAAAAAAAAAGCACATTCGGGACACAGGGTCGACCGAATGTGCTCTTCTAATCTGCGGATTTCGCTAAAAAAGCGATTACAGGATTCCCAGTGTACAGGAAACATCGTCTGATGCCGGGTTTACCACCATTTATATCTTAAGGTATCAGATTGGTCAGAATGTTCTCATTCGTACCCTTGGCATCGTTGCGACGGTCAATGCTAGTACTCCACGGGCGACGGCTGGGGGGACGGAAAAATCGGATCTATCTGGACTATTGGTGTGGTAATCGGGTCGTGAGGCCGGAATGCTGGTTTGGTGGTTGGCTCATCGGGTGGGTCTATGGCGCGGTAAGTTTAATCACAGAGGACACGTGGAGTAGCACAGAGTTTCGTGTCGGTGCTCCGGTTACGGCCGCCTTTGATTAGCTCGTCCGCCGTCGCCTTCCAATTACTTCTAGTGAACCTCTTTGTCCTCTGTGGTTGATAGGAGCATCGAATTCTGTGTTTGATCGACAGAAAAAAGCCTGACTTTGCATTGGGCAAAATCAGGCTTGGTTTAAATTCGAATGTTGGCTTTGGTTCGGTTTACAAGAACGTCGCGATCACCAAAGCAACAACGCTCATAAGTTTGAGCAAGATGTTTAGCGAGGGACCGGAAGTATCTTTGAACGGATCGCCGACTGTGTCGCCAACAACTGCCGCTTTGTGAGCTTCGCTGCCTTTGACCAACTTGGTGCCGTCGATTTCGTAACCTTCTTCGATCATCTTCTTTGCGTTGTCCCAAGCACCACCAGCGTTTGACTGAAAAAGTGCCATCAACACACCGCTGACGGTTACTCCGGCAAGCAAGCCACCCAACATCAAGGCGTTGATGTTGGAATCTGGCTCCATGAAGAATTTCGGGACAAACCCGAATGCGACTGGAACAAGAACGGCAATCAATCCTGGGACGATCATTTCACGAATAGATGCACGTGTTGAAATCGCAACACATTTTCCATACTCGGCTTTACCGTCTGCAGCATCAAAGGTTTCCTGTTCAGTTTTAGTCCATTGGTCGTAGTCTTTACCTTCGTTCTTGGACATCACGTTCAAAGCTGCTTTCAATTCCGGAATGTCCCGGAATTGGCGGCGGACTTCTTCGATCATCGCCATCGCCGCACGTCCGACTGCGTTCATCGACAACGCAGAAAACAGAAACGGCAACATGGCTCCGACGAACAATGAAGCCATGACGAACGGGTTGGTGATGTCGATTGATTGGATTTGCGAATTGGTGTGAGTCAGGTTGTATGACGTCATGAAAGCGGCGAACAAAGCCAGAGCCGTCAAAGCCGCTGAGCCGATGGCGAAACCTTTTCCGATCGCGGCTGTCGTGTTTCCAACAGCGTCCAGTTTGTCAGTTCGTTCGCGAACTTCTTCTGGCAATTCAGCCATTTGAGCGATGCCGCCCGCGTTATCCGAAATCGGACCATAAGCATCAACGGCTAATTGAATTCCAGTATTGGAAAGCATGCCTACCGCTGCGATCGCAATTCCATAAAGTCCTGCAAAGTGGAAAGCACCCACAATTGCACAGGCGATGATGATGATTGGAATCGCTGTCGACATCATGCCAACACCAAGTCCGGAGATGATGTTGGTTGCTGAACCTGTTTGGGATTGCTTTACGATTGAGATAACGGGTCCGGTGCCAGTTCCGGTGTAGTATTCGGTAATCTTACCGATACCCAAACCTGAAAGGAGGCCGATTAAGATCGAGTAAAACACGCCCATGCTGGTGATGGTTTTTTCGTTTTCCATACCTTTATTTACAATCCACTCCGATGGCAGCATCCACATGATAATGAGGAAAGTCAAAATCAGAAGGATAAAGGCTGATCCGAATTCGCCGAAGTTCAACGCGTGATGAGGGTTTCCGCCTTCTTTGACTTTGACGAAAAACGTTCCGATGATCGAAGTAAGAATTCCGACGCCCGCCAGTACAAGTGGAAGCATGACTGCCGAGAGCCCTTGGAATCCGTCTCCATCGGCTCCGGTGAATTCAGGAAGCGAGAAAAAGGCCGCTCCCAGAACCATTGTTCCAATGATCGAGCCAACATATGACTCAAAAAGATCCGCACCCATTCCGGCTACATCACCAACGTTGTCGCCAACGTTATCGGCGATGGTCGCGGGGTTGAGCGGGTGATCTTCTGGAATTCCGGCTTCGACTTTACCAACTAGGTCAGCCCCCACGTCGGCGGCTTTGGTGTAGATACCACCACCAACGCGAGCGAACAAAGCGATAGACGAAGCACCAAAAGAGAATCCAGTCAGGATCGTAATCACACGTGTCAATTCATTTTCTGTGCCCAAGCCGAACATATTGCTGTAAACGAGAAACAGAACGCTTAGTCCAAGCACACCCAAACCAACAACGCCCATGCCCATTACGCTACCGCCCGCAAAGGCGACTTCGAGGGCTTGACCCAGTCCGGTTCTCGCAGATTGTGTTGTACGAACGTTGGCCTTGGTAGCGACTTTCATTCCAATGAAGCCAGCGAGTGCCGAGCAAAATGCGCCAAGAACGAATGACAAAGCGATCAAAGGTGATGATTGTTCGCCTTGAGTTTGTCCCGCGTAACCAAGCAGTACGGCCACGGCAATCACAAACACTGTCAGAATGGAATACTCTGCTTTGAGGAAAGACATCGCACCGTCGGTAATGTTTTGGGCGATGCGTGCCATTTTTTCGGAACCAACTTCCTGTTCAGAAACCCATTTGGATTTCCAAAAAGTGAAACCAAGTCCAACGACTCCAAGCAAAGGAATCAGGTAACTCAGCAACATGAACATCGTGCTGGCCTCGGGAGCATTGGCACTTGTTGAGTCTGGTGTAGAGTCGGTCTGAACACTAGCGGAGGTTGGTCCATCGGCGTCATCATTTTGAAACGCAAATACTTCTGATTGAAGCGCTAAAAAAGAAACACAGAATACGCCCAGAATCAGGGCGGCGATGGTACTCCGACGGAGCAATTGCGACATTTCGGTAAGCCTTTAGAGTTGTGTTTGTGGTTGAGAATTGGCCTTAGCCACGTGAGATTTTGGACTGGGCTATTAAACTGATTTTGCCCGATTTGGAAAAGTCCTATCGAAGGATTTTAGTTGGCATTCACTTAGATCGGAATGGTTGCCACCTTTTGGACGTACTGGTGATGAAAACAGTTTACTTCAATCGGAAAAATTTGAAATCGAAAGAGCAGTAAAAAAAACTTTAGAAGGTGAGAATACGAATTAAGCAATGAGCCTTAACCTTGCTGGTGTCATTGTAATTTGACGCAGTACAAATATTCCTGACTGCGACGAAGCGTCGCGGGTGGCGAGGGGTTTTCGGTTGCTTAGGGTAGCTAAATGCACAATTAGCCGTTTTTTCACGAAATAGTGTGTTTCCTCGGAGAAATATACTTGTTCTCGAAGCCTAAAAAATCAAATAGAATCATAGTTTGTAAAAGCCTTTTATTTGTTACGGGAGTCAAAGATGCGATCGAAAGATTGGATCCGGAAGTCACAACTTGCACTTACATTCTTGATCTGTTTGATGACCCTGCCGGTTTTGGGGCAATCAGAAAAAGGCGAAGATGATTTGGGCAAGGCGCTTGAGGCCAAGCTTGAGGCAAAGACCACCAAAGACCTGGATGCGGTTGTTGGGCTTTGTAGATCTGCAATCAAAAAGGGCTTGAACGAAGAAGGCGTTGAGCAAGCCAATCAGTTGGCAGCGGTTGCCAGTTTTGAACATGCCGAACAACTTAAGAAACGCATTGGCGAAGGCCCGGATCGAGATCGGCGCTGGCGCTTTTTCCGAAGTGCTGCATTAAAGCAGTTGAGCAATGCGGTTGAATTCGATCCGGAAATGGGTAAAGCCTATTTGATGATGGCTGACTTGCAATCCGAAGAAGGAGGCGATCGCGATGCGGCGCTTGAGGCGGTCGAAAAAGCTGTTGAGCTGGCCGGTGACGATCGCGAGCAACTTTCGGCTGCACTCTTTTCGCGCTCAATGTTAGCTGAAGACCAGGAAGCCCAATTGGCAGATCTAAGCCAGGCGATCAAAGTCAATCCTGACAACATTGATGCCGTACGCTTGCGAGGAATCATTTATTTGCGAAAACGCGATCCAGAAATGGCGCTTGATGATTTGAACAAGTGGCTTGATTCAGACCAGAAAGATTTGAACAGCTACCTCTTTGTGGTCGAGAACATGATCGACTCCGGCGACAAGTTTGATGAAGACATGCAGGAAGAAGCGATCAAAATTATTGACAAAGCCATCAAGTTGGCCCCTGAAAAGTCAGAGCCGTTGGTGCTTCGTGCGACGATTTATCAACGTATGGAAAAATACGACGATGCGATCGAAGACACAACAAAGGCGATCGAACTTGATGAGAAAAGTCTTGACGCGTTGTTGGTACGTTCGGAAGTTTATTCAGAAATGAAAGAGTTTGACTCAGCTCTTGAAGATGCGAATGAAGTATTACGAATTCGCCCCGGCTCGGTTGCTGGCCTTGAACGCCGTGGAATCATTTATTCGCAAAAAGAAGACTTTGACTCTGCGATCAAGGACTTTAAAACGCTGGTAGACAGTGGGCAGTTTGATAATTACCGCCGCCAGTTGGGTGTACTCTATAACGCCGCCGACAAACCAACTCTTGCACGCCGGGTTTTTGGTGACATCCTCGATGACGTTCCAGCAGATTCATGGGAAGGGAAATCCGTACGAAAAAAACTGATCGCGATGGATTCTCGGGCGGTCGCATTGCGAGGCCGAGCTGATGCATGGCTGTCGTCGGGCAAGCACAAAAATGCCATTGCGGATTACGAAGAGGCTTTGCTCCTCAATGAAAAACTTTTGGAGCTCCAAGATGCTGAGGGGTTGGGCGAGTTGGTTCGAGTGGATGATGGGGCTTTGAATAATTTGGCTTGGGTGCTTGCCACTTCTCCAAAAGAAGAATTAAGAGACGGAGAAAGAGCGATTGAGTTGGCGAAGAAAGCGGCCGAAGCAACCGATTATGAAGAAGCACATATTTTGAGCACGATGGCTTCGGGATACGCTGAGACCGGCGACTTTGAAAAAGCAATCGAATGGGTCGAGAAAGCCCAAGAGCTCAATGTTATTCAATCCAATAAACCTGACAACGATAAAGCTAGAACGGATAAACAAAAGGCAAGCTTGGCCAAAGAACTGGAAAGTTACAAAAAGGAAGAGCCTTGGCGCGAAATTCAGGACGTCGAGAACGAATCCAAAAAGAAGAAGGATGACAACGGCTCAGATCAGTCTGACGCCGAAGATGAAAAAGACGACGATGAAAAAGACGACGATGAAAAAGACGACGAAGATAAGGACGACGAAGATAAGGACGACGAAGAAGATAAAAAATGACAGTAGTTCGCAACATCGTTTCGTCTAATGAGTTTTGAATTGAATCGCGCTGATGCTTACCAATTGATGTGTGAGTACACCAAACAGGATGGCTTGCGTCGTCATATGTTGAGTGTCGAAATTGCAATGCGTGCTTATGCGGAATCGTTTTCCGAAGACGTTGAAAAATGGGGCATCGTTGGATTGCTGCATGACTTTGACTATGAACGCTGGCCAACGGCTCCAGACCATCCGCTGGAAGGCTCTAAAATATTGGCCGAGCGAGGGTATCCGGAAGATGTGATCTACGCGATTAAATCACATGTCGATCAAGTTCCCGATTGTCCACGAGTTTCGCGCTTGGACAAAACTCTATTTGCCTGCGACGAATTGTGTGGATTTATCACAGCGGTTGCTTTAGTGCGGCCTGCCGGTATCGTTGGTATGTCGGCCAAAAGCGTTCGCAAGAAACTTAAACAGAAAAGCTTTGCTGAAAAAGTAAACCGAGAAGACATTGTTTCGGGTGCTGAAGACTTGGGTGTCGAGCTCAATCCACATATTCAATTTGTGATTGATGCTTTGGCGGTCCATGGCGAAGCGTTAAAACTGGTGCCAGAAAACCCACCAACCGTATAGAAAAAGCTGCTAGAGAAAAGTAAAGGAAAAAATGGAAGTTCAAAATTCAGACCAACTGAAAACCCGAAAGTGTGTTCCGTGTGAAGGAGGCGTTGATCCCTGTCCGCTTCCGTTTGTGACTGAGCAGTTGGAAAAACTCCCAGGCTGGTATTTAACCAATGACAATCAACGAATTCGCAAAGACTGGACAGTCGAGAATTTTCTTGAAGGTCTAAGCTTCTTTCAGCGTGTTGGTGAGGTTGCCGAAGCCGAGGCCCACCATCCTGACTTGCATTTGGTCAGCTACAAAAACGTTTCCATCGAGATTTGGACACACGCAATTGGCGGCCTAAGCGAAAACGATTTTATCCTTGCCGCAAAGATCGATCAGCTGGGAGTTTAATACAACTGTAAGTTGTAGTCACAGAAATTTATTTGAGTGAGAGTATATATGAACCACTTTTTGCAAATGAGCTTTCTCTGCTTTGCCGTTTTGGCAATTGCCATAGGGTGTGAGGATGCGGCAGTTGAAAAAGCGAACGATGTTGTTCCGCACGTGCACGAGCATGGTGACGAGTTGGTTTGGAAAGTGAAAGAGAAGGTCGGCGATACTAATGTCGAAATTTGGCTTGGCCATCACGGAACGCACTTTCATGGCGGCGACTCAATTGAACCGGCTGTGGTAATTGCGAAAGACGGGAAAGCGCTTGCGGATGCTAAAGTCTTTGTACAGCTTGCCGATCCCAACAGCGTGAAAGACGTTCTCACAGAAGAAACGGCCACTGTTTTTGAGCCAGAAACGGAAGAAGAGATCGCCCACTACGCGCAAGGCAAGTTGGAGCTTCCGGCCGACGCGACCAAATGTTTGATCCGGTACCGTATTGAAATTCCCGCGATGGATGAAATCTCTCGCGATGTCTCAATGGATGTTGGTCATTGAAACTGCTGGGTGCAATCACGAAGAACGCATTGAAACATTCCGGCGTCCTGAACCTCTGTTGGTTCGGGTGCCGAAAGCCTTGAACTCTGGGGCGAGTCCAGCTGCGTTTTTCAAGTAGCCGCCATCTCTCTCTTTGCCATTAAGAAGTGGACGTAAGCAAAGCTCTTGGTCAGCTGGCTAACCATACGTGGGCCAGCGTAGTAGTGGCAATTCTCAAGAGTGACTTCGTGCCGATTTTTCCGCTTTGACGGGTTGGATGTTATTTTCCCCAATCCACTGGTTGAATATTCCATACAGATTACCCAGCCCGAACTCGGGTTGTTCCGGTAATTCCGATCTTACTTCAACCGCCGATTGTTCACATTTTCTTTATCAGCCTGATTGAATCAGTTTTGGCTAGGTCTACAGAAAAACCGACGGTCTGGATTTTGCAAGTCGATGCTCTTGAAAGAGAAACCACTCGATGTAGCGGTTGCACCTATGTATTGGCTTGGTGCACATGACCGGATTGTGTATTCAGAAAAAAGAGACTGATATGAATCGCTTACTCTGCCTAGGAATGACTTTGGTCGTATTCTGCGGTTGCTGCTCCAAATCAGGAAATTCCCCTCGGCTGTTTTCGCATTTTTCAAGAAACCAGGTGGAGCGTCCTTCTGGATGTGGATGCGATTACTGCATACAGGGGCCACAGAGTGGTGCGGTTCAACATTTTGCGGAAGGATCAGCAGACTGTGGATGCGACGAAATCGTCAACACGATAGGCTCGCCAACCAATCAGTATGTTACGCCTTTGATAACTACCGTGCCACTCAATGTTGAGCAAGCCAAGCCTGTTGCAAAGTTGCCTGAGCCAGTCTTGACCCCAGAGATAGTTGAGCCCAAGTCAGACGACTCTCAATTTCTCGATTCATTAAAATTAGAAAAGCCAAGCAAAGTAATCGAAGACAATTTCGACAACGCTCCGATCATCCCGCTTCATGCAATCCCGGCTCCACTCGAAAGAGATAATCTGGGTGAAACTGACCCAGAACCGGTTAAGGAAATCGAAGAGCCAACCCGTGTGGCCCAGGTATTTGACGAACCGCCACGTCGTGAAATCGTGTTGAAAGCTCGCCCTGTTCAGAGCCACACTGTCAATGACGCACGTCAGAAAGCTGCCCAACTAGCCAATAACCAACTTGATCGTTTCGGGTTACCAGTGAAGGGCCGGGTTGAGTTTACAGAGTTGCCTGCGATGGACCCGGTAGCAGAGTCAGATGCACATTCGACCTACTACAATATGATCAAAACGAATAAATCACACGATTCAAAAGCGATTCTCCCGTCAGCCACTTTGGAAAGTGTGCCGCCAAGACCGTGGATCAATGAAGCCAACACAAGCGGAATTAAACACCACTCGATGGTTGAAGTTCCGATTACCCCGGCCAAGCTTAAGCCAATCCAGAAACCGATTGAGTTATTGCGAATGACCGCTCGGCCAACCAACGATCCCGATGCAGGAAAAGCGGTTGCCAATATTCGTATGCGACCAGTGATTATCAAAAAAGGAGGCAAGGTCGATTTGGACGACTCAGTCTGGCAAAAAGCCAACATGGCGTCGCAAGACCTTCACTCGCATGTGCCGATGCTAAAGGCCAGTGCAAAACTGATTACCGTTGAGCGATAATTTTTCTTGAGATATAAATCTCGTCTGCAAACAGATTATTCGATATTGAAACTGTCAGATTGTGTTCGGTATGAGTCAGCCTGTTTCGGTCGCTTTATTTGACGCAGTAGGAACCGTAATCGCTCCCAACCCAAGTGTGACCGATGTTTACACGGAGTTGGGGCATAGATTTGGGAGCGAACTTTCTCGCTCGCAAATCAAAACAAGAATTGCCCAAGCCCGCCAGAAGTACTTTCACGTCGGCTCTAGCGCTGCTGGGCGTGAAGATCTTGAGCCATTGATTTCCAGCGAAGCGATTGAACGCGAATTGTGGAAACGGTTGGTGCTCGACGTTTTTCATGAGTTGGAATCGGCCGATGCACTTTTTGAAGAGCTTTGGAGACACTTTGCCGATCCCAAGCAGTGGGTCGTCTACGACGATGTCGTTGAGTGTTGGAGCAAACTGAACGAGTATGGGTTCAAAATCGGATTGGCTTCGAATTTTGACGCTCGCCTGATTGATATCTGCCAAGCGAAGAAGCCGCTTTCAAGGATTGAGTTTATCTACTGCTCTTCCGAAGTTGGATTTCGCAAGCCTTGCCCAAACTTCTATCGGAATATTGAATCCGATCTCGAATCTCGTTTAGGCACTTCGAAGTTGCAAATCGCAATGGTTGGCGACGATCGCGAGAACGACTGTGTTGCTCCGAATTTGGCAGGCTGGAAATCAGTTTGGTTAAATCGCAGCCCATCTAGTCAACCCGCAGTCGACGCCGGCAGTTGTAAAATCGACCAGGTGAACTCAGTCGCTCAGTTCGCGGAATTGGCGATTCGGCAATTCTCATCCAGTTTTTGATTTATGGCTGGTCTGATGTTCTAATTTCCAATGGGTTATTGGCCTAAATATATCTCCAGGCAGAAACCTGTTTGAGCCATGAAATTGGGGAAATAGTCCGAATTCATGGTGTTTTGCGCTCGTTGTTACACAGCAGTTACAGGGTGGCTGCCGATTGGATCGTAAAATAGCCGATAATGAATTTGGGGTGGATGAAAACGTGAAAGTCGAAACGGCCTATGACAAATCAATACACAATCTTGACCGTTGAAGACGATCACGCGATTCGGCGCGGGATTGTAGATGCACTTAAATTCAAAGGCTACCGTGTGCTCGAAGCGGCCGATGGAAATGTTGGGTTGGAGCTTGCGACGACGGTGACCTACGATCTGATGCTGCTTGACCTGGCCTTACCGGGTACGCCCGGAATGGAAATTCTTCGTGAGGTTCGCAAGTCAAATCCAACGCAGCCGATTATTATTCTCACTGCCAAAGGTGATGAAACCGACCGAGTCGAAGGATTGAAAACGGGCGCCGACGATTACGTCGTAAAACCTTTTAGTGTTTTGGAATTGTTGGCCCGAGTCGAGGCTGTGCTCCGCCGCTCACCGGCCCGACCAGACAACGTGGCTTCGATTGAGTTTGGCGACCGCACGGGCGGCTCGACTAACGGCACTGCTGATTTTGCCCGTCGCGAAATTCGATTTGGTGATAGCCAAAGAGTTGAACTTTCAGAGAAAGAATCGGATCTTCTCCGCTACCTCGCGGTCAATAGCGGACGCGCGATTTCGCGAGACGAACTGTTGTCAAGTGTTTGGCGGTTAAGCCCGCAAGGCATCTCGACGCGAACGATCGATATGCATGTCGCGCGTCTTAGAGAAAAGCTACGCGACAATTCGGGGGTGCCCAAAATCTTGCTTACAGTGCGAGGCAAAGGCTATATGTTTCAAAACCAAATGCCTGCTAGTCACGCGTCGTCAAATTCAACACTTGCAAGCGAACCTGATCAAACCGATCCCACACCAACCTTGCCCATTTCGTTGGAATCAGAATGAGAAAGCCTTGGCAAATTTGGGCGATTTTTATGCTGATCCTGGCGATCGTCATTCCGGCAATGGGATGGCTGACATGGCAGATCAATGAGGCTGACCGTGCGCGTGAAGAAGACCGGGTGCAAACGGAACTTGCGCGCCAGGAAGCTGAACTACAAGAGCGAATCAGTAGCGCGCTTTATCGCATGGATTGGTGGGCAACACCACTTGTGGCCCAGGAAGCCGCTCGGCCTTACTATTTGTACGAGCCGTTTTATCGCGTCAGTGCTGCTTCCAATGTAAGACCGAGTATCAAACTTCCATGGGCCGCCGGTTCAAAATTGAGTGTGGGTAAATCGAAAGGCAAGAAAACGAAAATCCAATCGGATGCGCTTGAAAGCGAAATCCAGCAACCGTCCCCGTTGCTTTATGAAACGTCAGAGTTTGTAGTCATGCACTTTCAGATTTCGGCGGACGGTTTAATCACTTCGCCGCAACGACCGACTGGTGTCGCGTGTGATCGGGCGATGGCATGCGGTGTTCCTGAGGCAACCATGTTCGGCAATGACGCAAACCTCTCAGCGGCATCCGAGTTTTGTAAATACGATGAAATCGTCAATCTTTGTCCCGACTTGCCAACGGGAAGCACCACCAATAATTCAGAGCAAAAACAACAGTTGGCTGGGAACGCTGAACAGAACATCCAAGCCGGAGCAGTGCCTGAAAGCGGAGACATAACGTTTCAAACCGTCTATCGTGATCCGCAATTCAATCGTTATTCAAATAGTGTACTGACGGATACAACGAAGATTAAATTGGAAGGGTTAGCCCAATCAATCATGCAAATGAAAGGACCTACTCCGCAAGTTAAAGGAAGGCGCGGAAGTAAAACAGACCAACAAATTGATCGAAACGTATCCCGTGGCAATCAGGACTACTTGCAGCGTGCGCAAACGGCTGAAAAAAATGCTCGCACCCAATGGGCACAAGCTCAGTTGAATACGTTTGCCAAACCAGTTGATGACGGATTGATTCGTGAAGGTGTCATGCGGCCATTGTGGTTGGGGGAGCGTTTGATTCTCGCGCGCCGAGTGGAAGGTGCCAACAAAAAACTGGTCCAATGTTGCTGGCTCGATTGGGATTTGATCAAGAAAAAACTCCAATCCGAAGTCGCGGACATTCTTCCTGAGGTCGATTTTGAACCCGTCAAAGATGTGAACAACATTAAGTTCGGTCGCGCCATGGCTACACTGCCCGTACATTTGGTTGTGGACTCGCAAAAATTGCTTTCAACGTTGGCGCTTGATTCACCCACTGTGATTGGTAGCGGTCCGTCCGGTTTAAAAATCAGTTTACTACTCGCTTGGATCGGTTTGGCATTGTCTGCATTGGCCGCAGCGTTGTTGCTCAGAGGTGTGATGCAATTGAGTGAACGCCGGGCGGCATTTGTGTCTGCGGTGACCCATGAGCTTCGAACGCCGCTCACCACGTTTCGAATGTATGCGGAAATGCTTGCCGAAAAAATGGTTCCTGCTGAGAAACAACATCAATACGCCGAAACGATGAAAGTGGAAGCCGATCGACTTTCGCAGTTGGTCGAAAACGTGCTCCAATTTGCTCGCTTGGAACGGGGTAGCGGCGAAGGGCGAGTCGAATCCGTTTCGGTAGCAGACTTGTTTTTGCGATTTGAAGATCGGCTTTTGCAACGTGCGGAAAAATCCAACATGGAACTGGAAATTGAGTTGGGAGAAGCCGCGAAAAACGTTTGTAAAACGGATGCGGCCAAGGTCGAGCAAATCGTTTTTAACCTTGTCGACAATGCTTGTAAGTACGCCGGCGAAAGCGAAGATAAACGGATCAGGGTGACGACTTCCACCGTCGGCAGCTACACCAGAATCTGCGTCCAAGACCATGGGCCGGGCGTTTCGCCAAAGTTCAAACGGCTAATGTTCAAGCCATTTTGTAAATCAGATCAGGAAGCAGCAGATACGGCGTCAGGCGTCGGGCTTGGGCTGGCGCTATGTCAGAAGATGGCCAAATCGATTGGCGGAAAGCTCTACCTCTCCGATTGCGACCAAGGCGCACGGTTCGTATTCGAATTGCCAAACGAATAGAGTCGCTATTCTTTCGATTGGCCTTGCTGCCTTGCTTTCTGGCTGGATACCTTGTGGTATGTTCATTCCTACTCAGGCAAAAGTGTCTCAGCGCTGAAATGGGCTCGGGACGATGATTACAATGTCGTCCTGAAATAAGTAGCAAGACGGCCCAGCCGGGCTTGCGCGTTTTTTTTGAAGTGGTGAATCACTATTTCAACTCGGTGTCGTAATCGTTACGAGCTTTAAGACTACAAATGTCATATTTCACTTTTACATTGAGGTCTCTTCTTTTTGCAATGGCTGTCTGCGCGATTGGAATTTTCGCATTTCAGCGTTTTCTGCCCCGCGCAAACACTTGGAGAAGTGGGTTACGTGACTCTGAAATCCAATCCGCCACGGTAGACTATTCCGTTTTTACAAAAAACGTTGCTAAGACGTATAAGCTCACGAAAGACGATTCAATTAGATTACTGCGGCTTGCAGAATCCTGTCCGACGAGAGACTTCGATCACGTGCCAACCCAATATCTTCCAGACCCAAAAGGTAGAGACGGGTGCGTCGTGGAAATAAAA
>CAYZGP010000062.1:0-33341 GCA_964478065.1 uncultured Pirellulaceae bacterium
TTTGGGAAAAATTCGATGACAACGATGCTTACTGGACAGCGGTTGAAAGTTTCTTGAAACAGTTTGTTGCAGAAGAAAAGTAATCGCAGCTGCGACTGTCGCAGGCGAAAAGCGCCAGTGATGGTTTTGAAGTGAAGATTTTATGTGACGGACAGTTTACCTGTCCGTCTTTTTTTTGGTTTGTGTTTATTGGTATGCGACTGTCGGACAGGAATGTCCAACTTACGTACCGCCGGCCAGAACGGGAATGCCCAACGACGCACTTGAGCTGAGACCCACCAACGACGCATTTGAGCTGGGACTTGGCAGGCTATCGACTAAGCCCGACTCGGCGACGGGCGAGCAAGCACGCATCTCCGGCAACTTCAAAGTCTGCACAATTCTTGGGGCGTGTTTCGTAATGGCGACAACGATACGGATTCGCCGCTTCACCATTACCGTCTAACCCGACGCAAATTCCGTTGGGGCGGGGAACGATGTACTCGCTTGCGATTTCGCTTGGGCTTTCGTTCTCACCCGCGATTTCATTATCACTCGCGTTTCCACACTCGCTCGTATTTTTATTCGTACTCTCGTCTTCACTCGTACTAACACGCAGCTGCACCAGTTCCGGATGCAACTTGCAAAACGAATCGTCGGCAGCCACCAGGTCAAAGCCTTGACGGCAGCATGCACCACAGAAACCGCAATCCTCAATAGAAAAAGGTTGCTCCCAACGCTCACACGCCTTTTCATCAGAATCGACGGCAGGAGCAAACTCTGCCCCCGGTTCCTTGTGCTGGCGACACCCCAAACCAAACGGCTCAGCAATTGCCCATGCACAAGTTCCACATCGAAGATCACCATTGGCATACATTAACGAGCCCAGTCGATGACGGCCTCGTGTCACACTCCAAAGCGAAGTCGAATCCGCGATGCCATGAACCGCATCGGCAATCGCTGCCGTTGCAGTAAGGCTGCGAGTCAGGACTGGCTCAAACGGTTCCATCCGAGCGCGATGAAAAGCGTCTTGTGCCAGAGTGATTGCTGGATCTTCGCCGTCAGATAGCGGATCCTCTGGCAACGACTCCCAATAGGGTCGCCAGTCGGTGGTGACAGCCATAAAGCCACGTAACCCAAACGGTTGCGATAGCGCTGTCTGCAAACGAATACACGCGTACTCCTGAACCAAATCACGATCGTCAATATTGTTCAGCCCCCAGTCTTCGAGGATTTTCCCATTACGCCCCGCAACCAACCAGTGACAGATCTCATGGAAAATCATTTGAGCCAGACAATCATCGGCGTCGAAATGGGAAGCCTCGCAAATCGTGAGCGTTCCCTGACCATCGTAGGACGCAAACGTGTCTGCGGAGCGTTCGATCTTGAGCCCCAAATCCGCGGCAGCACGAATCCAAATCAAATCGACTGGGTCGTCGTAGCGATGAACAATCTTGCGCTCAAACATGGATAGCCTGTAAGTAGTAACGCATTTAAAACTACGCTGGCAAAACGCTGCACGCTGCAAAATTCGGCTTGGGATCAAGCTTGAGACGAACAACTAAGCACAACAAACTAAGTCTGAGCTTCGCCCCACTGAGTCAACAAATCAAACTGCTTGGAGAAATCGTTTTCGTTGGTCCCAAGCGGGGATTTAAAAAAGCTTGAAAGGAATGTAAGCAAACCCGTTTCGCCGTTTCGTGCCGCCAGTTCAGTAAACCGAAAAAGATCCAACACCAATGGTGCCGCCAAAATCGAATCGCATCCCTGCCATGTAAACGTCATGATCATGGGCGTACCGAGAAAGCCACGGAAGTGAATGTGATCCCAAGCCGTCTTCCAATCGCCCAGGCTTTTAATGTACTCGATACTGATGTGGGTCTGCGGATCGTAGCCAAGAATCTGACCGAGTAAACGGTCCTTGCTCGTGACTTTGGTTTGTTTATTAATCGGATCGTCCAGCACTTTGCCGTCCATGTTTCCAAAAATATTGTGGCCGACCCAACTCATGATTTCGAGATTACGATTGGCAAACGCAGGAGCCAATACGGACTTCAAGAACGTCTCGCCCGTTTTTCCATCATGCCCCATGTGGCATGTTCCCTTGGCGATTGCAAGCTCATCAATGGCTTTCGGGCAACTGCCAAGCGACGGTGTAAAGTTGATGAACGGCCAGCCTTTTTCCAATGACGCAATCGCATAAAGCGAACTTGCAGGGAGAGGACACTCAGCAGACGACAAAGTTGGCTCTAACTCAGCCCATGTTTGCGGCAACGATTCCGGATCAATCGGCGGCTCAGTCGAAGCAAGATTCAATACGATCAATTGGTCAAGCGAATGGTTGGCAACGAATTCTTCAAGATCTTTTTGAATTCGGGTCACGGCCGTGCGGGCAGTTGAATCCTCATCAACGAAACCGTCGTCAGAAAGTTTCCTGATCGTTTCGCCAACGTTGTACAACACACCTGGCCGTACGTTTTTGTCAAACGCCGTCAGCTCACCTTCGCACTTGATGACGAGTTCGCGATTGATCGCGGGCGTCATACCAGCAAGCTGGAACGCTTCGGTCAAACTGTCGGTTTTGCGAATCTCGTGACCGCCCAGCACAATGTCTGCCCAATCGATCAGCCCAAGGCCTTTGAATTGATCGAGCTGACTAACGAGCCCACAGTCGTCAACAAGCTCCAGTTTGAGTGCGGCCAATCCGACCGCGACTGTTGTTGAGACTCCTCCATGAGCTCCGACCAGCCATAATCCGACGCGTTTTGACATAAATCCAAAGTGATAGAAATGTTTGTTGAGAAAAATTCGAAGTGTCGATTCGCGGGGAAGCGGCCAAAATTCGAATTAAGGATTATTACGAGCCAATCCGAAGCCCGCAACGGCGTGTCATTTTGGATAGCCTTTAACAATAAGCATAGTTGGGCGAGCTGGCGTTTGCAGGAAAGAAATCCGCAGCGCATTTCTTGTACGCTGGGACCTTTTTGTTGAAACGACGAGTGTTAAATTGGTCATGTGACTTTCTGGCCACAAGTTCTTGAGCTGACAAAAATAAAGGTAATTTTGATGTTTCAAACCGCACCGCTGAACCCGCCCGATTCGATTTTTGGTTTGATTGAGCAATTCAAAAAAGATACCAACCCCAACAAGATCAATTTGTCCGTCGGCGTATACCAAGACGAAGCCGGCAAAATTCCAGTCATGAAATGCGTTCGCATGGCGGAAAAGAAATTATTGGATGGCCAAGGGACCAAGAACTACCTTCCCATCGACGGCTCACCCACGTACCGGGATGCGATTGGCCGGTTGATCCTGGGTGATGAAATTTTTGATCGAGAAAACGTTCACTGCGTCTCCGCCCAAACACCTGGCGGAACGGTTTCGCTTCGGATTGCCGGTGAACTGCTGCGGCGCGTGTTTTCGGTCGACACGATCTGGATGAGCAATCCGACTTGGGCCAATCACCCAAAAATCTATGCGGCCGCTGGATTGAATGTTGAAAAATATGATTACCTGGACGACAACGGAACTGGTTTGGGATTTGATCGCATGGTTGAATCGCTTCAGCAAACAAAACCCCGCCAAGCAATCTTGCTGCACACGGTTTGTCACAATCCAACCGGCGTTGACCCGACCGAAGAGCAATGGAAACAGTTAGGAGCGATCGTAAAAGAGCGCGAGCTGTTTCCTGTTTTCGATTTTGCCTATCAAGGGTTTGGGACGGACCTCGATTCCGATGCGTTTCCAATCCGACATTTTATTGAGTCAGGTGGAGAGGCATTGGTTTGCAATTCGTTTTCAAAGAACTTCGGATTGTACGCTGAGCGAGTTGGCGGGATCAGCGCGGTTTCGGCAAACGCAGATGTCGCTACCGCAATGCTGAGCCAGATCAAGCTGACGATTCGCACCATGTATTCCAACCCGCCACTGCATGGTGGCTCGATCGTGGATACTGTTTTGCATGACGTCGAACTTCGTAAAGCTTGGGAAACAGAACTAACTGAAATTCGCGAACGGATTTTGCAGCTGCGTTCGAATTTTGTTGCGGCGATGCAAAAACGATTGCCGGAAAAAGATTTTGAGTACATTAACAAACAGCGTGGAATGTTTAGTTACTCCGGCCTGACGAAGGAACAAGTCGATCGACTTCGCGAAGAATATTCGATCTACGCGTTGGGTAGCGGGCGGATCAACATAGCAGGAATCAATGCTTCAAATCTCGATCGTATTTGCGATGCGATTGCGTCGGTGGTTTAAGCCATGAATTCACTTGCTAACAAAACGATTCTTGTCACGGGTGCTTCTCGCGGAATTGGCGCGGCGATCGCGGCAAAATGTATTGAACTGGGCGCGAACGTCATTGCTCACTCAACCGCTTCAAGCGAAGCTGCTTCGACCGTTGCGTCTAAACTGGGCATTGATTTTTTGTTCGAAGACCTGAGTCAATGCGGGGCAGGGGAGCGGCTTTTTACTAACGCGATTGCAAAGGCAGGCCAACTGGTAGGCAAGGGGGACCAACAGGCGGGTCGGATTGATGGCGTTGTTAATAACGCAGGCGTGTATTTAGCATCTCCATTGATGGACTCCAAAATTGTGGACTCCAAAATCGACGGCGACCAAGAATCAAGTTGGGATGTGAACTGGGCCAAAACGATGGCTGTCAATGTTCAGGCTCCGGCGGATATTTGTCGGGCTGCGATTTCTCACTTTCGAGAATCAAAATCGGGAACGGTAGTCAATATTGCCAGCCGCGCGGGGCATCGCGGCGATGGCGGTGATCACGCGGCTTATGCGGCATCAAAAGGTGCGGTGTTGGCGATGACGAAAACATGGGCACGAGCGCTTGCGGGAGAAGGGCTGCACTTTTACGCGATCGCGCCAGGCTGGGTAGAGACACGAATGGCTCCCGAAGACATCGCTAAACGTGCTGCTGCCGTTGCCGATATTCCAATCGGTCGCGTGGCTCAGCCGCAAGAGGTCGCCGAGCTAACAGCTTTCTTGCTAACGGGTGCTTGCCCATCAGCCGTTGGGGCAACGTTTGATGTAAACGGAGCAAGCTACGTGCGGTGACCGAGCCGCTTCAATTTCCTTGGCTACAAACTTGAATCACCCCAACCAATCGGAGACAATCAATTTGGGAGTTACTATTGCTGCGGCTGATCAAAGGGAAGAACGCTGATGAATGTTTTTTGTGCCTGTGGAAAAGAGCTTCGTGTTGCTGATGAACATATTGGGAAGCGAGTCCGCTGCCCGAACTGCCAACAACCAGTGAAGGTTCCAGAGTTTGCCCCCGGCGCTGCCGTCATGCAGGCAGATATTTACAAGCCACCAATGAACCGTCGTTGCCACGAAGTTGACTACCAAATCGTAGGCGATGACATGCAAATGGTAATCGTCGAGCTCGACCCTCAGGAGACAGTGGTCGCAGAAGCGGGCGCGATGACTTACATGGAAGACGGAATCGTTTTCGAGACAAAAATGGGAGACGGTGCGGAACCTGAGCAAGGATTCTTTGGCAAAATGATGAGCGCCGGAAAGCGAATGATCACTGGCGAATCGCTTTTCATGACCCATTTCACGCACACCGGAATGGGAAAAAGCCACGTTGCATTTGCAGCACCTTACCCAGGAAAAATCATTCCCATCGACCTCTCGACGATTCCGGGAAACGACTTACTCTGCCAAAAAAACGCCTTCCTTTGTGCGGCTCATGGAACCAAAGTCACGATCGCGTTCAACAAAAAGTTCGGCGCGGGTCTGTTTGGTGGCGAAGGATTCATTTTGCAAAAACTCGTTGGCGATGGCATGGCGTTTATTCATGCAGGCGGAACGGTTGTTGAACGTGAGCTTAACGGAGAGACCCTTCGAGTAGACACGGGCTGTATCGTGGCATTTGAGCCGCACATTGAATACAGCATCGAACGCGCTGGAAATCTCAAGAGCATGTTCTTTGGCGGCGAAGGTTTATTCCTGGCAACACTACGCGGATCGGGGAGAGTCTGGCTTCAAAGCCTTCCGTTCACTCGACTTGCTGGTCGAATTCTGGCCAATGTCGGAAGTGGTGGAAAAGGTGAAGGATCGGTGTTGGGTGCGTTGGGAGGAATGCTTGATGGCGACTAGATCTTGCCCCGAGTCATAGGGGCGGCGACCTAAAAGCCACAGCGCCAGCCTGCCTGGTACTCACGGGAATTCTGCGCTCGTCGTCGCTCTGACCGTGGTCATCAAGAAACGACTAACCACTAATAAGGATAGGCCGTGATTACTCGGTCGTCGCCGAGGATCAATTTCACTTTGTAGAGCTTCGGATAGTTTTTTCTTTTTCCCGATTTGCCGCCCTTGTAGCCAACTTCGCGTTTCATATCGACAACGTATGGCGTCAGTCCGCGGTCGTCGGTTGGTTCTTTTTTCACACGTGACGAATTGGATTTGATCAACGCGTAGGCTTCGTCGACCAATCGAAAGACATCGTCGCCCTGAACATTGAAAACGCTGTGAGTTGGGCGACTGGGCATGTCTTTGGCGTGCCTGAGAACATGGTCGGTTCGATGCTCTCCGCCTTTGCCCATTGTGTACCTCAAACCCTCAGGCGAAGTTTTTGTTCTACCGCCGCTGAGATAAGGGTCCGAAGATTTGTTACTGGACGTACCGGATTTTGAAGCGGCAAATTTATCGTTGGACGCACTTGATTTGGAATTGCCGCCAGGAAAGTTGACTTTGTATTCGTCGGAGGATCGGTTTTCAACGTTGTTGCCGCCCGCAAGCGCTGGTTGTTGGTCCTTGTTCTTGACGTACCACTGATACCCGGCGATGGCGAGTACTACTGCGATGACTGCGAATTTTTTCCAGTCGAGTTTGGCTGATTTGGATTGGACATTCATCTTAGTTGTCTGCTTGTTCGTTGAATAGAATCTGACGAATAACTCGCGGCGAGTGCTCTGCTCTCCAAGCTATTTTTACGTGGAGGGTTGGCCGATTGATTTTCGACCATTGGGCCGAATCTGGCAACGCGTGAACTGGCAATCCCAACGAAAACGGCTGAGCTTTTACACTCAGCCGTCGCGTTTTTTTGAGATATTGCCCCAAACCCGTTTCCAATCAACGAATTCTAACGTCGGAAAGGAATTCTTCCGCGGGCGGCTGGCTGCCCGCCTTGCTGCTGTTGCTGTTGAGCACGAGCGGCACGAACGGCTTCAGCACCCGGCTGTGACGTTCCGGCCATGTAGTTATCGATTTGAGCTTGCTCTCGAAGTTGCTGAAATGTCTCGGCCATCGCCAAACGCATTTTCTTTTCGAGGATGTTCTTACGAAGCTCTTCTTTGACAACATCGAAGTCCGTGACGACCGGCTCGGTTCGGCCTTGGCACAAGAGAATGATCCAGTGCTCGCCGACTTGGATGACTTTTGAAAGCTCGCCTGCTTGGAGCTGGAAAGCTTCTTTCTCAAGCTCTGGTCGCCCGCCGTGTTTTCGAATTGGTGGAACGGCTCCAAAGTTCGCTTTCGAGGCAGGTTCGATCGAATACTGGTTGGCGAGCTGCCCAAAGAAGTCAGGCGTTGGGTTGGCACTTGCCATCCCCCAATACTTTAACGCACGACGATGGTCATCAAGCACCATCGCCAGCACTTCAACACGGGGACCATAGTTGGCTTCGAAGCCTTTGTTCAAGTCTTCCTGTGTAACTTCGACTTTGCTTGCCACAAATTTCTTTAGGGCAACGGTCGGCCAAACTTCGTCTTCGATGTAAAAGTCAACTTTGGAAAGGTCGTTATTGGTCACGAATGCCAACCACTCGTTCACATTAACAGTTCCGTCTTTATTTAACTTTCCAACTGCTTCTGCTGCGCGGGCGATCTCAGCATCAATGTCTTTGGGATCGACTTGGATGCCCGCTTTTTTGATGGCCTGCAACAAGATAGTACGATTGATTTCGGTTTCAACCATTTCTGGGCCAAAGCGATCAATACACTCTTCGCCTACAACCGTTTTAAGGATCTTGATTCCGTTTACAGTCGCTGCGACACCTGGCATTTGTTTACTAAGCTGCGGATCGTTCATTACGTTGACGATCTCTGCTTCTTCCTGAAGCCGGTTGAACATTTTATTGGCGACGTCGGCAAGTTTTTCACGTTTGATTTCTTCAAAAATTCTATCGTGCATTGCCGTTGTTTGCTCGGCAGACAATTTTTCTGCAGGATAATGCCGTTCGCAACGCAAGATGACAAATTGATTCGCAATTGGAAAAACGTCTGAGACTTGTCCAGGTTGAAGCGAAAACGCAACGTTTTCGAATTCAGGCAAGCCAGAGTTTTTGCGAATCGGATGAAGCAGACCACCGATGGACTTACTGTTTTGATCCATCGAAAATTGCTTGGCTGCACGCTCAAAGTTCTCGGGGTTGGCCGCGAGCTGAGCTTGAAGCTTTTGGGCCTTTTGCATCGAATCAACAACGATTTGACGAACTTGAACTCTTGCTCCGAATTCAAACTCCATTCGCTCCGCCAGTTCCGCTGGAGTGACTTGTATGTTTCGGTCGGCCAAACGCTTAAGGGCAAGTTGCTCCCAGTGAATTTTGTTCTTTAGCGTATCAACTGAAATTTTTCGTCCGTTGCAAATGGTTTGGACATAGCGCTCTGTCGACAAACCAACTTTCTTGGCTTTTGCTGCGACATCTTCGTTAATGTCTTTTTCTGTAATCACAATGTTGTTTTTGCGAAGCTGATCATGGATCAGCAATTTGTTAACCATGCTTTTCAAAACGCTGTCGCCATATCGCCGCATACACTCATGAGTAATTTGATGACGAGTGATGGCTTGGCCATTGACGGTAGCGAGCCGTTCAATCTTTTGTTGTTGCTGCTGAGGTTGCTGGGTGTTTTGATTTTGCTGAGCGACGAGGCTTGAGCAATAGAGGCCAGCAACTGCCAGTGAAAACGCGATTGTTTTTTTAGCTAACGGGGCCATTGGGTTTCTCCATAAACCTGGCTCGATTTGATTCGCTTAACATGCACGAGTTGGGTGCGTGAAAAACGGCTTGGCGAGACGCGGGTGCCAAGCAAATTCCATTCAAGCGGGAGTATAGAGAGGTCGATTCGTCGGGGTCAAGACAAATCACGAGAGGACAAGCGACGGCACTGGGCTTGATTGCGTTGAAGCAAATACTGGGGAAGATCTACCGCCATCTAAAGCGCCCCTTTAGACCAATGCGTTGCATCAAAGCTTCAAACCTGATGAACCGCAAATGGAACCTAATTCGCAGTTGGCCTGCTAGCAAAACAGGAGCCCGACGCATGAGCGAGTGGGTCCGTTACGATAAAGGAGAGACCACTCTCTTTGGCGTCGAGCTCGTTTGCAATCCAACGGTTTAATTCAACCGTTGAATTGCATGGCGATTTCTTCGAATGTTTTTCGGTTTTGATTTCGCTTTTCAAGCAGCCGATTATTTTCCATTTTGAAACGGATTGAAAAGATCCATGTCACTTTCATCGTTAGATTCGATGGAGTCCCATTGATTCAAATCTGAACTTTGAACTGATTTCGCACGCTGAAAACCAGTTTTTGAAAATTCAGAGCTTGGAACTGGCGGCGAGATTTCAATAGCACGGGGAACGAATGCAGAGTCATTCTTGCCTTCGATCGTTTTGGCTTTTGTTGGCTTGCTCTTCATTCCCTTTTCTTCCATTGACTTGTCTTTCATTCCTTTTTCTTCCATTATTTCGAAACTGGAATCGTCACTGGACTCAAACTGGCCGTTTTTCGCAGTTGGCGTAAGCGGCTCGTAAGACCCTTGAATCATCAGTTCATCTTGCTGCTGAAAGAAATGCGAGTTCTGGTGTGAACGGGGAGCAGCGTAAACGGAAAACGGAACTCCTCGGTGGAACGTTCCTTGCTGGAGGCGCTGCATCGTATCCCGATCGCCGGCGCCCATCATGCTCAAGTACTTGGGCGACTGTGAAACGAGAAAAGAGTTGTGCGCGGAGTATGGATTGTAGTAGTTCGAGTTGGCAGCAGGGGCACATAGATTGTATCCGTCGCCGTAGCCTTGACCGATAAGACGAAGGACTCTTTGGGCAGGACGAATTTGAGCAAGACTTTGTGTGGTCATTAACGTGACCATTGCTACTGCTAAAACAAAACCAATTATGCGGGAGTGCGGCATTTTTAGATCCTTCGTTCAAAACGAATGACAAGTTGGAAACAACAATTCATCTTCGGTATCGAAAAAATGGGCGATGACACTTCATGGGAATCATCCGGTTTTGGGGCGTGGACCGGCTTTTGGTCCGATGGTGACGGGAAGTCTTTGAATGCGGGATGCGGAGTGCGGAACGAGGAGTACGAATACACGGAGTGCAACACTTGTGTGTCGTTGCAATCGTCAAATGCTGTACGACTGGAATCACAAGCTGGCAGAAAGACGATCCAGCCGGAAAATTGCATCGTGATCGTGCCACGTCAGACCTCCCGGGGTAAGTCAATTTACTTTCTCCGCACAACCGCCAGATCTACAGCGTTGGCCTTCGATGGATAGAGGACTTCGTACAAGTATGGCTGACTCGTCCCACCAAAACTGCCTTGTATCCGATTCTTGTACATCGGCTCGCGGATTCGATTCACGCTTCCTTCAGACCCTGCCTCGCGACAACGCCCTTGCGCTTCACTCGTTCTTCACCTCCATCTGGTTGAACAGGGGACTTGCACCCCCAAGCAAATAAACATGCCCGGCACACCAAAAAAAAAGAACCGACGCAAATGCGACGGCTCTTTTCGATCTTCATCAAAGCAAAATTACTTACTCTGACTCCAACACTGGTGCTTTTTCTGCGACCGAAATATAACGACCTGTGTCGCCTTTGATTGTTGTGGTCACATCGTCTTTTGTGTCAAATTTCTTGTCAGGTCCGGCACTTCGAATGATGGCTTGGTCTGATTCGAGATCGAACCGCAATGAGTTTTCCCATGGATCAATGTGCTTGATGACCGAGATGTTGCCTTCGACTGAATCGGGCAGGCTGCCCTGATTGTCTTCGCGGTATTCCAGAATCTCCGCACCGGCAGCGGTAAGCAATGTCTTGGTTTGCAGAACCTGTTTATGAACAACCCGATTGTGTCGAGCTTGTTGGCGATGGTTTTTGTGTGCGATCGTGCTCATCACCAAACCCGATGCCAGAATGATTCCGGCCAGTGAAATGATGGTTCCGGTTGCAGCCATTTTCCTGCCTGGACGCCGCAGTCCAATCAGACTGATGATCAGTGGAACAGGCGAAAGAAACCCAGCACTTAAAAGACTGGCCGCCGACATCCACATGCCATTAAATCCCCACCAATTAAATTTCTTGCGCGGGGGCCGTGGAACTTCGAAACCGATATAAACAGGTGCTGGGCTTTGCTGTGCCGAGGCTCGTTGATTGAAAGGTATGTGGAATGCCATGTTTCCGTTTTCTCCACCACGTGTCGTTAGTGTTATTGTTCTTATTCGTCGCCGGAAACCAGACATTGGGAAAAATCTAAATTTTTTCTTGAAAGCTGAAAAAGACGGGTATTATCGCGCAAGCACCCGCCGCCCTGCTGAAATGGGGTAATTTTTTAAAGAGAAATCCACCTTCCGATTGGAGCCGATCTAGGTCGTTGTTTTTTGCCATCCACACGAGTGGGCCGCGACGAATCAAGCAGATCGCGCCCGACGATGATCCCAGTAACGCAGATTTACTAATTTGAAACGGGGTGGTTACAAAGACAATACAAAGTACACCCGTGCGACGCGCTACAATTGAGCTTTTAAAATTTGTCTCCTTCAAGAAAGACGCCCTGTGCCCAATCGATATTTCGTTTCCGTGATCTGCCTGGGGATCGCCCTTACTGGTTGCAATAGCTCAAAAAAACCCATCGACTCAAGCAGCCAGCCTCAAAGCGTTGTCGAATCGAGAACGACTGAACAAGCAATCTCATCGGCGAGGAAACCGACCAGCGAAACGGCTACAGGATCAACTCAAACCAAAGACGAACCATCAAACTATGAACAAGGGCTTGAATTCCTTGACCGCACACCCGATCGAATTAGCGATTTCGTTCGGAGGATCTTCCAAGACAGCAAAGGGAATTTGTGGTTGGGTACCAATGGCGATGGAGTCATGTGCTTTGACGGCAGTTCGCTGAAACAGTTTTCGCTTGTCGAAGGATTTGGCGGAGTAGCAGTCAGGGGAATTGCTGAAGACAAAAAAGGCAACGTTTGGTTTGGCACCGAGCGTGGGCTAACTAAATACGACGGCAAATCGTTTACGAATTTCACTGACAAAGACGGCATGATTGGAAGTGATGTCTGGAGCCTTGCAATCGACAACAAAGGAGCCATCTGGGTCGGCACACTAGAAGGAGTCAGCGTTTACGACGGAAAATCATTTACACCCTTTGACGTTCCCGAGACCATACGAGACGACACTCGCGGTGTGACGAGTTCAAAAATCGTCCACTGCATCACCGAAGACAGTAAAGGGCGAATGTGGTTTGGCACCAACGGAGGTGCGTTCATTCACGATGGAAAATCGCTGACTCATCTCACTGAGGAAGATGGACTTTGTAACAACGTGGTGAATGACATCCTCGAAGACAAACAAGGGAACATCTGGTTTGCCACGCACCACCAAGGTGTCAGTCGTTACGACGGAAAGTCATTTGAAAACTTCACGCGTGACGGCGTGATTGAAGGGGCTGAGACCTGGAGCTTGTTCATGGATCGCACAGGTAACATCTGGTTCCCGGCTGAGAATTTCGGCGTGTACCGTTTCGATGGGAAAACGTTTACCAATTTTCAAAAACCCGAAGGGCTCGCCAGTTCTGCGATTCAATGCTTCTTCGAAGAAAAAGACGGCCGGATTCTGGCAGGCGGATGGCTGGGGCTTTTTCGCTTTGATGGGAAATCGTTTTCAGCGGTTACCAAAGATGGGCCTTGGCGGTAGTGCAACCTACCTGGAACCGTCCTGACTTTGCCACGCGTCAATCGTTTTTCATAAAAAAAGCGGCCAGTTCATTTGAACCAGCCGCTTTAAATTACTTATCCAAGTTCAATTTCAAAGCTTACTTCTGCTTCTTGAACTTACCTGCTCGCAAATCTTCGATGTACTCGTTCAAGTGAGCTTTGACTCGCGGAGACAAGAAGTACATTCCCAACATGTTCGGGAACGCCATTCCAAGAATCAACATGTCACTGAAGTCCTTAATACTCGATGGCGCGATGACCGCACCGAGGAAGGTCGCGGTCAGGAACAGAACTTTGAACAGCCCCGAGGACCATTCACCAAGCAACGCCGTGAAGCAACGTTCACCGTAGTAGTACCAGGATATACAAGTCGAGAACGCGAACAAGACAACGGCCACGTAAAGAAACCACTTGAACCAGACGTATCCACCTTTGACAAAAGCTTCTTTAGTAAAGTAAGCACCTCGATCTTTGGCGATCAAATCAGAAACGGTAAACTGGCCGTCGCTGTTGGCGTCAAGTTTGTCGCCTTTGAGTGTCATCAACATCGTGCGTGCTTCTTGTTCCGAAAGCGCATCGATGTCAAGATTTTTATCAACGAGATAAAGTTCTTGCTTGACCGTCTCTATGCGCACCAAACTATCTGGCTCTTTGACGACGCCAGTGATGATGATCACCAAGGCAGTCATTGTGCAAACGACAACGGTGTCGATAAACGGCTCAAGCAAAGCAACATAGCCTTCGCGGACAGGAATGTCGGTTTTCGCAGCTGAGTGAGCGATCGAAGCAGATCCAGTACCGGCTTCGTTTGAGAACACGGCACGTTTAATACCGATTACCAAACAGCCAAGGAAAGCACCCCAACCAGCCTGCAAGTTAAATGCACCGTCCCAAATTTGCCGAAACGCATCAGGAATTTGGTCGTAATTGTTAAACAAAATGAACAAAGCACACGCGACGTATCCCGCACACATGAATGGTACGATCCGTGACGCGACTTTTCCAATCGACTTGATACCGCCGACGATGACCAAACCAATCGCAACGACCATGATGATTCCGTAGATGAATCCATATTCGTCAAGAATTGGAACCTCTGTTTTAATCGCGTCGAGGGACTGGCTAATTTGAAAGGTGTTTCCGCCGCCGAATGATCCGCCAATACAAAGGATTGCAAACATGGGTGCCAGAATAAACCCAAGCCATCCGACTCCGACGTCTTTGAGACCGTCTTTCAGATATCGCATTGGACCACCTGAAACTCGGCCTTTGTCGTCCACGCGTCGATACATCTGACCGAGCGTACATTCGGTAAACTTACTACTCATACCAAGCAAGCCGACAATGATCATCCAAAACGTTGCGCCGGCTCCACCTTGAGCCACCGCAATCGCCACACCAGCGATATTGCCCAATCCAACGGTTCCCGAAAGCGCCGATGACAACGCTTGGAAGTGAGTCACCTCGCCTGCGTCTTCAGGGTCGTCGTAGGCTCCAGTCGTCAAACGGATCGCATGAAAGAATCCACGGACATTGATGAAGCCCATGAAAAAAGTGAAAAAGACCGCACCGACAAAGAGCCAGACAACGATGAACGGGACCGTCGTCGAACCATCAGCCAACCACCCCTTGTGCTCAACGCCGTCTTCATCCGTCCAGTCACCCGTCCAAAGTCCGTTAAAAATCACGCCGCCCATTGGCTTGACGACGTTTTCACCAAACTGCTTGTCGACTTTGTCTAACTGTTGGTTGATGTTATCCAAAAAGCCGAGTTCCGCACCATCGGCATCTGCGGCTGCTACTGGAGCGTCCGCGCCGTCTGTTTTGGCCTCGTCTTGAGCCCACCCAAGACTCGACAGTAAACAAGATGCTGCGAGAAAAACCGCGGCAAGAAGAAATTTGTTCCGACTCTTGGTAAGCATTAATTCAGTCCGGTTTGGAGTATTGAAATATTCAAAATGTCCAGCGATCTGAGTGTATTTTTCAGAAAGCTATCACGAGCATTTTGAGACGTGAATGATGTCCGATTGATTCACCTTATATCACGCATAAGCGAACACGTTTTGTATTTTAGAAAACGTCAAATGTCAATGATTTCCGTATTTTCTTGATTTTTGACATATCTGGTTGTGAATATTGTTTTTAATGCGTATCATTTGCCGAAGCACTGCTACTTGAGCTTTGTAAAGTTCCCAACGTCACATTTATTCATTCCATTCATTGACCCAGTTTCGAGCCACGATATGAGCCCGACAAGTCTTTCACAAAACGACCAAGCGATGATTGCTTTGCTACGTAAAGCACCATCGATGACGGTTTGCGATTTGACAGGTGCGATGGGAGTGACGGCGACGGCAGTTCGCCAACGTTTGAACCGATTGATGGCACTGGGACTGATTGAGCGATCGCATACTGCCGAAGGGCGGGGGCGACCGAGTCATCAATACGTACTGACGGACAAAGGTCGACGTAGCAATGCGAACAACCTTGGTGATTTGGCAGTTGTGCTTTGGGAAGAAGTCCAGAACATCTCGGATCCTGAAACCCGGCATCGGGTTATTTCAGGTGCCGTGGAACGGTTAGCTGAAAAGTACCAGTCAGAAACCAAAGGCGAAACGGTTGAAGATCGCATGCAGTCGATTGTTGAACTGTTTGCCCAGCGACAGATTCCGATCAGTTTTGAAACAACAGAAGGTGGCCTTCCGGTCATCAAAGTCGCCGGTTGTCCTTATCCAACATTGGCCAAAGACAATCGTGACATTTGCAATATGGAAAAGGAACTTTTGACGCGTATCATCGGCCAACCGGTGGATCGTTGTCAGTGCCAGCGGGATGGCGACGAGTGCTGCTCTTATCAAACAGAGAGCAGCGAAAAGAGTCTTTCAGTAGCCACGTCGGATGCTGAATAGTTGAATTGATTAACCAAACAAAACCAAACATATTTTTAGAAGTAAACAAATGAGTGATGTACTAGAGATCGTCGACCTTCACGTTTCCATTGGCGACAAAGAAATCCTTCGCGGCGTTAACCTCAAAATCACAGAAGGCGAAACGCACGCTTTGATGGGACCCAACGGTTCTGGCAAAAGCACTTTGGGTCTGGCGATCATGGGACACCCAAACTACGAAGCCACCAAAGGCGAGATCCTGCTTAACGGCGAAAACATTCTTGAGCTCGAGCCCAACGAGCGAGCCCGCGCAGGAATCTTCATGGCTTTCCAACGTCCAGTCGCGATCCCGGGCGTCAAAATGGCTGACTTTCTCCGTCATGCAACGACCAACGTTCGCAACCCGGAGCGTAAAGAAGGCGAAGACTTGATTCCAATGCGTGAGTTCCGCAAAGAAATCAAAGCCAACATGGAACAGCTTCAGATGGACAGCGAGTTCGCTCGTCGTTACGTCAACGATGGTTTCTCGGGTGGCGAAATGAAGCGTGCAGAGATCCTGCAGCTTGCGATGCTTCAACCTAAATTCGCCATCCTGGACGAAACCGATTCAGGTCTTGATGCCGACGCCGTTCGTTTGGCCAGCCAATCCATCAACGAAATTGGCCACAACAAAATGGGTTTGTTGATCATTACTCACCACGACAAATTGCTTGAGCACAATCCTCCAAACTTCACGCACGTGATTCTTGGCGGAAAAATCGTCGAGACCGGTGGCAAGGAACTCGCCATCGAACTTCACGAAAAAGGATACGACCGAATTCGCAAACAGTATCCAGAAGCTGCGAAAGTAAACGACGACGCAGAAGCTGAACCAGTCGCTGGCTAATGCAAAATTTATAGATGCTCATATACAAAAATAACATTCGAAACAATGAACAATGTTTCAACATAACAACTTCAAAGAAAGGACGGACTAACGGAAAGCCCTAATGAGAATCCTAATTTAGCATTCCTCATTCCGCATTCCGCATTCCGCATTTTGATATGGCTACAGACCTTACAGAGAGCCAAGAACTCAAAGAAACAGAGATCAACAAGTACAATTTCAAAACCGAAACCACTGCGGTCTTTAAAGCTCGCAAAGGTCTCGACGCTGAAATCGTCAACCAAATCTCGGACATCAAAAACGAACCAGATTGGATGCGTCAGTTCCGTCTGGAAGCCTTGGAGATTTTCAACTCCAAGCCGATGCCGGAATGGGGCGGCGACATCGATCTCGATTTTCAGGATATCTTTTACTACCTCAAGCCGACCAACGAGCAAGGCAAGTCGTGGGATGACGTCCCTGAAGAAATCAAAGACACGTTTGAGAAACTCGGCATTCCCGAAGCCGAACGTAAGCGCCTTGTCAGTGGCGTTAAAGCCCAGTTTGAATCCGAAGTCATCTATGGCTCGATCCAAAAAGAGCTTGCCGATCAAGGCGTGATCTTCACCGACACCGACACAGCGGTACGTGAATATCCGGAACTCCTCCGTGAGCACTTTGGGAAAATCATTCCATCAAGTGACAACAAGTTTGCCGCTCTTAACAGTGCTGTTTGGTCTGGCGGATCGTTCATCTACGTTCCTCCTGGCGTGAAAATCAACGCTCCGTTGCAGGCTTACTTCCGCATCAACGAAGAAAACATGGGCCAATTCGAACGAACGCTCATCATCGTCGATGAAGGCGCGCAAGTTCACTACGTCGAAGGCTGCACGGCTCCGATGTACACCAGCGAATCGCTTCACTCGGCGGTCGTCGAAGTCGTCGTAAAGAAAAACGCGCGTTGCCGTTACACGACGATCCAAAACTGGGCCAATAACATTTACAACCTCGTCACCAAACGTGCGTTCGCTTACCAGGACGCCGTGATGGAATGGGTTGATGGAAACCTTGGTTCGAAACTCACGATGAAGTACCCAGCCGTTTACATGATGGAGCCGGGTGCCCGTGGCGAGATTCTTTCCATCGCTTTCTCAAGCAAAGGCCAACATCAAGACGCCGGTGCGAAACTGGTTCACTGTGCCCCCGACACAACCGGAACCATCATCTCGAAATCAATTTCGAAGAACGGTGGCCGAAGCAGTTACCGAGGATTGGCCCGCGTCGAAAAAGGCGCTGCCAACTCAAAGTGCTCTGTGGTTTGTGATGCTTTGATTCTCGATCCTGAATCTCGCAGTGACACTTACCCGTACATCGAGATCAACGAAAAAGACGTTTCGATGGGCCACGAAGCCAGTGTTTCGCGTATCGGTGAGGAGCAATTGTTCTACCTGATGAGCCGCGGACTTTCCGAAGCTGAAGCCAGCACGATGATCGTCAACGGTTTTATCGAGCCGCTGATCAAAGAGCTTCCGATGGAATACGCCGTCGAAATGAATCGCTTGATCCAACTCCAAATGGAAGGCTCGGTTGGTTAAGCAACCCCCAATTTAAAAACGGTTTGCGAGACCGTTAATCTTTTCGACTCTCGCAAACCTATTGATTTAACAAGACACAAACAGTCAACCAATTTCGAATTCATGACAACCGCAACCCAAAACTCATTGATGACTTTCACAGACGAAGGCTTCCAATCGTTTCTCGATTCACGCAACGAACCGGAATGGCTAACAAACATCCGCAAGGCTGCTTGGGATCGCTTTAACTCTTTGCCTTGGCCAAGCAACAAAGACGAAGAGTGGATGCGAACCGATATTCGCATGTTCCACCTTGATAAATTCAACATCCCAGGCAAACGCGATTCCGTTGCGACTGCAACTCCGGTTCTCAACGCTGGCGTTGAGTTGGTTGGTTCAGCTGCGGCATGTGATGGCGTACCGACTCAAGCCTCAACACTGGACCCCGCTTTGGCTGCCAAAGGTGTTGTGTTTGGAAATATCGCTGAGCTACTCGAAGAGCACGGCGAACTAATCCAGAAACATCTTTTCCAAGTCGTCGACGGCGTCACAGATCGTTTTGCTGCATTGCATCAAGCAACTTGGACCAGCGGAACGTTCCTTTTCGTTCCGCGTAACGTTACGATCGAAAAACCGATCCACACGTTCACGACGATTACCGATGGCGGCTCTGATTTCACGCACACCCTGATCGTCCTTGAAGAAGGCGCCGAAGCAACCGTGCTTGCCGAGTCAACCAACGGTGAAACTGAAACGGGACTTCATTGTGGTGCGATTGAAATCACAATCGGCGACCGAGCCAACTTGCGTTATGTAAACTTGCAAGACTGGAGTCAAAAGGTTTGGCACTTTGCCCATCAAAAAGCCGTCATCGGGCAAGACTCAAATCTTCAGTGGACTGTGGGTGCCCTTGGTTCACGCTTGGCAAAAGTCAACCAGCACGTTGCACTCAGTGGCAAGCGAGCCAACTGCCAGGTTAACGGCGTCATGTTCACTGAGGACAAGCAACACCTCAGCTACCACACGCTTCAGCACCACGAGCAGTCTGATTGCACAAGCGACTTTCTCTACAAAGGCGCTTTGCAAGACAAATCTCGCACCGTCTGGCGAGGCATGATCAAAGTCGACATCGATGCACAGCAGACAGACGGTTACCAGCGCAACGACAATTTGTTGCTTTCCGACAAAGCCCGCGCCGATTCAATTCCAGGTTTGGAAATCGAAGCCGACGACGTCCGTTGTACACACGGCTCAACAAGCGGCCGAGTTGACGAAGAGTTGATTTTCTACGCTCAGTGTCGTGGCTTTACTCGCAAGGAAGCCATCCGCGCGATCGTGACCGGTTTCTTCCAACAAGTTTTCGACCGCGTGACCATCGAAAGCGTTCGAGAAGCTTTGGCACTCGCCATCTCACGTCGAGTTCGCGACTACGAGTAAACGTGAACTGAAAAGCTAACCAATCAAATCAAGCTCACTGTTATCTATCAGTGAGCTTTTTTTGTGTCATCGTTGTGCATGCATGCTCCCACGTCAATTCATGCTGCACCTATCATAAGTGCAGGCTTCCATCGAAAAGATCATCATTAGGTACAGCATGCCGTACAAGAGATGCAATGTCATGCACAGCATGACATACGCGGAAGCTCCCGACCCAACACTTACCCAAACACAAAACTTTCAAACACACTCCCAACGATTCGAAGAATCGCAAGGTAAGCATTCTGAAACGAATCGCTTCTCAGAAATTCGGGCGGCGCATTGGGACCACCGATGAACGGGCGAAGTGTATACGCCGCTTGAATTCCAACGAACGCGTAAACAAAAATCCAAATGCGAATCATCCACCGATGACGCAGGTCGCGACTGACCAACGGTTTGTAATAGTAGCGCAAAAGCACTTGAGCCGAAACGCTCGCCAAGCCAAACATCGCCGCGTTGAACAACACCGCCGTCGAATGATTTGCCGGAGTATTAGCCAGCGAAGCATAAACAAACAGCGTCAATGGAAAGAGTGAAACCAGAATAACTGCCAACCCCGCCTGTGCAGAAACGATCGCGCGAAGGGCTTCTCCAAAATCATCTCGTAACCCCATCAACGAATTGAGCACAAAAAAGCTTGGCATCGCAATTGCAACAGTCATCCCAAGCAGCATTGGGACTTTTACACCCGAATAAATCAGCTGCGGAACCTGAGCGGTAAAACTTCGAGCACCAACAACATACGCATACGCCCCCATCGCAATTCCATAAATCGGCCCACACACCAGCAAAATCGCAACGACTCGCCAAAGCGGAATGAATCGTTCCTCCGCATTGTTTTCCCGACGGAGAATTTGGTCGACGGTATTGAACCCTCGAACCACTTTCCCCAAACGGCTAGTCAGTTGTTGTTTCGTTGTGTTCAAAAAAGAAACCAAAATCGAAATTGGATATATAGGAAACGTTTGGATCCTCGCGGGACAATCTTCGAGCAAGGACATCAGGAAATCGTTTTAGCCAAACAGATTCCAAATCGTATTACAAACCGCTTCAAAGAAATTTGAATCCCGCGCCCTGAACCACTGAAACGGAGTCTCCGGTGAACCAATGAACGGCCTCAACACCCAACCCATCTGAGCCCCCACCAAACCGAAAACCACCATCCAGCAAGCGAACACTTTTCTCACATGCAGCCCAAGGACGACGCCCTGAAGTTGATCCAGCGGCCCCGTCTTCGTCTGGGCTGGACGACGTGTGGGGTACTGGTTGGGCGACGTGACTTTCGGTGGGGATTGAGGCGCAAAACTTTTAGGGGCAGCCGGTTTCGGCGGTCCAAATTTTGCTTGGTCAGTTTTCGGATCGCCAACAGAGGTTGAAGCGGCTCCCGGGCCACTCTTTCCTTCGTCAATAAGCTCCGCCTCGGTGATCAAGTAACTTTCGGAACGTGATGGAGCTTGTGCGGTCGGAGACAACTTTCCACGTTCTGCAATTGCCAACCTGTTAAGTGTTTGAACAAGGAACGAAAGCCCCAACAATCCGGCAATGGCAAACACAAACACATTCAACAACACGATAAAAGGGTAGCTTGGCGTGCTCACTGAAAAGAAAGCCAGAATTGGCCCCATCGAAGCCAACACCGCAAGGTTCACAGCAAGAGACGCAACAAGCAATCGAAAGACCGCAGAGATCCGAAGCTTGGAACCGACCAACGCATTGAAAACATAAAGCGAGGGAAATGTAACGACCAACGTCAGAATGAACAACAAAGGCACTTTGCACATCGACGCAAACGTCTGCATCAACGCCCGTTGATAAAGCGACGTTTCGGCACCATGAACCAACGCGAAAATGCCCATGCAAAAACCGTAAACCATCGCCAAACAAATTACGACGACCGACACGCCCAGCACCGGAATGTTGATATCCGCCTGCTGAATACTCGACGGCCGAGTCGCTTCGCCACGGAGAATCCGATCCAACTCGAACAACCAGCGAGTGAAACCGACTTTCGTTTTAGTTTTTGGCAAGGAAGTCATGGAATATACTTTGTATTACAGAGTGAAAGGGCAAAATGCGGATGCTTTTCGTTTAAATCATTTAGGCAAATGGAGAAAAGAATACCGCCCGAGAGTCGCGGGTAAGGGAACCATTACAAGGGAACGAAATTGGCAACGACAAAACGAACCACAGAATCAACCACACAAGACCCGGCGTATCACAGCGAAAGATGCATGTTCCGCCTGCCGCCCCTGTGGTTTCTTCTTTAACGAATCCAGGTTACGCGTTTTATCGTCAAATGACTCTGCCTTACAAAGTAAACAAGAAAGCCACCCGAGTCAACAGAATTTTCGGCATATCTTTACAGTTAGATTCCACTATCTGACATTCGCCATACGGCCACTTATTCCCGCCAATCCCCGGCGATTTAGTCTCGCCGTTCTTGGGTTCGACCTTATAATTGAGGAGTACTTGCAACCTACCTACAACGAAAAACAACCAACAACTCTTTGATAATTTAATGATTGTTCGCACAACTCACGAAATCTATTTAGACGCAAACGCCACGACCGCGGTCCTTCCAGCAGCAGCGCAAGAAGCTCACGACGCGATGGAAGACCTGTTTGGCAACCCTAGCAGCTCACACATCTCGGGACTACGAGCTCGATTCATACTTGAGTCGGCACGCGACCTCGTTCGTGAAGTCCTCGGTGCTCCAACAGGCCAAATCATTTTCACAAGCGGTGCCACCGAAGCGATTCAGATGGGTATCTTTTCGACTCTTTGCGACATTCGCGAAAAACGAAAATCGGCCGGGCAAAACGTAACGTCTGAAAAACGCAAATTGCTCTACATGGCGACCGAGCACAAGGCTGTTCCGCAGGCGCTCCAACACTGGAATGACCTCTTGGGCGTGGACAATGAAGTTGTGAAAATTCCCGTCGACTCCAATGGCGCTCCCGATCTGGAGTTTCTCAAGACTCATGCTCCCAGCGCAGATTTGATTTGCACAATGGCGGTCAACAACGAAACAGGAGTCATCACTGATCTCGCTGCCGTTGAAAAAACAATCCGCAGTGCCAACCCAACTGTTGCCTGGTTCGTTGATGCGGTTCAAGCGGTTGGCAAGATCAAACTTGAGCTTTCCAAAACAACGATTGACTACGCATCTGTCAGCGGTCACAAAATCTATGCCCCCAAAGGCATCGGCTTACTCTACGCTCGCGAAAACGCCCCAATGGTTCCGTTGCTTGCCGGTGGTGGTCAAGAGCAAGGCGCTCGTGGCGGCACTGAAAACTTGCCTGGCGTTGCTGCGATTGCCGCGGTGATGAACAAACTCGCTGCCAGCGAGTCTCATACTTTTGCATGTGACAAAATTCTCAAGGGCTACCAAACTCGATTGATTGACACGCTCAAAGCAGCATTTCCAACGATCGTTTTCAATACGCCGTTTGACCACTCAGTTTCCACCACAATCAACTTTGCGGTCAAAGGATTTCCAAGCAAAGAGCTATTGGATCTTTTTGACGCGGCCAGCATTCGAGTCAGCTCCGGATCGGCCTGCGGTTCAGCGGTCAAGCGATCTTATGTTCTCGACGCGATGGGTTTGTCCGAGTGGCAATCCAGCGGCGCGATTCGGTTGTCGTTTGGCCCACTGACAACCGAGACTGAAATTGAATCGGCGTGTGAACGTATCGAACAAGCCGGACAGGCACTTTGCGAATCATGCTTAGTCGTCTCAAGCAAAGCCAACAGCATTGCTGGCCAGGAGCTTGACGGATTGATTCAATTGAAAAACGGATCAATGTGCACTTGGATGT
This sequence comes from uncultured Pirellulaceae bacterium, assembly GCA_964478065.1. Taxonomy (GTDB): domain Bacteria; phylum Planctomycetota; class Planctomycetia; order Pirellulales; family Pirellulaceae; genus Mariniblastus. Next base: position 23,575 of record CAYZGP010000062.1, read on the forward strand.
TGATGGATGCGAAAAGCAAACGCTGCATCATCATCGACCCTTTCGATGAATTATCCGACCGAGTCGAAATGCTGGTTCGTTGCCAAGAAAGCAAGGTGGTTGCGATACTTGATACCCACGCACACGTCGATCATGACTCCTGTCGCAAAATGCTTTTGAAGATTATTTCTCAACAGGCAGCAGACTCAGCCCATACAAGTGACGAACTTGGCTGGCCAGAACAACCTGACGGGATCGCAACATTGGCAGACGGATCGACCGCACCGTTCATGCGAATTTCGGATGACTGTGTGATCGCTCAGACGGAACTTCCGGGCCACACATTGATCGGACGGGCATTTTTGGTTGGCAAATTATCTGGCGAGAATCAATTGGCCGTCGAAGATATCGAATTCGCTTTCACAGGCGACACGATTTTGATGGGCGGAATTGGCCGAACGGATTTCCCTTGTAGCTCAATCGAAAAAATGTTTGAGTCACTCCACCGCTTGCCAAAAATCATCGCGTCTGAAACGTTGATTTGCCCAACGCACGATTACAACAACGAGTTTTCCACGACGATGAATTCGGAACAGCACGGAAATGAGTTCCTGGATTCGATCTTGGCCGGCAAAGTTTCGGCAGCGGAATTCGCCGAGCAAAAACCGACTATCGACTCAGGAATTGCTGACGCAACCAACTCCGAGTTGGTCTGCGGACTGATCAAAACTTGCAGTGGCACTGATGCTTCAATTGAGATTCACAAGGATCAGCTCAAGGACTTTTTCGCCGAACACAAAAACTCATTGATCATCGACGTCCGCGAGCCGCACGAGTTTTCGTTTGCCCAAGACTGGAGCGAACTTGGATTCGATTCGCCACCCGAAAACATCCCACTGACACGCCTAAGTGGATATCTCCCAACGTTACTCAAGGCTCATCGCCAAACGCCTCGCGAAGTGATCTTTCTTTGCCGAAGCGGAACACGAAGCGGAAAAGCCGCCGAGGTCGCCCGTCGCATCGGCATCGAAACAGCTTGCCACATTGCTGGCGGCATCGCATTGAACGTCAAACACAAATGTGCGAGCAAGCTCATGCCAGAAATCGGGTACGTCATCTAATTTTGGGCAGGTCGGCTGAACCGTGAACTCAACCGCCGCAATTCAACTGCGCCATTCAACTGTACTTGCCGCGTTACCCAACGCACATTCAATGCACTTCGTATTCCAACCGCACGGGCTGGTTGACCAGAGCAAACTAAGATACTTTGGTGACTGGAATTGATCTTCAATTCCAGTCACATTCACTTCTCGATTCGGATATCCATGACTGATTTTATTAAAGTGGCCAACAAGGCCGATTTGGCTGACGGAGCAATCCTCTTGGTCGAAGCCGACGATCGACTTGTGATTCTTTCGCGTATGGGTGACCAGTACCATTGCATCGACGATGTCTGCACACACGATGGCGGAACATTGAGTGATGGCCCACACGCGGGTTGCGAAATCGAGTGTCCACGTCACGGGGCTAAGTTTGATCTGCGCACTGGAAAAGCCATGTGCATGCCGGCGACCCAAGATACACTTGCCCACGAAGTTAAAGTCGACGGCGACGATATTCTGGTTAAAATTAACGAAGACGATTAGGTTTCGCTGAAACTCAGAACGTCCAACTAGACAGCATTTCTAAACACACAATCAAAGACGCAGGAAATAAAATGGCACTTCATGAAGACCACGTTCGGGAAGCTCTCAAGCAAGTCATTGACCCCGAATTGTTCGTGAACATTGTCGACCTTGGATTGATCTACGTCGTCGACGTCATTCCAATCGAAGGCGAAGAAGACAAGTACAACGTCAACATTGAAATGACGATGACCAGCCCGATGTGCCCAGCCGGACCGCAGCTCGTTTCAGAAACGAAAAAGTACTCCAGCGAAATGGAGCAAGTCGTCGACGTCGAAGTCAAAGTCGTCATGGATCCACCTTGGACTCAAGACATGATGACCGACGACGCGCGGGATCAGCTTGGGATCTTTTAATCGACAAAAGTTTGACGACGAGCCGGAAGGCGTCGGGTTGCCATCTACTTGACCCATAATCCTTCAATCCCGGATCTTTTTGTTTGACGCGCCACCAAATCCTCATAGACAATACATCAAAGGATAACTTCTCGGCGAACAGCATTACTCTGGGGGATTAAGATGGCCAACCAACACTCGAGAATCGCTTTCAAAATTCTCCGAACTTTAGTCATAGCTTGTTGCGTCACGTTAATAGGATTGTTGGGATCGGCTTTAACCCAAACGGCGATTGCGCAGCCGACCAACAATGGTCAACCATCCTATACCGATGACGACATATTCAGCGAAATTGAAACGGGTGTCAGACTGCTTGGCAAACCCAGCCCCAGCGCAACGCTCGGGCAAATCCTGAAATTTTCCGTCGTATCAGAGAACCAATTGATCGCTGTTTGCCCCGATGGCGTAAAACTTTGGGACATCGAGAAAAGGGAGATCGCCAAATCACATCAATTCGATGAAGCAATTACTAATTGCATCGCAATGGAGTGGACTTCCGACAAAGAACTTTTTGCAATCAGCACTTGGTCCTATCAAAACACGGATCCGCATCAAGCTGGGCGTGTTTTGATTTTTGACAGAAATCTCGACCTGAAAAACGACCTGACTTTTGTTGAAACGGATGAAGAAACCGAACCGCAATTCTCCAATCAAATCATGTCAGTTGAGTTTGCTCCAGACGACGAAGCGATTGCGGTTGCCAACGCTTCCAAGTTACGCCTATTGGATCTTGGAAGCGAAGACGTGATTCAAGAATTCTCAATGGGAATTGACCCCGCGAGACCTTCGCGGCTTGTTTTTTATGACGACAAGATTCACGCCCTCGGCGGAAACTCAAAATCGTTCGATTTAGAAACCGGGAAAGTCTCCATTTTGAAAGCCCCGTTTAGCTCGGTTTCGAGTCTCTACTTTTCCGCTTACGCTCGTGAATCCAACCGGCTATTTGCCAATATGAATTATGAGATCAAAGCAATCAATCTTGCAGATGGAAAAACTCAGTCGATCGACTCGATTGTTGAATCCACCAACTTGCTTGAGCTATCGCTTTCGCCTGACGAATCACTTTTGGCAGTCACGCATCTCAACGACTCCGCCGTATGGCTTTCAATTATTGACACCAAGGACTTATCTCTAAAATACCAATTCGAAAATTTGCCTCAACGACCAACAGGAGTGCGATGGGGAAAATCAAACGAAGCAATTTACGCTGCATTCAACATGTCAGCTGGCTTTCAAAAATTTAAAATTGACGCGAGTGAGATTCAGCAAAAACCAAAATATGCTTTAAACCTGCCAGTCCAATCTGTCACTTTGCCGTTTGATGGTTCGCGCATCGTGAGCACGAACATGACACGCGTTATCAGTAGAGACTGGACAACTGGTGCCCCGACAATCTTAGGCAGTTACAATCATATCTACCCAACAAAAACGAAGGATGGATTTTTTGCGATGAATCAAAAGGGCCAAACCCTCTCATTGGTCAAACAACGATTCGATAGAAAAAAGACTCAGACCGTTGCGAGTTACTCAATGCGTCGCCAAGTCGCTCTTCCACTAACTGCTTTCCTTTTCGGAGCGTCCGATCAACCGACAAGTGAGCCCTACTTCGTTGTCCCAAGCAGCATATCGGTCAACGAACCCAAGAAACAAGTTCACTGTGTCGTGCTTGACGGACTAGCCGGAATCAGAATTCAATCATTTAATTTAGCTGACCGAAAACGGACACGTGATCAACTATTCAAACGACCGGCTACATCAATGCGAATCAACCCAACGGCCATCACAGACAAAGGAGAGATTTTCGCTGTTGCCGAAGACGGAAAGGTAAAAATTATTGAAGTCGATTCCGCGGCGACATTGATTGAGACGGATGCTCGCGACGTCAATCAAATATTATTCGCAAAATCGGGCGAATGGATCGCAATAACTAAACCGAGTGGAATCACCATCTTGGAAACGAAAACAGGCAAGCAACTTAAGCAAATTGATGTACCCAAACCACTAATTTCGTATGCATCTGAGTCGGACGAATTAGTCATTACATCCAAGAAAGCTGGCTCACCAGTACGGATTTTTGAGACTGACACATGGCAAGTAGTTTTTGAACACAAAACAAAAACAGCAGACCGCGTTGCCATTTCAACCAGTTACGACAGCAAAAGAATCGCTTTCGCACTTTCCAATTGTCGTGTCGAACTTTGGGATGTGGATGAGATCGCCAAATAGCAAGCAGTTGCTAGTGAGATGCTCGCCGCCAGGCAACAAACAGCCTGTGACTCTTACGTAAGTTGGCATTCCTGTCCGACAGTCACGAGCCTGAAAAGACGGACAAGAATGTCCATCCTACTCACTACCTACTTCTTTCCTTTAAGCGCCTCCAAACGCGCCGCTTCAAACTCATCGCCTTTAACCCATGCCGGCATTTGAGCTTGATTTGCAACCTGAAGCCCGACGTAAAAAAGCAATTTTGTATCCTCGATCGCACCGCGAAGATCCCAGTCTTCAGAATACTCATCGCTGGTTTGGTGGTAGATATTTGCAACCCACTCACGCATTTGCTTTTTGCCCCAGCCATCCGGTTTTCCAATCACCGACGACCCGACTCCCAGATAAACGCCCGGCACGCCAACTTTGGCGAGGCTGAATTGGTCGGAACGATAGTAAGAACCCTTGCTCGGAAATTGATCGGGCGTCACGATTCGATTTTGCCATTTCGCAATTCGGTTGACGATTTTGTCCAAGTCTGACTTTCCGTTTCCAATAATCGAAATGTCTCGCGTTGGCCCAAGAATATTGATGCCATCGATATTGATAACGGCTGCCAAATTGCCGGCTGGAACTGGCGGATTTTCTGCCAGGAATTTCGAACCCAGCAACCCTTGCTCCTCCGCTCCCACAGACGCAAACAAAATCGAACGCTTGGGACGTTCTGACTCCGGCAATGCAGCCATCGCTCGGGCGATCTGCAGCATCGCGCCAACACCCGTAGCATTGTCCACCGCACCGTTGTAAATATTATCCGAGTCGTCACGGGCTTCTCTCATTCCGATGTGGTCATGGTGAGCCGTGTAAACAAGCCACTCTTTGCTTAACTCAGGATCACTTCCCTTCAACAACCCCAGCACATTGCCAGTCTCGCGCTCGCGCACTCGGCACTTCATCGAAGCCGACAAAGTAGTGCCCAGCGAAACCGGCCGAAAATCTTTGCTTTCCGCCGAAGCCCGTAAAGCATCTAAATCATGCCCGGCAAATTTCGCGAGTTTCTTCGAAGCGTCTTCCGTTAACCAGCCTTCCATTTTCAAACGACCTTTTTGAACACCGCCAAGTGCCATTTGCTCGCCAGTCCAGGAAGTTTGCACGACTTGATACGGATAGCCGGCCGATCCGTCAGTGTGAATGATCAACGCTCCGACCGCTCCCATCTCAGCGGCTTTGGCGTATTTGTAATCCCAGCGACCGTAGTACAGCCGCGTACGTCCAGCGAAAATATTGGGATCCGTTTCCGGGTCGTTGTTCATCACCAACAGAACTTTGCCTTTCACATCGACGTCTTTGAAATCGTCCCAACCGTATTCGGGAGCCTGCATGCCATAGCCAACAAACACGACTTCGGCATCAGTGAATTTCGATTCCTCAAGCGGCAGGCCACTGGTCACGATGTAGTCATCCGAGTTTTTCAACTCAAGTGATTGGTCACCTTTTTTAAACTGAACCATTTTCGGCGGACTGGTCGTGACACCGACTAAAGGAACTTTTTGGATGTACGATCCACTGGCTGCAGGCTCAAGCCCCAACACTTGAAACTGAGTCGAGATATACCGCTGCCCTAACAAATCACCTCGCGTACCTGGACCGCGGCCTTCTAAAAGATCGTCCGCCAAGAATTTCACGTCCGCCCGCAAGCTCGATTCAAGGATCGATTGGCCTGCGATTTTTTGTTGAGCATCACTTGGGGCATCCTGCGCGGCGGCAAGATGAAACGACGAAGCAACTACTAAAACGAAAATGAGGCTGCGCATGATGCGATTGGGATTCTTGGCCAATTTCAAATTCCTTGGATGGAGCATATTTTGGAAGAGGCTATTGTAGCCAATCAAGCTCGCGACGCGACGTAGGAATCAATCACGCCAATAAGTTTAATGCCCAGCCGCCAGGCGCCGGCGCGTAACTCTAGATACAAAAAACGCGATCGTCTGCCGGATCGTCGTTGAACAATCCTGTTTTTTCAATGCGATGTTGGCTTAAACCAGCGGGCACCAACACGAGCCTATTCATTTACTTAAGCAAACCAACAACTTCCGTTTTCTTGTTACCTTCTGCCATATCCATCGCTGTCATCCCGACGCCATTTTCAAGTGTGCGATCGGCACCGCGGCTAAGCAACAACTTCACCGCACCGACATGGCCTCGGTAGGCCGCTTTGTGGAGGGGCGTCCAACCATCGGAATCCGTAACATTGGGATCCGCTTTGGATTGCAATAAAAAATTCACGGCGTCGGCATGGCCATTCCACGCAGCCGCGTGCAGCGCTGTGTAACCGGATTGCGTTTTCGCATTAACGGCTATGGCACCATCCTTGGACTTCATCATCTCTTCCAACAACGCCTTAACAACTTCGCCTGATCCATCCCAAGCCGCCAGATGCAAACACGATTGGCCGCTTCCATCGAGTCGCGAAAGATCGGCTCCAGCTTTGACAAGCGTTCTCACAACTGCCGCATTGCCTGAGCCTGCCGCCGTCAACAACGCGGTCGTTCCATCGGACATCACAAGATCGACTTTCGCATTGTTCTCTATCAACAGCTCAACCATTTTGGCTTGCCCGTTCTCAACCGCAATCTGAATCGCAGTTCGCCCGTTGGGATCAAGTTCGTTAATCTGAATTTTTTCATCGCTCAACAAATGAGCCGCTGTTTTAGCCAGGCCATTCTTCGCCGTCCAATGCAACAACGAACCAGTGCCCAAATCAAAATTCAACTCATCCGTCTTATCCACCAACGCTTCGACAGCGTCAAAGAAATCACGCTTTGCGGCGACTTGAATTGGAGTTTCACCCGCGTTATTTTTCTGATTCGGATTGGCTTTTTGAGCCAACAACAATTCGATTGCTTCGACAAATCGTTTTCCGACATCTCGCGAATTCCCTTGTCGCCTACCGGTAAAGATATTTCCACTGGCCTGACAAACCAAATGGAGCGGCCCATCACCTTGGGCATTTTTGACATCGATTCTGGCACCACCCTCCAAAAGCGTTTTCATTAATGAAGCCTGTGCAACGGAGGATGCATGACAGAGCAACGGAACGTTACGCCCATTCTGATCGGCTTGATTATATCGATTCGGATCGGCGCCACGCTCGATCAATAATTTTGCAATCTCATGACTGCCCGACCGAACGGCATTCGCAAGTGGCGTATTGTTTTGCTTATCGACCAGGTCAACGTCGCTAAATTGATCCAGCAACGTCTTCACCGATTCCAATTGCCGCGACTGACTAGCCAAATGAAGTGCCGTTTGTCCTTGCCGGTTTACCGCATTGGCATCCGCCCCTTTATCAATCAGTAACTTCAAAATAACAGGAGAGCTCATGCTCGCTGCCAACAGCGGAGTATTTTGATTGTTATCAACCGCGTCCACCTCAGCACCAGCTTTGATCAACAACGCTCCAAGATCATGTCGGCGATAGTAACAAGACAAATGAAGCGCCGTTTGTTGGCTGCGGTTTTTAAGATTGAGATCGGCGCCTTTGGAAACCAAAACGTCAAACAGGTCGGCGGTACTACGGCGCTGCATCACCAAGCGCATCAAAGGCGTGGTCCCGTTTTGGTCAGTTAAATTTACGTTCGAAGAATTCTCAATCAAGAGCTTGGCCATCTCGCGACTGCCTTGCGAAATCGCAGTATGAAGCGGCGATTGCTTCCGAGAATCGACGGCAGTCGTTGAAGCCCCCAACGCAAGCAACTGTTTTGCGGCTTCGAATCGTTTCGATTGGATCGCAAAATGCAGCGGCGATAGTTTTGACTGCGAAATCGTCGCGGTCAGCAGTTTAGGATTCGCGGCGATGATACTTTTAATCTGCCCGGCGTTGTTGCTTTTGATCGCTGCTTGAAGACCAGCAATACTCGCTTTGGGCGTTTCAGATTGGGCTTGGCGAGACTGGAGCATCGCAGCCGAAACACAATCCAGGCCACAAATGGAACTGGTAAAGAGAAAGCAAAACAGGAACGCGTTACGCATCGTCTTAACTCCGGAAAAATTCTTGACTGCAAGAACATTTTGGCCCAATGGCATGCCAATTACCATCGCTATCGAGAAACAACAAGCAACAAATGTTGTGAAGATTAGACCCGAAACCCGCGACTCAGTTCCGCTTTTTTTCTGAGTGTCTGCCCCAGAATGCAAGTTTGCGATTACGTTAACAAATCAGCGATTGCTAAGTGTAATTGGGCTAAGTGTGCATAAAACGAGCCGCAGGACAAAGTCAGCGAAAATTGCCTGAATAAAAGGAAGGCGTGCCGAGAAGAACTGCCAACCGCTTAACGGCGCTTAAGGGTTACCAATTTTCTGAAGGTACTCCGCCAGACGGGCTTGGGCGTCAAGAACTTTTTGCCATTGCTCAAGCGTCAACGAGACTCGCTTTTTTCGCTTATTGATGTCAACGTCCGAAACGATACCACGCAAGTGCATATGGAGAAACTCAACAACTTCGGCCAACTGTGCTGCCTGACCGGGCGAAAGTCGTTCGGGAACTTTCGGCGGATCGAGGTCCAAGAGAGCCAATTGATAATTCGGATCTTCTTGCCAATCCTCTTGCAAGGCCAGATTGTCATGAGACGGTTTGGAGCCGATTTCGCTATTGTCTATTGAAGAAGACTTTCCAGCGGAGCTCAACCGTTCAAGTCGTTCATTGATCTCAACGCGACTACCAAAGATCAACGTGCTACGGCCCAAGGTAATCAGATCGCCATGCCGCAGAATGCGAAGCTGGACTTCTTCATTATTGACTTTGGACCCATTGGTGCTTTCAAGATCGGTGAGCACCAAGTCATCATGGTCCTTCTGGATTTTCAGGTGAAAGCGGCTGATCCGTTCGTCATTGAGTTGAATTGTGTTCCCTTCTTCACGACCAATTGTGACGGGAACGGCAATGCCTTCATAGACTTTACCACGGTCGGCACCATCTAAGACTCTCAAAGTAATTGTTGCCATACAATTCTTGCCTTGAAAAACGACTTTGAAACGTGTCGTAGATCCTTTGATGAAAACGGATTATTAATCTTTCATTGTATCACAACGAGTCCATGATGCTCAAAAAGTGGCTTCAAATACAAGAGGATTTTGTGAGTATCAACCGGACATTTGGTCCAATAATGCCACCAAGGCAAGGCATTCCGATTCGTTTTGGGCAATTCCCAGATGTTTCGCCTTAGCGTTATCCTTGAAGCCAAGCAGCGATCTTCGTGAAAATTTAGGGCCCAGTTGAAATCAAAATTCGACTTTGTGGACATTCGCTCGATAATTTTGTCGAACTAGCGTTGAAATCGCTGAGAAAATCTCTATCTTCATGTTTAACAAGAACGAGTGTCGTGTTGAGAAGCAAGATCACTCAATTCTTTTAAACGCACCCGTGGCGCAACTGGATAGCGCATCGGTCTTCGGAACCGAGGGTTGCAGGTTCGAATCCTGCCGGGTGTACTTTTTTCGTGCG
>CAYZGP010000063.1:0-1856 GCA_964478065.1 uncultured Pirellulaceae bacterium
TCATCACTCGACCTTGATAAGCAGGCGCAATTGCCACCGCGGCATCGCCATCTTTCAGCGTCACAATCGAAGTGTGCTTTTGCATAAACGACAGGTCATCTGAGAACTTCACGGCAGTTGTTTTGGCTGAATTGACTTCAGTCGTTTGTACGTCGAAACGGCCGATGAATGGCAACTTGCCTTTGGCTCTGTCTTTGCGTTTGCTGCGGGCGATTTCAACGCCCCACTGCGGAAGCGAGCCGTTACCAGATTGAGTGAAAGCCTCTGGACGATATGCGCCACCAGCCCATGGGCCTTTGACGACTTTGTGAGTTTTGGTGAAATTGACTCCGTCGGCAGCGTAGAGAACTGAGTTGGTGATTTCCTTCGGGCCGGTCGTTCCAATCATTGCCGCGACGCCAATGCCTTGCGGCCAGACAAGGACTTCGTGGTTGCCGGGGATCACTGGATTGTTTTTATGACGCACATAAGGGCCTTCCGGTTTGTCGGCGATGGCCAATCCCATTTGTGTCTCACGAGGACTTTTGCCCTGTTGGCGACCTTTGTAGTAGAACCAGTACTTGCCGTCGCGGACGACTAAACAAGCATCGTCAACCAAGTGGCTATCAAAGTCTGATACGTTGGGGCTGTTGCTCAGCGCAGGGTTGGTAGCCAGTCGTTTCCACGGTCCATTTGGCGATTCGGAAACTGCAATTCCGATTTTCGAATCAGGGGTAAAAGGTTTTTCATGAAAGTTGTTTGAAGTGCCGGTGTAGAACAGCCAGTACTTGCCTTCGGCGAACATGATATTGGGGGTGAAAACGCTGGCGCCTTCCCAAGTGCCTTGGGCACCTTTATCCAGCGCCATGCCTTGTTCGGTCCACTCGTGCCCTTCTTTAGATGTGGCGTACCAGACGGTTGCATCGTAACCAGAGCTGATCTTGCCTTTGGAGTACCAGACGTAATACAAGCCACCGACTTTAATGACGTCACTGGGATCGCGACGCATTGTATCGGCTTCAAAACCGATACCATCGAGGGCAGAGTGAGTTACGTTGACCGTCTCAAAGGAAATTTTTTGAGCGTGAGCGGTGCCCACCATCAACGCAATTCCAGTGGCTGCAATAATCCAGCACTTGAAGCTTGCGTAGTACCGTAAAGCCAATTTTTTATTGTGATGTCGTTGCATTTTTAAATCCGAAAGGGCGATTACCAGCAAGCTGATTGTACGCAAAAAAATTGCGGAAGTGCTAACCAAATCCAGTTGGTTTCAGTATGGGACCGACAGGCAATTTGAGGATGGCTAGAATGCCGATGACTCTTGGAACCGATAGCAAAAAAGGCGGGTGTGAATTGGCTCTTCTAGCTTTTCTGGGCATCCTCCGCTGTTTAGCGGCCATTTCGTGACGAAGCGAGACAACTTCCGACGAAGCAAATCATGCTATTGCCGAGTAATTCTTCCATTGAACCCAATCGGCTAAATGAAATAAAATGAAACAATCAACTATGGACTGACTCTTGCTTCCTTAACGGCTTGCCGACTCATTAAAAACTATCAAGGACGAACCATGAACTGGCAAACAATAATTCTGTCGCTGGTCTTTATAAGCTACTGCGCTTTTTCAAATACCGAATCGGTACAAGGCGCTCAACAAAATCAATCACAAAAAGCGACCCGTGTTTGGTCCGACGATTCGGGTACATTCAAGATTGAAGCTGAATTGATCAAGATCAACCAATCGTCGGTTACGATTAAGAAGCTAAACGGAGTCGTCATCGACGTTCCCTTTGCACGGCTTTCGACAACGGATCGAAATTTCATTCAGGGCCAGCTGCAACCAGCGACGGCGCCCAAGAAAACAACGCCACCGATAGTA
>CAYZGP010000063.1:1956-4446 GCA_964478065.1 uncultured Pirellulaceae bacterium
CAAACACAACCGCGCCCGCAAACGCAACCTCAGCCGCTCACCAACCTGGCTTCCAACAGACAGCCAACCCAACCAAGGACAACCGAAACTCTCCCAAACAACACATCCCCTCAGCCTTTGCGATCCAACTCCGCGGCTCCCACTGCGACAACGAGAAGTGAAACGCCAGCATATTCAAACAACGCGGCCTCCTCAAACAATGCGGTCTCCTCGAAGCCACCGTCAAGCAACTTCGACCGCGACAAGATGACCTTTCCCAAACCAAATTTGAACTACCGCGAAAACCCAGGAGCGAATTCCAGTTTTGGCGACCCAATACCCAAGGATGAAATACCGAAACTTGCCAAGATCGAATTTGGATCAAGAAGCTCTACAGCACAAGGAAATCCAAACAGCGATTCCTACTTCCCAGAGATTCCGAAAACGACTCCGCGCAACAGTGGCTTGAGCAAGGGAACTGGTTTGGTTTTCAACGTCCCGGCCAACGTGCTTCAATTGATTCCGGCCAACGTCAAGCCGTCCGTTGACTTGATCATGAACGCAAGCGATCACAAGGGGGTTCGCAAAGGCATTCGTCAGCTTACCAACGCTCAACCGCGCACTGCGATTCCAGCAGTCATCGAAGTCATCCGCCAATGTTCAGCTTCAAGAGACTCGGCCACCCGTCGTATGGTGATTGAGTACCTCACCGAAGTTGACTCGGCCAACAGTTTGAATTTGATCTTCGGCGGCATCAACGATTCCAATTTCGATGTACGCTGGGCGGCTTATCGTAGCCTGGAAAAAATCGGCGACCAACGCGTTATCCCTGAACTTGCCAAGCGTTTCCCTGGTGAAGACCGCTCGCAAATCATGCTGGTTCTCAACAAACTGGGTAGCGCATCGGAACCACACGTCATCCCTCACCTTTCGGATGAATCCGCCAAAGTTCAGCTTTCGGCCTGCAGTCTGCTGGGGCAGATTGGCACCGCAAAATCAATTGCTCGTCTCAAAGAAGTTGCGACGACATCGACCGACGCCAAAGTGCGACTTCAGGCCAACAATTCCATCAAAACGATTCAGGCCAGAGCAACCGGCGTAGCCAATTCGAATTCATTTCGAACGGGAAATCAGATTCGTTAGTCAGGCTTTGAGGAAGTCAGGCTTTGATTAACCCCATCCTGAACACTTTTTGCGTCGCCTTTAAAGCATGAGTCGAGGCCACTGTGTCCAAAGTCGAATCGCTTTAACAAAAATCTGTTGGCTCAATGACTCCCTGCGAAAAAAATGCACGGTCAATCGGGCTGTTCAATTGGGCTGTTCAATTGGAGTCGTAAATTCATCGGGCGAGAGATTAAAACCGCAAAACCAAATGCAAGTTTGGAACGACTGAGACTTCTGGTTGCACTTGGGATGTACGCGGGCGATGCCCAAACAACCGCATTCATTTAAGGCTTTCTTGCAAATATCCCCGATTGAATCATCTAGGAGTTCGCATTCACTTAGCAAAAATTTCGTTGACGTTTCCGCGAATCATATCGGCAAGTTTTTGGGTTGGCAGGTCGTTGGGATCCCGTCCAAATGGCATCTCGATTTCTTCGGCAATGATTTCGAGAGAAACCAAAACGTAGAAGACGAAAACTGAAATTGGAATCGCCCAGTACTCGAAGTACGCGACAAATCCGATCGGCAAAGTAACAATATAAAAAAAGATAAACTTCTTCAGAAAGATACTGTAAGAAAAAGGAATGGGGGTGTTTTTGATTCTCTCGCAAGCTCCCATGATGTCAAAAAATGACTTTAGCTCTTTGTCAATCACAATCAATTCGTCACCGCTTATGTGGCCAGCATCAAACAGGGATTTCGTTTTGCGATACAACAATTGAATCATCAAATTGGGAACATGCTTGCCATCAGCACATTGTTCCTTGAATCCCTCGATGTCCTCGATCTCACTTAGCGCGATGCCTTCACGAAGATGTTCTTTGAGTGCAAACGGGAAGTTGCCGATCATTGTCTTGAAAAACTCTTTTTCCGCTTGGCAACTTGCCGGGAGAAAAGCATTTATCTTCACCGACAGATTTCGCGTGTTGTTGACCAGCGCGCCCCACAGCTTTCGTCCTTCCCACCACCGATCGTAAGCCGTGTTGGTTCGAAAGACGACCAGCAATGAAAGTACAAAACCGAGAATCGAATGCATGATGGTCGTGTTCTTCAACACCTTCTCAACGGCTTCACCTGATTCCGTCATTCGCACATCGCGAAGGAAATGGATTTCAATCGCCGCTACAACGGCGGTGTAGGCGGCAACGATCATCATCTCTCTCAAAAGGATCCGGAAGGTATCCGTTTTGTGAAAATTGAGGATGTGCCGAAACCAGACTTTGTTGTTGTATTCAATCATCGCGCGAATAAATGCGAAAGCAGGATATTAAGAAAGATCTTCGATGGAAATTTAAACCACAAATTTTGCGCTGTCTAGACAGATATGAGAAAGCATCCCCAGCGCTT
>CAYZGP010000063.1:4546-32895 GCA_964478065.1 uncultured Pirellulaceae bacterium
TTATTTCGGTTTGAAACGATGCAGGCCCTGCGGAACATCAAACGTCGCCCCGTCAGAAAATTTCACCGACTTGGTTTGCGAATGGGCGTTGTAAACGACGTAGGTCCGTTTGCCTTGATCAATAAACGCAACCGCCGTCGGCCAATCGGCCTGGGTTGCCGCGTCGTATTGGCCAAGCGACTTCAGCGCTCCGATCCACTGTGTCGTGTGGACTTTGGTTTCACCGTGTTCGCTTTTGACTTCTCCCTCGGCCAGATAACGTTTTTGAGCATCTGCCGGGTCGGCGAGCGCCAAGTACTCATAAAGAATGTCTCGCCAAGTCGTCAGTTTCTCCGGATCTCCATCAAACCCGGCGCTATGGAAACGTTTGTTAGCTGCCTGCAGACTTGCGAAATTGCGTTTCACATATTCAGGATCGCGGCCAAGATAAAGTGAGCCACCGGTGACTGGCAGAAAATTGATCCCGTGAATCTCTTCCGGGTTGGCAGTCCACCAAGTCCCGAACGTTCCGCCGTCTCCCCAAACCATTCCCACGCATGGCGATCCGAATCCCTTTGGAAAAACTTCACCATCGTTGTCGAACCAATAATGTTTGATCGATTCGGCTTCCGTTGCGTGCCAGTAGATTCCCAAATCCCTGATTTCCTTGTTGCCGGTCGCTTCTCCGTAAAGAATCAACGACGTTGCAAAGTTCATCGATTCCGAAGACGACTCCTGGTTGTTGCCTGACGCGAACGCCGCATTGCCGGAAGCCCATGAATGCCCCGCGTACGGATCAAAGAATCGCATCCACGGGAATTTTTTGTCACTCCGGTCGTAGTTGGCGCAGTTGCGAATCAACAGGTCGATCATTCCGCCATAATTCTCAGGCCGCACCCAGTCAGGATCATACTGAGCGATTGTTGCCGCAGCTTTGATAAAATAGCTGTAGTGGAAATGGTGATCATTTAAAGTTTCGGCCGATCCGTAGCTATCTGGATAGCCGATCAGCGTATTCCACGTTGGGTCGTAATAAAAGAAACGCTCGGTGTCCGTTGCGTCAAACCAGGATTCCAAACGTTGCTGGAGAAGCTTGACCAGCTGGTTGCAGATTTTGTCCTTGCCGATGTGATTGGCGATCTGAATGACTTCGGAGATTTTCCCAAACTCTTTGCCGTTCCAATAAGTGTCGTTACTTTCAAAAGTTCTCTCGCGGGTCGTTAGCTCTTTAAAGTAAGCGTCAACCATTGGCCCAAGTTTCGCCATCGACTCCTTTGAAGTTGGGAGAGCCGGCAAGACACCCAGAAACGGAAGCGAAGTGGTAAACGACTCGCCCAAAACGAGCTTCATTTTTCCGCGTGGACTGGCATACTCAAACCCGTTAACGATAGATGGATCGACAAGATTTAAAAGCTGATGTCGGTACAACGCCATCGGCACCGCGGTTTCTTCGCCTTGTTTAACGTCGGGTACAACAGAGAACTTAGTCTTAACGGATGCCGATTTCGCATCGTATTGATATTCGATTTTTGTATCGCTTGGGAATGTGAATGCAAAACGCGCGAACCACTTAATGGTTTTGGGGGCTGCGTCTGGCAGAACGGCAACTGAAAAATAGTTCTTCCCAGCAAGCGCCGTTGTCAGTTCGTCAACGTCTTTTTTGGCAGGTGACCAGTTCGCGCCCGTCGGAGCAAACAGCCCGTAGTGAGTTCGGTTGACCGTTACGCCAACCACATTCTTGTCGCGATAAAAAACTTTTGCTTTGCCTGTTCCTTCTTCGGCAGTTTTGACGATCTTGGCGTCGGGACGTTTTTCCAGGACACCGATCTCCCATGGATATCGAGTCCCTTTTGCTATCGGAAGCTCGAACTTGCATGACTCGAGATCCAGTTGGACTTGACCATCACCAAAGACTTTCCAAAACTCAACCTTGACCGAGCCGTTTTTGAAATCCTTTTTCTCGCCATGGCTAAGCCTTTCCTCCAGCGGACGCGAGCTATCTGAGTAGGTCTCCCACGACGAATCTACTGGATCGGTTGCCATTAGCGAAAACACTTCGAGGCGATCGGTTTCGCCGTCTCCGTCAAAGTCATAACTAATTCGAACCTTTGAGCCGACACCGACATTCTTGCCGGCGTTGACCGCCATCGTGAACTTGCCATTGGACTGATTGTGTTTGCCATTGATGTTTTTTTCTTCAAAAACGATCGGTTCAACCGGATGTTCGTGCCGGTTGAATTGGGCTTTTGAAAATTTGATAACAGCTGGTCGGTCACTTTCCCGCTTGAAATAAACAAACGGCAATCCGTGTCCGAAGATCGCGCGAAGATTGTCGCCCGAGGAGGTCCAAAGAGCGGTAACAGCCCAATCGGATTGTCGATCCAGCACGCAGGTTTGACTCTTCATGCCCTCAAGTCCAACGATCATGCTCTCTCGATATGGGAACTTGTAGTTGCTTCCTTTTTGAAAGAGCTTTCCGTCTTTACGAGAGTCGGTAAGCATCGGAGTTGGGTTGTAGCCCAAACCCAAACCAGATTCGTGGGCTTGGACGGCTAACGGATGTGGAAACATCGGTAGAGAATAAGGAGAGCTTGATGGCCAGACCAATGAAGAGCACCAGTCGTTGGTCGGAGCCGGCGCGACGACTCGTTTGGTGACCAACGGTTTGGCATTCATTAAACGCCGTGGCTTGCCATCTTTGTTTGGCGGGAGGTCGGTTCGGTAGGTCGCTTTTCCTACTGAAACAGTTTGCGCTGAAAGCGTGTTTTCAAAAAAAAACAAAACGATCCCCAGCACAACAAACGAACCAAACAATCTGAGGGCATGGCTCCATTGAGAGCGACCATTTTGAGGGCTTGATGGGGGCATCGAATTTTTATCCATTTGGGGCGGGGCCGAATTCATTGGGGCCTTCTATTTCAAATTTGATTCAACGGGTTCAGGTTCCCCCATTTGGCGATTCCGATCTCGTTTCCGCAAATTATCCCGCCTTTGCTTTTTTCGCCGGTTTTTTGTTTTTCTTGGCTCGCTTTTTAGATGGCTTTTTCGCTGGCTTAACTGGAAGAATTTCCCACTCGTCTGTTCGAAACGAAGATGAAGGCAATCCTTCTTTGTTCATTAAATTGGGTTCGTCTGAATTCCCCCAACCGTAGCGAACCGCCACCGGACGGTCGACTTTTGCTGATCCAACAAGAATCGTCTCGCCGTCAATCTTTGCGACCGCAGAATGAAACACTTCGTCCGAGCCAGCGATCATAAAATGAGAAAGCTCTTTACCATCTCGAGTCGCCAGACCACCTCCGATGTGTTTAAACTTCAATCGAATTTGCTTTGACTCTACTTCATGCCCGACATATTCAGGTCCCGAATAAACAAGATCCGTTTTGCCGTAGTCTTTAGCCAACGCCAACAAAGCAAGCCGCTGGCCAACTGGCTTTTTCTTTTTCGGGTGAATATTGGTTGAATCACCAACATCCATCAAGACTGCCATGCCAGTATTGGGAACGTTAAGCGTTTGCAACTGAGCTTCTCGGAGCAAGGCAGCTGGCAGTTCATTTGTTCGATAGTGATAGGGTGCAATCTGAACAAAGTAAAAGGGGAAATCGCCTTGGCCCCATTCTCGACGCCAGCTTTCAATCAGTTTGGGGAACAATTTTCTGTATTGAATCGGATGCCCCACATTAGATTCACCTTGATACCAAATCACTCCTCGAACCGAATAAGGAATTAAAGGGTGAATCATATTGTTATAAAGTACCGAAGGCATTCGTTGATTCAATCCCTTGGGCAGCTTCTTACCTCTTGTGTGCGAGACGCCATGTTTCTTGATCAACTCATCATAGCCGTTTAGCATGTTGCCAAATTCCGGCAGTTCGCGAAGAAGCTCCTTTTCATCCACCCATGCTTCAGCAGACGAACCACCCCAATTCGTAGAAATCAACCCAATTGGAACGTCCAGTTCTTCGCGAAGTTTGTCACCAAAAAAATAGCCAACAGCACTAAACTGAAGCGCCGTTTGGGGCGTGCAAACGGACCACTTCGTTTTCAAATCACTCTGTGGCTGTAACGCTATTTTTTGCTGGACCTGGCAAAAACGAATCTTGGGATGATTGGCTTTGTCAACGTCTTCTTTGAAATGCTTCTCGCCGAAACCACGTAGCTTCCACTGCATGTTGGATTGGCCCGAACAAATCCAGACTTCGCCACAGAGAACATCCTTTAACGTTTTCGATTCGTTGCCTGAATCGATTCGAATTCGAAAGGGACCGCCAGCGGCAGGCGTCTTTATGCTCGTTTTCCATTCGCCATTTTCGTTCGAGCGTGTCTTGGTAACTTGATCACTCCAAGACGCCTTGATTCGCACTTCGGCGTCAGGCTTGGCTTTGCCCCAAATAGCTGCGTCGGTTTGCTGCTGCAGCACCATGTGGTTGGCAAACATGCCCGCCAACTTCAACGACTTTCGTGCCGGTTTGTCTTGCGCCCGAAGCTGGGCAAATGAAACTGAGATTAACAGAAAAAAGAAACCTAATTTTTGGCAACGCAACATGGATTGGACTCGTCGGATTCGGATAGTGACTTCACCAATATAAACAACAGAGCCACGATATTGCACCGCAACCACCATTAACAATCAAAGTTGCTCATATTGGCGGTATCGTTCCACACGAAATTGGTGACAAATGGAATTTGAATTTTTTAAAGCTTCGTTTGTGTCCTGTGAAGCGGGAAAAATCGAAGTAGAATATGGTTTTGACCACACGGCCTTAAACTACATTCCAGGATGAATCATCCATGCGTCTTAAGCGATATTTGATTGACACTTGTGCCATTTTCCTTGTTGGATTTTTGCTTTCCTCCAACCTCAACGCCCAATCGAAACATTTGGTTTACGAGGGAACAGAAGGACCAGGTAAAGGGAAACATATTGTCTTTCTTGCTGGCGATCACGAGTATCGTGGCGAGCAGACATGCCCAATGTTGGCTCGAATTTTGGCCAAGCGTTATGGATTCAAATGTACTGTCTTGTTTTCACTCAACAAAGAAACGGGCGATATCGTTCCCGGCTCAAGTTTCATGCCCGGCACCGAAGCACTTAACGACGCCGATCTTGCCGTGTTCTTTTTGCGATTTCAAAACTTTCCGGCAGATCAATTTCAACCAATCGTTGACTACCTCGATCGAGCGGGCCCGGTCATTGGGTTGAGAACATCAACTCATGCTTTCAAAGTTCCCAAGGATTCACAATTCGCAAAATTCGACCATAAGTTTTCAGGTGAAGACTACAAAGGCGGATTCGGACGTCAGGTTCTGGGCGAAACATGGGTCCGTCACTATGGCCGCAACCATGTAATGAGTACGCGACTGGACATCGTTGAATCTAAAAAGGACCATCCAATTTTGATGGGCGTCAAAAACCCATGGACTCAATGTGGCGGATACTGGACCGACCCCATGCCTGGCAGTGAAGTCCTTGCGATGACGCAGCCACTTGCGACGATGGAGAAAACTTCCGCTCCTGCACCCGACAGAAAACCTTGCCCTAACGCCTGGACGCGAACTTACGCTGGCAAGGACGGAGCCGAGGGGCGTGTGTTTACAACCACCTCGGGCGCATCGGAAGACATTCTCGACGAAGGCTTTCGCCGCATGTTGATCAACTCGTGCTTCTGGGCGATCGGTATCGAAGACAAAATCAAAGCCGATTCCGATATCGCAATGGTCGGCGATTACAACCCTTCGACATTTCAAATGAATTCGAATTACTACGTCGGTGTTAAGCCGTCGGACATGGCCGGTTGGGACACACCAATCATGGCTAAAGATAAAGCACTTAAAACTCGCGCTCCTCGCAAGAAAAAAAACAACAACAAGAACAAAGGCAATTCGAAAAAGGCCAAATCAGGTCCAGCTACAGCCGGTCTAAAGCATCCCAGCCCAGCCCCCGAAGGCATGGCTCTCGCCGTTGAGAAGGGTGAGAAAATCTGCTTGATTGGAAATGGACTTGGCGAGCGACTTCAGCATCGCAACCATTGGGAAACGCAACTCCATCAAATTTACGCCGACAAAGAGCTGACGGTTCGCAATCTTTGCTTTCCCGGTGATACCGTCGACACTCGCCTGCGTTCATTGAATTTCGGTGAGCCCGATCAACACCTGAAACATTCGGGCGCGACGGCTGTGTTATTTTTCTTTGGCGGCAATGAATCGTTTCAAGGCAAAAGTGGGCTCGAAAGTTTCACACGCAAACTGGATGACCTAGTGGCCGAAACGAAAAAGAAGGCTTACTCGGAATCGAAAACAACGCCAAAGATCGTTTTGGTTTCGCCAACTGCTTTTGAAAAAACTGGCGATTCGAATTTGCCGGATGGAACACAAGAGAACGCAAACCTTGAAATGTATACAGCTGCGATGCAAACCATCGCGAAAAAGCACAGTGTTGGTTTCGCAAACCTGTTCGCTCCTACCAAGGCGTTTTTCAAAGACTCCGACGCACGCATGACGCTGGACGGATTTCAACTCAACGATGACGGCTACAAAGCACTTGCTCCGATCCTCAACAAAGCGCTTTTCGGTGACGTCAAAACGGACGTGGCAGTCAATGCGAAAGTTAAAGCATCCGTTGACGACAAGAACTTTCATTGGTGGCATCGTTACCGAGCCGCTAATGGTTACTCGATCTACGGAAAACGCGGCAAGGCTGGATCCGATGGAACGTACAACAATGAAGACGTTATGGAACGCGAGCGAACGATTCTTGATCAGATGACCGAGAACCGTGACAAAAAAATCTGGGCGTTGGCTAGCGGAGAATCCGTGCCAGACAAAATCGACGATTCCAATACGCTTCCGTTTATCAATCCAAAATCCAATGTGGGCGGCCCGAAGGACAGACAACGCAGACTGGGAAAGCTTGGTTCGTTGGACTATCGACCTGCCGCCGAACAAGTTTCGAAATTCAAACTGGCCGAAGGCTACGAGATCAATGTGTTCGCCACCGAAGAAGACTTTCCCGATCTGGCGAACCCAGTGTCCTTGAACTTCGACGCCAAAGGCCGGATGTGGGTCACAACGATGCCGTCTTATCCACACTGGAAACCGAAAACAAAACTTAATGATAAATTGCTGATCCTGACCGACACCGACTCGGACGGAAAAGCTGACCAATGCAAAGTCTTTGCCGATGGACTTTACGTTCCAACCGGTTTCGAACTGGGACACGGCGGAGCTTACGTTGCACAACAACCCGACATTCTGTTCATCAAAGACACCGACGGCGACGACAAAGCCGACACGCGGACCCGAGTGATCACAGGATTAGGCTCAGCCGACACGCATCACGGAATCTCCGCGTTCGAATGGGGACCGGGGGGTGGGCTTTACTTCTGCGAAGGAACATTCAAATACTCGCAGGTCGAAACGCCTTACGGACCACAGCGATTGAATGAAGCAGGAATTTGGCGCTACGACATGCGGCGACAAGACACGCAAGTGCATGTTAACTATGCGTTTGCAAATCCATGGGGGCATGTGTTCGACAAATGGGGTCAAAACTTCATTGCCGATGCATCAGGCGGACAGCATTACTGGGCGACGTTGATCTCAGGAAAAACAAACTTCCCAGCCAAACA
This sequence comes from uncultured Pirellulaceae bacterium, assembly GCA_964478065.1. Classification (GTDB taxonomy): domain Bacteria; phylum Planctomycetota; class Planctomycetia; order Pirellulales; family Pirellulaceae; genus Mariniblastus. Next base: position 12,154 of record CAYZGP010000063.1, read on the forward strand.
CCCTGGAGGCAGTCACTACAAACGCGCGTTGAAGATTGACAAAAAGTCGAAAGTTCCAGACGCTCCGAAGCTTCTCAAGAAACGCATCCGGCCGACCTCAGGTTGTGAAATCGTTTCGAGCGCCCATTTTCCGCCCTCCGCTCAGGGCAATTACATTTTCAATAATGTGATTGGCGAGCGAGCCATTTTGCAACACACGATGGAAGAGAAAGGCTCTGGATTCTTCTGCCCTGAAATTGAACCGTTGCTTAATTGCGACGATGGAAACTTCCGTCCAGTCGATATTCAGTTTGGTCCAGACGGCGCACTCTATATCGTCGATTGGCACAACGCGTTGATCGGTCACTTGCAGCATAACTTGCGAGAGCCTAAACGGGATGTTAGCCACGGCCGTATTTGGCGCATCACTTACAAAGGCCGACCGCTTGTCACGCCACCAAAAATCGACGGCGCGACTGTGCCCGAGTTGTTGGCTCTTTTGAAAACACCAGAACACCGAAACCGTTATCGCGTTAAACGTGAACTGGCAGCAAAAGACACCGACGTGGTGATTCCAGCGGTAAAGACTTGGATGAAGTCGATTGACAAAACGGACGCCGATTATGAACAGCTAATGCTGGAAGGCCTTTGGCAATTCCAAACGCATAACGTTGTGAACCAGGAATTGCTTGAGCAAGTGCTTTCCTCAAAAGACTACCACGCACGAGCCGCCGCAATCCGAGTTCTTTCCTATTGGCACGCTCGCGTCCCCAATGCAATCGAATTGGTTAAAAAAGGAATCAACGACAAATCTGCAATGGTCCGAGCCGAAGCCGTTCGCGCGGCAAGTTTCTTATCAGGCGACGAAATTGCCGAAGGCGTTTTGGATGTGCTCAACTACGAAGCCGACGATAGCATGAATTACTTGCTCGAAGAAACGATGAAGGTCCTTCAACCTGAGTAAATTTGCGCGTTAAATCTTGTTTGATAATCAGGTCGGTTTGCGCCGGCCTATTTTTTAAGTCCCGCTCAGCATTCCATTTTGAGAAAGCTGACTTCTCCTTTCGATTTTAAGTTGTCATGAAACCCCGATTGAAATTCTTTCTGGCAGTCCTCACGCTTGCTGCGCTTCCGTTGGCTTTGGTCGCCGCATATGACCACGACCATCATCATGGAGCTCAAGACGCTCAGGAAAAGAAAGCGCCCAAGATCTTTTTCGACAAACCAGCGCGGATTGTCGCGTTTCAACTTAAACGGCTCGACAACGCAACGTTACTTCGTGTTGAGCGGCGGGACGATGACGCGAAATATCTGCCGGCTCATTTAATGATCTTGAAACGGGATGGAATGGCGCGACAGGATCGCGAAGTCGCCTTGAACGCCGTCGCGAAAATCAACGGCTCAGACCCGGTCGCGGAATTGCTTAACGTCATCCCGACGCTGGACGACTCGACCGAACAAAAACGCGTTTTAGGGCAGCTCAATCAAATGCTTCTGGCCCAAACGCCTGAGGATTTAAAAACTCACCTCGACCAGTTGATCGAAACCGCTAACTCGGACAACGCGAGTTTACGCTCGACTGGATTTGCGGCTTTGATCGTTGCCGGCGCATCCGAGAAAGCGATCGAACTGGCGGCTGTTGATGACTCCGCCAATGCGGCGATGCTTGGCGCGATTGGATTGCTTGGCAGCCAGGAACTTCGCAATTCAATGCGAGAACGAGTGATTGGCGCATTAGAAAGCAGCAACGATGACATTCGACTTGCAGCAGTCAAATCACTAGCGACAATCGATTCTGATCGGGCAGGGGACTTTAAAGCCGTTGCCGGTTTGGTTTCAAATCCCAAACTCCGTCGTGCCGCCATCAAGACATTGCTCAATGTTCCGCGTAACCAACGCGATCCGGGCGTGGCAACTGAGCTGGCGGAATTTCTGGTTGAACACGCAGAGAAAACACCGGCCGCTAAACGAACTTCCAACCAGTTCATCGAAGCCATGCAATTGGCCGAACAGGTTCTTGGACTCGTTGAGAAAGACAAAAGCGACGCCTATCGAAAACGCTTGGACGCGGTCACCGTTCGAGTCGTTTTGATCCATACGGTCGATGAAGAAATGCGATACGACGTGCCTTGGTTCGCCGTCCAAGCCGGACGTGAAGTACAAGTCATTTTGAAAAACGAAGACCTGATGGCGCACAACTTGGTCATCACCGTGCCTGATGCACTTCAAGAGGTTGCACTGGCCGCGGCCGAAGAAGGACCCACGATTGGTAAAAGCGGATTACAGTACGTGCCGGACTCCGACAAAGTTTTGGTCGCAACCAAAATGATCCAATCGGAAAAACAGGGTCGCATCACATTCACGGCTCCCACGACGCCCGGCGAATACCCTTACGTTTGCACTTTCCCTGGCCACTGGATGCGAATGTACGGCGTGATGGTGGTGGTCAAAGATCTAGCCGAATTCCAACGCAATCCAGTTGAGCCCAAAGATCCGGTTGGCCAAAATCGACCGATCGTTAAGGCGTGGACGATCGACGATTTCAAAGACAAAATTGAACCGGGACTTCGCGGGCGCACGGAAAAAATTGGCAAGCGTTTGTTTACCGAAGCCACCTGCGCTCAGTGCCACAAAATCGCAGACGAAGGCCAAGCAGTCGGGCCAGATTTAACGGACGTTTGGTCACGCTGGAAAGGTGATTCTAAAGGGATTCTTCGAGAGATTGTTGATCCATCGCACAAAATCGACACAAAGTATATCGTTCGAAAAGTCATCACCCTCGATGGTGACATCGTTTCAGGAATCGTTATGGCGGAAGACAAAACGTCGATTTCAATTTTGCCGAACCCTGAATCGAAAGAGCCCACGGTCATTAAGCAAGAAGACGTTGACGAAATCATGAAGTCATCGGTGAGCATCATGCCCAAGGGATTGATGGATCGTTTTACTGAGGATGAAATCTTCGAGATTCTGGCTTACTTGAAATCGGTAGACCCAAAAAAGTAATCTGCCGCGCAGCAAATTGATCAAACACAAAAATGCCTCGGTGCAAAAGCAATGCAAACGCTCTTCGTGAAAATCGTCGTCTGTTCAATCGGCTTTTTGATCACCAGCTCAACACTTTATGGTCAGTCCACCGATCGAGACAAATTGGTTTTGTCCGACCCGGAACCTCAACACTACAAACTCACTGCCCGCGCTTCTGAGATTGACTCGCGCGTAACTGCGCATCCGAAAATCGGTTTCCTGATTGAATCAAAAGGAAAACCAGCCGATATCCAGGACGCGTCTGTCGACACCCGAGTTGCGCCGCGTGGAAAATTGATGATCTGGATGATGGGCCACAACAAAGAGCTATTTGATCGTGTCAATTCTTATGGGATTCACGCGATCCGCGTTCACTACGCCAACAAGTGGTTTTCGATTTGCTGTCAGGACAAACCCGTTGGCGAACATTGCCGAGGCAACATTCGACTTGAAGCCGCGACGGGTGAAGACTTTAGTGATGAAGTCGAGATTCCTAAACCAGACGGCATGCAAGAGCGTGCACTTCAATTTGTAAAATGGCTGGACAAACAGAACCCGCAATCCGGCTGGGGATTTTTTCTTAACAAAGACAAAACTGACCTTCGCTGGGAGCATGTCATCATGGCCGGAAGCTCTCATGGATCAACGACAGCAGCCCGTTTTGCGAAACACAAAAAAGTCAGCCGAGTTGTTGCGTTTTGCGGTCCGCGCGACCAATTCCAAAGTTGGCAATCGCTTGAATCAGCCACTCCCGCAAATCGCTTTTTCGGTTTCTCGCATACGCTGGACAAAGGCTGGGTCGAAGATCACTATTGCCGAAGCTGGGAAATGCTCGGCATGCACCAATTTGGCCCAATCGTCAACGTTGACAAAACAAAAACTCCGTTTGGCAACACAAGGCGGTTGATCACCGATTTCGATGTTGGCGAGGACGCCAAACGGGCGCACAGCAGCGTCCAACCTGGCAAACGAGCTTTTAAAGTCGACGGGAAATATCAACATGAACCAGTCTGGCGTTACATGTTTACTCATCCAGTTGAAGAAGTTGGTGAACCAGTTGAAGCCGATGATTCTTGTTTGAAAAATCAAAAGTAACTGAGCGATTCAGATATCGTGTTTCTAAATTGCAATCATTTGCATTGGCGAACACTCCCTCAAACTCATCTCCGCCGCGACAATTAAGTTTGAAAAAAACTGCTGGCAAGTCGCTGCAGACAAGACGGCCACAGGCAAAACCGCTACCAATAGGGGGCAAAAAAACTTCTATTGAGTCGTACCCGGCAAAAGAGCAATAATCTCCCCGAACCTTTTCCAATTCATTTGTGCGGAGATCACTGTGAAGAAATTTTTACTCGTAGTTTTGCTCGTCTTGATAGTCGCTGCTGGCGCACTGATCACGTATAGAAAATACGCTCCTCGGCCTTCCATTGCCAATGGCACACCGACTCTCCCAGAACATTCCAATCTAGTTGCTACGGCCCCTTCAAGTCGCACTGTTTCTTCAAAAGCAAACCAGTTCACTTTACAAAACGCGTCTTTTCAATCACCTGCTATCGCTGTAAGTCCGCAGCCCAACATGGCCCCACCTGTTCGAATTCGCCGAGCTTCAACTCAAACTACCAGCAACCCAGTTCACCCACAAAACAATGTGGCCCGCAAGCGATTTGCGAGCGGCGGCGCTCTTTCAGGATTTGCACCAAGCCCATCTCAGAACCAATCGCCTATAAGGCATTCACAATTCGGCACACCCCCTCGTCGCGTCCAGGTGAATCCAAACACGAATACATTCACCTCAGCTCCCGCTACCAAAGCACCTCTACCATTGAATGCACGCAATGTTAAGACTTTGGTGCGAGCCAATTATCACTTGCCATACGAAGCCGCGAAAATCCTGGAGAACTTTTTCGCACTGGACAAAGCACAGAAGATCGAGACGGTAATTGATGGCGACGAAAGCGAGCCATTGGTCGACATCCAAGTCACGACTGATGCTGACACTCAACGCGCGGTCGCCATGTTTCTCAATGCTGTGTACACACCAGAACGGATTGAAAAGATCAAAACGAAATCTGAAAAACAAAAAGACGATTCAGAAATTTCAGATATTTCAGACCTTTTAAAAAACTCTACCTTGATTGACTTCAACGAGACAATGAAAGACGTTCGAAGCGTTATTAACAATACTACGATAACGTCTCCCAGTAACCACCCATCACCGGCGGTTGCCCCAAAGAAGAAGCCCCAAACCTTCTTCGACAAACCTTGATCCAAAAGCCTGATTTTCGAGCGTCATATTCACGCTCGGGCAAGTATGCACGAACAATGGTTTGCTTTTATACTTCCCTCATGGCCACGCTTCTGTGGCCATGAAGTTTAGCAGAGCGTGTCCAACATTACTTTCAGTCGATGCAACTGACACGCCGAAATCAACACTAGCCAAAATTGCAAAACCCTTCAGCAACAATTAAAACTGAATGGATGGTCAGCAAGGCAAAACAAACCCGAGTGGCATTTCTGCAATTCAATTTGCTTAGTATCTCCGCCACCTCGTTTGCGATTTTTACTCTGGTTGCTTTTTCGCTCACCACGTCGGCGTTGGCACAAAGAATCGGCATTCTTCCAAGATCGCTTAAACTAACGGATTGGAAAGAACCAACCGAGCAATACCCATCCGTTGATGAGTCTGTTTTGCGCGCCGCCATTGCTGATCTTTCCAATTCGAAGTTTGCAAAACGCGAGGCTGCCCAATTAGTGCTTTGGAAAGCCGGTGAAGACGCCGTCCCGTTGCTCCAGTCTGCCCTCAAGGATTTGGAAACCCCTGAAGCAATCGCACGATGCAATAAAATCATCGAAATGTTCGAGTTTGGAATCTACCCCGACACCCCGCCTGAAGTCGTCGAGGCAATCAAGAAATTCTCAAAATCGGATCCCAGGACAAAGAGATTGATTGTCAACGACCTGCTCAGCAGAAATATGCGTTCGCAGGCGGTGCGTTTGGTCGAAACCGAATCCGACACCATAGACAGGGGGATTCTCGATAAACAAGTCCTCCCGCATGTTAGGACTTTAGCGGAAGAAGCCTTACAACAAGGTGACTGGAAATCAGCAAAACGGTTTCTTGCCTTCGCTGCTGAAACAGCCCCCGATGAAACTGCCAAGCATTCTTATGCCAGAGACTACGCAGTCTTTGTTTCGCTTACTGGCGACCTCGACAAAGAAATTGAGATTCGCCAAAACAGAAGAAAAGAATCCAAAAATCGGATTCTGGCGAACCTGTTTGTCGTCAAAGGCGATCTCGCAAAAGCCAGAAAGGCAATCGAGGGCATCTCTACATCCTCCTTCCGAAACGTAATTTTTGCCGACGCTTGTATACGGCAGCAAGACTGGAAAGCGTTGGTCAACGATGATCGATTTATGAAAAAAATAAGTCGCAAAGCCGGCCAAACTGGATTGCCCGCTGTCTATAGCCGATTGGCCAAAGACCCACAAAAATTTGAGCGTGAAATCGACGAGATACGTCAAAAGCTAATCGTTCGTTCAAGCACCGCATTCTATTGCACAGAAGCGTTCATGATCTGTCACAAATGGGATGAGGCGATTCAGACAGCCAAACTCTACTCGCATCCATTCGCGTTTGACTTGCTTTGTTTTCGCTCAGAATTCGACCAAGCCTTTAAGTTGATCAAGTTTGATTACTCTACCGACAAAGACGCCGCCGCCAAATGGCTTTTGAAAATCGACAAACTGGAAGCCGGCAAAAAAAACTCGGCGTGGAAGACAGACGTATACCCGCCCAGCGGAGTTGACTCGACTTATATAACAGAACAAATCGCTGTGAATTTGGCTTGGCAATTACACCGACTGGGCCAAAAAGAACAAGCGAAATTGTTGCTCGAAGAGATGGCAAAGACGTCAGGCAGCGAACAGCCCAAACGTATCGTGGCTTGCATTAGAGCCAGTTTAAAATGCGACCACCGCGAGTGGGCCACCAAGATTGCCAATGAACAACTCAAATTGGCTAAGTCATTAGGAGCACGGCAAACAATTCTTAAGCTGTTTTTCCCGAATCACTCGGGGCTTGCAACGGATCTAATGGAGCTAATTCTTGTTAAACCGGAATTGTTTTCGGTTGACCTGACTTCCCCCGAGCCAGAATTTATTCGCCAAATTCAATTTGCCATCAAACCCCAGGAATCCGAGTTATTTGAACTGGATAAACTTCAATCCATTTTTGAACTGCACGACCAGCGGTTTTTGAAAAAAGCGACACGCGAGAAAACGTTCGCGACGATTTACAGGAATCGCGCCCAACTCGCAAGAATCCACCAGCAGTCAGAGCTTGCGATTGAGATGTTGAAGAAGGCAATCGAAGCCACGCCGACACACGCTTTACATTTAAAGCTCGGCAACTGGTACTGCGAAATGCAAGAGTGGAAACTCGCTATCCGAGAATATCAACAAGCGTTCGAGTATGCTGCTCAAAGCGACTCAAAATATTCGGATGGCGAACGAGCATTATCGGCTTACCTGGAAGGACGCGCGCTCAAAGCGCTGGGGCGGATCGAAGAAGGTGAGGCACGCATGAAACTCGCAGAAATACTTCCGCTTTCCAAATCCCACGCGCGCTACCAACTGGCAACCGGATTGAAAAAAGCCGGCTTGGAGGAAGAAGCCAATCGGAACTTTGTTAACACCTACAAATTCTCTCTTCTCAAAATGTCGGACTGGTGGTTGCACCGGGCAGAGTCAAGTGCCGGAAATGTGCTTCGCAAAACTGACGGAGTCACGGCAGCCGGCGTCTGGGAACTTTCCGTCATTCACACCACCAGCAACTCGTCCAAGTATAACGAGATACTCGCCTACCCGCGGGAGCTATTACTCGTTCATGAAAAACGAGGAAATGAATGGCTGAAGACAGGCAAGCCAGAATTAGCAGTTGAAGAATTCAAGCTCGCCGTTGGCATTAACGACATCGGGTCCAATTCTCAAATCGGTTTGGTCAAAGCGCTAAGAGAACTTGGTCGCAACGATGAAGCGGACCAATCGTTTCAAGAAGCGTTCGATCAATTCAACAAGGTTCTATCACGGTTTCCCAATTCAGCGTTTCACAACAACAATCTGGCTTGGCTTTGTGTGAGTTTAAATCGAAAACTTGATTTGGCCGAAACGTTGTCAAAGAAAGCGATCGAAGCCAATCCAAAATCCTCCAGCTTTCGCGACACGCTGGCCGCGATTCATTTTGCCAACGGCGATTTCGACAAAGCCGTCACTGTCCAACGTGTTGCGGTGGAACTCGCGACTAATAACGTTGGACTAGAGTTAAAGCTAAAGAAATACGAAGAAGCGCTTGAGCGAAAAGAATCCAATGAGACAAACACCAACAACCGCTAGAGTTCGCCTCGCCTCATTGGCTCATAAAGCGACTGCCTCTGGCCAGTCCATTCTTTAAACACAATTCCTCTCGATGCCTGGCCACCATTAACGGCTACAGAACTTTCACAAAATCAAACAACTGCAAACGATTACCGCAAGTATGATAGCCTTCCAAGTCCAGAAAAATTAGAATAGCAACACTAGACTCGGCGCCCGGCAGCCATCAACCATCTTCACCTCGGAACCCAACCCTTGAAACTTACAGCCGCATGCGCATTTGGACTCGAAGCCATCGTCAAGCGCGAATTGATCGCCCTTGGCTATGAGCCGCATGTAGGCCAGCCGGGAAGGATTAGCTTCGAAGGCGATTGGTCTGCCGTTTGCCGCGCGAACACCTGGCTGAGAACGGCCGATCGGGTTTTAGTCGAAGTTCAACAATTCGAGAGCCCGGATTTTGATGCACTTTTCGAGACAGTAAAAGACTTCGACTGGAGCCAATTCATTCCTGCCGACGCTTCATTTCCTGTCATCGGCAAATCTCGTAAATCAACGCTCACCAGCGTGCCCGCCATCCAGCGCAGTGTCAAACGGGCCTTGGTCGAAAGCCTGAAACGTTATCACGGCGTCAACCAACTTCCCGAATCTGGCGCGACTTACAAAATCGAAATTGCGCTCCTGGACGACGTCGCCACTCTGACGATCGACACGACAGGGCCAAGCCTCCACAAACGTGGCTATCGAAAACTGGTCGCCGAAGCGCCGCTGAAAGAAACACTTGCCGCCGCGTTAGTAGACCTGAGTGTTTGGAATCCGGAACGCCCTTTGATCGATCCATTTTGCGGATCAGGTACGATTCCAATTGAAGCCGCAATGCTTGGATTGAAAATCGCTCCGGGAATGCACCGAACATTCTCTTGCTCGAACTGGGACGCGATCGACCAATCGCACTGGCAAAAGGCGACTGAAGAAGCCAACGATCTGCGGCGACGTAACATTTCGCTGAATATAATCGGTAGCGATCGAGACAGCGAAGTCCTCAGTCTCGCGAGATACCACGTCGAAAGGGCAGGGCTTGCTGACCAGATTCAATTCGAACACAAACCGTTTGACCAAACTCAAAGTCACCACGAGTACGGATGTGTGATTACCAATCCGCCTTACGGTGAACGATTGGAAGAACACCGACTGTTGACCGGGCTCTATCAAGCGTTTCCTAAAATGATGCAGCGGTTACCAACGTGGTCGTTGTATTTGATTACCAACATGCCCAAGTTTGAATCGTTGATCCACAAAGAAGCAACGCGAAGGCGAAAGCTTTTCAATGGCCGGCTTGAATGTACTTATTATCAATACCTTGGTCCGCGCCCACCTCGCAAAACGGATCGCGTGGCGGAATCGGTGACGAATGAAAACCAAGCAGCAACCGAGCCCGCCAACAAGGTCGCTCAAAAATTCGAAACATTGACCACTGAAGCATCCACAATGCAGCCTCCCAAGGTTGAATCTGTAGTCGTTGACGCTGCGTCCGAAAAAGCAGCTCCCGAAACAGAAGATAAACCGCGTTCGATTCCATTCGAAGTCATTCCCGTTCAAGTCATCCCTCAATCTGAGCCAGCACCAACGGCTGTCGATAGTGAGACGACGGCCCCCGAAACGGCCCAACAACTGTTTGGTGGACTGACTGCAAAAGATCATGAGCAGGCAGAGATCTTTCGACTTCGCTTAACCAAACGAGCCAAACACTTGCGACGTTGGCCGACCAAACGAGGGATCACTTGCTTCCGTCTATACGAACGTGATGTTCCAGAGATTCCTTTGGTCGTCGATAGGTATGAAAACAACTTGCATATTACCGAGTACCAACGACCACACGAGCGGGATCTTGCGCGGCATGAGGCGTGGCTGGAATTGATGTGCGAGACCGCCGCCCGCGCGATTGACATCCCGATCGCCAACACGCATTTAAAGAAACGTCACAAAGACCACCAAACTCGGCAGTACGAAAAAGTGGATTCACTTGGCGAGTTAATCACCGTCAACGAAGGCGGACTCAAGTTCCTGGTTAATCTATCGGACTACGTGGACACGGGTTTGTTTTTGGATCATCGCATTACCCGTTCGATGGTCCGCAAAGAAGCCAAAGATAAGGATTTCTTGAATTTGTTTGCTTACACCGGCTCGTTTTCTGCCTACGCAGCAGACGGTGGCGCTCGTTCCACGACGACGGTTGACCTTTCCAAAAATTATTTGAATTGGGCTCAAAAAAACCTCGAAGCCAACGGACTAGAAGGAGAGGAGCATTGCATGATAGCCAGCGACACAATTGAATTTTTGCGTACCGCTGGCGAGGAGCCCAAAGTCGAATTCGATCTGATTGTGGTTGACCCACCGACCTTTTCCAACAGCAAGCGAACGACCACCGACTGGGACGTTCAATCAAGATATATCGAACTTTTACGCTTGGTCGAAAACGTCACTCGCGAGGATGGCGTGGTCTATTTCTCTACCAACTTTCGACGATTTAAATTTGATGAAAAAGAGTTTCGTCATTTTGAAGTTCGGGAGATCAGCAAACAGACGGTACCCGAAGATTTTCGCAACCGTCGCATCCACCGCTGTTGGCGGATGGTCAAAAAATAGGATGCAATGATGGGATGCCTTTACTTACTTTTGATGTTGATTCCAGTTTTTGGCTTTCCGATGTTTTTGCTGCGCCCTATTATTGCCAAAGCGAAAGCTTGTGAGGTTCAGATCAAGGCTCGGTTCACGATTCTTGATTTATTGTCATTTGTTTTCTTGATCCAAATCTCGATTGGCATGGTGAGCGCGACAAACTTTGGACGAATCTACGGGGTTATAGCTGCATGTATATGCATATTCGCAGCATTTGTGATCTGGCTGACAGGAATTCGCGCCGCCAACCATCTAGGCATCGAAGACAATAAAAAACGATTGTTGGCCGTTGGGGTCGCATTTCCAGCCGCGATTACAGGTGGGTTTGCTTTTCCAATCCTGATAGTGTTGGCCATCAGGGCGACCTGGACATCGCTTGATAACGACTCAATGAACAATTTTGGAATCGGTTGGCCCATATTCTTGTTAGCACTTTTTTTAGTACTAACTTTTTTACTTCAACGAGCTATAAAATGGATCGCAAGTGAACCCGATCAAAAGAAAGAGGTCGACACCGGTTTAGGCTCGATAGCTGAAAGATAAATAGATTTGTCGTTCAAGAGCTAGATTCGCAAACATCATATGTTCTTTCGGCGACAAGCAATTTGGATTTGGTTTCCTGAGTTTACTTTCGAAAATTGTTGATGTCGGCAATCGTTTGCTGCCAATCACCTGAAAACCTAACGGCTCGGTCGTCGACATAAACGTGAGCAGCAGGTTTGTTGCGGCATACCTCGTCGACTTCGATATTGTGTTTTACCAACCACGCACGAATGGCTTCGACGCCTTCGTCAGTTCTGCATCGGGCAGAGAAAATTACGACGCGATAATCTCTGCGCAGTTCTGCAATCGCTTTGTCTACTCGATGGACTGGTGGGTCAGGGATGATCGCTTCGCCTTGCCAACCATGCATATGCGAATGGACAACGCCATCAAAATCGAGACAAATCGTACGCGGCTTGACCGTGATGCCTTGGGCTTCCAACAACGGCTGACGGGCAAAGGAAAGTGCGAGAATGCGCTCGATTGCTTCTTCTCCCTCCAGCCACTTATTCCCCTCGGCGTACGGCTCGTCATTCCAGACGCGCGTGAAATGTTCTTTGGTATGGTGGCGGCCCCACAAACGCAGCCAACTCCCGTGATGACTGGCTCCGGTGGCTCCAGGAAAAATATCGGGACTTCGATCCAAGCCCAGCACGGCATAATTTGAGACCAAGCGTTCGCAAAATTTCCGAACGGACTTAGTCGACATCGGACGCTCGAAAACCACCGTCAAATGATAGCCGCCTTTCCCATTGGAATCGGTTAGCAATGGATCAAACCCCATCTTCACAAGCTGTTCAAACCAAGCCATCGCAGCAACAAAGTTACCTTCTTTTGTGACAGACAAATCATCGTCATCATGCAAATCAATATCGATTGCGAACCAGCGCGACATCCCGTCGCTTGAGGCGCTATGAAGGCCTAGAATTCCGCCACCATGTTTTGCCTTGAAATGTTTTTCCAAAGAGCTGCACTTAAGAAAAACCTTTCCGCGTTCGCGTTGGAAGGGTGCGGTGATCGCTTTATTGACCCGAGTTCCATCGTCCGACATTTTTCGATACTTGGGCGCAAGGTACCTTCCCCAAACATCGGTACGGTTGACCAAGTTGTCCATCACCCAAATGCTCAGCTCACCTGCACGCTCACGCCATTCGTCAGAAATTCGATTTAAGTAATCGTCCATAAATTAAAATAACGTTTGAACAGTACGAGCTGAAAAAAACCATCCTATTAATCTAAGTCAATTGAACGCTCCTGTGCGACAATTTCTCCGACGTGGGTCACCAACTTAAGTCACATTCAGGCTACGTCGCAATCTAAACGCGGCGTTGACAACCAATATCAGACTTAGCAGTAAACAAACTCCGTTAACCGACGTCACAACATTCCAAATCAAACTCTGGTTATCCACGCCCATCGCATTGCGAAAACGCATCGTTGCAACGTAATTCAAAGCCGGAATGCCAAGCAATACTGTCAAACTTCGACGTTCCATTGGATTGAGATCAGTGCAAACTTGATTTCCAAAAAACGTAACCGCCACCCACGCCACCGCGATCAGCAAGCTATCGTATGAATGGTGATAAATCGTGAGCAACAATGCAAGACACAAGATCATTCCTGTCAGCCCCGTCACTCCTGAATTTGACTCGTGATCTACAGTCTTCCAAATCGCGATCCCGGGCACAATCAACAGCACCAACATCATCGCAAGATACGTCGGGTTGCCTGGCTTCCAATCCACGAGCTTGGCAACCACGCCGGGCGTATCGAGTCGCGTCCATGTGTTAACGGGATGCTCTGTTGGGTCGTCGTCGTGTGCAGTTTGTCCAGCTTTAACCCCATCGATGACCTCGCCAAGACTCGAATGCGAAGCCAGCCAACCCAATCCAATTGCGGCACCGATTGAACAAAACAATATCCCGATTACGAGAGCTTTAAAATTCTTGCGGTACACCATCAGAATAATCAGCGGCAAAATGTAAGTCGGTTTACCAGACGCGATTAACATGCCCAGCCCGGAAATGGAGGGGCGTGACTTCGCAAAATGAACGGCAACGATTGTCCCTACAACCAACTGCGCCGTGAAATAGCCAGTAAACAAAGAGATATGGCCCGCGCGGCTAAAAACAAAAAGCCCAAAGATCCAAATCCAAGGCCCCCATCGGAATTTCGTTTTGGACATCGTCAACGAAAATGCCGCCAGCAGACCAAGCAACGACAAATTGAACCCCGTATACACCACGTCGGCAACCGCCAACGGCATGTAAGTAAACGGGAGATGAATCATGAACACGACAGGCGAGTAAGGTGGCGTTGACCGCGCCATTTTGTAGGGGGCACAAACTTCCGGAGAATATGGATTAACCCCTTCGCGAAATGCGAGCGCCGGCAAATAGCCACCATTGTGAAAATCACTTAGACCCGTTTTATCAAAATCAAAAATGCCAGTGGGCGTCGAGTAGTTCAGATAAGCTCTGCTCCCTGCAAAAACCACGCCCAGTATTAGAAACACTATGCCAAGAGCGATCCCTTGCTTGGTATCAACGAGCAAAGAAATCCAACGCACGATAACGGAGGGTTGTGTTTGTGATTCAGATAAAGCTGAGGTGTTAGACATCAGAAAACGCTTGGGTGGCGAGGCGATCGCAAAAACTAAAGCGGGTTCTTACGTACATTGGCGTGAATCATTTCCAGAGATAACGTGCAAACGACAGACCGTCGTTTCATTGAAACAACATTCAGTTTAATCAGGCAAACCAATTGTTGAGTCTTGTTGATAAAGTTCTTCCATTTTCAAAGCACGTTTTACGACTTCGTCCCAAGGCTCAACGTATTGCACAGGGTCAGGCCGCCCAAACTTGTGAAAGGCAATAATCCGCTCGACGTCCGAACCGGTCAAACCGTGCGACTTACCTTCTTTGTTTGGCTGATAACTTGTGCAGGTATTCCTGAAAACGGTGTCGAAATCCAGCCCGAGCTTCTTAATCGACTCATCCGCGTCGCGAAGGATATCCGTCTTATCATAGTTAATATAAGGCAAATTCAAGAACACTTTTTCCGAATCCCAGTTGCCAATCGTAAACGCTTTAAAGATCGCATCGTAAAACTCTGGGCGGCAATCCGGGTAGATCGCATGGTCACCGCTATGCACGCCTAACGAAAAATCGACTTCGGCGTCTTCTTGGACTGCGATCGACAAAGCGTACCCATAAGCGATCGACGAGAAAATCGCATTCCGGTTTGGAACAACCGTCTGCTTCATATTCTCCTGCTCGTAGTGCCCCGTTGGGACGGTCCAATTGGAATCAGTCAAAGCCGAATGAAAGAGCGAACCGATTTTGGCCATATCCAATGTTTGCGAATCAATTTCCAAATCGTTTTCGCGCAGATAGGTCAAATTTTGTTTCAGGCGGGAAAGCTCAAGTCGATGTTTTTGCCCGTAGTCAAAACTCAACCCGAACACTTTTCGGCCTTCCGCCAATAGCCGCAACAACAACGACGTTGAGTCCATACCGCCACTCAAACAAATTACGGCTCGCCGGGCTTTAGTCATGTTAGATCAAGTCAAAATAATAATGGGCAAAGGGTGATTTTATCTTACTGATCATATCAATTGCGGGGAAATCCTTGTAGGAGGAACATACTTTTCTCGGATGAATATTCTGAGTTTGCCTACTTAGTTTACCAATCAATTTCCCAAAGCTATTTCTTACACCAATTCCACGCAGCGGCAGGGCGTTTTTGCGTGCTTGCGCAAACTCCTAGTGCTTGGCGAGCGTGCTTCGGCAGTAGATAATCTAACTCTCATCAAAAATGCCAAATGAATCGCAACGCAGCATGGCAGCTTAATCACACACAACCTTTTTACGAAATACGCTTAGCGGATACCGATGGCGCGAAACGAACAACTGATTAGACAGCACAAGATTCTTCAAATTCTTGAACGCGTACGTTTTGGAAAAACTCTTCCCGAACTCCAGCAAGACATCATCGATGAGCTCGGCTTGAAATCGTGCCACACGCGAACCATCCGTCGCGACCTCGAAGCGCTTCAAGCCGCCGGGATCGACGTCGACGTTCATGATTCCCAGCGCGGGAAAATCTGGAAACTTGGCCCCCTCGCCAAAACCGCAACCAAGATCAGTTTTTCCGCCACCGAGATAATTGCGCTTTCGATGGGCCGTAAACTCATGCACCCGCTCGCTGGTACGCCGTTTTGGATGGGCATCGAATCGTTTTGGAATAAAGTCCAAAAAGAAGTCCCGGAAACCGTCCTGACCCACTATGAGAAATTCAACAAGACTCTTCACGTTCTTGGTGTTCCTGCAAAATCTTACGAAAAACATCACGGCATTATCAAAACACTTAACCGAGGTGTGCTTGAGCATCGGGTGATTGAGATTACTTACCAGTCGCCCGGCAACGCCCCCAAGGTCCGCAAGATCGAGCCTTACACAATCGCACTTTTTCAATCGAGCCTCTACATCATCGCGGCGGCTTGTGAAATCGACGACCCCGAGTCGCGAGTCCGTTCGTGGAAACTTGATCGATTCCAAAAAGCCACGATCTTGGACGCTTGGTTCAAAGTCCCTGAAGACTTGGACCTCGAACAATTCATCGGCAACACGATGCGGATGTTTGTACGCAACAAAAAACTTGCCAACTACAAAATCTGGATCGCGCCCAATGCAGCTGCTTGGGTTATCGAGGATCCGCTTCACGCCGAACAAAAAATCAAAAAGATGAAAGACGGCTCGATCGAATTAACGGTCTCCGCCGTTCATCACATGGAAATCATCCCGCGTGTTTTGCAGATGGGTGACAACGCAGAAATCATTTCACCTAAAAGCGCACGGAAACACATGGCTGACATCGTTACCAATATGGCAGAAAAATATCATGGCTGAAAATATCGACGAGCTCACCGAAGCCGACAAGAAGGAACTTCCGCAGCGAGAAGTTGTCGTTTATAAAAGCGCCGACGAACTCAGCGACCCAGCAATTCAAGTCCACGAAAAAAAAGACACGCAAGACAAAAACGAACCCGTTGGACTGGGGCAGGGAAGTGGCCTACTTGCAAAACTCAGAACGTTTTCGTTGCTAGGTATCGAAGCCATGCAAGTCGAAGTCGAGGTCGACGTTTCCCCTCGCGCTTTGCCAAAAACAATTCTGGTCGGTCTTCCCGAAGCCGCCGTTCGCGAAAGCACTCATCGCTGCGAGCGAGCAATGGTCAACTCCGGATTCCAGCGACCAGCCGACCGCGTCGTCATTAATCTCGCACCGGCAGAGCTTCCCAAACAAGCCGCCACGTTCGACTTGCCAATATCGCTGGGCATTCTTATCGGAAGCGGCCAGTTCGCATCGGAAAAACTTCGCGACTACGCCGTCGTCGGAGAATTGGCACTTGAAGGACACACGCGCCCGGCAAAGGGCGTACTTTCAATGGCGATTGCAGCTAAAGCCCACGGTCTGCGCGGGATCGTTGTCCCAGAAGAAAACGCATACGAAGCCGCCGTCGTCGAAGACCTTGAAGTCATCGCGGTCAATTCACTTTCCCAAGCCGCCGCATTTTTCGCAGGGCAACTGGAGATCGAACCAACGCCATCGCGGATCAGCGACTTGTTCGAAGAGTATTGCAATTACGAAATAGATTTCTCTGACGTTCGCGGTCAGGAAATGGCCAAACGAGCCATCACCGTCGCAGCGGCTGGTGTGCATAATTTGCTGATGCTTGGTCCGCCAGGATCGGGAAAGACAATGCTCGCCAAGCGTATCCCAACGGTGCTTCCTCAGCTTTCGCCCGACGAGTCAATTGAAACAACGCGGATCTATTCGGCTTGTGGTCGGCTTCAACCGGGCCAACCCTTAATGGCCACTCGCCCATTCCGCTCGCCTCACCACACCATCAGTGAACCGGGACTTGTCGGTGGCGGAAGCATTCCAATGCCTGGTGAAATCTCCATGGCGCACAACGGCGTTTTGTTCTTGGACGAACTTCCCGAATTCAATCGACGAACGCTCGAAGTTCTCCGTCAACCGCTCGAAGATCGAATCGTCACGATTTCACGTGCACTTCGTTCGACGACGTTCCCTTGCGATTTCATGATGGTTGCCGCGCTCAATCCGTGCCCCTGTGGTTACCGCTCCGACCCTCGGCGCGATTGCAATTGCACGCCACCACAAGTCGAAAAATACATGGGAAAAATTTCAGGCCCCTTACTCGATCGAATCGACATTCACGTCGAGGTCCCGGCTGCAGAGTTTAAAGAACTTTCATCAACCAAACCAGGAACTTCAAGCGCCACCATCCGCGAGCAAGTCATCAACGCCCGCAAAGCCCAACTCGAACGCTTTTCTGGAACATCGATCAACTACAACGCTCAGATGACCAGCCGCCAGATTCGAGAGTATTGCAAACTCAACGCTGAGTGCATGAACATCTTGAAGATCAGCGTCAACGAACTTGGGCTATCCGCCCGCGCGCACGACAAAGTTCTCAGACTCTCAAGAACCATCGCCGACCTCGAAGCTTCAACCGACATCGAAGTTCACCATCTAACAGAAGCGATCAACTACCGTATGCTCGATCGCGATGTCTGGAAGTAGCACTGCACCTAAATTGGGTGCTAACACTTTTATTGCTTTCACTACACGGTAAACGCAAGATTTAGTCCATATTTTCCATCGGATCTTCTATGCCTGCGTTTTCCACAA
Source organism: uncultured Pirellulaceae bacterium (assembly GCA_964478065.1). Classification (GTDB taxonomy): domain Bacteria; phylum Planctomycetota; class Planctomycetia; order Pirellulales; family Pirellulaceae; genus Mariniblastus. The sequence goes on from CAYZGP010000063.1 coordinate 30,466, forward strand.
GCATCCAAACGTCATAGCCTGAAGTTCGGGGGCGTAACTGGACGATGATTCGCATTGAGCGCAATTTCGTCACTCTGTACTGTCGGCGCTTGTTTTTAGTAAGCAATGTCGCCGTAAAGATTTCCAATGAAAGTGTTTTTTGCTATCTGCGCCGTAATTGGGGTGATCCTTTTAGTTCGATTCATCAAGGCTCAAAGAATTGAAATCCCCACTATTTCAGCAGAGCAAATTCGTGAGTTGCAAAGTAGCAATGCGTGGACCGATCGCTCTGTCATTGTGGATGTGCGTGACGAAGCCGAAACAGACGTTTCTGTCATTCCCGGTGCAATTACAAAGTCAGAATTTGAAGAGAATTCGCGACTGTACCAAGGCAAAGTGGTCATCGCGTATTGCACGGTCGGCCATCGAAGCGGTATCTACGGAAAGAAGCTCGCATCCATGGGCTGGCAAGTATACAACTACAAAGGAAGCATACTTGACTGGTGCAAAAACCAACTTCCTCTTGTATCCCTCGATGGAGAAGTGACTAATCGCGTCCACACGTACAGCTCAAAGTACAAAGTTGCCAACGGGTACGAAGCAACTCAATCAAGGCTTCGTTAATTTTCATCTAAATCCTAGCGAGAGTCGTCATACTAGCCCTTGTTTCGTTGCGAGCCGCAAAACAGTTGCGGCACTGCTGGACGCCGAGCCACCCAACACACGCTCTAAAGCTTGACCGTTTAAATTGATCCATTGAATTTGCCTGATCGAGAGTGTTTGAAAATTGAATACGCAACATCTTGCGATTGCGCTACAGCTTTGCCTGAAGGAGATCTCTTACATGTTGATGGGTGGAGCAGTGATGGTAGTAGGAGCAGGCCGACCCCACAATTCTTGAAATGCATTTCGCGCGATACGATCGTCATTTATTTTCAATTGGAAAATCGGCACTTCGATACCTATTCGAATCGTCTCTCCAATCTGATGCGTCCATTTCGATTCGCACTCCATCCCAATTGTATGGTGTGTGGAAGTTGACTGTACGGGGTCGCCAGCGAAAAATCGGAACCAATGAACCCTTGGCACCGAGCATATTTTGGTATGCCCCGCTAAATTGAGGATTGGGCGGATAACAGCAGTAGCTGTTGATAGTCTCACCATCGTCGCTGCCACACCAAACTGGAAAGAAAGAGTCGTTACGAATCTCCATTTCAAAATGTTTAAACTTAACACCATGTTGGTTTTCGCTGATTTCAACAAAAACAGGTGGCGAAAACTCGACTCTAGGCTCGAACGGGTACAGCAACGCCACCACCGCAGCGCATAACATCGTGACCACCAACAGACTTCGGATTCCGAATTTTAATTTCACTAACACAGTACCTGACCGGATTACGATTACCGAACCACGACAGTTGATCTTTCAATTCAAAAGCACGCACAAACCCGGATTCGCGTGCATCACGTTGCTATTCTATGTTACACCACGCGATCGAGCATACCAGCCAAGATCATTTAAAATGCGAAGTAGAAAACTGCACCAAATCGGTCTGTTCTAAAAAACATCAAGCTGCGGACGAATAGAGTAAGCGCGATGATCAGGCTAACAATCCACGCTTGAATCAATCACAGAGCAAAGTTTTTGAGAGGCTCATGCAGCATGGGTTGTAAAACCCAAAAATTGGAATAGCGAAACCCCAATAGCAAACACAGAGCACATCACCCACGGAACTCGATTGTATGACCAACACGATGACTGCGCTCGATCGCTGCATCGTTCGTTTTCGGCGTCGAGTACAGGTTGTCGTTTGATCCGTTAATCCAGGTAACGGTTGCGATCACCGAACCAACAAGTGATCTTTCACTTCTAAACAAGTGCCAAGCCAAGCCTCACTATCGAAGGTCGGCTTTGAGAGAACGGATTTGATAAGCTGTCTGGACCAATCGAATCCAAGTCACCATGCGTCCAACCAAAGTCAATCGGCCGTCTGCCAGTTCAGTTTTTAGCTCCGTAGCGAGTTGGATCGAAGCTGATAGTCGGGAGTGAATTTGAAAAGCGCTCATCGTTTGAACCTTTCAGTTTGTTTATGTCCTGCCGATTCGTTTCCGTGTCGTCCTTGGGCCGTACTTTACCAATTTCAAGCAGGTCTAAGGTCTGTTTTCGGACGAATTTTCAAAACGTAGTGTGATTTCTGTTTACAATTCCGTTTTGGCATACTTTCCCGATAAAACTGGGAGTTCAATCGTTACTATTTTCCAACCCAAACGTTTTAAAAAGATTTACCGCTTCAATTTGACACCTCGGAAACTCAAGTGATCACGAACCCAAAAATTTCAGCTGTGTCTTTCACGAAACTTTCGAGTCGTGAAACTCGTAAAGCACTCTTAAAGTAATTGGCATTAGGCTTGGTCTATTGCGTTCGTTGCCCATAAACCGTGGCTATCGCC
>CAYZGP010000064.1:0-14838 GCA_964478065.1 uncultured Pirellulaceae bacterium
TGGCGATGGTATTTTGGAAGACACCATTGATACCGAACTTGGCCTGATCGCAGGAGCAGCGATTTGTGAAAGCTTCAACGATGGTCCTTCGTTCTCAAACGGATCCAATGCGATTCTGTCAGCACCAGGCGGAACTCTACGCAGTGATATGCTCGCAATGAGCTATCCAGCTCGCGGACAAGTCGGGACAGCGGGACAGATTTTGCAAGATACTCGTGACTGGTTTGCCTACCACGCCAAATCTGTCAACCTCGCCTTCGCAGACGGTAGTGTTCGTGCTATTGAAGATACAAACGGCGACGGTTTCATTAACCCAGGTTTTGTTGTTGACGCGACAGCAACTTTCGAAAACACAGGTTACCTTTCTTCAGAAACAGAAGTTAACCCATGGGACGTTTTCCCAGGCGTACTTCTTAGAGGCTCATTCCAAACGAAAAGATTTGAGCAGTAGAATTGTTGAAAAGCTTGAACAGCAAACCGATTGCGGATTCAGGCTAGAGATCAGATCGAGATCACGCGAAACCCGCTTTGAATTTCAAAGCGGGTTTTTTTGCGTGGGTGATTGCCAATTCGAACAAAACGGCCTTTTAAAAGTCGGTCGTTGACCCACGCTCTTTGTCGACCGACAATAGCGGCGCTTCATTTCCACCAGAAATGCCAAAGAGAACCAATGAAACGCTATTGCTATTCGTCAACTTTGTTCAGAGTTGCTACTAGAACCATTTTTACTTTGGTTTGTTGTTTCGCACTTTCAAATCTGTTGTTGATGTCCCCAACGATGGCGCAGGAAACCGAATATATTTTTGGTGAGGACTTCAAAGACGTCGAAACAATGGCGACTGGCGAATGGTGGAAAGCCAAACAAGACAGCAAATCACGCAAACGTCGACCAATGAATCTCGATGTTCCTCGCGATCAAGTCGTTGCGTTCGCGGTTTACACGCATGACCATGGGACGTTGAAGCTTTCGGCACAGATGTTTCCTCTTAAACCAGATGAACCACTCAAAGCGACTTTGGAGTTGAAAGAGGAGGGAGGCGAATGGAAAAAAGCCGCGGAACAGGACATCATCAAACTTGGCTGGAGCGCTCACTTTCGAATTGACGATTGGGACAACACGAAAAACGTCGCCTACCGAGTACGGCATGGGGAGAAGGCCCAGTTTGAAGGCTTGATTCGCAAAGATCCAATCGACAAAGAAACAATCGTCGTTGGAAATCTTTCGTGTAACAGTTCTCGCACGCCTGGCCCTCGTCCAAAAATGATCGACAACCTTAAAGCGATTGATCCGGATTTTTTGTTTTTCGCTGGCGACCAATCGTATCATCACAAAGAACATACTTATGGCTGGTTAGAATTCGGCGTTCAATTTCGCGAGATTCTCAAAGACCGTCCTGTCGTCACGATCCCTGACGATCACGATGTTGGACAATCAAATATCTGGGGCGAAAACGGAATCAAAGCCACCAATGCTCAAGGCCCCAGTGGCGGATACTTTTTCCCAGCAAAATACGTCAACATGGTTCAGCGCTGTCAGACTTGGCACTTGCCTGATCCTTACGATGCGACACCGATTGAGCGCGATATCAGCGTTTACTATACCGACCTAACGATTGGCGGAATCAATTTTGCGATTCTTGAAGATCGAAAATTCAAAAGCGGCCCCTTAGGCAAAATTCCAAAAATGGGCCCGCGCCCCGATCACATCAACGATCCGAATTACGATCGCGCAGCCGTTGATCTGCCTGAGCTAAAATTGCTGGGTGATCGCCAGTTAAAGTTTCTCAACCAATGGAGCCAGGATTGGACTGGCGCCGAGATGAAGTGCGTGCTTTCTCAAACTGCATTTTGCGGAGCCGTTCATCTTCATGGAAAAGAAGACAACCGTTTGCTGGCCGATCTCGATAGTAATGCTTGGCCGCAAAAAGGACGCAACAAAGCGCTGACCGAAATCCGCCGAGCCTGGGCACCTCATTTGTGTGGCGATCAGCACTTGGCCGTGATGGTGAAACATGGAATCGAAACCCACGGCGATGGACCCTATGCGTTTACCAGCCCGGCAATCGTCAACACGATCTACGGTCGCTGGTGGTGGCCCGAAGATGAAAAAGCCGGCGCGAATCCGGTTGCCAACAGTCCGCTTCCGTGGACAGGAGATTACCTCGATGGATTGGGCAACAAGATTTCAATGATGGCTTATGCCAATCCTCCTGACCGCAAAGACGAGAAGCAACGTGGAGATGGATTCGGCGTTGTTCGCTTCAACAAGAAAACTCAAAAGATCACGATCGAATGTTGGCCACGTTTTGCAGATGTTGCTGATGGGGCCAAAGCTCAATATGCCGGTTGGCCAATTACCATCGACTATCGTGACAACGACGGCCGAAAACCGTTTGGGTATTTGCCCGAATTGGTTTTCAAAGGACACGATCGTCCTGTCGTTCAAGTAATCAAAGAGTCGTCGAAAGATGTTTTATATACCGTTCGGGCAACATCTGATCGGTTCAAGCCACCGGTTTACGCGGCAGGAAAATACACAATCAAAGTCGGCAAAGACAAACCAACAAGTTCAACCGTCCAAGGGATCGTGCCCGTTGCCGAAGGAGCCAGCGCGGAGCTGGTAGTTACGTTGGATTAATTTGTTCGTCAGTCACAATCTGAACTTGGGTGACTTCATGTGCCGGGACTATTGGACTTTCGATTGAGATCGGCTGAACTTTTGCGGTCATTGAATCGATCTTTGGGTCACCAAGAACTTCCAATACGATCAATGAGCAGCTTACGATCAAAGTAAATGTTATGCCGAGTGGAACTTGACTTGGCAATCTTCTGAGCGGCGCGAAGTCTTGAAAATAAATATCGAACACGGTTGCAAAAATTATCACGAATCCGATTTGGATGATCATCCGGCTACCCATGCTTTCAATTTTCGTGCAAATCAAGATCCAAAGAAACGAAACAACCCAAAGAATAGCCGTATAAAACTTTAACGAATTCACCGCCGAATCCAGTTTCCAGGATTCTCGTAGCAACTCCATTAGTTTTTCTGACCACCCAGGGTGAAATGGCGTTGCCAAAGAAACCAGAATTAGACAAAGCGCAATTATCCAGAACATCAGATCGATGAGCGTGAATTGAAACATCTCAACGGTCCATTTTTTCAGTTTCGAACTTGTTTCAATCTCTTCGCCCTCAGCCTCGCCGCACTCAATTGGGTTGGACTGTTTTTGAAAAAAATAAAATGAACTGAAAACGAACAACGGAACGCCGATTCCTATGAACAAAATGGGAAGCTTGACCAGCCAGTCTCCAGGGGCGCCGGAGCCATGGAAATAGATAATCCAATCGACGGCTTTCCATTGACGCCGCACGGATTTAAAGCCCGGAAGCAGCAGGTTGGAGTAGACCATAAAAATTGCAAAATGCCCGGCAACAAACCCGCATACGCGTCTGGAGATTTGAGCTGGGCCAAAGAATAACCAACACATCAAAAGGCTAGATTGAGCGATTGGAAAAACCGTTGCTAGATGATCAGTCACGCCCGGAATCACGTCGTGACATCGATACAGACCTACCGCGATATTGAGAAGAGAGTGTGCGAGGAAAAGCCAGCCAACTCCGAACGCCAAGCGTTGATGACGGTTCAAGTTTCGAAAATTCATATGTGAATACTTTGCTTCGTATTGCAAAGTTGCTAACACTTGCCCGTTGTGTTGTTTCGATTGTAGATTCTTAAGCTGGACAGGGGAAATCTTTCTTGCCCGACTTGCGATTATTTTCCCGATCTGGAATGGAATGTGAGCCAGGTGAAACTTGAAAGAAAGAGCCGAGAATACACGACATTTTCCCGGCGAGACTGAAACACGCGCATCAAGATAGGCGCTATCATCCGGCAATCAGAAAGGGTCAAGTTTTCCAATCGCGCTACCGAAAACTAACCTAGCTCCACGGACTGTGACGCCAAAAATCATGTGTCAGAATCTTAGTCCGCGATTGATTCACCCAGTAAAACAACAGGACGGCAATGGGATTTTTGTCAGGCAGCACGACGTTTGAGCGATTCCGAATCACCACTGATCCAACAGGTGATTTCGGCGAAGAGCACATCGAAATCCTGACCGAGCATCGCATTGGAGCCAACAAATCAAATTTGCACGAAGCTCCAAGTATCGGATTTTCCGGTGGCGCACATTTGTTGGACACGCAATTTGCGTTGGAGAAGAATATTCTCGGCGAAGCGATGCACTTTGGCGTTCGAATTGACTCGTGTAGTGTGCCCACGCCGATTAAGAACGCTTGGATGAAAATCGAGTTGGCAGGAATCATGACTGACAACGTTGGCGGGCGTCCGTCCAAGGCTCAGCGCGACGAAGCCAAAGACGCCGTTGATGCGCGGTGCGAAGCCGAAGCCAAAAAGGGCAACTATCTGAAAATGAGCGAAGTGCCAGTGCTTTGGGATTCACCAACCGGCACACTGTTTGTGGGTAGCACGAGCGAGAAGACAAACGAGTCCATTTTGGGTTTGATTGAAAAAGCGTTTGGGCTTGAGTTGAGCAAAATCACATCGGGTAAGCTTGCCATCGAGTTGGCTGACGATGCGGATAAAACAACAGCCTTGTTTGGCGCGAGCCCAACCGGTTTTCTACCAGACGAAGCCGCTCCGTTGGTGACTTGGTGGAACGGGATGTCCGACAACTACGACTATCTCGGTAATGAGTTTTTGCTGTGGCTGTGGTGGAAATGGGATGTCGGTTCGGACACGATTCCGCTTTCAGATTCGTCTGAAATCACTGGCATGTTCGCGCGGTCGCTCAGCCTCGATTGCCCGCAAGGCGAACACGGCAAAGAATCAATTTCGTCCGAGTCACCAGTGAAACTTCCGGAAGCCAACATGGCGATCCGCATGGGCAAGCTTCCGCGCAAGGCCGGTTTGACGTTGATCCGAAACGGTGAGCAATATGATCTAACGCTCCAAGCCGAAATGTTTTCGATCAGTAGTGCCCGAATCAGTCATCCGGGTGAAGGTGCGGCCAACAGCCGTGATACCCTTGATCGAATCGAAAGTATCCGGCAATTGGCCGAGACAATCGATTTGCTTTTCGAAGTGTTTTGCGACAAACGAATTGGCAAATCCTGGTCGGCGGAATCAAAAAAGATCACCCAATGGCTGCAGCGAGAGACCGCATTCCGACGTCAGGTAAAAGCGGCGTAGCAGGTGGCTTTTCTTTTCGTACCCGCCCGTCTTTTCTTCTACGCGCAGCCTGACGGACGGCCAACCTACGATTCGAGTTTAATCGCATTGCAAAATTTGCAGCCAGCAAATTTGTTTCGAACGTTGAGCCGTTTTGGCGATAGCCACGGTTAATAGATACGTGAAGAACGGAATGCGCGAAAAGGGTCGCTGGGGATCGAAATGTGATTTCTTGGCGAATTTCTGTTTTTTCCAGTTTTAGGGTTGCATGTAAGACGAAATGTCTCACAATGCGTAAGACATTCCGTCTCACACCCCTTTGTTTGGAGAATAAACTGTGGTTCGCCCCCCTAGCGATGTGACCGAAGCGGAACTTGAAATCATGCGGATCTTGTGGGAGCTGGAAGACGGCACCACGCGCGAAGTCGTCGATCTCTTGTACGACACCCCCTCGCGCAGCAACTACCAAACGGTAAAGAAACTCATGTCTCGTTTGGAAACCAAGAAACTTGTGGGCCGAAAAAAATCAGGAACCGCCCACACGTTTCGTCCTTTGGTTCAGCGATCTGATTTGATCGAGCGCCGGCTGAGCCAAGTCGCGGACAGTCTTTGTGACGGTTCGTCGCTTCCTTTGTTGACTTGCCTGCTGCAAGGCAAGGGACTGTCTACCAAAGAAAGGAAACGGCTGAAGGAGTTGTTTGAAGAGTTAACCAGCAAATCCAAATCCAAGGAGAAGAAACAATGAATCAATTCATGATTGACTTCCTACTTCAGAATACGATCTGGTCAATTCTCACAAGCAGCCTGATTGTTTGCTTGGCATTGACGATGAGACGTCGGCCTGCGGTAATTCATCTGGTTTGTGTTTTGGCATTGATCGCGATGATGACGCCGCCTCTGTTTTCTGTGGCTTTTCCCGGCGCAGAATGGTTTGCCGGATACCGATCGACAGAAAGTGTTGACCTCGAATTGGTGATGGCCGAAAGCGGATCGGTTACCAGGTTTTCCGTTGCCAATTCTCCCGAGATTCAAGTGGATCAGCCTGTGACTGATGTCGGCACTGTGGCTCAAAACCCATTTGATGTTAGTGCCGAAATTTTCCATGAAGCTGAAGCTGAATCGCTTTCTTTCCTGACAGTGCCAGTTCCATTGGCTAATTGGTCTAACACGCTGTTGCTGATTTGGGCAGTCGGCAGTTTGGCCTATCTTGTTTTCATCGTGCGCCAAATCCGCCGCTTTCGTCGGCTGATTGGTAATTCCCAACCGGCTCGCAAAAAACTGGGCGAGATTATTGACGTCGAATCGCAAAGGTTGCGGTTGCGATGTCCGATCGTTAGGGAACTCAGCGCCACGATTTCGCCGTTCGTTTTTCTTTCCGCAAAAGGTCCACAGTTGGTCATGCCGACTGCGTTGATCGACGAGTTGACCGATAACGAATTGCGGTCTTTGAGTATTCATGAACTAGCTCATATCAAGCGTCGTGATCCTGCGATCCGGATCCTGGAATTGATTGTTGGAACTGTCTTTTGGTTCAACCCCGCGTTATGGGTCATTCGACATCAGCTCCGCCGCGCCGAGGAGTTGGCTTGTGATGCTGTGGTAGCCGATTCGCTCAAATCCACATCGGAGATTTATGCTGGAGCGTTTTTGAAAACAATCGACTTCCTTGCCGCCGATGGCATTGTGCGACCTCCGGCGATGATTTGCACCGTTGGTGGATATCGTTTTTGTACTCAAAGGTTAAAAGCGATGGTAAACGCTTCAAATCACGTCGGTGTTTCTCGGCTTCAAGCCATCGTGACCGCCGCGGTCGCTTTGCCGATTTTGCTGGCCGGTTTCGTGACTGCGTCTGATCCAGGAACCTCAACACTTTCAACTAACGAGGCTGCAGTTGTTCGAACGACCAGTTTTCCTGCGGTTGGTGCATCAAATGTTCTTGGCACAGATGAGCTTACCAGTTTGGACCAGGAGATTTTAAAGGAACTGAGTGCGGTAAAAGAAACTCCCAAGATCATTTTTCACTATCGTCCAGGTGACCTTGATGACCAATCGCTTGCGAAAGTGGTTAAAGCCAATGTTGAGAAATTCGAAGAATGTGAAAGCTTGCTTCGCATGAAATACAAAGGCCGTGTGCATATCTTCCTGTACCGAGATGTCGCGGATTTGCAAAGGACGACGGGTACTGGGGCGGTTGCTTTTTCCACAGGCACAGTCAGTGTGCATCAAGCCATTGAATTCAATAGCGTTCATGAGCTTACGCATATTTTTGCGTTACAGTTTCCCAACGACGAAGATAAAGTCACTGACAATTTTGCTGTCGAAGGATTGGCCACTATCCTGGCGGAGCATGACGAAAACATTCCAATCCATTCTTGGGCAGCCGTTTATCAGTCAACGTCTCGACTTCCGAATCTGGTTGAGCTACGCCGGTCATGGCCTGGCGGCGCACCCCCAAGGGTACACGTCTACCACGTGGCAGGTTCTTTTGTCGGTTACTTGATTGAGGAATTCGGAATCGAAAAAGTCAAACGCTGGTATGTCAATTCGACGGAAGCCCACATGGAATTTGGCAAAACGTTTCGTCGCTTGGAGCGTGATTGGCAACAATGGCTTAAACGCAAAACGGTTCAACCAAAGGACCGGGAGCACATCCTGGCCAAGCTCGGTGCGATGCCCGAAAAGTATGCGTCGGCCAAAAAAACCGCTCTGTTTGACGGCAAGTCACTCGATGGGCTGGCGACCGAAGACAAGGCGAATTGGAGCGTAAAAAATGGGCTCCTGACAGGCACCGACAAATCGACTTGGAGCTTTCTTGCAACCGAGCGCAAGTTTCCGGTCAACGTTGGCGTACGAGTCAAATTCCGACTTGTTGAAGGCAGGGCAGTTTCTGTCATGCTCAATCGAACGAAGGATTCCAAAAGCCATATCAACTTTGCAACTTGGAGCACCTACTTGTCATTGACTAATGGAGGTTACGTGCCTCTGTCGCATCTGAAACTTGAACATGGTCAATGGTACGAAGTGGTGGTGGTGAACGAAAATGGCACGGCGCGTGTTTACTTGAATGGCCTTGTTCTTTATGAACACGAAGGGGCCTTCTTTTTGAACGAAGGAACCCTGGGCGTCGCTGTCGAAGGCGGCACGATCGAGGTTGAGAAATTCGAATCCTTTGAGGTGCCCGCAAAGAAATAGCGGGGCTATCTAACGTAAATGAACCCGACTGAACAACTTATCCACAGAAAGCGGGTGTGATGATCGGCGTCACCGGCACAGTCACAGAATTTGGCGACCAGTTTTTGAGGTCACGAAGCCAAAAAGTTTCCCCAAAACAACTGACAATACATGGGGTGTTTAACGGCTTATGCGGTCGCTAGCTGAGGAATTGCGTCAATGTCCTGCAAAATAGTGCGATAACGCACAAGTGGTAGGAGAAGCGTTAGATGTGCTTTGTGCTCAAGATTGCTGCTTTTTGAGCTTTTGTTCTATGATTTAGTGTTATCGTTCCTTAAAATTATCTAAGATATTTACCCCAAATCAGTAAGGAAGTGCGATATGGGACCTCTTAGGGTCTTGTATCCGATTCCTCTTGTCAATTTTCTTAGTCAGTTTCGGCTCTCTATTTTTTATACGTTGTTTCACGAGCGCCGACACAACTTACGGAGTGAGTAATGAATAAATCCAAGCCGAACGGCTTTACTTTGGTTGAGCTATTGGTGGTAATCGCCATCATTGGCATTTTGATTGGAATGTTGTTGCCAGCAGTCCAGCAAGTCAGAGAGGCGGCACGAAGAACCCAGTGCGCCAATAACTTGCGACAAACCGTTTTGGCGATGCACAATTACGAAAGTGCACATGGAGTATTTCCTCCTGGCAAAAACGATGCTGGTACTCTTAACAAGCGCACAGCCAAACCAATCTGGCCGCGCCCCAGTGATCCGACTTTGGGTCGACAGTATGCATGGGGAATCTTTATCCTGCCATTTATTGAGCAGAACAATTTGTCTTCCGTTTTTGCAACTGGGACCAACAGTTGGGATTTAGATGCTTTGGACGCTCTTGATGCAGACGGGGTTCCAATCGTTTCCAATATTATTCCGGGATTCATCTGTCCGTCAGACGTATCTCCTACTGGTAACTTCAATGCGCCTTGGACTCATGTGAACATTTTTGAACGTGGATTCATGCACTCGAAAACAAATTATGTTCCTGTTGCTGGAGTGCTTGACCCTAACAATTCCACGGGTGACGTTTTGCAGTTGAACCGCGCTGGATTTGAAAACTCTGCAATGCAGTGGGGGATGTTTGGCAACAATTCCAGAACAGGTTTCCGCGATCTCGTAGACGGTAGTAGCAATGTTATCGCCATGGGTGAGCGCTCAAGCATCTCAGAAGAGCAGGCGGGCTTTACCGGGCCGGATCCGTTTACAACTTTCGGTGCGGTTTGGGGCGGACGTCTGGAACGAGCTCGTGACCAGAGAGATGAAATTCGCAACGGTGAAACTGGCTCACGGACTACCGCATACATCGGCCTTATCAAAGATTTGAATCCTTCAGGCGCAAGTGAATTTGGGATCAACGGAACCCGTCCAACAGAAGGATTTACCGTCAGCTTCCATCCTGGAGGAGTCAATGTTGGATTGGCAGATGGCTCAATTCAATTTCTTGCGGACAACACCGCTTATGACACGTTGATCAGGATGACTGTTATGGCTGATGGTCAAGTGACAAACGCTGAATTTTAGTCCTGAGTCGGTTGTTCGGCTAACGGTTATTTATTTGAGCGAATTCAAAGCTTTAAGGATCTCATTGTGAATTTGAATCTGTTCAGAACGTTGGTCGTTCTGTCATTCGTCTGCGTTTGTGTTGGCTGTGGTTCGTCGTACCCACCAGTCTCTGGAAAAGTCACTTACGCAGGCGAGCCGATTTCTGGAATTCGGTTGGTTTTCAGCCCCGCCGAAACAGATAACACCCGGGAACCTGGCCCTTTTTCGGTGGGAGTCACGGATGAGGAAGGTTTCTATACCCTGGAAACGCGGGATGGGAAGCCTGGAGCTGTTGTCGGAGTTCACAATGTTGGGGTCGACTGGGCCGACATCCGGTCATACACCATGCGAGACCTTGAGAGGGCACTTTCGGAATCGCGAGACGACCCAGAATTGGTGGCGAAGTACGAAGCGAAAATTGCTGATGTAAAGCAAAAGCTGGCTTCACGTCCCAAGCTCAGACCCAATCTGCAAGTTAAATACACGATTCCCGAAGGCGGCACGGACAGTGCGGATTTTGAAATTGCTGGAGAGGAATAGCGCACTGGTCCCTGTTCAGTGAACCAATTTCCGTTCCAACTGAATACAGAAGCAAATTTGCAGGACACGACTAGGAAGAGCGCTGAGTTTGGAGGGCCGAGGGCCGTGGTCTTTGTTGCCGCAACGATTGTTGCCGCATCGATTCGCTATTGAGAATCAGCAAACTCAGTGCGGTAGGCAGATTCGCTCTTTGCCATGAGGGCTTGCCCCTGAGTGACCAGTTCTTCGCCTTCAGATTTCATAGATTCGCTTTTCTCGGCGTTCTTTCCGCTTTGCTGCATGAGCTTCTTGCTTTCTGCCAGGTAGCGTTCGCCTTTCTTGACCATACGTTCACCTTTGTTCCAGTCATTGCCAAACTTCTTGGCTGACTTGCCTCGATCGACCATTTGGTCGCCGAGCGAAGAAGTCGTTGCGCACCCAACAAATATGCAAAGCAACAGCACAGGTATCAACAGTGATAGAAATTTCATGGCTTCAACGTCTCGAATGGGACGAGAATGGTGGGAGAAGAAACGCCGTGTCAGTGGAAGAAAATTGAGCTTAAACTTTCACTAATCCTGTTTATCGGACTAAAGGTTGTACGAACTTCAAGGAAATGTGGCTTTACCAAACAATTGCCTAAAGATTGATTACTGCCTGAAATTTGCAGCTAAATGTTTGCTGCGCGTAGACGCGCATATCGGCTTGGTGCATCGCGGCACGGAGGTGCAAGCGTACGCTTTCTTGGCGAGGTTCTCAAACGCGCGTCAGACTACAGTCCGCTAATGACCCGAGTGATACCTTCGTTGATAAGTCGGTTTACAGCAATATTGCCCGCGCGCTGCCCAAGTTGGCGACCAAAGTTTGGTTGATTGGAAACAACGCCGGGCTGTTGAGATAGTGCAGGACTGGCTTGACTTGCGCGGCATCCGCAAAGAGTTGCGATAAACAAACCAGAGGCAAGGACAACAATTTGATAGAATCTTGATGAAAACATAGCAATTCTCCATGGATTAGGCTGGGAGTATAGAGAATTATCGAATCCGCATGAATAGGATTTTTAGCATGTGTATTCGGGGCTTTTTCATTGTGTTTGGTTGGATTACGTCCCGTCAATTCATGATTCAAGACAACTCAATCGCCAAACTTCAGCCTTAGAGCGCGAGTCGTTTTATCGTCTGTTGTAACGATAAACAGATCGTCATAGTCATCATGGCCGACAGAGAAATCGCCTTTGCCGCCAAGCCCGTTGACGATATGGCCGATCGTGTTTGAATGCCCGACCATTAGAATGACGCCGCCAGCGTGTTTTTGTTTGAGAGCGGCAAGCGTTTTCTCATCGTGTTTCTTGTAAGTTTGCACTTCCAGTTCAAGTTTATCAGCCGTTGGCTGTGCCGTCGTTTTCGTACGGACCCAGTCAGTCGAATAAACTTCGGTAACACGTAACAGGCTGGCTATTTCGACTAATTTTGCCGCGCGAATTTTGCCCGCTTCACTTAACGCATCTTTGCTTCCTTCCCGGTCGGCATGACGCACGACGATCCAGGTAGTCGTGTTGAGTTGTTGCTTCGAGTCAGTTGCTTCTTTTTCCTCTGTCTTCTTTTCTTCTTTCAAACTCAGAAAACCCAGTTCAAAAGGAGTGCCCTTCAGCCGAACGTTCGGTGGAGGATTAGCCGACCAGCCGCTAAAGATGACCTTTGTTCCTTCAATATAAAACTTCTGGTTTGCAAGAGGTCCGGTAATCAGCAGACGTTGATTTGGTTCGTCGTCGGGCACAACCACTAAGGTGTCGCCAATTTTTCCCATTTTCCCGGCTACTTTGTTGTACGTCTTGATAACATCAAGTTCTTTGCCATTCCATTCGATTGACTTTGAGGCTGGAAGTTCATCCTGGAAATTCGAACCGTAATTCGAAATCAACATCAGTGGTTCAAATGGACCGAGAGCAAATGTCGACGAAGTGATCGCAGACAACGACAACAATGTTGCGACGATATATAGCTTCAAACTCATGACTGAAACTCCCCTGCTGCTCGCGATTTTTGCCGCTAACGATTGGTGTTAAATGATAAGGAACGCTTCTTAAGCTACGCAATCAAAGTTCACTTGGCAACTGCGCACTTCCTAAAGCACTCTCTGGCAAGCTGGAAAACTCCCCAGCACGACCAAGTTCTTACAATGCGCCCGCGATTCACCAATCACTTGAGCGATGTTTTCTTCTTCGCGATGGCCGATCAGATCTACGAAAAATGTGTAATCCCAATTCACTTCGCGGCTGGGTCGTTTTTCGATGTGCGTTAAATTAATCGAATTGCGCTTGAAAACTTCCAGCACATCGACCAACGCTCCGGAGCGATCTTCTGTCTGGAACATGATCGACGTTTTGTCGTTGCCCGAAATCAACGTTTGGCTTTTTGAAAGAATCAGGAACCGGGTAATATTGCTTTGCCTGTCTTCGATGGCTTCGAAAAGCGGTTTGAGCCCGTAAATTTCCCCGGCCAAGGTTGAACCGATCGCGGCTACTCCGCAATTCGGATCCGCATCCGTTTCTTCTCTAGCCTTCTGCGCTGCCAACGCAGTACTCTCAGTTGGAACTCGGATGGCTTGAGGATATTGCGTACTCAACCAGTTCCGGCACTCCTGAAACACATCGGGTTTGGAGTAGATTTTGCGAACCTGTTCCGGCTTACAATTGGCCAACAAACAAAAATGAATTTGCAGTTTGACTTCGCCATAAATATTTAGCTGGTCGTGAAAATCAATGAACGAGTCCAGCGTCGCGTTGATTCCGCCAACCGAACTGTTTTCGACTGGCACCAAACCATAATCAATTTTGTCATCGGCGACTTGCTGAAACACCGTTTGTATCGCCCGTGAAGCTTTGAACTCAACACTTGACCCGAACTGTCGAATCGCCGCGAGATGAGAAAACTCGCCTTCTGGCCCAAGGAAGCCAATGCTGAGTGGTTTCTCCAAAGCAAAACTACCGCTCATCAACTCACGATAAATCGATTCCATCGTCTGGTCAGACAACGGGCCCTCGTTAAGCGATTTGATCTTGCTCAACACCGCGGCCTCTCGGTGCGGCGCGTAAATTGGGACGTCTGATTTTCGTTTGAATTCGCCGACTTGGACGACCGTTTTGGCTCGCTCGTTGATCAGCGAAATCATTTCGAAATCCGTTTCGTCGACCGCCTGCTTCAACGCTTCGAGAGATTGAAATTGATTCTCTGGCTCGTTTAATTGGAATCGTAAATTTTCATCGTAAACTGGGAAGCTCCCAAGTACGAAGAGATTTTTACAGTGGGCGCGGACTTCGCCAAGTATCTCCGCCGTTTTGCCCTCTTTGGAATGACCCAGCATGTCGACGAAAAAAGTATAGTCGCTTCCAAGTTCGCGGGCCGGTCGTTTTTCAATATGGCTGAGGTTGATTCCGCTTCGCCTGAACACGGCCAAAATATCGACAAGCGAACCAGGCCGGTCAGCACACGTAAACATCAGTGAAGTTTTGTCATTGCCCGTCGGCAACGGTGGCTTGCGCGAAAGAATCAAAAATCGCGTTACATTATTTGAGCAGTTTTCGATTCCTTCTTTAAGTGTTTCAAGCCGATAGATCTCTGCTGCTTTCATTGACCCAATCGCTGCGATGCCGTCGTTGGGGTCGGCCAGCACAGCGATCTCTGCAGAAGCCGCGGTACTTTGGGCCGCTATCCGTTCCGCATTGGGAAGATTCGCATCAAGCCAATCTGTACACTGCGCGAGGGCCTCGGATTTGGAATAGATTTTTTTGACGTTTTTGAGTTCGCATTTTGCCATCAAGCTAAACCCAATCGCCAACCGAATTTCACCGCAAATTGTCAATCGATCAAAGTACTTTGAAAACGAATCGAGCGTTTCAATGATCGCTCCTCCGATGCTGTTTTCGATTGGCACCAAGCCAAAATCAACGTGGCCGCGTGAAACTTCTTCAAAAACGCCTTCGAGTGCGCGGAGGTTTTCATAGTCAACTTGGTCTCCAAAAAACTGCGAAGCCGCCAAATGGCTGAACGTGCCGTGAGGCCCAAGGTATCCAACACGCATGGAGCGACCGAGAAAGTAAGCTCCATTGTAGATTTCCCGATAGACGCCTTTGAGCGCCGTGTTTGGAATCGGCCCGGTATTTTTTTCGAGGGTGGCGTGAATCAGTTTCGCGGTGTCTTCGCAGCCCAGATAACCGGCATTGGATTTTTCCCATTTCGAATACTCAACGGCCATCTGGCCTCGACGGTTGATCGTTCGAACAAGTTTCTGATCGATCATGTCGATCGTTGTGCGAAATTTCTGAAGCTTGTTTTCGGAGAGAGACATTGAATTGGGTGGAAATTG